>NZ_JAAOKO010000007.1:0-213917 GCF_018320795.1 Stenotrophomonas sp. PE591
TAACTGATACTAATGATCCGTGCGGCTTGACCATATAACCTCAAGTTGCCTTGGCTTTACGACAACGTCGTAAGAGCATCCAAGTGCACGCTACGTCACAAGAACTACGAGAGGCAGGCGCCTTATCCAGCTGTATCGGATGGCGACGCTCCAACCGCCTCCCTGGTGAAATTAGCGCTGTGGAACCACCCGATCCCATCCCGAACTCGGAAGTGAAACGCAGCTGCGCCGATGGTAGTGTGGCTCAAGCCATGCGAGAGTAGGTCATCGCCAGGGTTTACACCCAAAACCCCGCTGCTCACGCAGCGGGGTTTTTCTTTGTGCGCCCGAAATGCCGGTATTGCCGGTCGCTGGCTGGCAACCCGATGGTGTTACATCGCCCGGTAGATCCACGCCATCCGTGGATCCCCCTGCGAGGAACAGCGGCGCCAACCAAGGTTGGCTGCTACCAACAGCAGGCGCACACAGCGGTCGTTTGCCGGCCAGCGGCCGGCAACTTTGTGCGCGGTAAACACCGGGTAGTGCCGGCCGCTGGCCAGCAACCCGATGGCATTACATCGCCCGGTAGATCCACGCCATGCGTGGATACCCCCTGCGAGGAGCAGCGGTGCCAACCAAGGTTGGCCGCTACCAACAGCAGGCCAACACAGCAATCGGTTGCCGGCCAGCGGCCGGCGCTACCAGGGGCAGGTCACGCATAAAAAGACGGCGCCCTGCGGGCGCCGTCCTGATCAAACTCGAATGGAAGGCCCGGATCAGGCGACCCGCGAGACCTCGAGCGGTTCCTGCTGGCGGAATACCGAGACTGCTTCGGTCAACGTGCCGGCCTGGTTCTGCAGCTCGCGTGCGGCAGCGGTGGCTTCTTCCACCAGCGCCGCGTTCTGCTGCGTGGCCTGATCCATCTGCACCACGGTCTGGTTGATCTGCTCGATACCGATCGACTGCTCCTGCGACGCTGCAGAAATCTCGCGCATCAGGTGGCTGACATCCTCCACGCCGCCGACAATTCCCTGCATGCGCTGGCCGGCATCGGCCACCAGCTGGGCACCTTCGCCCACCTGCCGGCCCGCTTCGTCGATCAGCTTCTTGATCTCCTGTGCGGCCGCCGCCGAACGCTGCGCCAGCACGCGCACCTCGCTGGCCACCACGGCAAAGCCTCGGCCCTGCTCGCCGGCGCGTGCCGCCTCCACCGCTGCGTTCAACGCCAGGATATTGGTCTGGAAGGCAATGCCGTCGATGACGCCGGTGATGTCGCCGATCCGCTTCGAGGCACCTTCGATGGCCTGCATGGTATCCACCACCCGCTGCATGGCCGTGTTGCCGTCACTGGCAGCGTTCTGCGTGGAGGCGGCCAACGCACTGGCCTCACGCGCATGGGCGGCGTTCTGGCGCACGGTGGCGGTCAGTTCCTCCATCGATGCTGCGGTCTCCTGCAGGTGCGCTGCCTGGCGCTCGCTGCGCTCGGACAACGCGCCGTTGCCGGCGGCAATCTCGCTGGCGGCGGTACTGATCGACGCCGCGCATTCCTGGATGCGGCCGACCATGCGTGCCAACTGCCCGGCCGTGGCATTGGCATCGCGCTGGATGGCAGCGAACGCGCCGTGATACTCGCCGTGCATGCGCCGATCCAGATCGCCGTTGGCCAGTGCCGAGAGCATCTGCCGTACTTCGTTGACGGTGCTGCCGAGCGTATCGAGCAGCTGGTTGATGCCACCGGTCAGGCCATCGAGGAAGCTGGCGCCTTCAGTGGCCTGCAGGCGCTGGTCGAGGTCACCGGCCGCTGCCGCTGCGACGATGCCGGCCACGGCATTCTCCAGCGCGAGCTCATGCGTGCGGTCATGCCATTCCACGGCGAAGCCCAGGCGCACGCCCTGCGCGTCGAACACCGGTGTGACCACCTGCGCGAAGTGCACCGGGCCGATCTGCACCTTGCCGTTGTGCGCTACCTGCAGGCCGTTGAGGATCGCGCGGATGCGGTCCGGGTTGGCGTGGAAACGATGGATGCTGCTGCCGACCAGGCGCTCGGCGTCGAAATCGGGGAAGGCCTGTCGCAACGTCGCCTGCTGGTTGCGCAGCAGTGCCACCACCGAGCGGTTCACGTAGCGGATCACATGGTCGTTGTCGGCGATCATCATCGCGGTGCGCGAGGCATCGAGGGCCTGGCGGATCTGCGCGTTCTCGGCATGTGACGCGGCTTCGCGCCCACGCTGGGCCTGCACGTGGCGTGCAGTGTCGGCCAGGGCGTGGGCCAGTGAACCCGGCGCATAGGCGCCGGTATCGGCATGCGCGCCAAGATCGGCACCGGTGGCGATATCGCGTGCGAGCGCGGCAAGCCGACGCGGGCCGTGGCCGAGGGCCTCGGTCTGCTGCCGAAGGCGCAGTGCGACCTGGCCGAGGAACAGGGTCAGGCCCGCGAGCATGCCGGCCTGCAGCAGCGTCGGCCACAGCGCGGCACCGCCCTGTAGCGGTGCCAGCAGGGCGAGCGTACCGACGCCACCGGCCAGCCACACCGGAAGGCGATCGCGATGGCCCAGCAGCACGCCCAGCAGCAGGGCAATCGGCAATGCCGGCGACAGGCTGATGATCGCGCACAACACGGCCAGCTGCAGCGACAACAGCAACGCCAGACCGTTGCGGGCGATGG
This sequence comes from Stenotrophomonas sp. PE591, assembly GCF_018320795.1. NCBI lineage: Bacteria > Pseudomonadati > Pseudomonadota > Gammaproteobacteria > Lysobacterales > Lysobacteraceae > Stenotrophomonas > Stenotrophomonas sp. PE591. The sequence continues at coordinate 2,645 of NZ_JAAOKO010000007.1, forward strand.
CCCGGCCCGCCTGGGCCCCGCCCAACCACGCGGCTGGCAGCACGGCGACGGCCGCCAACGCGGCGGCCTGCACCTGCGGGCCGCGCAGGGCCAGCGCCAGGCCAGCCAAGGCCAGTACCGCGCTGCCGATCAGCAGGCGGCGGTCAGCGCGGTGCGCGAGCTGCTGCAGGTGCGGCAGGCGGGCGGTATCGGGGGGACGGGAGGATGCAACGGACATCGGCGACTCCTGGATCAGCAGACGACAACGGCCACGCCGCGGCGCACGCAGGAGTGCGTGACCAGGGCGCGAGCCGGGAATTCGGGGAATGCGACGCGATCAGCGACGCGGAGACGGGACACCGCGGCCACATCCTGTGGGTGACGGTGCAATGGAGCAGGCATGCGGACTTCCTTGCAGAACCAGACACACGCCGCAGGCCCGACCGGACCTGCGTGCTGCGGACGCAGGGGCCCGCAACTGATGTATCGGCCGCAGACGCGCAGAGTGAAGCGCGCGGATACCTTTGCTCAGCCCGCGTTGTCGTTGCTGAAGAAGCGCAGGATCACGCCTGCGATCTGTTCCGGATCTTCCATGTGCAGGTGATGGTTGCCGGGAAACACCGCCAACCGCCCATCGCGCAGGTGCTGCAGGCGATCGCTGCGCATCGGCTCGGGGTAGTAGGACTGCGCTGGCGTGGCATAGATCACCTGCGTCGGGCAGGCGATGGCCTGCAGCAGGTTGTCGATCTGGCCTTCGCTGAGACGGATCGCAGTGGGCAGCATCAGGCGCGGATCGCTGCACCAGCGGTAGCCACCCTCGACCGGTTCCACGCCGCGCTCGACCAGCAGCCGTGCACAGTGCTCGCTGAGCTGGTTGGTCATCATCCGTGCGCGGATCGGCGCGGCGAGGTCGGGGAACACGCGCAGCTGCTTGCGTGCCAGTGCGCGCGTGGCATTCACATGCTCGCGCAGGCGGTTGGCGGTTTCTTCCTCGGGGCCGCGCAGGCCGCCGAGCGCTTCGATCGCCACCAGGCGCTCGACGCGGTCACTGACCGAGGCGGTGAGGCTGGCGATGCCGGCGCCCATCGAATGGCCGAGCAGGTTGAAGCGGTCCCAGCCCAGTGCATCGGCGACGTCGAGCACGTGGCAGATCGCGGCGGCCGTGGTGTAGTTGGCACCGGCCGGCAGATGCGCGCTGTGGCCATGACCGGGCAGGTCGATGGCAACCAGCTGCAGCGACGACAGGTGCGGCGCCAGCGGCACGAAGCTGGCCGCGTTGTCGAGCCAGCCGTGCAGGGCCAGCACGCGCGGGCCATCGCCGTGGTTGCGCAGGCCGGCGACGCGCGCGCCACCGACCTCCAGTTCAAACGGTTGCAGACTCATGCCAGCGAGGCCACGGCCAGCCGCGCAAGCGCGCGTGCGTGCTCCGGTTCGGCGTTGAGGCAGGGGATGTAGCGCATCGTCGCGCCGCGCTCGGCCAGTGTTTCGGTGAAGCCCATGGCGACCTCTTCCAGCGTCTCCAGGCAATCGGTGGCGAAGCCGGGGCACACCACGTCGATCTGCTTCACGCCGGATTCGGCCAGCGCCCACAGGCTGGGCTCGGCATACGGCTGCAGCCAGCGCTCGCGGCCGAAACGCGACTGGTAACCCATCTGCCACTCGTCCCTGCCCAGTTCCAGCGCCTTGGCGATGGCCTGTGCGCTGGCCTCGCAGCGCTGCGGATACGGATCGCCGGCATCGGCCAGGCGCTGCGGGATGCCATGGAAGGAGAACATCAGTGTCTGGCCGCGACCGTGCTGTTCCCAGTAGCGGCGGATCGAGCCGGCCACGGCCTCGACCCAGCCCGGATCGACCGAATAGTCGCGCACCAGGCTGACGGTCACGCCAGGATTGCGGCGCTGCCAAGCATCGACGCGGTCTTCAACCGAGGCAGTGGTGGTGGTGGAGTACTGCGGATACAGCGGCAGCACCACGATGCGGCGCGCACCGTCGGCTGCCAGGCGGTCGAGCTCGCTGGCCAGCGCGGGTTCGCCGTAACGCATCGCATGACGCACTGTCAGGGTCGGCAACAGGGCCTGCATGGCCTGCGCCAGCTGGCGCGTATGCACCATCAGCGGTGAGCCGTCGGGCAGCCAGACCTGGGCGTACTTGGCCGCCGAACGACTGCTGCGCAGGGGCAGGATCAGTCCGCGCAGCAGCGGCTGCCACAGCAGTGGCGGGATCGCGACCACGCGGCGGTCGGACAGGAATTCAGCCAGGTAACGGCGTACGGCGGGGGCCGTCGGCGTCTCGGGCGTGCCTAGGTTGACCGCCAGCACGGCGGTATCGGGTGCGTCGAGCATGGGCGGTATTGTCGCCGATCCGGTGTCGCGCCGGGATGCAGGGTTCGGATTGCGGGCATAGCGCGCATCAATGTGAGCAGGGAACGCTCATTGGGGATTCATGACAACGCTACTAATTTCAGTGACTTGCTATATCTTCCTATGGACTGACTTCTGGAGCCTGCCATGCGTCGCCCGATCCAAGCCCTGCTGATCGCCGCCAGCCTGCTGTCCAGCCAGGCCATGGCCGGGCCGCAGGAAGACCAGCGTGCGCGCAATGCCGTGCGCGTGCTGGCTGAAATCCAGGAAATCCCTGAACAGGGCATTCCGGATAAATTGCTGGACGAAGGCCGCGCGGTCATCGTCATTCCCGACACGATCAAGGCCGGTCTGGTCATTGGCGGTCGTCGTGGCCACGGCCTGATGTCGGTGCGCATGCCCAACGGCGCCTGGTCCAACCCGGTGTTCGTGAAGCTCACCGGCGGCAGCATCGGCTTCCAGGCCGGCGTGCAGTCCTCCGATGTGGTGCTGGTGTTCCGCAACGACCGCAGCCTGGACAACCTGGTCAACGGCAAGTTCACGCTGGGTGCCGACGCTGGCGTCGCCGCCGGTCCGGTGGGCCGCAACGCTGCTGCGGCCACCGACGGCCAGCTGAAGGCCGAGATCTGGTCCTGGTCGCGCGCCCGCGGCCTGTTTGCCGGCGTCGCGCTGGATGGCGCGGTGCTGCAGATCGACGATGCCGCCAATCTGGACGCCTACGGCAGCAACACCACGCCGCGGATGATCTTCGAAGGCCGCGCCGCCGGTTCGCCGTCGATGGATGTGGTCGCCTTCCGCGATCGCCTGGAAGAGGCCACCTACGCGGCGCGCAACAACCGCAGCGGCAACGGCGGCAGCGCGCCGCGCCCGGCTGCCGCCCCGGCAGCTGCTCCGGCGCCTGTTCAGGCAGCACCGGCTGCGCCGGCTGAGGCCACCACCGCGCCGCTGCAGAACGTGCCGCAGACCCCGCCGCCGCAGCAGCAGGGCTTCCAGCCGGTGAATGACGGCGAGATCCGTACGGAAACGCTGGGCGGAAACTGACTTTCGTCACGCGCGCCGGCTGACAGCCGGTGCGCTATGCTCGACAGCCTGATCACTAACGTAACGAGCGTCTTTATGGGCAGTTTCAGCATCTGGCATTGGTTGGTCGTGCTGGCCATCGTCCTGCTGGTGTTCGGCACCAAGCGCCTGACCAGCGGCGCCAAGGACCTCGGTTCGGCGGTCAAGGAATTCAAGAAGGGCATGCGCGACGAGGACAAGCCGAACGCGCAGCTGGGCGATGAGTCGCGCAGCCAGGACGCGTCGCGCACCGCGCAGGACGAGCACGACCGTAACGCTCGCTGATCCGGAGCGGTTGCGGTGTTCGATATCGGCTTCAGCGAACTGCTGGTGATTGCAGTGGTCGCCCTGGTGGTGCTCGGTCCCGAGCGCCTGCCCAAGGCGGCCCGCTTCGCCGGCCTGTGGGTGCGTCGCGCCCGCAATCAATGGGATTCGGTGAAACAGGAACTGGAGCGCGAACTGCAGGCCGAGGACATCAAGCGGCAGATGCAGGACGTGCGCCAGGGCATGCAGGACACCGAGAACCAGCTGCGCGCCAGCGGTGAAGCGATCCGTCGCGAAGCCCAGCAGGCGCAGCAGCAGGGCGATGACCTGGTGCAGCAAGTCCGTGCACCGGCGCCCGCGGATCTGCCGCCGCACATGAGCGCCGCGCCCGATGCCGTTGAACCAGCGCAGGACGGTGGTGCCGCCGAGCCGGTTTCGGCCGCGCCCGCTGAAACTGGTACGCCGCCGCCGGCGCAGAGCACGGAGCGCCAGCCATGAGTGAACAGGATTTCGGCGAGAGCTCGCTGGTAGAACACCTGGTGGAACTGCGCGGCCGGCTGGTGCGCGCATTGCTGGGCCTGGGCGTGGTGCTGCTGGCGCTGCTGCCGTTCACCCAGAAGCTCTACAACGCGCTGGCCGAACCGCTGGTCTCGCAGCTGCCGAACGGGCAGACGATGATCGCCACCAACCCGGCCGGTGCCTTCTTCGCACCGCTGAAGCTGACCTTCTTCGTCGCGTTGTTCGTGGCGGTACCGTGGCTGCTGTACCAGCTGTGGGCGTTCGTCGCGCCCGGTCTGTATGCACGCGAGAAGCGCCTGGCGGTGCCGCTGCTGGTGTCATCGGTGCTGCTGTTCTACACCGGTTGCGCCTTTGCGTATTTCCTGGTGCTGCCGGCGGTGTTCCACTTCCTCACCACCTTCAGCCCGGACGTGATCGCAATCACACCGGATGCGAATGCCTATCTGGACTTCGTGCTGGCGATCTTCTTCGCCTTTGGTGGCAGTTTCGAACTGCCGGTGGCGATGGTGATCCTGGTGCTGCTGGGCTGGGTGACGCCGCAGCAGTTCAAGGAAGGCCGCGGCTACGCGATCGTCGGCATCTTCGTGCTGGCGGCGGTGCTGACCCCGCCGGACGTGGTGTCGCAGCTGATGCTGGCGATTCCGATGTGCCTGCTGTACGAGCTGGGCATCCACGCCGCACGCTGGCTGGTGCCGTCGTCGGTAGTGAAGAAGCCCGCCGCCTGAAAGACAAAAAGGGGACGGAGGGGATTAAGTCGTTAAAGGCAAAAACGACTTAATCCCCTCCGTCCCCTTTTCTATCCACGCATGGCGTGGATCTACCTGCGTTCTGGTCAGGCGTGGAACACGTCGCTCGAGGTCGGCGTGGTCGGAATCGGCGGCGCCGCGCGGCTGCCGCGGTGCACGAACATCTGCTTCCATGCGGCGTAGACCGCGCCGACATACAGCGGCATCAGCACCGTGGTCAGCACCAGCTGGGCGATGAAGGCGGCGGCCAGCGGGCCACCGATCAGCATCGCGATCTGGATCACGATCACGAACAGGATGTACATGCAGAACGCGGCGATCAGGCCGAGTACGGCGAACACGAACATCGCGCCGATGTTCTCGATGCAGCCCTGCAGGCTCAGGCGCAGCGCGTGCATGCCGCTCTGCTTGTCGAACACCACCAGCGCCGGCTGGGTGAACATTGCCAGCGACAGCGCCACCGCGCTCAGGAACACCAGCAGCATCCACAGCGCGATGCGCTTGGCCGGCAGATTGGCGACCAGCGCGGCCGCATCATCCGGCTTGATCTGCTGGCCACTACGGCTGATCTCTTCCATCTTGGTCATGACCTCGCTGAAGGCGGTGAAGCCCTCGCGGCCGATCATCAGGAACAGCAGCGCGCCCAGCAGCAGCACCGCCAGCACCTGGATCGCCAGCGGCACCAGCAGGTGGCTGACGCGGTGGTCGCGGATCGGCTGCAGCAGGTGCGAGGCCAGGCCCGGGCGGCCTTCATCGATCTCGCCCACGGCATACAGCATGCCGCCGAACATGATCGGCGAAATGGCCAGCGTCATAAGCTGCACGGCCATGCCGGCAGCGCCGGGAATCAGCGTCGACAACAGCGTGACCACCCAGCTCACCAGCAGCCAGGTCAGGCCGATCCGGGCCAGCTGCAGCGGCGCACGCCGGTACAGCGAGAACGTATCCAGCAACCACTGGGCGCCCGCCGAAGCCGGCAGCTTGCGAATCTCTTTCATGGACATCCGGGAAGGACAGGAGGGGGCCGGGCGGCTGCCCGTGCCGCCGATTATCCCTGTTTTGCCGCCGGCTGGGCTGAAGACAGCCGCGCCTGGCGGACGAAGCGGCGCAACAGCTGGCGGGCCAGCGGCGCGGCACTGACCGCGCGCTCGATGCTGCGGGCGCAGCCGCCATGGCGGCCGATGCAGTCGGCGCGGGCACGCACGTAGCCACGCATGTGATGGGTGGCGAACTCCGGATGGAACTGCACGCCCCAGGCCTGGCGGCCCCAGCGGAAGGCATGGCAGCCATCCAGCGGTGAACGGGCCAGCACCTCGGCACCATCGGGCGCGCGCAGCACGGTCTGCAGATGGGTGGCATGGGCGGCAAAGTGCTGCGGCAGGCCCTGGAACAGCGGGTCCTGCGCGGCCTGCGGCTGCAGTTCCAGTTCGATCGTGCCGGACTCGCGGCCGGCCGGGTTGTAGGCCACCTCGCCACCCAGCGCATGTGCCAGCAGCTGATGGCCGTAGCAGATGCCGAATACCGGCAGGTCGTCGTGGGCGGTCTGGCGCAGCCACGCGGCGCTGCGCTCGCTCCAGTCGGCATGGTCGGTGACGAAGGCGGCCGAGCCGGTCACCAGCACGCCGGCGAAGGCATGAGGGTCGGGCAGGGCGCCACCGTGCTCGACATCGACCACCACCGTCTCGTGTTCTTCCAGCCCGGCGGCGACGCGGATCCAGTGCGGAAAGCGCCCGTAGCGGCGCAATGACGGCACCGGTCGGCCGGTTTCAAGGATCAGGAACGGGGCTGGGTTCATCCGGGGGCGGCAGCACTGACAGGACTTCCTCGATTGTAGTCAGCCCCTGCGCCACCTTTTCAAGCCCGGCCTGGCGCAGGGTTCGCAGCCCTTCAGCCCGCGCGGCACGGGTGAAACCGGCCAGGTCCATGTCGGCGCGGATCTGCCCGCGCAGCCGCGAACCCAATGGCAGCAACTCATACAGCCCGATGCGGCCGAGGAATCCGGTGCGCCGGCATTCCAGGCAACCGACCGGCCGACAGGGCGTGGCGGCATCTGGATATGCAGCATGGCTATCAGCCAGCACCGCCCAATCGGCCGCGCCGAGGCTGTGTGGCTGCTTGCAGTGCGGGCACAGCGTGCGCACCAGGCGCTGGGCGAGGATGCCGTTGAGGGTGCTGGCCAGCAGGTAATGCGGCACGCCCAGGTCAAGCAGGCGGGTGACCGCCGAGGGCGCGTCGTTGGTATGCAGGGTGGACAGCACCAGGTGGCCGGTCAGCGAGGCCTGCACCGCCATCTGCGCAGTCTCCAGGTCGCGGATCTCGCCGATCATGATGATGTCCGGGTCCTGCCGCAGCAGGGTGCGCACGCCGCTGGCGAAGTCCAGGTCGATGTTGGCCTGCACCTGCATCTGGTTGAACTCGGGCGCGATCATCTCGATCGGATCCTCCACCGTGCACACGTTCACGTCCGGCGTGGCCAGCCGCTTCAGCGTGGAATACAGGGTGGTGGTCTTGCCCGAGCCGGTCGGGCCGGTGACCAGCACGATGCCGTGCGGGCGCTCGACCAGCGCATTCCAGCCGGCGGCCTCCTGCGGGCTGAAACCGAGCTGGTCGATGCTCTTGAACGCGGCATCTGGGTCGAAGATGCGCATCACGCACTTCTCGCCGAAGGCGGTGGGCATGGTCGACAGGCGCATCTCGACCTCGCGGCCACCCGGCGAGCGGGTCTTGATGCGGCCATCCTGCGGGCGCCGGCGCTCGGCCAGGTCCATGCGGCCCAGCACCTTGATGCGGCTGACCACGGCGGTCATCACCGCTGGCGGTACTTCGAACACCTTGTGCAGCACGCCGTCGATGCGGAAGCGCATGCGCCCCATCTCGCGGCGCGGCTCCAGGTGGATGTCCGAGGCGCGCTGTTCGTAGGCGTACTGCAGCAGCCAGTCGACGATGTGCACGATGTGCTGGTCGTCGGCATTGACGTCGCCGGTGCGGCCCAGCTCCACCAGCTGCTCGAAGCTGGGCAGGGTGGTGCTGGCCTCGCCGCGCACATCGCCACGGGCGCCGCGCACCGAGCGGGTCACCCCGTAGAACTCCATGGTGTAACGGTGCAGGTCCAGCGGGTTGACCACCGCCAGCTCGATGCGGCGGCGGGTCAGGTGCTGCAGGTCACGACGCCATTCCTGCACCAGCGGCTCGCTGGTGGCTACCAGCACGCGCTCGGCATCCACCGCCAGCGGCAGGAAGCGGTGGCGGCGGGCGTAGGCATGCGACACCAGCGCGGTCACCGCAGCGACGTCCACCCGGGTCGGGTCGATGCGCAGGTAACGGCTGCCGGTGCGCTGCGCCAGCCACTCGGTCAGGCGTTCCAGGGTCAGTTCGCCGCCGCCGGTGGCGGTCAGCTTGAGGTTGGACAGCAGCACCAGCGGATGCACTTCACTGGCGTTGCGCGCGCCCTGTGCGGAAAACCGCATGCGCTCGCGGTCCTGCTCGGCCACCAGGCCATCGGCGGTCAGGGCCGCGGCAATCTGCTCGAAATGCAGCCGTCCCCAGGGCAGCGGGACGCCGTCCGCCTCGCCGGGCGTGCCTGCCGGCAGCCGATGTTCCATCTGCCTGCTCCTCCCGGGTACGGAATGCCCCGCAGGTCGGCCGTTATACTAGCGCACCCCCTTGCCGGCCAAGACTCGTACGCATGTCCGCGACCCCGACCGTTCCGATCACCTTCCAGGGCCTGATCCAGACCCTGAACCAGTTCTGGGCCCAGCAGGGCTGCGTGCTCATCCAGCCGCTCGACCTGGAGGTGGGCGCCGGTACCTTCCACCCGGCCACCTTCCTGCGTGCGATCGGTCCGGAAGGCTGGAATGCGGCCTACGTGCAGCCGTCGCGGCGCCCGACCGATGGCCGTTACGGTGAGAACCCGAACCGCCTGCAGCGCTACTACCAGTACCAGGTGGCGATGAAGCCGGCGCCGGACAACATCCAGCAGCTGTACCTGGATTCGCTGAAGGCACTGGGCATCGACCCGCTGGTGCACGACCTGCGCTTCGTCGAGGACAACTGGGAATCGCCGACGCTGGGCGCGTGGGGCCTGGGCTGGGAAGTCTGGCTCAATGGCATGGAAGTGACCCAGTTCACCTACTTCCAGCAGGCCGGTGGCCTGGAATGCCGCCCGGTGCTGGGCGAGATCACCTACGGTCTCGAGCGCCTATGCATGTACCTGCAGAACTGCGACAACGTCTACGACCTGGTCTGGACCTACGGCCCGGACGGCCAGCCGGTGACCTACGGTGACGTCTACCACCAGAACGAGGTGGAGCAGAGCACCTACAACTTCGAATACGCCGACGTGGAAGAAATGTTCCACCGTTTCGACGCCTGCGAGCGTGAGGCGCAGAAGCTGGTGGAAGTGAACCTGCCGCTGCCGGCCTACGAGCAGGTGATGAAGGCCAGCCACACCTTCAACCTGCTGGATGCGCGCCGTGCGATCAGCGTGACCGAGCGCCAGCGCTACATCCTGCGCGTGCGCGCGCTGGCCCAGGCGGTGGCCAGGGCCTACTACGAGCAGCGCGAGAAGCTGGGCTTCCCGGGCGCGAAGAAGGCCTGACGGCCCTCCCGCACCGACCCGCTTTTCATCAACTACCCGGGGCGCCGGACGCGTTGCGCGCTGCGCCCCCACCACAGGATCGAACCGATGAGCCAACTTTCCCCCCTGCTGATCGAACTGGGCACCGAGGAACTGCCGGTCAAGGCGCTGCCGGGCCTGGCCCAGGCGTTCTTCGACGGTGTCGTCGAAGGCCTGCGCAAGCGCGGCGTCGCGCTGGAACTGGGCGATGCGCGCCCGCTGTCGACCCCGCGCCGACTGGCCGTGCTGCTGCCGGGCGTCGGCCTGGAACAGCCGGAGCAGCACAGCGAAGTGCTGGGCCCGTACCTGAACATTGCGCTGGACGCCGAAGGCCAGCCGACCAAGGCGTTGCAGGGCTTCGCCGCCAAGGCCGGGATCGACTGGACCGCGCTGGAGAAGACCACCGACAACAAGGGCGAGCGCTTCGTGCACCGCGCGGTGACCCCGGGCGCGAGCACCGCCAGCCTGCTGCCGGAGATCCTGCGCGAGGCGATCGCGGCGATGCCGATTCCCAAGCCGATGCGCTGGGGCGACCACGCCTGGGGCTTCGCGCGCCCGGCGCACTGGCTGGTGCTGCTGCACGGCGCCAACGTGGTCGAGGCCGAACTGTTCGGCCTGCAGGCCGGCCGCGTCAGCCGTGGCCATCGCTTCCACCATGACCAGGCGGTGTCGCTGTCGCAGCCGCAGGACTACGTTGAAGCGCTGCGCGCCGCGTTCGTGCTGGTCGACCCGAGCGAGCGCCGCGCGCGCATCGTCGCCGAGGTCGAGGCCGCTGCGGCCAAGGCCGGTGGCAGCGCCCGCATCACCGACGACAACCTGGAGCAGGTGGTGAACCTGGTCGAATGGCCGTCGGCGGTGCTGTGCAGCTTCGAGCGCGCGTTCCTGGCGGTGCCGCAGGAAGCGCTGATCGAGACGATGGAGATCAACCAGAAGTTCTTCCCGGTGCTGGATGCCGCAGGCACGCTGACCGAGAAGTTCATCGGCATCGCCAACATCGAATCGAAGAACGTGGCCGAAGTGGCCAAGGGCTACGAGCGGGTGATCCGTCCGCGGTTCGCCGATGCCAAGTTCTTCTTCGACGAGGACCTGAAGCAGGGCCTGGTGTCGATGGGTGAGGGGCTGAAGACGGTGACCTACCAGGCCAAGCTGGGCAGCGTGGCCGACAAGGTGGCGCGCGTGGCTGCATTGGCCGAAGTGATCGCACCCCAGGTCGGTGCCGATGCCGCGCAGGCCAGGCGGGCTGCCGAACTGGCCAAGAACGACCTGCAGTCGCGCATGGTCAACGAGTTCCCGGAGCTGCAGGGCATCGCCGGCCGCCACTACGCCGTGGCCGGTGGCGAATCGGCCGAGGTGGCGCTGGCCATCGACGAGGCCTACCAGCCGCGCTTCGGTGGTGATGACATCGCGCTGTCGCCGCTGGGCAAGGTACTGGCGATTGCCGAACGCGTGGACACCCTGGCCGGCGGCTTCGCCGTAGGCCTGAAGCCGACCGGCAACAAGGACCCGTTCGCCCTGCGCCGCAATGCGCTGGGCCTGGCCCGCACGATCATCGAAAGCGGCTTCGAGCTGGACCTGCGCGCACTGCTGGCCAGTGCCAACGCCGGCCTGGCCGCACGCAACGTGCAGGCCGACGTCGGCGAGCTGTACGACTTCATCCTCGACCGCCTGAAGGGTTACTACGGCGACAAGAACGTGCCAGCCACGCACTTCAATGCGGTGGCCGAACTGAAGCCTGTCTCGCTGTATGACTTCGACCGCCGCCTGGACGCGATCGGCACCTTCGCCGCGCTGCCGGAAGCCGAGGCACTGGCTGCGGCCAACAAGCGCATCCGCAATATCCTCCGCAAGGCTGAAGGCGACATTCCGGCCCAGATCGACCCGGCGCTGCTGCAGGAAGACGCCGAGCGCGCGCTGGCTGAAGCGGTCACTGCGGCCATCGACGACACCGGCGCCAGCCTGCATCAGAAGGATTACGTTGCAGTACTGGCGCGCCTGGCCCGCCTGCGCCCGCAGGTCGACGCGTTCTTCGATGGCGTGATGGTCAATGCGGAAGATCCGGCGCTGCGTGGCAACCGCCTGGCGCTGCTGACGATGCTGGGCGAGCGCCTGGGCAAGGTGGCAGCGATCGAGCATCTGTCGAGCTGATGCCCGTATCGGTAGTGCCGGCCGCTGGCCGGCATTGCCACCGCGCATCGCATCGACCTGTGGATTGCCGGCCAGCGGCCTGCACTACCGGATTACCGCTGGCGGATGTCCATCGGGGTCATCGCCGGCATCGCGCACGATGCCGGCATCCTCGGCTGCGATCACGAGGATCGCCACAAAGGCGCGTATTTTGACCGCCACTTAACAACCGATCCCGAATGACGTGATGCATTTCGCATCGTCACCTTCGGTCGGTATGCTGTGCCGCATGCAGCCAAAGAAATACGCCCTGCCGCTGATGGTCCTGTCGCTGGCCGCCACCTCCGTGGCCCACGCGCGCGGCACCATCGACAAGGTGGACATCAAGGGATTGGACAAGGGCGACGACGCCGCGATCATCGAGAACATCCAGGAATCGCTGTCGCTGTACGGCACGATCGGCAAGGAACAGGGCGAATCGCGCCTGGAGTACCTGCTGTCACAGGCCGAGCGGCAGACCCGCCAGGCACTGGAACCCTTCGGGTACTACAACCCGGTGATCAAGGTCGAGGCGCCGCGCGAGGACGAGCATGTGCGGGTGCTGATCCATGTCGACAAGGGCACCCCGGTGACCGTTCGCCGTGAGCACATCGACATCACCGGGCCGGCGATGTATGACCAGTACCTGCAGGACGACCTGGCCGCATTCAAGCCCCGCAAGGGCCAGCGCTTCGAGCACACACAGTACGAAGCCAGCAAGATCACCATCACCCGTCGCCTGGCCGAGCGTGGCTACTTCGATGCCGACTACACCCAGCGCCAGGTGCAGATCACCCGCGCCGACAACGCGGCCGACATCGACCTGACCTGGGACAGCGGCCGCCGCTACAACATGGGGCCGGTGCGTTTCGAGCAGGATTACTTCGTCGACAAGCTGTTCGACCCGCTGGTGTACTGGGAACAGGGCAGCTACTTCCACGAGGGCAAGCTGGACCGGCTGCGCGAGTCGCTGACCAAGCTGGACTACTTCAGCGTGATCGACATCCAGCCACGGCCCGACCAGGCCGATGCCAACGGCGAAGTGCCGGTGGATGTGAAGCTGACCCGCGCCAAGCGCACCATCTATACCGCGGGTCTGAGCTACGGCAGCGAGAGTGGCCCGGGTGTGCGCGGCGGCATCGAGCGGCGGTTCCTGAACAACCGCGGCCACAAGATGAACACGCAGCTGGACTATGCGCAGAAGCGCAAGAGCCTGGTGACCAGCTACCGCATCCCCGCCTTCAACTGGCTTGACGGCTGGTACACCTTCGCCGCCAGTGCGTATGACGAGCAGACCGATTACATCGACCTGCGCAACTTCAAGCTGATCGCCAGCCGCAGCGGCGAGATCAACGAGCACTGGACCGCGATCGCCTCGATCAACGCACTGCGCGAGCGTTGGCGCTATGCCTCCGGCACTGAATTCACCGATGCCGTCTACAACACCTCGACGCTGGTGTACCCGCAGATGGTTGCCGACTACGTCAACGTTGACGACGAGATGTTCCCGCGCAAGGGCATCAGCGGTACTGCGACGATGCGTGCCGGCGTTGAAGGTGCCGGCTCGGACACCAGCTTCGTGCAGGCCAACGCCGTGCTGCGCTGGTACATCCCGGTGGGTGAAAGCAACCGCCTGATCCTGCGCGGCGAGGGGGGTACCACCTGGACCAGCGATCTGGTGGCGATGCCGCCGAGCCTGCGCTACTTCGCGGGCGGTGACCGCAGCATCCGCGGTTACGCCTACCGCGAAGTCGGCCCGCGCACACCCAAACCCGACAAATACGCGCTGGGCGCCAAGAACCTGGTGATCGGCTCGGCCGAGTACGAGCACTACTTCAATGGCGGCCCGTGGGGCGCGGCGGTGTTCGTCGATACCGGCAGCGCCTTCGACAACACCATTGATCTGCACACCGGCGTCGGCTTCGGCGTGCGCTGGAAATCGCCGGTGGGCCCGGTGCGCGTGGATATCGCGCATGGCCTGAACAATCCGGATTCGCAGTTCCAGCTTTACCTCAACATCGGAGCGGACCTGTGAGCACGCCCGCACCCACCCCGAACACGCCGCCGCCGCGCGTGCGTTTCTACCGCCGCCGCCGCTTCTGGGCGTGGTCCGGCGTGGGCGTGATCGGCCTGGTGCTGCTGGCGTTGCTGGCGGTGTACTGGCTGCTGCAGACCGTGGCCGGCCGCGATGTGCTGCTGGCACAGGTGGTGGCGCGGCTGCCGGTGGGCGCCAGCTTCACCTGGGACAAGGTGGACGGCCCGGTGGCCGGTCCGCTGACCCTGTACAACGTCGACTTCCGCTACGACGACATCCATTTCCACGCCGAGCGCGCGCACCTGGAGCCGGACCTGCGCCCGCTGCTGGGCCGCAAGCTGCTGCTGGACAAGCTGGAGCTGACCAACGCGACGCTGAACCTGGCCAAGAGTGACGAGCCGTTCAAGCTGCCGTCGTGGCCCGATTCGCTGCCGCAGATCGAAATGCCGCTGGCGATCCAGGCCGATGCCATTGCCATCGACGGCTTCCGCATCAGCCAGGCCAACGAGCCGGTGATCGACATCAGCCGTGTGCGGGGTGGCATCGAGATCGCCAATGGCGAGTTCCAGGCGCACAAACTGGTCGTGGACAGCGACATGGGCAATTTCACCGCCCAGGGCCGCTACATCCCGGCCAAGGACGACGACACCGACGTGACCGTCACCGCAGTGTTGCCGGCCCCGCGTGGCCGTACCGCAGCGACGGTGGGGCTGGTGGCACGCGGTGATCTGGCGCACATGGAAGTGGCCGTAGCCGGGCGCGCGCCGAAGCCGCTGCACGCGATGCTGGTGTTCGATGGCCGCACCGATCCGAGCTGGAGCGCCAGCATCCGCAGCGACGAACTGGATCTGGCGCTGCTGTCGCCGGCACTGGCCAGCTCGGCGATCGCACCACTCGCACTGGACTTCACCGCGGCTGGCAAGGGCGGCAACGCCAACCTGCGTGGCAAGGTGAAGCAGGGTGATCAGGAGCTGGAGCTGGCACCGTCGGTGGTGTCGCTGCAGGACCAGGTGCTGAAGGTGTCGCCCCTGCTGGTGAAAGGGCTTGGCGGTGAGGCACGGCTGGAAGGCACCGCCGACTTCAGCCAGGAAGACCAGCAGAAACTCAATTTCTCGGTGGTCGCCCATGACCTGACCTACGTGCCGGCGCCCGATCCGAACACGGCCGGCAGCGCACCGGTGCCGGTCACCCTGAAGGAAGCGCGCTTCGGCCTGGCCGGTACCTTGAAGGCGTGGGCCGCGATCGGCCGTGCCGATGTCGAACGCGAAAAGCAGAAGGCACAGCTACAGTTCGACGTACGCGGCAATGACCAGGCCGCGTCAATCCATCAGCTGCAGGCGCAGACGCCGGGTGGGCAGCTGCAGGTGGAAGGCCAGGTGGCGTGGGCACCGCAACTGGACTGGGATGCCAAGGCCACGCTGAAGGACTTCGACCCCGGCTATTTCGTGCCGGGCTGGAACGGCCGCCTGTCCGGCAACCTGGCCTCCAAGGGCCGCCAGCTGCCGCCGCCGGCAAACGCGCCGCCGGGCACCGCCGGCACGCTGGAAGCCACCGTCGACCTGCCGTCGCTGAAGGGCATACTGCGCCAGCGCAATCTCGACGCACAGGGCAAGTTCGCGCTGCAGGGCGCGCAGGGCCAGGGCGATCTGAAGCTGTCGCTGGGCAGCAGCCGGGTGACCGCGTCGGGCAAGGTGGGTGATCGCCTCGACATCGACGCGCGTTTCGAACCGCTGCAGCTGAGCGATCTGCTGCCCGGCGCCGATGGCGGCCTGCGTGGACAGGTACAGGTGAAGGGCCCGCGCGATGCGCCGGACATCACTGCCGACCTGGTCGGCAACAACCTCAACTGGGACGGCTACGGCGCCGAGAGCGTGAGCATCAAGGGCCACCTGCCGTGGCGCGGCGACAGCGGCACGCTGGCGGTGCAGGGCCAGCAGGTCAACGCCGGCATGCTGCTGGAGCGCTTGAACGTGGATGCGCAGGGCAGCGTGTCCAACCTGCGCCTGGCTGCGCAGACCCGCAATGAGATGGGCGCGATCGAGCTGCAGGGCAGCGTCCGCCAACAGGGCGCGCAGTGGCGCGGCGAACTGGCGTCGCTGCGTATCGCACCGGTGAAGGGCGATGCCTGGTCGTTGCGTGCACCGGCGGCGTTCGCGATCAACGGCAGCACCTACACCCTGTCCGAAGCCTGCCTGGCCGCGGCCAGCAGCGGCGCGCTGTGCGCACAGGCCAACTGGCCGCGTGAGGGCCTGGTGGTGCGCAGTGATGCGCTGCCGCTGGCGCTGGTGCAGCCGTGGCTGCCGCCGCAGTCCGGCCGCCGCATCTACCTGCGTGGCGATGTCAGCCTGGACGCGCAGATCCGCCCGCGCGGCAATGCCTGGGAAGGCCATGTAGAGGTGCGCTCGAAGGAAGGCGGCGTGCGCCTGGGCGAGAACCGCAACACCGTGGGGGATACCACCCGCGGCGAGCTGGTGCGTTATGACCAGTTCTCGCTCAAGCTCGACATGACCCCGGCCAGCATCAAGGGCTACCTGGGCATGGGCTTCCAGGGCAACGGCTTCGTCGATGCCAGGATGCAGACCGGCTGGGAAGCCAGTGCGCCGCTGAACGGCGAGCTCTACCTCAACATGTCGCGGCTGTACTGGCTGGAGCTGTTCTCGCCGGACATCGTGCGCCCGACCGGCCTGATCGAGGGCCACGTCAGCCTGCGCGGTACGCGCGGCCAGCCATCGCTGGGCGGTGACGCCCAGCTGAGCAACTTCAAGGGCGAATTCCCCGCGCTGGGCCTGACCTTCGACCAGGGCAAGGGCAGCTTCGTGGCCCAGCCCGACGGTTCGGCAAAGATCACCGCGCAGGCCAACTCGGGCCAGGGCACGCTCTACGTGGATGGTGGCCTGTCGTGGTTTGGTGATGCACAGCCGCTGCAGCTGAAGATCCACGGCGAGAACGTGCTGCTGTCCAACACCAGCGAGCTGCGCATCGTCGCCAACCCCAACCTCGACTTCACCCTGGCCAAGGCGGCGATGGAGCTGCGCGGCACCGTGCACGTGCCCGAGGCCGACATCGATCTCGAACGCCTGGATCGTGGCACCTCGGTGTCCGAGGACGTGGTGGTGCTGGACCCGGCCGACCCGGAAGAGTCGCGCACCTCGCCGCTGGACATGGACCTGACCGTCAGCCTTGGCGACAAGGTCAAGATGACCGGCTTCGGCCTGAAGGGCGCGCTGACCGGCAAGATGCAGGTCTGGGCCAAGCCTGGCCGCGAAATGACCGCCAATGGTGGCCTGGAAGTGAGTGGTCGCTACAAGGCATACGGGCAGGACCTGACCATCACCCGTGGCAACCTCACCTGGAACTACAACGCGGTGTCCGACCCGCGCATCAACATCCGTGCCGAGCGCCGGATCGGTGATGTCACCGCCGGCATCGACGTGACCGGGCGTGCGCAGCAGCCGCGCGCGGACGTGTGGTCCGAGCCGGCGATGTCGCAGTCCGAGGCACTGGCCTACCTGGTGCTGGGGCGCAGCCTGACCGGTGCCAGCAGCGACCAGGCCCAGCAGGTCAACGCGGCCTCGGCGGCGCTCTCGGCTGGCAGCGGCCTGCTGGCCTCGCAGCTGGGCGCCAAGCTGGGCCTGGACGATGCCGGCGTGAGCCAGTCGCGCGCGCTGGGCGGCTCGGTGATTGGCGTCGGCAAGTACATCTCGCCCAAGCTGTACGTCGGCTACGGCGTGTCGCTGGTCGGTGCCGGTTCGGTGATCACGCTGAAGTACCTGCTGCGTCGTGGCTTCGACGTGGAAGTGGAGTCGAGCACGGTGGAAAACCGTGGGTCGATCAACTGGCGGCGGGAGAAGTAACCCGCCGCACATGGATGCATCATTGCGGCGATCTGCGCCGCAGCACCTGGGTGCGGGCCCAATAGCCCAGCACGATCACCAGCCCCAACCAGGGAAAAATCAGGCCGGGAATCATGCTGACGCGGTCCAGGGCGCCATGGTCGGCCATACCGAGCCGCTGGCGCTGCGTGGTGGTACCGATGAATGCCACCAACCAGAGCGCGAACACCAGTCCACGAGCCAACAGGATCCCAGACATATCCGGGAACGACTCATGCTGGAACAGCAGCAGAAGGCCGGCACCCACAACGACAATAACTGGAAGCGAGGCGACCTGCCGCCAGCTTCCAGCCGCAACCGGGTTCACCTGCCAGCTGATCAGCATCCGTAATCCGCAGATCAGGTACCAGCCGAATGGAATCAGCAGCGTGCCGATCGCGAGGCTGAGCGCGGCCTTCGCACCGCCGGTCATGCCGCCCTCGGTGGAGGCCAGTGGCCAGCTGTTGATCACGCCGACCAGGCAGATCGTGCCGCACAGCAGGCCGGCCAACCAGGCCCGAAGGGCGGCCACCTGCGAACGCAGAGGATCCTGACGGCTCCCGAAGCGACTCCAGAACGCCACCTGCGTGGCGGACAGGCATGGCGGCAGCTCACGATCGGGCCAGTAACGCAGTGCCGCCAACGTCAGCACCGTGATGTCGGGCCGCGACCACGGCAGCGACTCCAGCAGGTTGCGCCAGCGGCTGCGCGGGCGGCGCAACCGGTCCAGTACCGGGCGCATATCCGGGCGCACGATGGAGGTGTCCAGCCGCGAAACATGCCACGCCAGGCGCTGCCGGCCCGCATCCGTGAGCATCCAGGCCTGATCGCAGCGACGCACGATCCGCTGCAGATCCTCGGCATCGACTCCGTTGCCGATATCATCCCAGCCGAAGCTGCTGGCCACGTGCTCGACCACCTCCCGCGGCAGAGGCGGGGACGCCTCGCGCAGTTGCTCCAGCAGGGACGCCGCGATGAGCGGCTTGTCATGCAGGGACCATAGCTCGGGTTGAGCCTGCAGCCAGGTTTCCAGCGCGGGCACGGTCGTGTCATCGTCGCTGCCCCGGGCAGCTGCAGCCAGTCGGATCAGGATGGCCGCGACCATCTGATCCACTGAACGCAGTGGCGATCGCTCGCCGTCGCCAGCAGGGGCGAGCGTGGGCTGCGGTGCCAGGGCGTGCGCCGTTGGTAACGCGTCAGGCCCGTGCGGATCGCTCTGCGACGGCTCTACCACCTTGTCCAACCCGGTGTCGGCTGGCGGCATCGGTGTGGTCTGCACGATCCGGACAGGGTCATGGCCGTATGGCCCGCGTTCCTGCTCCAGCTGGCGATCCAGCGCGATCGCTGCGTGTATCGCATCGA
The DNA here is from genome assembly GCF_018320795.1 of Stenotrophomonas sp. PE591. Lineage (NCBI taxonomy): Bacteria > Pseudomonadati > Pseudomonadota > Gammaproteobacteria > Lysobacterales > Lysobacteraceae > Stenotrophomonas > Stenotrophomonas sp. PE591. The sequence goes on from NZ_JAAOKO010000007.1 coordinate 21,619, forward strand.
TATCTGCACGCGACGCCGGTTCCAGCGATGGATCCTGCATCGGCGGCAAGGCGTGCTTGTCCTGATCGATGTCGAGGGGCTGAGCGCGTTGTTCCACCCATGACAACGCAGACTGGTAAGCCTCATGCAGGTGCTGGAACGCAACCGGATCATCGTCAGGCCGGGTTACCCGCAACAGCCTGGCGTAGGCTCGCTTGATCGCCCGCTCGTCAGCATCCTCGTCCAGTTCGAGGACGTCCAGCCCCCGCCTCATGCATCGATCTCCAGCGAATCCATGGCGTGGGTCAATTCCTCGCGGTGGCGTTCGATACGGGCCAGGTCCTGGCTCTCCAGCGCAGCACGGAACTGCGACAGCCATCTCTGCAGGGTATCGCGCTGGTCGAGGCACTCTTCGTAAAGCCGACCCAGTCGGGCCACTACGGCCAGGTTCGGTTGATCGTCGCGCGGATGCACTTTCAATGACTGCAGTGCCGCGAGCCGCTGCTGGATCTCGTCCGGTGACAGCAAGCCGGGGTTCTGTTCCAGGATCAGCTCATGCCGGGTCCCGCTGGCATGTTCGGTCACCTCCACCTGCAGCAATCCGTTGACGTCGTAGGTGAAGCGGGCAGTCACGCTTTTTTCCTGGGCCGGGCCCTTTCCCTTCAACGGAATGCGGATTTCACCCAGTTTGATGTTGCGGTCCACGGTGGGGCTTTCGCCCTGGTAGATGTCCAGTACCAGCTGTGTCTGTGCATCGTTGATTGGGCAGAAATCGTCCTCGCGGCTGACCGGTACCACGCTGTTGCGCTGGATGATCGGATGGAAGTAGCCGCCGCGCTCCTGGCCGGATGCATCGCGACGGCACACCTGTATGCCCAACGTATAGGGGCAGACATCGGTCAGCACGGTTTCGCGCAGTGACTGGTCGCGCGCTTTAAGGCCGGCCGCCACGGCCGCGCCCATGGCGATGGCCTGGTCCGGGTTGACATGCCGCAATGGCAGGCGACCGAACATGCGGGTCACCAGCCGGCTGATCATCGGCATGCGGACGGCACCGCCCACCAGCACGATGTCGTCCAGCGCCTCCGGCTTCAGGCGGGCATCACGGATGGCCCGTTCGATGGGCGCACGCATGCGCTGCAGCAGGGGGTCGCACAACTGCGCGTAGCGTGCCTCATCCAGCTGCCAGTCCAATTCGCGGCCTTCCAGGTTGAACTGCAGGTGGCCGCTGCCCTGTTGGCTCAGTTCGCGCTTGAACAGTTCCAGCCGGCGCAGCAGCTGTGCACGTTCGCCCGGGGCGATCATGGCCGCCCGCAGGCCCTGTTCGGCCAGCAACGCCTGCTCGAGCACCCGCAGGAAGTCTTCCCCGCCAAGGAAGTTGTCGCCGGCGCTGGCATGGACTTCCACCACACCTTCGAACAGCTCCAGGATGGAGACATCGAAGGTGCCACCGCCAAGGTCCAGTACCAGCACCCGAGCTTCCTCCTCGCGCTGCTGCAGGCCATAGGACAGCGCGGCGGCGGTGGGTTCGTTGATCAGGCGCTCGACCCGGATGCCAGCCAGTTCGCCGGCGGCGCGGGTGGCCTTGCGCTGGGCGTCGGAAAAATACGCAGGCACGCTGATGACCGCTTCTTCCACTTTCTGCCCGAGCACGGCTTCCGCATCGGCCAGCAATGAACGCAGCACCAGCGCCGAAAGCTCCTCGGGACGGAATACGCGATCGCCCAGCCGGGTTTCACGGTTGCTGCCCATCCAGCGTTTGAAATGGGCCACGCTCTGGTCAGGATGGCTGATCAGGCGATCGCGAGCGGGAGCACCCACCAGCACGACGTCGCCGTCGAGACTGACTACCGACGGGGTCAACAGCTCGCCATGGGCATTGGGGAACAGGCGCGGTCCATCCGACGAATGCACACCGATGAGCGAGTGCGTCGTGCCCAGGTCGATTCCAACAATCATCTGCTGACGTCCGTTGTGCAGGGAACCGCGATTGTAGGAGTGGCCCCGACCCCCTGACCATCGGGCGTTGCCCGACAGCGCCCCACGGGCTATGGTCCCGGGCTGTTCTGTCGTACCGGATTGCCTCATGTCACCACGCAAAGCCCTTCCCACCGCCCTGGCCCTGGGCCTGACCCTCGCCGCCGGTGCCCACGCCGATGAAGGCATGTGGATGCCGACCCAGCTGCCGGAACTGGCCAAGCCGCTGCAGGCCGCAGGTTTCAAGGGCAATCCGGCCGACCTGGCCAACGTCACTGCGCCGCCGCTGAGCGCCGTGGTGCGTGCCGGTGGCGGCACCGGTTCGTTCGTGTCCGCCGACGGCCTGCTGCTGACCAACCACCACGTGGCGATGGGCGTGATCCAGTACAACAGCTCGCCCGAGCACGACCTGATCACTGGTGGCTTCATCGCCAGGGACCGTGGCGACGAGCGCCCGGCCAACCCGGACTTCCGCGTGCTGGTCACCGTCGGCTTCGACAAGGTGACCGACCAGGTGCTGGCGCAGGCGCGTGGCAAGACCGGCCGCGCCTACTTCGATGCCGTCGATGCGGCCAGCAAGCAGATCGTGGCCGAGTGCGAGAAGGACGGCAGCGTGCGCTGCTCGGTGGCCAACATGTACTACGGCACCGACTTCTACCGGATCGCCCAGCTGGAACTGAGCGACGTGCGCCTGGTGTACGCGCCGCCGCGTGCGATCGGCAACTACGGCGACGAGATCGACAACTTCATGTGGCCGCGCCACACCGGCGACTTCACCCTGCTGCGCGCCTACGTGGGCAAGGACGGCAAGCCGGCCGCCTACAGCAAGGACAACGTGCCCTACCAGGCGCCGGCACACCTGCAGATGTCGGTGGAAGGCCCGAAGGAAGGCGACTACGCGATGCTGGCCGGTTACCCGGGCATCACCTACCGCCATCGTACCGCGGCCGAATTCGCTGGCCAGATCGATACCGTGCTGCCGCGCCGCGTATCGGTGTTCCAGCAGATGATCGACACCATCGAGGCGGCCAGCGCCAAGGATGCACAGGCGCGCACCCGCTACGCTTCGCAGCTGCAGTCGTTGAAGAACAACCGCAAGCGCGCTGCCGGTGAGCTGGAAGGCCTGCTGCGCAGCGACGCGAAGGCCCAGCGTGCCGCCGACGAGACGGCGATGCTGGCCGCCACCGACCGCAAGTACCAGGGCGACATCAAGGCGCTGCTGGCCAACCTGTCGCAGGGTGCGGCGGTGGGCGAGCGTGACTTGCTGCTGGACCAGATGGCCGCGCAGAGCCAGCTGCTGCGTTCGGCGTTGCTGCTGGAGCGCCTGCGCATCGAATCGGCCAAGCCGGACGCGCAGCGCGAAAGCGGCTACCAGCAGCGCGACCAGGCGATGATCGAAGGCGTGCTCAAGCAGGTCCAGCGCCGTTACGCACCGGAGGTCGAGAAGGCGCTGCTGACCACCCTGCTGACCCGCTACCAGCAGCTGCCGGACGCGCAGCGCGTGGCCGAGTTCGACGCGGCCTTTGGCCGTACCCCGCAGCAGCTGGCCAAGGCGCTGGATACCCTGTATGCGGGCACCCAGCTGGGTGACGAGGCGCAGCGCCTGTCGCGCTTCGCCGCCGCACGCGAAGGCAAGGCGCTGGCCGCCGATCCGCTGATCGCCGTGGCCGGCCCGCTGGTGGCCGCGCAGCTGCGCATCGAGAACGAGAGCAAGACCCGCGAAGGCGAGCAGCTGCGCCTGCGCCCGGCCTACATGCAGGCGCTGTTCGCCTGGCGTGCCAAGCAGGGCCGCGCCGTGTACCCGGATGCCAACCGCACCCTGCGCATCAGCTACGGCAAGGTGGAGGCGCTGCACCCGCGCGATGGCGTGACCTACTCGCCGGTGACCACCGTGGCCGGCATCGTCGAGAAGAACACCAACGCTTATCCGTTCGATGCGCCCAAGCCGCTGCTGGCGGCGATTGCCAAGGGTGACTTCGGCAGCACCGCCGACCCGGCGCTGAAGACCCAGACGGTCAACTTCCTGACCAACCTGGATACCACCGGCGGCAACTCCGGCTCGCCGGTGCTCAACGCCAAGGGCGAACTGATCGGCCTGAACTTCGACAGCAACTGGGAGTCGGTCAGCGCCAGCTGGTGGTTCGACCCGCGCTACAAGCGCGCCGTGCACGTGGACATGCGCTACCTGCGCTGGCTGCTGGCCAAGGTCTACCCGGCGCCCGAGCTGCTGAAGGAAATGGGCGTGCCGGCCCAATAACGCCGGTACCTGGCAGGTGCCCACCGCTTCCTGGTGGGGGCCCATTGATTCTCCCGGTAGGTGCCCACTGTCAGTGGGCACGGATGTCCCCGTCACGACCAACGGTCGTGACCCACCAGACGGGCCAACGGTCGTGACCCACCGCCATGACCTACCCTCACGACCAACGGTCGTGATCTACTGGCCCCTGTTCCGACGGAAACGCACGCGTGGTCTCCAGCTGGATCCTGCTGCTGGTCTCGGTTGCCTATGCCGCGCTGCTGTTCGGCGTGGCGTGGTGGGGTGACCGCCGGCCGATGTATCCCGATCGGCCGTGGCTGCGGCCGGTGGTGTACAGCCTGGCGCTGGCCGTTTACTGCTCGTCGTGGACCTTCTACGGCGCGGTGGGTACCGCCGTGCGCAACGGCATCGGTTACCTGCCGATCTATATCGGTCCGTTGCTGCTGCTGTTGTTCGGCTGGCGCATCATCGAACGCCTGGCGCTGATCGCGCGCAGCCAGAACGTGGTCTCCATCGCCGATTTCATCTCCTCGCGCTTCGGCCGCTCGCGGCGGTTGGCGGCACTGGTGGCGATCATCGCCCTGATCGGCATCATCCCGTACCTGGCCCTGCAGTACAAAGCGGTGGCGATGAGCCTGCAGGTGCTGACCGGCAACAGCGGCCCGACCGGCTTCTTCACCGATCCGGCGCTGTACGTGGCGCTGCTGATGGCGCTGTTCGCCACCCTGTTCGGCACCCGCCAGGTCGACGCCACCGAGCATCACCACGGCATGATGCTGGCGATCGCCTTCGAATCGGTGATCAAGCTACTGGCCATGCTGGCCGTGGGCGTGTTCGCCTACCTGTGGCTGAGCAACCGCACCGACGCGGTGGTCGAGTCGGTGCATACGCTGTTCACCGGCCTGCCGCCGGTGGGCTTCATCTCGCAGACCCTGCTCAGCTTCCTGGCCATCATCTGCCTGCCACGCCAGTTCCACGTGGCCGTGGTCGAGTGCGGTGACGTGCGCGACGTACGCCGCGCGCGCTGGATGTTTGGTGGCTACCTGGTACTGATCTCGGGCATGGTGCTGCCGATCGCCACCGCCGGCGTGACCCTGTTCGGCACCGGCGGCAGCGTCGCCGACGACTCGATGGTGCTGGCCCTGCCGCTGGCCGAAGGCCGCAACGCGCTGGCGCTGATCGCCTATGTGGGCGGCTTCTCCGCTGCCACCGGCATGGTCATCGTCTCGTCCATCGCGCTGGCCACCATGGTCAGCAACGACCTGGTGATGCCGGTGCTGCTGCGTCGCAGTGGCGACCATCAGGAAGCCGCCGACGTTGCCTCGCGCGTGCTGTGGATCCGCCGCCTGGCGATCCTGCTGCTGGCGCTGATGGCCTACAGCTACTACCGCACCAGCAGCAACGACAGCACGTTGGCCTCGTACGGCCTGATGGCGTTCGCGGCGGTGGCGCAGTTCGCGCCCGGGCTGATCGGCGGCCTGTACTGGCGCGGCGCCAGCCGGCGTGGTGTCGAGGTGGGCATGCTGCTGGGCTTCGCCACCTGGCTGTACACACTGCTGCTGCCGGCGATGACCATGGCCGGCTGGGTCGATGCTGGCTGGGTGCAGCACGGCCCGTTCGGCATCGAGTGGCTGCGCCCGCAGCAGCTGTTCGGCATGACCGGCTGGGACCCGCTGACCCATGGCACGTTCTGGTCGCTGCTGGTCAATGCGGCGACGATGATGCTGGTGTCCGCACGCTGGCGGCCCGGTGTGGACGAGCGGCTGCGCGCCGCGCCGTTCCTCGACCCGTATGCCGAGCGCCCGTCGGTGGCCGGTGGCTGGCCCGGTCATGTGCACGTGGGCGACCTGCTGGCACTCGCCTCGCGCGTGGTCGGCGAGCGCCATGCGCGGCGTTCGTTCTTCGAGCAGGCACAGTCGCTGGGCCGCGAGCTGCAATCCTCGGCGCCGGCCGACCGGCCGTGGGTGCAGTTCACCGAACGCCTGCTGGCCGCGTCGATTGGTGCGGCCTCGGCGCGCCTGCTGCTGACCAGCCTGCTGCGTGGCTCGGGCATGGACCTGGGCGAAGTGGTGGCGGTGCTGGACGAAGCCGGGCAGGAACTGCGCTTCAACCGCGAGATCCTGTCGACCACGCTGGAGAATATCAGCGCCGGGGTCAGCGTGGTCGATCCGGACATGCGCCTGACCGCATGGAATCGTCGTTACCAGGACATGTTCGGCTACCCCGACGGCATGCTCTACGTAGGTCGCCCGGTGGCCGACCTGATCCGCTACAACGCCGAGCGCGGCGAGCTGGGCGAGGGTGATATCGAAGTGCAGATCAACCGACGCATCGGCTACATGCGCGCTGGTTCACCGCACGTGTTCGAGCGCACCCGCAGCGATGGCAAGGTGATCGAGATGCGTGGCCAGGCGCTGCCCGGCGGCGGTTACGTGACCAGCTACAACGACATCACCGACTACAAGCACGCGGAAAAGGCCCTGCTGGAAGCCAACGAAACGTTGGAACAGCGCGTGGCCGAGCGTTCGCATGAGGCCGAGGTCGCGCAGCAGTCGAAGACCCGCTTCCTGGCGGCGATCAGCCATGACGTGCTGCAGCCACTGAACGCCGCACGCCTGTTCGCTTCCGCGCTGCGCGACAGCGATCACGTGAGCGATGAGCAGAAGCACCTGGCCGAGCGTGTGGATGCGTCGTTGCGTGCGGCCGAAGAGCTGCTCGATGGCTTGCTGGATGTGTCGCGGCTCGATGCCGGTGGCCTGCACCCGGTGATCGGCGAGTTCGACGTGAGCGCGCTGATGCGCGAACTGGCTGCGCAGTACACCCCGGTCGCCGCCGGTCGTGGCCTGCGCCTGGACCTGTTCGCGCGACCGGCATGGGTGCGCAGTGATCGCCGCCTGCTGCGCCGCGTGCTGCAGAACTTCCTGGCCAACGCGCTGCGCTACACACGGCAGGGGCGCATCGTGCTGGCGGTACGCCAGCGCGGCGACGAAGTGGAGCTGCAGGTGTGGGATACCGGTCCCGGTATTCCCGAGCACCACATGCGGCAGATCTTCGACGAGTTCCACCGCTACCAGCAGCCCTTCGACTGGGGCGAGCAGGGCTTGGGCCTGGGCCTGTCGATCTGCCAGCGCATCTCGCGTCTGCTTGACCATCGCCTCAATGCGCGCAGCCGGGTCGGCAAAGGGTCGATGTTCTCGATCATTCTGCCGCGGGTGGCGCCGCTACCGGGCTACACCGAACTGGCCGCGCCGGTACAGCCCGTCGCCGCGCCGGTGCGGAGCGATTCGTTGGCGGGCCTGCGCGTGCTGTGCGTAGACAACGACGAAGAGATCCTCGACGGCATGCGCGCGTTGCTCGGCCGCTGGCAGGTGCAGGTGATTACGGCATCGACGGTGGATCAGGCGCTGGAGAAAGTGGCCGAGCGGCCGCAGGTGATGCTGGTGGACTACCACCTGCACGATCGCATGGACGGCCTGGATGCGCTGGTGGCGCTGCGTGAAGCCGCCGGTTACCCGCTGCCGGGTGCGCTGCTGACCGCCGATGGTCGCGACGAGCTGAAGCGGATGGCGCGCGAGCGCGGCTATCGCGTGCTGACCAAGCCGATCAAGCCGGCCTCGCTGCGCGCCTTCCTCGGCGCGCTGCGCGACGCGCAGTAGTGCCGGCCGCTGGCCGGCAACCACGCAATCGCTCGCTCTCGGCGTTTTACCCGACGCCGTGCAGGTGCTCGTACAGGATCGTCGCGCCGATGATCACCAGGATCACGCCACCGATGATCTCGGCACGCTTGCCCACCATGCTGCCCAGCACGCGGCCGAGCATGATGCCGACGGTGACCATGGTCAGCGTGCACAGGCCGATGACCGCGGCCATCACGCCGATATGCACGTCCATGAAGGCCAGACCGATACCCACTGCCATCGCATCGATGCTGGTGGCGAAACCGGTCAGCGCCAGCTTCCAGAAGCCGTGATGCTGCGAGGGGTCTTCGTCGTCCTCGGCACTGTCCGGGCGCAGCCCGTTGTAGATCATGTGGATGCCCAGCGCGCCGAGCAGGCCGAAGGCGATCCAGTGGTCGAAGGCTTCGACGTACTGCAGCGCGGCGCGACCGAGCAGCCAGCCGATGATGGGCGTGATCGCCTCGATGACGCCGAAGATGATGCCGGCCCGCAGTGCATCGCGGAACACCGGCTTGCGCATGGCCGCACCCTTGCCGATCGCCGCAGCGAAGGCATCGGTGGACATGGCAAAGCCGATCAGGAGGATCGAAATGGGGGACATGGGCAGCTGCTGAGGTCGGGCCAGGACGGACGCACGGCCTGCGCTCGCGCCCAACCTGACGTTGCGCGCGCGGGCCGCTGGTCTCGCCAACCATCATGGTTGTCCACGCCACGGCGCACTGGCCGAGTATGTTGACGTGGACGATTCCTGCGAAGGAATCCGGCTACTCCCCAAGGGGACGCGAAGCTTAGCATCGCGATTCGCGCGTGGCGCATTTCCAGCGAAACGCGCAGGCAGGGCTGGTTTGTATAGCGATGGCTATATCGCGAGCGCAGCGGTGCCGGGTAGTGCCGGCCGCTGGCCGGCATGCGCAACGGCGAGAGCGTGCCGAGCAAGCTTGGCACCTGCCGAAGCGGTTTCGGGTGATTTCAGGAGCTGAAGGCGATTGCCGGCCAGCGGCCGGCACTACCTCAGTCTTCTTCCGGCGGCAGCACGATGGCGTCGTCGTCGATCGCCAGCTTGCCGGCCATCAGCACGGCCTGGGTGCGGTTGGTCACGCCCAGCTTGCGCAGGATGGCGGTGACGTGGGCCTTGATCGTCGCTTCGGAGACGTTGAGGTCGTAAGCGATCTGCTTGTTCAAGCGGCCTGCGCCCAGCATCTGCAGCACGCGGAACTGCTGCGGGGTGAGCTCGCGCAGTCGCTGGCCGACTTCGCGTTCCTCGCGCTCGGTGGGCGGCACGTTGTGCGCTTCCGGCGGCGCCCAGGTCTCGCCATCGAGGATGGTGCCCAGTGCGTGGCCGATGGTGTCCGAATCCGCAGACTTCGGAATGAAGCCCAGCGCGCCGTGGTCGAGCGCGCGGCGCATCACCGTCGCCTCTTCGCGCGCGGACACCACGACCACCGGCAGGTGCGGATGCAGCGAGCGCATGTGCACCAGCGCGTTGAAACCCTGCGCACCGGGCATGTTGAGGTCCATCAGGACCAGGTCGGCGTCGTTGTGCTGGTCGGCCAGCGCATACAGCGCTTCCACGCTGTCTGCCTCGAACAGCTGCACGCCGGGGATGACCCGCTGCACGGCGCCGCGCAGGGCTTCGCGGAACAGCGGGTGGTCATCGGCAATCAGGAGGGTGGTCATGGTCGGGGGGAACCGTGGGGGAAAGCAGATGGGGTCAGAGCCCTTTCCTTGCGGAAAGGGATCCGACCCCGGTCGTACGTCAGCGCACCTTGCGTTCGTCCACCAGCGACGCCACCACCGACGGATCGGCCAGGGTCGAGGTGTCGCCAAGCTGGTCGGGCGCGTTCTCGGCGATCTTGCGCAGGATGCGGCGCATGATCTTGCCCGAACGGGTCTTCGGCAGGCCTGGCGCCCACTGCAGGTGGTCGGGCGTGGCGATCGGGCCGATCTCCTTGCGCACCCAGGCGATCAGCTCCTTGTGCAGTTCATCGCTCGGTGCCTCTTCTGCCACCAGGGTGACGTAGGCGTAGATGCCCTGGCCCTTCACGTCGTGCGGGAAGCCGACCACGGCCGCCTCGGCCACCTTCGGGTGCGAAACCAGCGCGCTTTCCACTTCGGCGGTGCCGATGCGGTGGCCGGAAACATTGATCACGTCATCGACGCGGCCGGTGATCCAGTAGTAGCCGTCTTCGTCGCGGCGGCAACCGTCGCCGGTGAAGTAGCTGCCCGGGTAGGTACGGAAATAGGTATCGATGAAACGCTGGTGGTCGCCGTACACCGTGCGCATCTGGCCCGGCCAGGAATCGCGGATGATCAGGTTGCCCTCGGTCGGGCCGTCCTGGATCTCGCCATCGGCATTGACCAGCGCCGGCTGCACGCCGAAGAAGGGCAGGGTGGCCGAACCCGGCTTGAGGTCCATCGCGCCGGCCAGCGGCGAGATCAGGATGCCGCCGGTCTCGGTCTGCCACCAGGTATCGACGATCGGGCAGCGGCTGTCGCCGACCACCTCGTAGTACCAGCGCCAGGCTTCCGGGTTGATCGGCTCGCCGACGCTGCCGAGCAGGCGCAGCGAGGCGCGCGAGGTCTTCTTCACCGGCTCCTCGCCTTCGCGCATCAGCGCGCGGATGGCGGTCGGGGCGGTGTAGAAGATGGTCACCTTGTGCTTGTCGATGACGTTCCAGAAACGCGAGGTGTCCGGGTAGTTCGGCACGCCTTCGAACATCAGCGAGGTCGCGCCGTTGGCCAGCGGCCCGTACACGATGTAGCTGTGGCCGGTGACCCAGCCGACGTCGGCGGTGCACCAGTAGATGTCGTCCTCGCGCAGGTCGAACACCGCTTCATGGGTGTAGGCCGCGTACAGCAGGTAACCGCCGGTGGTGTGCAGCACGCCCTTCGGCTTGCCGGTGGAACCGGAGGTGTAGAGGATGAACAGCGGGTCTTCCGCGTTCATGCGTTCCGGTTCGCAGCTGGCCGGCTGGCTGTCCACCACATCGTGGAACCAGCGGTCGCGCGGGGCCTGCATGTCCACGGCACCGCCGGTGTGGCGCACCACCAGCACGGTTTCCACGGTATTGGTGCCCGGCAGCTTCAGCGCGGCATCGACGTTGGCCTTCAGCGGAATCCTGCGGCCACCGCGCAGGCCCTCGTCGGCGGTGATGATCAGCTTGCTCTGGCAGTCGCTGACGCGGTCGGCGATCGAGTTCGGCGCGAAGCCACCGAACACCACCGAGTGGATCGCACCGATGCGCGCGCAGGCCAGCATGGCCACGGCGGCGTCGACGATCATCGGCAGGTAGATGGTGACGCGGTCGCCCTTCTTGACGCCGAGATTGCGCAGTGCATTGCCGAGGCGGCAGGTGCGCTCGTACAGCTCGCGGTAGGTCACGTGCTGGGCCGGTGCATCCGGGCCATCGGGCTCGAACAACAGGGCGGTCTTGTCGCCGCGCGTTTCCAGCTGGCGATCCAGGCAGTTCACGCTGGCATTGAGCTCGCCATCTTCGAACCACTTGATGTGGAAGTCGGACAGGTCATAGCTGACGTTCTTGATCCTGGTCGGCTTGCGCATCCATTGCAGGCGTTCGGCGGCCTTGCCCCAGAAACCATCCGGGTCGGTCACCGAAGCCTGGTACTGCTGTTCGTACGACGTCTTGTCGATGCGTGCCTTGGCGGCGAACTGCGGATCGACGGGGTAGATATCAGCCATGGCACCCTCACTTGCACGTTGACTTTGTATGTGCGGTCGCAGCATCGCAGCGACCGATCCCCTTCAGTTTGCCCCATCCACCCCCGGCCGCGTCACCACTCTGGTTAGACCATGGTCGAAAGTGAGCGCCCAGCAGGGCCGGGTTCGACCAATGGCGAATAGCCGCTATACATATTCGCCCCGCAGTCTCGGCTCGACCGTGCCCCACGCGCGGCATCACCTTGCCACTTGGGAGAGAGGGCAACATGAGCCACCGTACGTTGAAAGCCGTGCGCACACCTTTGGCGGCCTGCCTGTTGGTCGCCCTGGTCGCACCGGGCATGGCGTTCGCCGAGACCGCCAAAGAGAAGGCGCTGGAAGCACGCGTTGCCGAACTGGAACGCCAGGTCCAGCTGCTGCTGTCCTCGCAGCAACAACAACAGACCCAGATCAGCCAGACCCAGCAGGCGGTGACCGAAGTCCGCACGGTGCAGGCCGGGCAGAAGCCGGTCGCCTCGGTGCCGGCCGGCAAGCAGCCGATCCAGGTCACCACCATCACCCCGGGCGCGGCGCCGGGCACCACGGTCAAGATCGGTGGCTTCATCAAGGCCGACTTCCTGGCCACCCAGACCAGCGATGGCCAGCTGGCCGACGACGCCACCGGCCGCTCGCTGTACCTGCCGGGCCAGACCCCGGTGGAAGGCGCCGGCGGCAGCGGCAAGCGTTCGGGCACCGACTTCAACGCCCATGCCAAGTTCTCGCGCTTCAACCTGGGCATCGACAACGTGAGCGAATCGGGCAACAAGGCCGGTGCGTTCTTCGAGATGGACTTCTTCGGCAACTCGTTGGGCAACCAGACCGCCACCAATACCTATGGTGTGACCCTGCGCCACGCCTACATGTACTGGAACAACTGGATGGCCGGTCAGACCTGGTCCAACTTCATGGACGCGGCCGCGCTGCCCGAAGCGGTCGACTTCGTCGGCCCCACCGACGGCGTGATCTTCGTGCGCCAGGCCCAGGTGCGCTACACCCAGGGTGGCTTCAGCGTCGCGCTGGAAAACCCGGAAACCACGACCCTCACCGGTACCCGCAACCCGGTCACCGGCGCCTGGACCAACACCAGCGCCAACTCCGACCGTGGCAGCCTGCCTGACCTGACCCTGCGCTATGGCTGGAAGGGTGACTGGGGCACCTTCGGTGTCGGCGGCATCGTCCGTCAGCTGAAGGTCGACAACCAGGCCACCGGCGCCAAGGCCGACAAGGTGGCTGGCGGCCTGACCCTGGGCGGCAAGTGGGTGATGGGTGACAGCGATTCGCTGCACTACCAGCTGACCGGTGGCGAAGGCATCGCCCGCTACATCGGCCTGGGCATCACCGCCGACAGTGCCTACGACGTGGCCCGCGACGAGCTCAACCCGACCGGCGTGCTTGCCGGCTACGTGGGCTGGCGGCATGCGTTCTCGCCGAAGCTGCGCACCAACCTGATCTACGCGCGCAGCGACTACGACAACGACAGCATCCTCGGCCCGCTGGTGACCAAGAGCGTGCAGAGCATCCGCGGCAACATCTTCTACTCGCCGTTGCCCAAGGTCGATATCGGCGCCGAGCTGATGTACGGCCGTCGCGAAGTGGAGAACGGAAACAAGGGTGACATCACCCGGTTGCAGTTCACCACCAAGTACAGCTTCTAAGAGCGTGCCGGCCAGCGGCCGGCACCTACCGAGATGGGGTGCCGGCCAAGGTCGGCATCTACCGAATTGAGTGCCGACCAACGGTCGGCACCCACCAACAACGATTGCTTCGGAGGGGAAGCGTCCCATGTCCAGTACACCCAGCACCGCACATAAAGCGGGCACCCTGACCAAGGGCCACAAGAAGGTCATCTTCGCCTCGAGCCTCGGCACGGTCTTCGAGTGGTATGACTTCTTCCTGTACGGCTCGCTCGCGGCCATCATCGCCAAGCAGTTCTTCAGCGGCGTCAATGAAACCACGGGCATGATCTTCGCCCTGCTGGCGTTTGCCGCCGGCTTCTTCGTGCGTCCGTTCGGCGCGGCCTTCTTCGGCAGCCTCGGCGACCGCATCGGCCGCAAGTACACCTTCCTGGTCACCATCCTGATCATGGGCATCTCGACCTTCCTGGTCGGCGTGCTGCCCAACTACGCCTCGATCGGTTTCGCCGCACCGGTGATCCTGATCATCCTGCGCCTGGCCCAGGGCCTGGCGATGGGCGGCGAGTACGGCGGTGCCGCCACCTACGTGGCCGAGCACGCGCCGGACGACAAGCGCGGCCTGTACACCAGCTTCATCCAGTGCACCGCCACGCTCGGCCTGTTCATGTCGCTGCTGATCATCCTGGCCTGCCGCTACTTCCTCGGCAATGAAGCCTTCGAAGCCTGGGGCTGGCGCATTCCGTTCCTGGTCTCGATCCTGCTGCTGGGCGTGTCGGTGTGGATCCGCCTGCAGCTGAGCGAGTCGCCGCTGTTCCAGCAGATGAAGTCGGAAGGCAAGGGTTCCAAGACCCCGTTCCGCGACAGCCTGAAGGGCGGCAACCTGAAGCTGATGCTGCTGGTCCTGCTCGGCGCTGCAGCCGGCCAGGCCGTGGTCTGGTACGGCGGCCAGTTCTATGCGCTGTTCTTCCTCAGCAGCATGCTGAAGGTCGATGCCACCACCTCCTACCTGCTGATCGCGGCCGCGCTGGCGCTGGGCGTGCCGTTCTTCATCTTCTTCGGCTGGCTGTCCGACCGTATCGGCCGCAAGAAGATCATCCTGGCCGGCTGCCTGCTGGCCGCCGTCACCTACATCCCGATCTTCAAGGGCCTGACCCACTTCGCCAACCCGGCCATCGAAGAAGCCCGCAGCAGTTCGCCGGCCCTGGTTGTGGCCGATCCGAACACCTGCTCGTTCCAGTTCGATCCGGTTGGCCTGCGCAAGTTCACCAGCTCCTGCGACGTGGCTACCGCCGCGCTGACCAAGGCGGGTGTGCCGTACGACGTGCAGCCCGCCGCCGCCGGTTCGCTGGCGATGGTGAACGTGGGCAGTGCCAGCGTCACCTCGTATGAGGCCGCCGGCCTGACCAAGGAAGACGGCAAGGCCAAGGCCGATGCGTTCGGTGCGGAACTGAAGACCGCCCTGACCACCGCCGGCTACCCGGCCAAGGCCGATGGCGCCCGCATCAACATTGCCGGCACCATCTTCATGCTGTGGCTGCTGGTGCTGTACGTGACCATGGTCTACGGCCCGATCGCCGCCTACCTGGTCGAACTGTTCCCGACCCGCATCCGCTACACCTCGATGTCGCTGCCGTACCACATCGGCAACGGCTGGTTCGGTGGCTTCCTGCCGGCGATCTCGTTCGCGCTGGTGGCCGGTACCGGCAACCTGTACTACGGCCTGTGGTACCCCATCATCATCGCGCTGATGTCGGTGGTGATCGGTGGCCTGTTCCTGCGCGAGACCAAGGACGTGGATATCACCAAATAACCGGTGGGTTCCATGCAGTGAAGGGAAGGCCGCGGTGCAGACCGCGGCCTTTCTGTTTGTGGGGGCCGGACCGCCTGACGGGAGGTAGAGTCGACCGTTGGTCGACTATCGCGCACAGCGCGGGGTTCTTGGGTTTCGCACCAACGGCAGTCGACTGACATTCGACTCTATCGGCCATACAGCGCCTCTCTCTGCAAAGGCGTGACTTCAAACGTCCCTGCATCGATCAGCTTCCTGTAGTGGTCCCTGTTGCCTGGACCAGGCGGGTCGCAGCGAAGCAGATTGTCGAGGGAACCATCGGGCGCATCCGAGGGACTCAGGCGGCCTGAGGCATAGTCCCCCGCGGTAGGGCGCCCATCAGAAAGGATCAGCTCTGGAAGCGCCGGTGATACCCAGGCGCCAGCGCCATTGAATTGCCCTCCACAGAATTGTCCGGTCTGTCGCGCGAGCAGGCAGCCGCTTCGTGTGTCGATGAAACCGCAGTACGGCCTTTCATGCAGAGAACGGCGTCCATTCGGTAAATCTACCTCGCCAGATTCAATATCAGTGATAAACACATACTTCCCGTCAGGCGACGTCGCCGGTTCGATATCGGGTTCGAACAGAGAGTAAGAGCGCTCGCTCAGCTCTATCCGGCGCACCAGCGTGCCCTGCTTCATCACAGACAGGTTCCGGTAGCGACCATTCTCCTCGCCGTCGTATCGCAGTGTGATGTTGCTGCCAGCGTGCACCCATCTCCCGCTGCCAGCCTTCGTATCCTCTGTTGAAGCCAGTGTTGCAAGCAGAGTGAAGATCAAGCTCAACAAGTTCATTCTCCAGGAAACCGTCATCTTCAGGCGGGAGCATGCGATGGGCATCAGGGGCTCGTGTTGGTCACTTCCGGACATTCACCTTCCTCCGCCAGCTGTCGCCTCGAGAACTCCTTGATGCACAACAAGCGCTGTTCACTCTCATCGCCTGCCTGCCCGATCTTCCTGCGCAGCTGGTCGCCCCCCGGGCAACGCGCAGCGCGAGCGACAACGAGGTTGCACACAGGAACAAACGGGAAGTGCACCTCATGGCGTGGGATGCTCAGCTTCTCGTTCCAGGCTTCGAACGGGAAGAGCACATGTAACAACCCATCTGCCGCCTCATCCTCGCTTGGTCGCCTGAGGGCAACATTCGGTGCATCCCTGAGCAACGCCGCATAGGCGTCCAGGAAGCGACGGCCCCGACTATCGTGCTCCGCTGGCGTCTTCGCCTGCCGCAAGGCTGCGTAGTAGGGAAAGAGTCGCTCTGCATCAGGTACGTTGCAGGTGATGTCGCGTGTCTGCGACTGCGTATTGTCTGGGTCTTCTGGCTTGCATGAGGTGCGATTCAGTCGCTGCTCCAACGTGGCCAGCACCCGCTCGATGGAGGCGCCAGAGGTGGACCCACTGTCCAACTCGCCCACAAGCGACGCCAGGCTGTCGCCCACCATCGGGACATACTCGCGCTCTGCATCCAGCGTGAAATCGGCATGGGCAGCAGGCGTGCGTTCGACGCGGAAGACAGAGTCAGCACTGCGACCATCGCTAGCGCCACCATCATCGGTCGCACGCCAGATCACCAATGGAATCAGGCTGCAGGGCGATGGAGCACCACCTGACCACCTTGCGCCCCCTTCGTGAGGGAATGATTTCGACCTCCACACTCAGACGGTCATCGTGGAATTCAACGGTCTTGAAGTCGACCAATGCGAAGTCGCGATCAAATCTGGCTTCGCCGAGTGAGCAGATCGTCCGATCGCGCAGGAATACGCCTGGATGACCGGGTTTCAGGTGCTGGATCGTCAGGCACGGATTGTCTGCTGTCAGCACGTATCTGACCAAGAGATCGCCAGCTCTTCCCAACCCGGCATTGGTGACCTTTGAATAGTCCATGTGGCGTGGTGTGGCCTTCACTCGCTCGATCAGCAGACCAGTTGCTGCGCAGAGTAGACCGATCAGCGGAAATGAAATTCGTATCAGCACACCAAGTCTCCGATGTGTCCACGACGGATAGCGATTGAGCAGTCCCGAACATTGCGTCCAGGTATGCGAAGGAGCGTGAAGTCGATCTCCAGATGGACATGGTCGCGCTTGAACTCGACGCTCTCGACTCCGACATGTGCGAAGTCACTCGAGAACTTTTGCTTCCCAAGTGAACAGATGTTCTTCTGGCGGATGAGAGTGTCCAGAGATGCCGTTTTGAAAAGTTGAATCGTGAAACACGGGGAATCAGAGGTCTCCACATAGCGAGCCCATTGCCCTTGGACCATTGACGTTCTGGCTTTTACGACACGGGCGTAATCAATCTGTGGACTTGCTGCGACGACGGTTCCTGCAATAAGAAGCCAGCCGGCCACGCATGCGGAGACTATTCGCATTCATTCCAACATCTGGTTCTGGGAAATCATTACCCTGATGCTGGTGAGCCGGCTTGGCAATGAAACAAATACGAATCTACACATCAGCGCAGGATCTGGCCGTATCGATGCGGGGTGACGTATCCGGCCGCATGGTAGGCAAAGATCTATAGCCACAGCCGCCGATATCTGACGCAAATAGCCCGAGTTCACCTTGCTCATCCGTACGCCCCATAGCATGTGTGATTCATCGAATCGGATCGGGACATGCGCAGGGTACTTCTGGCAGCGATCATCACTGTCTCAGCGTCAGCGGCTGGCGCTGAAACGCATGTAGCTGCCGACGGTGCGACACCGCAGGGAAGCCTGCGAGTCGAGGAAAGATCGCCCGTGATCAAACAACTTTGCAAGACAGAGAAGGTCTGGCTGTCCTGGAACAAAGCCGTACCAAACGCAACGCTGGTGACCTGCGATTGCAGTTGCACATCGCATGACAACTCAGGATGGCTTGTCGAGTGGCAACCGGAAGTCGACACCTATCGGGTGCATCGAGTCTCTCTCGGCAAGGTTTTCAGTCCCACGGAGTTCCGTCGGGCTGGTGCGCGGATTCAGGACATCGTCTCGTCGCATCCGTGGTGTTCAGGCGCCAAACCGAGCATGCCGACGAATGCCGTGTTTGCGACGTTGGTGAAGCAGCCCACGGAATCGGGCGATGAGCCTTACTGCTTTAGGCCCCACTTCTTCATAGGTGATCGGAATTTCCCCCTGAGGAGAAATCCGATGTCGGGCGAACAGTTCTCCGACGCGCCCGCAGAAGAATCGGCGCTGATCACGCGGGAGGTCGAGATGCTGCGTGACTGGAGGCGGGAGTTTGCACCTGAGTAGGGCATTGGTGCCCTCGGAAAAATTATTGGGGCTATACATTCTGGAGTTTCAGTGATGTTTGTTTTGAAGCGCTTGGCACTGGCATTTCTTGCTGGCCCACCTCTGCTCTTGTCGGCCTGCGCGGTGAATGCCAGTGCGATCTATGGCGTCAACCACACTCATTGGGCCATCAACCGATTCAGTGTCGATGGCCGTTCAGCCGTTGACATCATTGGCCCATATCAAGGCGGCGGTGGGGGATGCTGTTACGGTGCACCAGAACGTTGGCATCCGGGGCTGATGGTGCGGGTAGACTGGGAAACGGGTGCCGGAAGTACAGGAGATTTTCCTGGAACCGAAGACTGGGCCAAATTCTTAGCTTGGGAGAAGAAAATCCTGGCGCAAAAGCGCAGGCATAGCAAAGTCGTCGCCGTCCCGGATTACACCGGCCAGAAAGTCTGCGGCATCACCGTACATTTCCTGCCCTGCGATGACATTCAGGTCACCACCTCCTGTTACGCCTACGGCAGCCCCGAGTACCCGATCAAGATTCCGCTTGAGTTGCCAGAACCGCAGTCATGCCCGGCACAACGTACCGACCAGCAGAAGGCGTATTGATGGACGAGTTTGCATGCGAGGGTAAACGCATGCAAGGCGGTCGAGAGGCATCCGAATGAGATCCTTTCCCACGGCGTGAAGGTTGGCATGCGAGCCGAGCACGGCTCGACCCTACAATCGGCCCATGACCACCACCGCCCCAGCCGACCTCCCCGCCATCCTGCACACCCTGCGCAGCGCCTGGCAGTCGCAGCGGCCCACGCTCGACCAGCGCGAAGCCGACCTGCGCCGCCTGCGCGAGGCGCTGAAGCCACGCCTGGACGAAATGGCGCAGGCCATCGCCGAGGATTTCGGCCATCGCGCCCACGTGGAATCGAAGCTGGCCGATGGCATGAGCGTGCTGTCGGCCATCGATCACCTGCGCCGCCACCTGCGGCGCTGGTCGAAGCCGCAGCGGGTCGGTGCAGGCTGGAAGCTGTGGCCGGCGCGTGCGCAGCTGCGGCCGACGCCGCTGGGCGTGGTCGGGGTGATCTCGCCCTGGAACTACCCGGTCACGCTGGCGCTGGTGCCGCTGGCCACCGCGATTGCTGCCGGTAACCATGTGCTGCTGAAGCCTTCGGAACACACGCCGCGCACCAGCGCGTTCCTGGCCGATCTGCTGGCCAGTGTGTTCCCGCCCGATCGGGTGGCGGTGGTGCAGGGCGGGGCGGACGTGGCCTCCGCGGTGTCCTCGCTGCCGCTGGACCATCTGCTGTTCACCGGCTCGACGGCTGTTGGCCGCAAGGTGATGGCGGCCGCAGCCGAGCATCTGGTGCCGGTCACGCTGGAGCTGGGCGGCAAGTCGCCGGCGATTGTCTGCCGCGATTTCCCGCTGGACAAAGCCGCCGCGCGGCTCGCCACCGGGAAATGGTTCAACGCGGGCCAGACCTGCATCGCGCCGGATTATGTGCTGATCGATACCATTCGCCAGCGCGAATTCGTGCAGGCGCTGCAGCAGCAGGTACGCGAGCGCTACGGCGATTTCAGCAGCGCCGACGACTACACCCGCATCATCAACGAAGGCCAGTACCGGCGCCTGCAGGGCTATCTGACGCAGGCGCGCGAACGCGGCGTGCCGGTGATTCCGCTGGCGCAGGTGGATGAGGCGCGCGCCGACCGCGAGCGCCTGCTGGTGCCGACCGTGGTGCTGGACCCGCCGGACGACCTGGAGCTGATGCGCGAGGAGATCTTCGGGCCGATCCTGCCGGTGCGGGCCTACCCGGACCTGGAGGCGGCGCTGGCCGACGTGCTGTCCCGCGACCGGCCGCTGGCGCTGTATCCCTTCAGCCATGACCGGGCCACGGTGGAGCGCATCCTCGGCCAGTTGGTGGCCGGTGGGGTGACGGTGAATGACACGCTGCTGCACTTCGCCGCCGATGGATTGCCGTTTGGCGGGGTAGGGGCCAGCGGCATGGGCGCGTACCACGGCCGGGCCGGGTTCGATGCGATGAGCAAGCGGCTGCCGGTGCTGTGGCAGTCGCGCTGGGCGGCCAGCGACCGGCTGCGGCCGCCGTATTCGAAGATTGCGGGGTTGTTGAAGCTGCTGCTTCGGTAGTGCCGGCCGCTGGCCGGCAACTGCGGGGTCTTGCCGACGGTTCATGGGTTTGCCGGCCAGCGGCCGGCACTACCGGTGGGTGCCCACCTGGGGTGGCACGCGTGCCAAGCCCACCCGGGTAGAATGCCCGCATGAAGATCGCCTCGTGGAACGTCAATTCGCTCAATGTCCGCCTGCCGCACCTGGAGCAGTGGCTCAGGGAGTTCGGCCCGGACATCGTCGGTATCCAGGAAACCAAGCTGGAGGACCACAAGTTCCCCGATTCGGCGCTGATCGCCGCCGGCTACCGCAGCGTGTTCGCCGGCCAGAAGACCTACAACGGCGTGGCGCTGCTGTCGCGTGAGCCGGCGCAGGACGTGCAGATCGGCATTCCCGGCTTCGAGGACGAACAGAAGCGCGTCATTGCCGGTACCTTCGGCGACCTGCGGGTGATCAACCTGTACGTGGTCAATGGCCAGGACATCGGCACCGACAAGTACGACTACAAGCTGCGCTGGCTCGAGGCGGTGCATGCCTGGATCGCCGAAGAACTGCAGCGGCATCCGAAGCTGATCGTGATGGGTGACTTCAACATCGCCCCGGACGCGCGCGATGTGCACGACCCGGAGGTGTGGAACGACAACCACATCCTGACCTCCACCGCCGAGCGCGGCGCGCTCAACAAGCTGCTGCAGCTGGGTCTGCACGATGGCTTCCGCCTGCACAACGACGAGGCGGGCACCTTCAGCTGGTGGGATTACCGTGCCGCCGGCTTCCGCCGCAACCTGGGCCTGCGCATCGACCTGACCCTGGTCTCCGATGCGCTGAAGGGCAGCGCGGTGGCCTCGGGCATCGACCGCGAGCCGCGCACCTGGGAACGCCCGAGCGACCACGCGCCGGCGTGGGTGCAGATCGGTTGAACGAACAGGGCCCGACGATTGCCGGGCCCGTTCTGGAACATCCGCCGGCCAGTGGCCGGCACTACCCTCGGATCACCGTATGCTCTTGCGGGTGAACAGGTTGACGATCGCCAGCAGGATCACCGCGCCGATCAGCGAGAACAGGAAGGTGCGGATGGTGATCGCTTCGTTGATGCCGCCGCCGAACAGCCAGCCGGAAATCAGCGCGCCGACGATGCCGACCACGATGTTGAGGATGATGCCCTGCTGGGCATCGCGCTTCATGATGATGCTGGCCAGCCAGCCTACGATGCCGCCGACGATCAGCCAGATGATGATGCCCATGATCGAACCTCCGGTGGGGAACTGTGACCAGTTGACGCGCAGGGCTGTGAACCCGTCGTGCAATTGCGTGATGGGCGCGTGCGGATGAGCCTGCCAGCCACCCTCGACGGTCCGTGGCGCTTCGGTCCGGTAACGGTCTGGCGGCGTCCGCACGTGCCGGGCCAGCGCGGTGAACCGCAGGCCCGGCAGGTACTGGCGCAGGCGCTGGGCACCGATCCGCAGACGCTGCCACTGGTCCGTGACGACAAGGGCCGGCCGGAGCTGAGCGGCCCGTTGGCCCACTACGGGACCGGCTGGAGCCACAGCGGTGAGGTGCTGCTGGTGGCGCTGGGCGAAGGCGTGCGGCTGGGCGTGGACCTGGAACTGCTGCGGCCGCGGCCGCGTCTTCTGGAAATCGTGCGGCGCTTCTTCCACCCGCAGGAGGTGGCCTGGCTGGAACGCCTGGACGAGGCCGACCGCGAGCACTGGTTCTTCCGCGTATGGTGCGTCAAGGAGGCCATCCTGAAGGCGCACGGGCAGGGCATCTCGTTCGGGCTGCACCGCCTGCAGCTGGCGCCGGGGGCCGATGGCGCTCTGCACCTGCGCTGGTGCGCCCCGGAACTGGGCGAGGCCGCGCGCTGGCACCTGCACGAATGGCAGGCCACCGGCCAGTTCCGTGCGGCGTTGGCCTGGTATCCGCACTGAAGCGGGGAATCAGCGCGCAAAACCGGCGATAATGGCGGCATGAGCGAACACCCACTTCCCGCCAGCGTGGTTGCCACGCTGGAACAGGGCCTGGCCAGCATGGGCCTGGACGCCGCGCTGGCGCCGCCGCTGCTGCGCTACCTGGCCCTGCTGCACCGCTGGAACGGCACCTACAACCTCACCGCCATCCGCGACCCGCAGGAGATGGTTACCCGCCACCTGCTCGATTCGCTGGCGATGCAGCCGTTCGTGGCTGATGGCAGCCTGGCCGACCTCGGTACCGGCCCCGGGTTGCCCGGCATCCCGCTGGCGATCGCCTGCCCGGGCCTGCAGGTCACCCTGGTGGAGAGCAACGGCAAGAAGGCGCGCTTCATGCGCGAGGCCGTGCGCCAGCTCGGCCTGGGCAACGCCCGCGTGGCCGAATCGCGGGCCGAAGCGCTGGACGAGGCCGGTCGTTACGACCAGCTGACCGCGCGCGCAATGGATACCCTGGCCGGCATCGTCCGTGTCGGTGGCCATCTGCTGCGCCCCGGTGGCGTGCTGCTGGCCATGAAGGGCGTCTACCCGCATGAGGAGATCGCGGAACTGCCGGCTGGCTGGCAGGTGCGTGAGGTGACCCCGCTGAGCGTGCCCGGCCTGGCCGGCGAACGCCACCTGGTCACCGTTACAGGTCCCTGATTCCCGCCGCCAGCCCTTTGTGGAACAACGGGTTGGCGATCCACGATTTCCGCAAGGGGCCGGTTGTACGCATAATGACCGGTCCCAACCATCCGTCGACGAGGCACACCCGCATGGCCCGCATCATCGCCATCGCCAACCAGAAGGGTGGCGTCGGCAAGACCACGACCGCCGTCAACCTGGCCGCTTCCCTGGCCAACGCACCCAAGCGCGTGCTGTTGGTCGACCTGGACTCGCAGGGCAACGCGACCATGGGCAGCGGCGTGGACAAGCGTGAGCTGGCGGCCTCCACCTGCGATCTGCTGCTGGGCGAGAACAGCGCCGCCGATGTGCGCGTGCAGACCGCCGAAGGCTACGACCTGCTGCCGGGCAACATCGACCTGACCGCCGCCGAGATCCAGCTGATGGGCCAGAGCGAGCGCGAGCAGCGCCTGAAGCGCGCACTGGCGCCGATCCGCGACGAGTACGACTACATCCTGATCGATTGCCCGCCGGCGTTGTCGCTGCTGACGCTCAACGCGCTGGCCGCTGCCGATTCGGTGATCGTGCCGATGCAGTGCGAGTACTACGCACTGGAAGGCCTGAGCGCGCTGGTGGAAACCATCGAAGCGCTGCGCACCAGCCTGAACCCGGCGCTGGAGATCGAAGGCGTGCTGCGCACCATGTTCGACGTGCGCAACAACCTGGCCAACGCAGTGTCGGCCGAGCTCACCGAGCACTTCGGCGACCGCGTGTTCCGCACCATCGTGCCGCGCAACGTGCGCCTGGCCGAGGCGCCCAGCCATGGCCAGAGCATCGTCGGCTACGACCGCGCCTCGCGCGGTGGCGTGGCCTACCTGGGCCTGGCCGGCGAGATCATCCGCCGCAACAACGAACGCAACAAGGCCGCCAAGGCCGTGGAGACCGTCTGATGACCAGCAGCAAGCCGGCAGCCAAGAAGCGAGGCCTCGGCCGTGGCCTGGATGCGCTGCTGGGCCCGAAAGGCGCGGTCAGCCAGGTGCAGGCCACCACTGCGGTGATCGAACCGCTGCCGGGTGAAGTGCTGCGCAAGTTGCCGGTCGGCCAGCTGCAGCCGGGCAAGTACCAGCCGCGCCGCGAGATGGACGAGGGCAAGCTCTCCGAACTGGCCGACTCGATCAAGTCGCAGGGCGTGATCCAACCGATCCTGGTGCGCCAGCTGCCGGCAGGCAACTACGAAATCGTCGCCGGTGAGCGCCGCTGGCGCGCATCGCAGCTGGCCGGCCTGGACGAAGTGCCGGTGGTGGTGCGCGAGCTGGAAGACCGCACCGTCATCGCGATGGCGCTGATCGAGAACATCCAGCGCGAAGACCTCAACCCGCTGGAAGAAGCCGAGGCGCTGCAGCGCCTGATCAGCGAGTTCACCCTGACCCATGCCGAGGCCGCCGAGGCCGTCGGCCGCTCGCGCGCGGCGGTGTCCAACCTGCTGCGCCTGCTGGAGCTGCCGGTGGCGATCCGGCTGCTGCTGGAAACCCGCCGCCTGGAAATGGGCCACGCCCGCGCGCTGCTGACCCTGGCTCCCGAGCTGGCTGGCAAGCTGGCGCAGGAAGCTGCCGATGAAGGCTGGTCGGTGCGCGAGGTCGAGCGCCGTGCGCAGGCCTTCGCGGCCGGCAAGGTGCCGAGCAACCGCCCGGTGGCGACGCCGAAGGTGCAGCAGGCCGACATCGCCTCGCTGGAAACCGAACTGTCCGAAGCACTGGGTGCCAAGGTGGCGATCAACCACGGCCGGGGCGGCAAGGGCAAGCTGATCATCCACTACACCGACCTGGATACCCTGGACGGCGTGCTGGAAAAGCTGCGTACGCGCCAGGGCTGAGCCCGGCGCCGCGCCAGGGGGTGCGGCCTGTTCCCGCCGCGTCCTGCAGATGACAGGGAACGCACCGCCGCGCGTGCCGGGGATGCACTGCTCTCCGGTCCGTGGCCTCATCCAGGGAACAGGACATGAGCAACGAATACGAGGACGTCAGCCCGGACGGCACCCAGATACTGGTACATCGCCGCGAAAAGGACTTCGTGCCCGCCATCGGCGAAGAACAGCACATCGAGGCGATCAGCGCCCACCTCGAACGCCATCTGGGCCCGGTGTCCGGTGTCTTCCACGAGATCATCTCCGATCTGGTGCACATCGACGTGCACGTGGTGCCGGCCAATGACCACTGCCCGTACCTGCGCCTGGTCACCTCCGGCATGAGCGACCTGCCGATGACCGTGCCCGCCGAGGTGGACGCGGACGTGCCGCGCTACATGGAACTGATGGTGACCCTGCCGGCCGACTGGCCGATCTCCCAGGACGCCTTCGAGGACGAGCGCAATTACTGGCCGGTGCGCCTGCTGAAGGGCATGGCACGGCTGCCGCACGAGTACGACACCTGGCTGGGCTTCGGCCACACCATTCCCAACGGCCATCCCAGCGAGCCCTACGCGCCGGGCGTGGGTTTCGACGGTGCCATCGTGCTGTCGCCGGTGACCGCCCCGGAGGACTTCGCCACGCTGGCGCTGGAGGACGGCAGGACCATCAGCTTCATGAGCCTGGTTCCGCTGTACCCGGAAGAGATGGACCTGAAGCTGAAGAAGGGCGCCGAGGCGCTGCTCGACCGCTTCGATGCGAAGAACATCCAGGACGTGATCGAACCCGGCCGCACCAACGTGGCGAAGAAGCGTTTCGGTTTGTTCTGAGACCGGTAACATCAGGGGCCTGAACTTCGTTTCCAGGCCCCTGTCATGACCATCCTGCTCACCGGCGCTGCCGGCTTCATCGGTGCCTACACCGCCCGCGCGCTGCTGGAGGCCGGCCAGCCCGTGGTCGGCCTGGACAACTTCAACGACTACTATGACCCGCAGATCAAGCGCGACCGCGTGGCTGCGCTGTGCCCGGCGCTGGACCTGCGCACCCTGGACCTGACCGACCAGCAGGGCCTGGCGGCACTGTTCGACGAGGTGAAGCCGACTGCGGTGATCCACCTGGCCGCGCAGGCCGGCGTGCGCTATTCGCTGGAAAACCCGCACGCCTACGTCGACAGCAACCTGGTCGGCTTCGTCAACATGCTCGAACTGTGCCGTCACCGTGGCGTGCAGCACCTGGTGTATGCCTCCAGCAGCTCGGTCTACGGTGATTCGGCCACGCCGCCGTTCTACGAGGACCAGCGCGTGGACCAGCCGCGCTCGCTGTACGCGGCGACCAAGGCGGCCAACGAGCTGATGGCCTATACCTACGCGCAGCTGTACGGCCTGCGTGCCACCGGCCTGCGCTTCTTCACCGTGTATGGCCCGTGGGGCCGGCCGGACATGGCACCGCTGCTGTTCTCGCGCGCGGTGCTGGCCGGGCGGCCGATCGACGTGTTCAACGAGGGCCGCATGCAGCGTGATTTCACACATGTCTCCGACATCGTGTCGGGTATTCTCGGCGCGCTCGCGCATCCGGCCGATGGTCCGGTACCGCACCGGGTGTTCAACCTCGGCAACCATACGCCGGTCGAGCTGGAGCGCTTCATCAGCGTGATCGAGCAGGCCGCCGGTCGCCCCGCGCAGAAGGTCTACAAGCCGATGCAGCCGGGCGACATGGTGCGCACGATGGCCGATACCCGGCGCGCCCATGACGCATTCGGCTTCGACGCGGTGACCCCGATCGAAGAAGGGTTGCCCCCCGTCGTGCAGTGGTGCCGTGAGTATTTTGGCGACCGCGCCTGAGGACGGATCCTCACACAGCCGGATTCATCTTCGGATAACCTCGGCTTCGGAGAATGCGCGGTCTTTGTCCCCCTTTGGCCGAGTGCCTTATGAGCCAACCCGAGCTTTCCGTTGTCGTCCCGGTGTTCAACGAACGCGACAACGTCGCCCCGCTGGTTGCCGAAATCACCGCTGCACTGCGTGGCCGGCTGCCGTTCGAGATCATCTACATCGACGATCACTCGCGCGATGACACCCTGGCAGTGCTGCAGGGGCTGAAGGCGACCACGCCGGAACTGCGGGTGCTGCACCACGTGGACCAGAGCGGGCAGAGCACCGCCGTGCGCACCGGTGTCAAGCATGCGCGGGCGCCGTGGATCGCCACCCTGGATGGCGATGGCCAGAACGATCCGGCCGACATTCCCAAGCTGCTGGCCGCGCGCGAGGCCGCCGAGGCGCAGGTGAAGCTGTTCGCCGGCTGGCGGGTCAACCGCCAGGACAGCGGCAGCAAGCGCTGGGCCAGCAAGTGGGCCAACGCCATCCGCGCACGCATGCTGCGCGACGATACGCCCGATACCGGCTGCGGCATCAAGCTGTTCGAGCGCAGCGCGTTCCTCGACCTGCCGTACTTCGACCACATGCACCGCTATCTGCCCGCGCTGATGCAGCGTGCCGGCTGGAAGACCACCAGCGTGCCGGTCAACCACCGCCACCGTACCGCCGGCGTGTCCAAGTACAACAACCTGGGCCGTGCACTGGTCGGCATCCGTGACCTGCGCGGCGTGGCGTGGCTGATCACCCGCAGCAAGCGCACCGCGGTGGAGGAGCGTTGATGGATCTGGAGCTGCACTGGCTCGACCAGCCGCTGACCTGGTTGTACTGGACCGGCCTGCATGTGACCGGCTGGAAGCTGATCGGCTACACCGGCGCGCTGATGTTCGGCGGCCGCTGGCTGGTCCAGTTCATCGCGTCCAAGCGTGCGGGCAAGCCGGTGATCCCGCGGCTGTTCTGGTACATGAGCGTGGTCGGCAGCCTGATGACGCTGAGCTACTTCCTGTTCTCGGCCAAGCAGGACTCGGTGGGCGTGCTGCAGAACCTGTTCCCGGCGTTCACCGCGCTGTACAGCCTGCAGCTGGACATCAAGCACCGGGGCTGGAAGCGGGACAAGGCCAGCCATTGAGGCTGCGCCGGGATGCGGTCTGCTGTGGGTAGAGTCGAATGTCAGTCGACTTTCGCGCGGAGCGCGGGGTTTGCTGCATATGGCGGAAGAGCAGCCGACTGACAGTCGGCTCTACCACGCGCCTCCGGCGCTGGGCCCCGGCCTGCGGCCGGTTCCCGGTCCTGCCTGCGCTGCAGGCAGGACCTTCGTCCCATGCCGTGGGCCGTGGGCGGTGCCATCATCGGGGTCTGCCTTCCCGGGAACCTGTGCTCGTGAAAACCCGTCTTGCCGTTGCCCTGCTGATTGCCCTGTCCGCGCCCGCCGTGGCCCTTGCCGTGCCGCCTGCCACCGCCGCACCGGCCAGCGTGGCCACCGAATCGCCCGCCGATGCCGCCTTCCGCGCGCTGTACGAGAAGGAATGGAAGTGGCGCCAGCAGGGCGGCGGCGAGGCCAGCGAAGACGAAGACGCGCCGGCCAATGCCACCCGCATGCCCGATGTCGGCCCGGCCGCGCAGCAGGCGCGCCTGAAGGTGTGGGACGAGACCCTCGCCGCGCTGAAGAAGATCGACCCGAAGACCCTGTCGCCCGACAACCAGGTCAACTACGCGATCTACCACGACCAGGTGTTCAACCTGGCCGAAGAGACGCGCCTGCGCGGCTACGAGATGCCGTTCAACGCCGACTCCTCGTTCTGGTCCAACCTGTCCTTCATGGCCCGGCGCGAGATGAAGACCGTGCAGGACTACCAGAACTACATCGCACGGCTGAACGATGTGCCGCGATACTTCGGCCAGCAGACCGAGAACATGCGTGCCGGCCTGAAGCGTGGCTTCAGCGTGCCGCGTGCCGTGCTCGATGGCCGCGAAGTGTCCATCGCCACCGTCGCCGAGCTGAAGGACCCGACCGGATCGCCGTTGTACGCGCCGTTCAAGAAGCTGCCCACCACCATCCCGGCCGCCGAGCAGGCCAGGCTGCAGGCGCAGGCGCGTGAAGCGATCAGCGGCAAGGTGGTGCCGGCGTTCCAGCAGCTGCGCACCTTCTTCGTCAACGAGTACGTGCCGCAGGCGCGCACCACCCTGGCCGCCGAAGCGATGCCTGATGGCAAGGCGTACTACAAGCAGCAGATCCACGAATACACCACGCTGGACCTGTCGCCGGACGAGATCCATCGCATCGGCCTGGATGAAGTCGCACGCATCCAGAAGGAAATGAACGACATCATCAAGCAGGTGAAGTTCAAGGGCAGCTTCGCCGAGTTCCTGACCTTCCTGCGTACCGATCCGCAGTTCTATGCCAGGACGCCGGAAGAGCTGCTGTCGCGTGCCGCGTGGATCTCCAAGCGGGCGGACGGCCAGCTCGGCAAGTACATGACGCTGCCGCGCGCGCGCTTCACCATCGTGCCGGTGCCGCCGGATATCGCGCCGTTCTGGACCGCCGGCCGTGGTGGTATGGGCACCTACTGGCTCAATACCTACAACCTGCCGTCGCGCCCGCTGTACAACCTGCCGGCACTGACGCTGCATGAGTCCGATCCGGGCCACGCGCTGCAGGGCGCCATTGCCGCCGAGCAGAAGAACCTGCCCGAGTTCCGCCGCAATGCCTACATCTCCGCCTATGGCGAAGGCTGGGCGCTGTACTGCGAGAAGCTGGGCGTGGAAATGGGCATCTACGAAACCCCGTACGAGGATTTCGGCCGCCTGACCTATGAGATGTGGCGCGCCGCGCGCCTGGTGATCGACACCGGCGTGCACAGCAAGGGCTGGACCCGCGAGCAGGCGCTGGCCTACCTGCGTGACCACACCGCGCTGAGCGAGCATGAAGTGACCACCGAAGTGGACCGCTACATTTCCTGGCCGGGCCAGGCACTGAGCTACAAGCTGGGCGAGATCGCCATCGTGCGCCTGCGCGCGCAGGCCGAGAAGGAACTGGGCGACAAGTTCGACATCAAGGGCTTCCACGACACCCTGCTCAAGCAGGGCTCGGTGCCGCTGCCGGTGCTGGAACAGCAGATCCAGGCCTACATCGCCGAGCGCAAGAAGGCCTGACCGCTACCGGGTAGTGCCGGCCGCTGGCCGGCAATCCGACCCGGTCACGGGGTCGGATCCCTTTCCCACGGAAAGGGCTCCGACCCCCTCTCAGCTCACCCCACCGCCCGCGGCTTGGCCACCCGTGCAGCAAAGGTCGGCAGCACCAGCAGGGTCAGCACGGTGGCGGTGATCAGGCCACCGATCACCACCGTCGCCAACGGCTTCTGCACTTCCGCACCGGAACCGCTGGCAATCGCCATCGGAATGAAGCCGACGATGGCCACCAGCGCCGTGGTCAGCACCGCGCGGATGCGGCTGGAGGCACCGTTGATCGCTGCCTGCAGCGGCAGGTCACCGGCATCCAGGCGTTCGCGGATCGCCTGCATCAGCACCAGGCCGTTCAAGGTGGCCACGCCGGAGACGGCGATGAAGCCGACCGCCGCCGACACCGAGAACGGCATGCCCCGCAGCAGCAGCGCGAGGATGCCGCCGACCAGCGCCAACGGCACGCAGCTGAACACCAGAATGGCTTCCTTGCCGCTGCGCAGGGCCATGAACAGCAGGCTGCCGATCAGCAGGAACACCACCGGCACCACCGTCGCCAGCCGCTTCTCCGCGCGCTGCAGGTTCTCGAACTGGCCACCCCAGGTCAGGTAGGCACCCGGCGGCAGTGCCACGTCGGCCACCGCTGCCTGCGCCTCGCCGACGAAGCCGCCCAGATCGCGACCGCGCACGTTGGCCTGCACCACCACGCGGCGGCTGCCGTTGTTGCGGCTGATCTGGTTCGGTCCTTCGCTGACCGTGATGCGCGCCACTGACGACAGCGGAATCACCAGCCCCGAAGGCGTGGCGATCGGCAGCGAGGCCAGCTGGTCCGGATCGTTGCGCGAGGCATCGTCCAGGCGCACCACCACGTTGAAGCGGCGATCACCTTCGAAGATCTTGCCGGCCGCCGTGCCGCCAATGCCGGTGGACAGTGCATCACTGACGTCTGCGGCAGTCAGGCCGTACTGCGCCGCCGCCACGTGGTCGATCGCCACGTTGAGCGTAGGCAGGCCGGAGATCTGTTCCACCCGCACGTCGGCCGCGCCGTTCACCGCACGCAGCTTCAGCGCCACCTGGTCGGCCACCTTCTGCAGCTGGCTGAAGTCATCGCCGAAGATCATCACCGCCAGGTCGGTACGCACGCCGGAAATCAGCTCGTTGAAGCGCAGTTCGATCGGCTGGCTGAACTCGAAGCTGTTGCCCAGCTGCTGCCCGGCCAGCTTTTCGAAGCGCGCCACCAGTGCGTCCTTGGCCAGCTTCGGATCGGGCCAGTCCTTGCGCGGCTTCAGCACGATCACGCTGTCGGAGATGTTGGTCGGCATCGGGTCGATGGCCGCCTCGGCGGTACCGGTACGCGAGAATACGGTTTCCACTTCCGGCTGCTTGGCGATCGCTTTCTCCAGCGCGAGCTGCATCGCCAGCGACTGCTCCAGTGAGGTCGACGGCACGCGCAGGGCCTGCATCGCCACGTTGCCTTCGTCCAGCGTCGGCATGAACTCGCGGCCCAGCAGCGAGAACGCGCCGATGCCCACCACCACCATCATCACCGCAGCTGCCAGCACCGTGCGCGGATGTGCCACGGCCTTGCGCACCACCGGTTCGATGCGCGCACGCAGCACGCGGATCAGCCTGGTCTCGTGCTCGCCATCTTCGGCATGCGTATCGCCGTCCTTTACCTTCGGCTCGCGCACCAGCAGCGCGGCCATCGCCGGCACGAAGGTGAAGGAGAACAGGAAGGCACCGACCAGGGCCAGCATGAAGGTCGCTGCCATCGGGTGGAACGTCTTGCCCTCCACACCTTCCAGCGTGAGGATCGGCGCGAACACCAGCAGGATGATCAACTGTCCGAACGCAGCTGGACGCGCCATCTTCATCGCCGAATCGGCAGCCACGCGCAGCCGCTCCATCGCGGTCAACGCACGGCCCAGTTCGGCGCGGCGCTGGCCCAACATCAGCAGCGTCGACTCGACCACGATCACCGCACCGTCCACCAGGATGCCGAAGTCCAGTGCACCCAGGCTCATCAGGTTGCCGCTGATGCCGAAGCGGTTCATGCCGATCACTGCGAACAGGAACGACAGCGGAATCACCAGCGCGGTGATCGTCGCTGCACGCAGGTTGCCCAGCAGCAGGAACAGCACCACCACCACCAGCAGCGCGCCCTCGGTGAGGTTCCTGGCCACGGTCTTGATGGTGGAATTGACCAGCACGCTGCGGTCCAGCACCGGCGCGGCCACAATGTCGGCCGGCAGCGATTTGTTCACCTGTTCCAGACGCGCCGCAGCGGCCTGCGCCACGGTGCGGCTGTTGCCGCCGGCAATCATCAGCGCGGTACCCAGTACGGCTTCATGGCCGTTGCGGCTGGCCGCACCCAGGCGCGGCGCGCGGCTCAGCTCGACCTCGGCCACATCGGCCACGCGCACCACCACGCCATTGCGGGTCGCCACCGGGGCCTGTGCCAGATCCTCGGTGGTCAGCGCCAGGCCATCGGCACGCACCACCAGTCCTTCGCCGGCGCGCTGCACGAAACCGGCACCGGCCTGCACGTTGGAACGCTGCAGGGCGGTGACCAGATCGGCCAGGCCGAGGCCGTGCGCGGCCAGCCGGGCGCTGTCCGGATGCACGCCATATTCCTTGACGTAGCCACCGACCGTATCGACGCCGGCCAGCCCCGGGC
Source organism: Stenotrophomonas sp. PE591 (assembly GCF_018320795.1). NCBI lineage: Bacteria > Pseudomonadati > Pseudomonadota > Gammaproteobacteria > Lysobacterales > Lysobacteraceae > Stenotrophomonas > Stenotrophomonas sp. PE591. Next base: position 54,229 of record NZ_JAAOKO010000007.1, read on the forward strand.
TGGAACGCATCTGCGGCGCGATGATCCAGTCCTGCACGGTGCGCAGGTAGGTCGCACGTTCTTCCGGCGTGCGCAGCAGATTGCCTTCCGGCGTGCGGTAGACCTCGCCGGCCTGCCAGCCGGCTTCACCCGGCTTGGCCAGCTTGGCCGGATCGAACGTGGTGAAGTCCACGGTCCACATCAGCACTTCGCCGAGGCCGGTGGTAACCGGCGACAGCATCGGCGACGCGCCATCGGGCAGGTCTTCAGATGCCTCGCGCATGCGTTCGGCCACCTGCTGGCGCGCGAAGTAGATGTCGGTCGCATCGGTGAAGATCGCGGTGACCTGCGAGAAGCCATTGCGCGACAGTGAACGCGTGGTGGTCAGGCCGGGGATGCCGGCCAGCGCGGTTTCCAGCGGGTAGGTCACCTGCCGCTCGATCTGCTCCGGGGTCAGCGCCGGTGCCACCGTGTTGATCTGCACCTGGCGGTTGGTGATGTCCGGCACCGCGTCGATCGGCAGCTTGCCCAGCTGGAACAGGCCCACCGCGGCGATCAGCGCCGCCATGAACACCACCAGCCAGCGGTGGCGCACCGCTGTTTCAATGATCAGCTTGAACATGGTCGCCTCCTCAGTGGCCGTGCTCGGCTTCGCCCTTGGCCAGCTCGGCCTTGAGCAGGAAGGCGTTGCTGCCAACGATGCGCTCGCTGCCGGTCAGGCCACCGAGGATCTCGATGCGGTCACCGGCACGGCGCCCAGCCAGGACCGGCTGCGCCTTGAAGCCACCTTCGACGGCAACGAACACCGCGCTGCTGCCATCGACGTTCTGCACCGCATCGGCCGGGACGCTGAGCGAGCTGTCCTGGCCTTCGGTGACCACCACGGCCGATACCGGCGAACCGGCCGGCGGCAGCGACGCATCCACCGGCGTGGCACGGATCACCGCGACGCCGCCCTGCTGGCGGACATCGGCGGCCGAACCGGTGACGGTGGCGGTGAAGCTGCCACCCGGCACGCTCACTTCCAGCTTCATGCCGGGCGTGACCTGTGCGGCCAGCGCCGGCGGTGCGGTGAACACCAGCTCGTTCATCGTCGGGTCGGCGACGTCGGCCACCGAGCTGCCGGCGGCGACCACGCCACCCGGGGTGACCTGCACGTTGCCGACGATGCCGGCTACCGGGCTGGTGATGCGCACGCGACCGCTGCTGTCCGGCGAACCGTTGGCAGCGGCCTGGGCCTGCGCGGCGGCGGCCTGGGCCTGTGCCGCCAGCGAACGTGCACGCGAGGCTTCCATCTCCTGGCGGGCGACCACGCCCTGGTCGACCAGCGCCTTGTCGCGGCCATAGGCCAGCCGCGCGGCTTCGGCTTCGGCCGCTGCGGCCAGCGCATTGGCGCGGAACACCGCCGCTTCGCCGCTGACCACGATCGCCAGTGCCTGGTTCTGCTTCACCGCGGTGCCCGGTGCGACCAGCACGCGCTCGACGCGGCCGGTCACCGTGGAGGCCACCGACGCGCGTGCGCCGACCGACGGTTCGACCCGGCCGGACAGGCGCGTGGAACCACCGCCACCGCGACCGATCGCGACCACTTCAATACCGGAGGCTTTGATCTGCTCCGGGGTCAGCTGCACCACGCCTTCGTCGGCGTCAGCAGGCGCCTTCGCGGTTTCTGCCTTGGCTTCCTTGCTGCCGGCGGCATGGCCGTGGCCATCGTCGGTGCCGGCCTTGGCCGCAGCGGGGTTTTCATTGGCAGGCGTCTGCGCGTTGCCGGCGCAGCCAGCCAGCAGGACGGTCAGCAGCACGCCGCCGATCAGCGGGAAAGTACGGGAGAGAGTCATGGAGCCTCCACAAAGGGTGCGCGCCCTTCCAGGCGGGCAAGATCGATTTCCGCGGCGACGCGCGACAGGCGCGCATCCACGGCGGTGCCGCGGGCGGCGATGAGGGCGCTGCGCGTGCTGCGCAGTTCCAGCTGCGAGATGCGTCCGGCGTCGAAGCCAATGCGGGCCAGGCGATATGCCTCTTCGGCGGCGACCACGCTTTCATCAGCGGCGCGGGTACGGCTACTGGCGGCCTTCAACCCGGCCACCGCAGAGAGGCGCTCGGCCTCGCTGTCGCGGCGCTGCTGGTCCAGGCGTGCTTCGGCCGCGCGCTGGTCGGCATTGGCGGCGCGGATGCCACCGCGGTTGCGGTCGAACAACGGGATGCTGAGGCTGACCCCGAGGTTGTAGGCGCGCTCGCCGCCTTCGCGGAAGCGGGTCTGCGCGGCGGTGACACTGAGGTCGGGCAGGGCGCGCTTGCGTTCCACCTCGACCAGCTTGCCCGCCGCATCGGCTTCGGCTTCGGCAATGCGCACCGCCAGCGCCACGTCGGTGGCACCGCGCGGCAGCGGCGGCGCACGGTCGAGCAGGCTGTCGTTGATCGACTGCACCGGTGCATCCAGCAGTGCAGCACCGGCCAGGCGGGCCAGCGCGGCATCGCGGAACGCCTGCGCTTCATCCAGCGCTGCGCTGGCGTTGGCCACCTCGCTCTGCGCCTGCACCGCACGCAGCTGCGGTTCGCGGCCCTGCTTGACCAACGCGTTGACGGCGTTGGCGTCAGCGCGGGTGAGGGTCAGTGCTTCTTCGGCCAGGGTGTAGCGGCGCAGTGCACTTTCCGCCTGTGCGTAGACCACCGCCAGCTGGCTGGCCACGTCGCTGCGGCTTTGGGCACCACGCAGGTTGGCGGCCTGTGCTTCGGCCCGGGCGGCACGGACGCGCGCGCCACGCTGGCCCCAGACCTCCAGCGGCTGGGACAAAGTGAGCACGGTATCGGCCTTGCCCATGCCGCCATAGGAGCCGGTGCCCCAGGCATTTTCAGCGGAGTAGGAGAGGGAAGGGTTGGGCAATGCACGGGCCTGGTCGGCGCGCGCGTCGGCGGCCTCGGCCAGCGCCGCACCCACACGGGTGCCGGGCAGCTGGTCCAGGCGTTCAAGCAGGGCGTCGTAGGAAGGGGCGGCTTGCGCCATCACCGATGCCGCCGGGGCCAGGCCCAGCAACACAGCGACGACCAGCCCGGCCGCGCGCGGCGACCGAGGTGTCAGGATCGACATAGGGGGATTCCGGTTGTGAGTGAAACGGGAGCCCGCAATCGCGGGACGCGCTCAACTCACGCCCGGGGGGGACGCGTCAATTCATCCTGGGCGACCGCATAGGTCGCCGCGTCGCCGGCATTCATCCAGCGCGCCGGCAGTGGCGCACCGAAGGCGGCGAGGGTACTGGCCGGCAGGCTCAGGTTGGAGTGGTGGCAGTGGTTGTGGCCACAGGCACCAACATGCTTGCCGTCGGTATCGCCATCGGCATCCGGTGCGGACTCCACGTGCACCGTGCTGGCGTGCGGTTCCACCGTGCAGGCCAGCGCGTCGGCCACCGGCACGACCACGAATGCCGCCATCAGCAGCAGCATCAGGTACGAGCGAAGGTGGCGGGCGATCCGGCGCATGGAAGGGAGGCTAGCAAGCGGTTTTCGCCGGATACAATATCAATGGCCGCTTCGGGAATACGTCGGAATCTCCCGTTCAGGTGGACGGCCTGGGGGCATCCTGCCCTGGTGGGTGCGGACCTCCTGCCTTGGTGGGTGTCGACCTTGGTCGACACGCTTTTCGACCCCACTGCGTTGCCGGCCAGCGGCCGGCACTACCCGTATCACGGCAGCTTCGCGATCACCTTGATCTCGAACTGGAACCCATAGAGCCAGCTCACGCCGATACCGGTCAGGGTCGGGTGCGGCGCCTCGCCCCAGTACTCGGGCACGATCGCCCAGGCCTTCTCGAAGTTGGTTTCCGGATCGACCAGGAACACGGTCACGTCGATCACGTCATCGAACGTGCAGCCGGCAGCAGCCAACACCGCATTGAGATTCTCGAAAGCGCGGCGCACCTGCGTTTCGAAGTCTGGCTCGGGCGAGCCGTCCTCACGGCTGCCGACCTGGCCGGATACGAACAGGAAGCCGTTGGAACGGATCGCAGGCGAGTAGCGGTTGCGCTCGTACAGGGCCTGGCGGCCGGCGGGGAAAACGACATCACGCTGTGACATGGGGAAGATCCCGTGGGAGAGAACGCCATCCTCCCCGTCAGCGCTGTCTGGATAAACCGCGATGATCGGCCTAGATTGATTGTCAATTCCAAACAATCATGGCCCGCCATGGACCGTTTCGAGGCGATGCGGGCCTTTGCCCGGGTGGTGGAAACCGGCAGCTTCACCCGCGCCGCGCAGACCCTGCAGATCAGCCGCACCACGGCCACCCAGCTGGTGCAGCAACTGGAGGCACACCTGCGGCTGCGCCTGCTCAACCGCACCACGCGCCGGGTCAGCGTCACCGCCGACGGCGCGGCCTACTACCCGCGCATCGCCCGCCTGCTGGCCGAGCTGGAAGAAGTGGAGGGCGGGCTGGGCGACGCGGCCACCCAGCCACGCGGGCGGCTGCGCGTGGATGTGCCCGGGCCGTACGCGCGGTTGCGGCTGGTGCCGGCGTTGCCGGATTTCCAGGCGCGCTACCCGGAGATCCAGCTGGACATCGGCGTCAGCGACCGCGAGGTCGATGTCATCGCGGACAACGTCGATTGCGTGATCCGCGGTGGCACCCCCGCCGACCCGGCACTGGTGGCGCGGCCGCTGGCGGCACTGCCGATCGGTTTCCACGCCAGCCCCGGCTATGTGCAGCGTTTCGGCCTGCCGACCGACCCGCGCGCGCTGGAAGGACCCGACCACCACATGGTCGGCTTCCTCAGCCCGCGCAGTGGCCGCGCACGCGTGTTCGTTGCACAGCGCGGCGATGAACGCGTTGAGGTGCAGGGCCGCTATACGGTCGGCTTCGATGATGGAAACGCCTATCTGGCCGCTGCGTTGGCGGGGTTGGGCGTGGTGGTGCTGCCCAGCTACATGGCCGAGCAGCACGTGGCGCGCGGCGAGCTGCTGCCGGTGTTGCAGGACTGGCAGCTGCCGCCGATGCCGATGCATGTGATGTTCCCGCCGAACCGGCACATGAGCCAGCGGCTGCGGGTGTTCATCGATTGGGTGGTGGAAGCGTTGGGGTGAGTGCATCGGTCGCGTGCGAAAATCGGCGTGCACGTACTGGAGAACGCACACCCTGATGAGCCGCATCGTTGCACTGGATACCGAAACCACCGGCATCTCCCACCGCCTGGGGCACCGGGTGATCGAAATCGGTGCCGTCGAACTGATCGATGGCCAGCTCACCGGCCGCCAGTTCCACACCTACCTGCAGCCGCAGCGCAAGGTGGATTGGGGCGCACAGCGCGTGCACGGCATCAGCGATGCGATGCTGGTGGGCAAGCCGCTGTTCTCCAGCAAGGCGGCCGAACTGCTGGAGTTCCTGCGCGGCAGCGAGATGGTCGCGCACAACGCTACCTTCGATGTGGGCTTCCTGGACAACGAGCTGCGCCTGTCCGGTATCCCCGGCACGCTGGCCCAGCACTGCCGCATCACCTGCAGCCTGAAGCTTGCGCGGGGACGCTGGCCGGGTCAGGGCAACAAGCTGGATGATGTGCTGCAGCGCCTGCGCATTCCCAGCCAGCGCGGCCTGCATGGCGCGTTGAAGGATGCGCACCTGCTGGCGCAGGTGATTCCGCACCTGCGCTGAGGCCTGGCCGCTGTCACACCGGCCGCAACCAGCGCTCGATCATTGCAACGCCACAGGCCACCCCGTCCTCATGGCTCATCGTCGCGCCCAAGGCAGCAGCGCGTGTACGCGTTGCGTCGGTTTCAACAAAGGTGATGGCTGCCGCCAGCGTTGCTGCATCCAGTCGCTTCGCTGATAGCGGCGCCGGTGCCACCCGCACCCGATACAGACGATCAGCCCAGAAGAACTGATCGGCGGCGAACGGCATCACCAGTGAGGGAATGCCGGCGCGGCAGGCCGAATGCGTGGTACCGCTGCCACCGTGGTGTATGGCGAATGCGCAACGCGGGAACAGCGCTTCGTGTGGAGTCGGCCCCAGTACGAAGACCGAATCGGGCAAGCGCATCGCAGGCAGTCCCACCCAGCCAGGAAACAGCAGCACCCGGCGTGGCGCCAGCGCCTGCAGCAGGGCCGGCAACACGCGCTCGCGATCAAAGCCGGTCATGCTGCCGAAGCCCAGATACACCGGCGGCGGACCGGCATCGAGGAAGGCCTGCAGATCGGCCGGGGGTATCCAGGGCGCATCAGGAAGGCGCCATTGGCCACAGACGATGTGGTCGGCCGGCCAATCCGCCGGTGGCGGCAGCAGCTGCGGCGAGATGCCATAGAGCATCGGCAGGCCGGGCCACAGCGAGCGGCGCGGCGATTGCCCCAGCTGCTTGCGGGCTGCGTTGATCGGCCGACGGAACTGGCGCCAGATCAGGCCGTTGACCAGCCCATAGCTGGCGCGGTTCAACCAGCCCGGCGAGCGTCCCGGTGGCAGGAACGGAGAGCGGAAGGCCCGCGTCGGGGTCAGCGGGATCATGCCGGTGCCGATGACCGGCAGTCCGCGGCGTTCGCCCACGCTCATGCCGACAAAGGCCGCCAGGCCACCGGTCAGAATCGCATCGCAGCCTTCGGCAGCGGCATCGGCCTGGCGCATCCAGCCGCTGACATGCTGCAGCGCCATCCGTGCCAGCCCGCTACTGGCGGCGGCAACACCGTTGCCACGCGAGACCAGCGCGACCACTTCGTCATGGATGTCACCTTCAAGAGCTGCATGGGGCACATCCAGTGCCTGCGCGCTGCCCAGGGTGCCGCCATCGGCAAGCAGTGTCACCTCGTGGCCTGCGCCGATCAGCCCATGGCAGAGCATGGCCAGGGGACGCGTATCGCCTTCGGTTCCGTAGGTCAGGGCCAGCAGCCGCATGGAAAGCTCCGCAGTGAACCGGAGCAGTATGCCGGTTGGCGGGCTCCCGGCCCTGCCGGTTCAGCCGCAGCCTGTGGGTAACTTGCGCAAGTGCTTGAACCCGTGCATAATGCGCGGCTCGCTGTGTCCGGTTTTCTACCGGGCGGCGCCCCCGGGAGCACGTCCCCGGCCGCCCAACGCCAGCGTAACCCTTTGATTCTCTTGACGTGTGGTGGGCAACCATCGAGGCCGCCGTCTCCCGGGCTACGGGCTGACAACTACTACTATCGAGGTGCGCAATGTCCCGCGTATGCCAGGTTTCCGGCAAGCGAGTGCAGACGGGTAACAACGTCTCGCACGCCAACAACAAGACCCGTCGTCGTTTCCTGCCGAATCTGCACGAGCGCCGTTTCTGGGTGGCCAGCGAGAACCGCTGGGTCAAGCTTCGTGTTTCCGCGCATGCACTGCGCACCATCGACAAGAACGGCATTGATTCCGTTCTGGCTGAGCTGCGTGCGCGCGGCGAAAAGGTCTGAGGAGTAAAGCATCATGGCAGGCAAGCGCGATAAGGTCCGTATGATTTCCTCGGCCGGTACCGGCCACTTCTACACGACCGACAAGAACAAGAAGAACACCCCGGGGAAGATGGAATTCCTGAAGTACGATCCGGTCGTGCGCAAGCACGTCCTGTACAAGGAAGGCAAGATCAAGTAATCCGCAAGGATTGCTGGTCCCCGCGAAGAAACCCGCCCTTGTGGCGGGTTTTTTCATGTCTGGCATTCCAGGGCGGCTGCCGGCTGCTCCGCCATTGCCGTGGTGGGTGCCGACCGTTGGTCGGCACGCTGTCCGCCCGGTAGGTGCCAACCTTGGTTGGCACGCTGCTTCAACGCAGTCGAGCGCGGCTCGACTCTACAAAGGCCGGTGGGCAGAATGGCCCATCACCTCCCGACGGGCGACACGATGCTGTTCGAGTGGTTGCTGGGTTCCTACCTGCTGCTGATCGACTGGCTGATCCGGCTGGTCGCGCTGTGCTGGATTCCCACCCGCACCACGCCCGGCGCGGCGCGCAGCTGGCTGTTGCTGGTCGGCTTCGTACCGCTGCTGGGCCTGCCGCTGTACCTGCTGTTCGGCCATCCGTGGCTGTCGCGCGAGCGCATCCGCCGCCAGGCCGAGGCCTCGCAGGTGATCCGTGAGGAGCAGGCGCTGCAGCATCGCCTGCGCTGGACCCCACAGCCCGACACCGCCAGCGCCGAGATCGTGCCGCTGGTGCAGCGCCAGGGCGATTTCATGCCGGTGCACGGCAACGCCGTCGATCTGCTGACCGACTACGACGAGTCGCTGCACACGCTGATCGCCGACATCGACCAGGCCGAAGACCGCGTGCACCTGCTGTACTACCTGATGTTCGATGACGCGGTCGGCGAGGCCATTGTCGAGGCCTTGCAGCGTGCCGCCGCGCGTGGCGTGCAGTGCCGCGTGCTGCTCGATGCGGTGGGCGCCAAGCGTGGCCTGCGCGCCTATCGCAAGCGCCTGCAGGCGCGCGACATCGAAGTGCGCGCGATGCTGCCCGGTGGCCTGCGCTGGCGCCGCAGCGGGCGCATGGACCTGCGCAACCACCGCAAGATCGCGGTGATCGACAACGAAGTGGCCTACGTCGGTTCGCAGAACCTGGCGGGCCCGCAGTTCGTGCCGGGCCACCCGAACCGCGAGCTGGTGGCGCGCGTGCGTGGCCCGGCGGTGGCGCATCTGGAAGCCGTATTCGCCAGCGACTGGTACATGGAGACCGGCCAGCGCCTGGACGTCATCACCGATGTGCCCGAGTGCAGCGATGACATCGCTACCCAGCTGCTGCCCAGTGGCCCGGCCTACCCGTACAGCAACGCGCGTGATGCGGTTGCGGCGCTGATTCATCTGGCGCGACGCCGGCTGGTGATGGTCACCCCGTACTTCGTGCCGGACGAAGCCACACTGAGTGCGCTGCGTATCGCCGCATTGTCCGGCGTGCAGGTGCAGCTGATCCTGTCGGCAAGCAACAACCAGCGGCTGACGTCCTGGGCGCAGGAGGCGTACTACGATGAACTGCTGCGCTGTGGCGTGCGCATCGCCCTGTACGAACCGCAGTTCCTGCACGCCAAGCACATGAGCGTGGACGAGGACATCGCCGTGCTCGGCTCGATCAACATGGATATCCGCTCGTTCGCGCTGAATGCCGAGATCGGCCTGATCTGCTACGACCGCGCGCTGGTGCAGCAGCTGTGCGCGATCGAGGATGGCTACCTGCGCGAGTCGCGGCAGCTGGACCTGCAGCAGTGGCGCAGCCGCCCTACGTGGCGGCGCAGCCGCGAAGGTATTGCACGGCTGGCCGATGCGTTGATGTGAAGCAATGCCGGCCGCCCATTCCGGCAATCCGGCCCGTCATCGCCGATGGCCTACAATTGGCACATGACTGATTCACCGCGTAATGGCGAACTGGACCTGGCAATCATCGGTGGTGGTGCGGCCGGGGGGCTGGTGGCGATCCAGGTGTTGCGCCAGGCCAAGGCGCCGCTGGCGCTGGCCATCTTCGAACCCGCCTCGCAGCTGGCCCAGGGCATCGCCTATGCCACGCCGTGGCCGGAGCACCTGCTGAACGTGCCGGCGGCGAAGATGAGTGCGTTTGCCGATCAGCCCGGCGATTTCCTCGACTACCTGATGGCCGCCAATGCCTACCCGGGCGAGGCGCGCGAGGTGCTGGGCGAGCGCTATGTGTGCCGCCACTACTTTGCTGCCTACCTGCAGCAGCGCCTGCAGGAGGCCGCTGCGACCAGGCCGGCACAGCTGCAGGTGATCGCGCAGCCGGTGCTGGGCCTGCAGCCGGATGACCATGGTTACCGGCTGCAGCTGGGCGATGGCCAGACGCTGCATGCCGCGCAGGTGGTGCTGGCCACCGGCAACAGCATGCGACCGCTGCCGGTAGCCGGTGCCGAGGCACTGCCCGCCGATGACGTGATCGAGGCCTGGGACTACGACGGCGTGCGCACCCTGGCCGGCGAGCAGGCCGTGGCCATCGTCGGGTCCGGCCTGAGCATGGCCGACACCGTGTTGGCATTGGTCGCCGCCGGCCACACCGGCCCGCTGCACGTGATCTCGCGCCACGGCCTGCTGCCGTTGCCGCATGCGCACGGCGGCCTGCCCACGTTCGACCCGGCCACGCTGTTGCCGATGAACCTGCGCCAGCGCCTGCACGCATTGCGCGGGTTCGCACGCCAGGCCCAGGCCGACGGCCTGCCGTGGCAGGGCGTGATGGACCGCATCCGCCCGCACGGGCAGGCGCTGTGGCGCAGCCTCGACGAGGCCGACCAGCGCCGCTTCCTGCGCCATGTGGTGCGCTACTGGGACGTGCATCGCCACCGCATCGCCGAAGAGGTGGACGCGCAGCTGCAGGCGCTGATCGAAAGCGGCCAACTGCGTGTTCACCTGTCCCGCCTGCAACGCGTCGGCCGCGAGGGCGATGCCCTGCGGCTGTCGGGTCGCGATGCCACCGGCAATGAACAGCAGTGGACGATCAGCGGCGTGATCAACGCTACCGGCGTGGAAACCCGCGCCAGTGCGCTGCGCAACCCGCTGCTGCAGCAGCTGCAGGCCGATGGGCTGGCCCGCCCCGGCCCGCATGGGTTGGGCCTGGACAGCACGGTGCCGGGCGACCGCCTGTGTGCTGCCGGGGGCCAGCCGCAGGCACGGCTGGGCGTGCTCGGCAGCCTGCGCATCGGCAGCCTGTGGGAAAGCCTGGCGGTGCCTGAACTGCGTCAGCAGGCGCAAGCACTGGCCACCCAGGTGGTCGCAGGAGCCGCGACGGCGATGCCGTAAAATGGGGGCATGGATGTCTCCCACCTGCTTGATGGCCTGAACCCGGCCCAGCGCGAAGCCGTCTCCGCTCCCCCCGGCCACCACCTGGTGCTGGCCGGTGCCGGTTCCGGCAAGACCCGCGTACTCACCCACCGCATCGCCTGGCTGCATGAAGTCGAAGGCGTGCCGACCCATGGCATTTTCGCGGTGACCTTCACCAACAAGGCGGCCGGTGAAATGCGCCACCGCATCGACGCGCAGCTGCCCAATGGCAGCCGCGGCATGTGGATCGGCACCTTCCACGGCCTGGCCAACCGCCTGCTGCGCCTGCATTGGCAGGACGCCAAGCTGCCCGAAGGCTTCCAGGTGATGGATTCAGATGATCAGCTGCGGCTGGTCAAGCGCGTGGTGCAGGCGCTGGAACTGGACGACGGCAAGTACCCGGCCAAGCAGATCGCCTGGTGGATCAACGAACAGAAGGATGAGGGTCGCCGCCCGCAGCACATCCAGCCCGAGCCGCATGATGCGTGGCTGGAAACCATGCGCCAGGCCTATATCGAATACCAGGCACGCTGCGACCGCGCCGGCCTGGTCGACTTCGCCGAGCTGCTGCTGCGCGCCCATGAACTGCTGCGCGACAACCCGGCGCTGCTGTCGCACTACCGTGCCCGCTTCCGCGAGATCCTGGTGGACGAGTTCCAGGATACCAATGCCATCCAGTACGCCTTCGTGCGCGTGCTGGCCGGCGATTCCGGCCACGTGTTCGTGGTCGGCGACGATGACCAGGCCATCTACGGCTGGCGCGGCGCCAAGGTCGAGAACGTGCGGGGCTTCCTGCGTGATTTCCCAGGTGCGCAGACCATCCGCCTGGAACAGAACTATCGCTCCACCGCCAACATTCTCGGCGCCGCCAATGCGGTGATCGCGCACAACCCGGATCGCATCGGCAAGCAGCTGTGGACCGATAGTGGCGACGGAGAACCGATCGACCTGTACGCGGCGTACAACGAGATGGACGAGGCGCGCTACATCGTCGAGCGTGCCCGCCAGTGGGTGCGCGACGGTGGCAGCTACACCGAAGTGGCCGTGCTCTACCGCAGCAACGCGCAGTCGCGCGCGCTTGAAGAGGCGCTGCTGAGCGAACAGGTGCCCTATCGCGTGTACGGCGGCATGCGCTTCTTCGAACGTGCCGAAATCAAGGACGCGCTGGCTTACCTGCGCCTGCTGTCCAACCGCAACGATGACGCCGCCTTCGAGCGCGCGGTCAACACGCCTACCCGGGGCATCGGCGACCGCACGCTGGACGAAGTGCGCCGCGAGGCGCGCGCGCAGGGCATCTCGCTGTGGGAAGCAACGATGCTGGTCACCCAGGGCAACGCGCTGGCCGCACGCGCGCGCAATGCACTGGCCGGCTTCCTGGGGCTGGTCAACGAGCTGCAGGCGCAGACCGTGCACATGACCCTGGCCGAGCGCGTGGACCACGTGCTGGCCCGCTCGCAGCTGCGCGAGCACTGGAGCAAGGAAAGCCGCAATTCGCTGGATTCGGAATCGCGCACCGACAACCTCGACGAACTGGTCTCGGTGGCCTCGCGCTTCGTGCGCCGCGCAGACGATATCGAGGAAGTGGGCGAGGACATGGACGAGCTGGTCGCGTTCCTGGCCTACGCCGCGCTGGAGGCCGGTGAAGGCCAGGCGCAGGCCGGCGAGGACGGCGTGCAGCTGATGACCCTGCATTCGGCCAAGGGCCTGGAATTCCCGCTGGTGTTCCTGGCAGGCATGGAAGACGGCCTGTTCCCGAGTGCACGTTCGCTGGAGGAAAGCGGGCGGCTGGAGGAAGAGCGTCGCCTGGCCTACGTCGGCATCACCCGCGCGCGCCAGAAGCTGGTGCTGAGCTACGCCGAGTCGCGCCGCATCCATGGCCAGGACAACTACAGCCTGCCGTCGCGCTTCCTGCGCGAGATTCCGCGCGAGCTGCTGCACGAAGTGCGCCCGAAGGTGCAGGTCTCGCGGCCGGCCTCGATGGGTGCCAGCCGGGTGATGGGCCATGCCTCGATCGAGGCGCCGCCGGTCAAGCTCGGCGCGCTGGTCACCCATCCCAAGTTCGGCGAAGGCATGGTGACCGACTACGAAGGCAGCGGCGCCCACGCCCGCGTGCAGGTCGAGTTTGCCGACGCCGGCAGCAAGTGGCTGGTGATGGCGTATGCCAACCTGACGGTGATCTGATCGCCGTCGAGGAGTGGCCGGAACACCTGTAGAGCCGAGCCCATGACCCGCAACGTGCTCTTCCTCCGCAGCCAGAACCGCCTGCGCAGCCCGACGGCCGAGCAGGTGTTCGCCGAGTGGCCGGGCATCGAAACCGCATCGGCCGGGTTGCTGGCCGACGCGGATGAAGTGCTCAGCCCGGAGCTGCTGCAGTGGGCGGACCTGGTGTTCGTGATGGAGAAGGCGCACCGCAACCGCCTGTCCAGCCGCTACAAGACATGGATGAACGGCAAGCGAGTGATCTGCCTGGATATCCCGGATGACTACGACTACATGGACCCGGTGCTGGTGGAGCTGCTCAAGCGCAAGGTGACCCCGTTCCTGCGCTGACCGCCAGCTTTGAAGAGCCGAGCGTCAGTCCTGCGCCTTTGAACCGGCCGCCGCATCCTGTTCGGACATCGACTGCTGCAGGCTGCTGGTGAAACTCTTTACCGCGCGCTCCAGTGCGATCTCCCAGTTCTCCCGCGAGGCCACCTGGAAGATGTTTGCTCCGTGGCCGGAAGCCGTGAAGGTGCGTGTCTGCCCGTCCTTGCGCGCCGTCACCTGCACCGCGATGTCTGCAAGCATCTGCTGGGTGTACGTCGCTGCGCGCCAAACATTCACCGGAGAACTTACCGAAAGATCGGTCAGCGTAGCCTCCAGGCGCGTGCACGACGCTTCGCAGTTGTCTGCAGTCCGGTAACCCATGTTGCGCAGGGCCTGGATCATGATCTCGCGGGCCTTGTCCGAGGCCGTGGACGTCTCCAGTTCCACCAGTACACCATTGCCGGCACGGATGACACCGCCGATGTTCTTTGCGCGCGCTGCCGATTGCACCTGCGGGAAGTACTGGGGGCGGTTGTCGCGCACCGACGCAACCACTACCACCGGACCCTGTTCCGGGTTCACCCGGATGTCGGGCACGTTCACGCGCACCACTTCGGTGCGGATGCCGCAGCCGGTGAGCAACAACAGCAGTGCCGGTGCAATGATCGACTTCATATATTCCCCCTGATGGAATGGTGTCCTTGCGCCGCGCATTATCAGCTCGGCTGACAGACAGGGGGAGTGGCTTTGGTCAGGGAGACGCAGCCGGGCACGGCTCGGTCCTACAATAGGCGGCGACATCTTCCAGGAACGCCTCCATGACCGAACCCACGCTGCACGTCACCGTGAAGTTGAACGCCCGGCTGCAGCCGGAGCATCGCCACGAACTGTTCGAGGATCCGCTCGATGCGCTGCTGCAGGCGGCCCAGGTGGGCGAGCTGACTGGCGGCGGCACCGCGATGTCCGATCTCGGCGAGGTCGAATACGGTGATATCGAAGTTGCCCTGGTCGATGCGGCCGGCGTGCCGAAGCTGATCGACCTGCTGGAACAGCTGGGTGCACCGAAGGGTTCGCAGCTGCAGGGCGCGGGTGAAGCCGACCGCAGCTTCGGCGTGACCGAAGGCCTGGGCATCTACCTGGATGGCCTGAACCTGCCGGACGAAGTCTACGAGCAGTGCGATTCCAACCACGTGTTCGAACAGCTGTCGGAGAACATCGACGGCCTGGGCGAGATCTGCAGCTGGTGGCAGGGCCCGACCGAGACCGCGCTGTACATGTACGGCGAATCGTTCGAAGCGATGCGTGATGCGATTGCCGAATTCGTGGGCAGCTATCCGCTGTGCCAGAACGCACGCGTGGTGCAGATCGCCTGAAGGTAGGGGCGCTGTAGAGTCGAGCAAGCTCGACTCTACGGCAGCAGGTTATCGGCCGGCTGACTGCCGGGCGTTGTCGCGCAGCGCCATGTCCTTGCCGATCTGGTAGCCGCCGAACAGCACCGCCAAGGCGATGATCGCAGCGACCATGATGGACTTCTGGGAACTCCAGACGGGCGGCTTGTTGTCCTGCATGTCGGTCGTCCTTGGGCGCGGCAGTGCGCCGCCCGCCGAGCATGCGCCGCCCGACCGGTGCGTGCAAGCGGGCGGTGCGCACACGCCAATGCGCGGCGCCGGATTGATTCTGCTCAAGGCACGGCCTGCACATCCGGTGTGCAATGGTGTCGTTCCCATCTGGCAGATCGCTACGGAGCCCCACCATGTACAAGCGCATCCTGATTGCCACCGACGGATCCGAGCTGGCCGACAAGGGCCTGGCCAAGGGCCTGGAGCTGGCCAAGGACCTCAATGCCGAGGTCGATATCGTGACTGTTTCCGAGCCATGGGCCGTCGGCATGTACGATGCCATGGGCTGGAGCGTGGGCTACATGAACAGCCCGGAGTACAAGGCCGACCGCGAGGAAGGTGCGCAGAAGGTGCTGCAGCCGGCGCTGGCCAAGGCGGCCGAGCAGGGCATCACCGCCAATCCGGTGCACGTGCTGGACCGCTACGCAGCTGACGGCATCATCGAGACCGCCGGCGAGCGCAACAGCGACCTGATCGTGATGACCTCGCACGGCCGCCGTGGCGTGACCCGCGTGCTGCTGGGCAGCCAGACCGCCGAAGTGCTGGCACGCAGCACGCTGCCGGTGCTGGTCATCCGCTGATCCACACCCACTGATTCAAGCGTTCCCGGGGAGGGGACCCGACGCCGGCCGCAGGATGCGCGCCGGCGTTGCTTTTTTGTCGGGGATCGGGGGGCGGATCCACGCATGGCGTGGATCTACTGATAGGCGGTCACCCACGCATGGCGTGGATCCACGTTCGTTGTCCCGGTAGATCCACGCCATGCGTGGATGGGCCGTGCCGATGGCCTTGAGGGGTCAGAGCCCTTTCCTGTGGAGAGGGATCCGACCCCGGTCACCTCACCAGCTGTACAGCTTCCAGTACACCGGCGACACACCGTCCTTGTCGTTGTCGAAACGGCCGTCGCCGTTCTTGTCGTACATGTAGAACGGAGCACCGCGCGACGGCGTCACCTTGACCATGCGCAGCTGGCCGGACACACGGTATTCCTCGATGACATCGCCGTTGTCCATGGTGCGCTTGGAGACATCGGCGCCCTTGACGTCCACCGGGGGAGCACCTGCGGCACCCATGCTGGCGCAGCCAGCGAGCAGGAGCAGGGAAGCCAGCATCAGGGTCTTCATCGGCGGGGGCCTTTGCCTGGAGAGAGCCCTGATTATGCCCCATCGCCAGGTGCGTGCCGTGTCGTCGCGGTGCAGGCACGGGCGCGTAGAATCGGCCCATGAGCAGATTAGTCCTGATCGACGGGTCCAGTTACCTGTACCGCGCGTTCCACGCGCTGCCGCCCCTGTCCAATGCACAGGGTGAACCCACTGGCGCACTGTTCGGCGTGGTCAACATGCTGCGTTCGACGCTGAAGGAACGCCCGGCCTACGTCGCGTTCGTGGTCGATGCGCCCGGCAAGACCTTCCGTGACGACCTGTATGACCAGTACAAGGCCAACCGCCCGCCGATGCCCGATGAGCTGCGCAGCCAGGTCGAGCCGATGTGCCGCATCGTCGAGGCGCTGGGCATCAGCATCCTGCGCGTCCCCGGCGTGGAAGCCGACGATGTGATCGGCACGCTGGCCCTCCAGGGCCTGGCGCAGGACCTGAAGGTGACCATTTCCACCGGCGACAAGGACTTCGCCCAGCTGGTGCGCCCGGGCATCGAGCTGGTCAACACCATGACCGGCAGCCGCATGGATTCGGATGCGGCGGTGATGGAGAAATTCGGCGTGCGCGCCGACCAGATCATCGACCTGCTGGCGCTGATGGGCGACGCGGTCGACAACGTGCCGGGCGTCGAGAAGTGCGGGCCGAAGACCGCTGCCAAGTGGCTGGCCGAGTACCAGCACCTGGATGGGGTGATGGCGGCCGCGCCGACCATGAAGGGCAAGATCGGCGAAAACCTGCGCGCCGCGCTGGAGCGTCTGCCGCTGAACCGCGAGCTGGTGACCATCCGCACCGACCTGGCGCTGGACGCCAGCCCGACCACGTTGGCCCTGCGCGAGCAGGACGTGCCGGAGCTGACCGAGCTGTATGCGCGCTACGGCTTCACCCAGGCGCTGAAGGAGCTGGGTGCGCCGGTGCCGGCACCGGTGGCCGCCAGCGAGGCGACCCCGAGCCTGCGCGGCACTGCGGCCGGCTTCGCGCGTGGCAGCGTCGAGGCGCCCGCCGCCGGCACGCTGGATCCGGCACTGTCCGCGCCGGGTGAATACGAGACCGTGCTGACCAGCGAGCAGCTGCAGGCCTGGGTCGAGCGCCTGCAGCAGGCCGACCTGATCAGCTTCGATACCGAAACCGATGCGCTGGACGCGATGCGTGCGCGCCTGGTCGGCATCAGCCTGGCCGTCGAGCCGGGCAGGGCGGCGTACATTCCGGTCGGCCACGATTACCCGGGTGCGCCGGCCCAGCTGCCGATGCAGCAGGTGCTGGACGCGCTGCGCCCGGTGCTGCAGGACCCGGCGAAGAAGAAGCTGGGCCAGCACGGCAAGTACGACCTGCACGTGCTGCGCCGCCACGGCGTGCAGGTGCAGGGCTACCACGACGACACCATGCTCGAGAGCTTCGTGCTCAATTCCACCGCTACCCGCCACGACATGGATTCGCTGGCGCTGCGCTACCTGGGCTACAGCACCATCAAGTTCGAGGACGTGGCCGGCAAGGGCGCCAAGCAGATTCCGTTCTCGCAGGTCGGCATCGACGAGGCCAGCCGCTACGCCGCCGAGGACGCCGACATCACCCTGCGCCTGCATCACGCGCTGCAGCCGCAGCTGCTGGCCGAGCCGGCGCTGGACAGCGTTTACTGCGGCATCGAGATGCCGCTGGTGCCGGTGCTGGCCAGCATCGAAGCCAACGGCGTGCGGGTCGACACCGACGAACTGCGCCGGCAGAGCCAGGACCTGTCTTCGCGCATGCTGGCCGCGCAGCAGAAAGCCACCGAGCTGGCCGGGCGCAGCTTCAACCTGGATTCGCCCAAGCAGCTGCAGGCGGTGCTGTTCGACGAGTTGAAGCTGCCGGCGGTGGTGAAGACCCCCAAGGGCCAGCCCAGCACCAATGAAGAGGCGCTGGAGGCGATTGCCGACCAGCACGAGCTGCCGCGCGTGATCCTGGAGTACCGCGGGCTGGCCAAGCTGCGCAGCACCTACACCGACAAGCTGCCGGAGATGGTCAACCCGGACACCGGCCGCGTGCATACCAGCTACCACCAGTCCGGTGCCGCCACCGGCCGCCTGTCCTCGTCGGACCCGAACCTGCAGAACATCCCGATCCGCACCGAGGACGGCCGTCGCATCCGCCGCGCGTTCGTGGCGCCGGAGGGCTTCCAGCTGCTGGCGGCCGACTATTCGCAGATCGAACTGCGGATCATGGCCCACCTGTCCGAGGACCCGGGCCTGGTGCGTGCCTTCGAGCAGGGCGCCGACGTGCACCGTGCCACCGCCGCCGAGGTGTTCGGGCGCACGCTGGAGGAAGTGACCCCGAACGAGCGCCGCGCCGCCAAGGCGATCAACTTCGGGCTGATGTACGGCATGAGCGCCTTCGGCCTTGCCCGCAACCTGGGCATCGACCGTGGCCAGGCGCAGGACTACGTGGCGCTGTACTTCAGCCGCTACCCGGGCGTGCGCGATTTCATGGAGCGGATGCGCCAGCAGGCCCGCGACCAGGGCTATGTGGAAACCCTGTTTGGTCGTCGCCTGTACCTGAACGACATTCATGCACGTAACCAGGGCCTGCGCGCCGGTGCCGAACGCGCGGCGATCAACGCGCCGATGCAGGGCACCGCCGCCGACATCATCAAACGCGCGATGGTGGACGTGGACCAGTGGCTGCGTGACAGCGGCGCACCGGCACGGATGATCCTGCAGGTGCACGATGAACTGGTGTTCGAAACCGAAAGCAGTTTCGTTGAAGACTTGCGTTTGCAGGTGGTGGAGCGCATGTCGCAAGCGGCCAAACTGCGGGTGCCGCTGGTGGTCGATACCGGCGTCGGCAACAACTGGGACGAAGCGCACTGAGGGCATTTCAGGCCGAAAACGACGTGAATTCGTTCATTCGTCAGAGGTTTCTGACTCGATCATGAATGTTGTCCTGATCGAGGTTCATTAAATTGGGCCCCTTCACGAACCGTTAGTGTTCGGAGTGCTTCTATAACTCTCGACAGGCGCAACGCCTGTTGTGGATCTCTCCCATCCCCTGGAGCAGATCTCGGAACGGGGACTCCTCCCCAAGTGCCCGTTCCCCGGCCCCGTTGACCTCCCCCTGGTCAGCGGGGCTTTTTATTTGTGCCGCCGCAGCACCAGGGATGGGGTCAGATCCTTGGTGCTAGGCTGGGCTACCGTCCCACAGGGGAAGACCATGCCCGATCTGTTTGCACTGGCAATGCCCTGGTGGGAGTTCATCCTGCGCGCGGTGGTGGTCTATGTCGTGGTGCTGGGCATGGTCCGGCTTGGCGGCAAGCGGGCTCTAGGGCAGATCACGCCCTTCGACGTGCTGTTGATCGTGCTGCTGGGCAATGCGGTGCAGAACGCGCTGCTGGGCACCGATACCTCGCTGGGCGGCGGCCTGCTGCTGGCCGCGACCCTCATCCTGCTCAACTATGGGGTGGGCTGGCTGAGCACCCGGAATCGACGCATGGAGCGGATGATCGAAGGAGAACCTACCGTAATCGCGCGCGATGGCCGGCTTTTGGAGGGTGTTCTCCGCCGCGAACTGATCAGCCGGGCCGATTTCGATGCTGCGTTGCGCCAGCAGGGTGGCCTGCGGATCGAGGATGTGCAGATCGCCCTGCTGGAGACGACCGGGCACATCACCATCCTTCCGCGGAAGGGCACCTGATCGTGCAGCACCGAGCATGGGCTCGGCGCTACAGGGCATCATTCACGGTGTGCAGCGGGTATTGCCGGCCGCCGGTTTGCGCTCGTAATAGGCGAATCGATTGCCGCTGTCGATACCGACCAGGTTGCCGTTCTGCAGCAGCTGCAGCACGAAGTCGCTGCCGATATCGCGGTGGATGAGGATGCGGCCATCGCGCAGGCTTGCCCGCAGTGGCTGTTCGCGACCACCGGCCTCAACCACACCACCCTCGAGGAAACGCAGCTGCGACAGCGCGCTGCGCTCGGCTTCAAAGCTGCCACAGGGCAGTGCGGCGGCCGGCACCGACGTGAGCGCTGCCGCGGGGGCGCTGGCGAGAACGGCAAGGTCCTTGGCCGGACCGCAGGCCGGGGCATCCGCGCGCTGCGCACAGGACCGCTGCAGCGCATCGCGGGCCTCCTGCAGGCGGCCACTGCTCCACAAGGTTTCGGCGGTGTCGGCGCAGAACGTTTCGCCCTGTTGCACGCGGCAAAGTTCGATCAGTTCATCAAGCTGTGCAGGTGGCAGAGGCGCATCCACGGAATGCTGCAGGCCGAGCAGGGCCTTGCCCATCATTTCCGAGGCAATCTCTTTGGCTGCCGTCATGCAACCCTCGGCGTCGAACGAGGGCAGCTCCTCCCTGCAGATCTCGGGAATCGGCGGTTCTTCCTTTCTGGGCGCTGCGTCCTTGGCCTGCTGCTGGTAGGTCTCCAGCAGGCGCATGCAGGCTGCGCCCACGCCCTCGGCGCACCAGGCGTGCAGTTTCACGGGTGCGGCCTCTGGCAGCGCCTCCAGGCACTCGGAGGTGTTCATCACGCAACCGCCCTCGACGGGCTGCGGCATCGTCTTGCAGGCGGCGGCGTGCTCACGGGTGAACTCGCGATAGGGCGTGCTGATCGTGCGGTCGTTGTCCGAGAAGTACCAGTTTTCCAGCTGGCCCGTGGACAGGTTGCCGGTACCGAGCACGTCTTCCTGGCGGGCGATGCGCAGCTCCTCGGTGGCCTGGTAGGGGCCGGACAGGAAGCCGTGGCCTTCGCTCTCCAGGGTCAGCGTGGTGTTGCCGTTGCTGTCCTTGTAGGTGCCGCAGGCCATCGACTGAGCGGCGGCCGGCAGGCTGGCCGAGGCCAATGCAAGCAACAGCAGGGAGCGCCAGCCCACAGCGCGGGGGCGGGGGGAAACAGCAGCGGGCATGGGGTCATCCTTGAAGGAAGTGAGCAGGGCCTGTCCGGTGCGGGGCGCACCACAGGCAGGAGAGGGCGCCACGGGTCAGGCGTGGCGCCGGAAGATCAGAGCCAGTCGCGCGGCACCAGATAGTCGGCCAGGCGCGCCTCGGCGCTGCCCGCTTCCGGGACGAAGCCGTACTCCCAGCGCACCCGCGGCGGCAGGCTCATCAGGATGCTCTCGCTGCGGCCGCCGCTCTGCAGGCCGAACAGCGTGCCGCGGTCGTAGACCAGGTTGAACTCCACGTAACGGCCGCGGCGGTACAGCTGGAACTCGCGCTCGCGCTCGCCATGCGCGGTGTCCTTGCGCTGCTGCACGATCGGCAGGTAGGCGTCGAGGAAACCATCGCCGACCGCACGCAGATAAGCGAAGTCGCGCTCGAAGTCGCCGTGCAGGTCGTCGAAGAACAGCCCGCCGACGCCGCGCGTTTCATTGCGGTGGCGCAGGAAGAAGTACTCATCACACCAGCGCTTGTGCGCGGCATAGCGTTCGTCGCCGAACGGAGCACACAGATCGCGTGCCACCTTGTGCCAATGCTGCACGTCCTCGTCGAACGGATAGAACGGGGTCAGGTCGAAGCCGCCGCCGAACCAGCTGGCCACCACTTCACCGTCGCGCTGTGCCTGGAAGAAGCGCACGTTGGCATGGGTGGTCGGCACGTAGGGGTTGAGCGGGTGGAACACCAGCGACACGCCGGTGGCGCGCCAGGAGGCGCCGGCCAGTTCCGGGCGGTTGGCCGAGGCCGACGGCGGCAGGCGGCTGCCGGACACATCGGAAAAGCCGATACCGGCCTGCTCGAACACCGCGCCGTCGCGCAGCACGCGGGTGCGCCCACCGCCGCCCTCGGCACGCTGCCACAGGTCTTCCTGGAAGCGGGCCCGGCCATCGACGGCCTCGATCGCCGCACAGATGCGGTCCTGCAGGTCGGTGAGGTAGGCGCGCACGCGCTCGAATTCGTTCATGGCGCGTACTTTACCGCAGGGCCCGCCCGAAGCTGCGGACAGGCCCTGGCCGGCTCAGCGCTTGCGGTTGGAATGGCGTGGCGGCGGGGTGTCGTCTGATGCCGCGTCATCGGCCGCCTTCTGCAGCGCGCGGCCCAGATCGATCAGTTCCCAGTTCTGGGTGCCGAGCACGTCGCAGGCCACGTGCAGGCCACTGCGGTCGGCCTTGCACAGCCGGTCCAGCAGTGCATGTGCATCCACCTCGGCACCGTTGCCCTGGGCCGTGACCAGGTTCTCGCAGCCCTCGCGGACGCCGGCGCGGCAGACCGTGGTGTAGTGCTCGGCGGCCTGCAGCCAGTGCCCGGACAGCGCAAAGCGGTTGCCGAGTATGTTGCAGCCCTGCAGCCTGCCCTGCGCGCAGCAGGCTTCCGCCCCGCCGGTAGCGAGCGCCTGCGGGCAATCCTGGGGTAGCGGCAGCACGGTGTACTGCTTCGGTGCACTGCAGCGGCCCGGGCCATCGCCAGTTGGGGTGAACACCTGGAAGCGGGTCCAGGTATCCAGGCCTAGCAGTTGGCCGCCAGGCAGCGGACGCAGCACGAAGTCGCCGCCCCTGTCGTGGCGGATGCGGATGTCGCCCTCTTCGACGCGGGCGCGGAGATGACTGTTCCAGCCAACGCCGACCAGGCCGTTGTCACCGAAGTCCAGCGTGTCCATCAGACCGCCATCGGCCCGGTAGTTGCCGCAGGGCAGGGCCGTTGCCGGTTGCGGTTGCAATGATGCGCCCAGCGCCTGCAACGCCGGCAGACGCTCGCAGGTGGCGGTGTCGTTGCCCGGTGTGCAGGCCGCAGCCAGCGCCTGCACCGCCGGCAGGGGATCTCCCGCGTCCCAGGACAGTTCGGCCACCCGCTCGCAGAAGCCGCCATGCGCTACCTCGCGGCACAGCCGCAACAACTGTTGCCGCCGCTCAGCCGGCATGATCAACGGCACGGTCGGCGCCGTCATCGTCACCATGGCTTCGGTCATGGCAGCCGTCATCGCGGCCTTGACCAGCTGCGCCTGCACTGCGGGGTCGGCCTCGAGCGCGGCGGCACATGCCGGGGTTTCCTGTTCGAAGCCACCGTTGTCACAGGCAGCGGGGAGCTTGATACCGGACAGGGCGGCGTCGAGGGCCGCCTTCTGCTGGACAGGATCGGCTTCGACGACAGGTTTAGCCTCTCATGCCAACGATCAGCCAGTTGCAGGCACATGCCGGGCACGCCTTCCCGGCACCCTGCTTCCAGCGCGGCCGGAGTGGCTTCGTGACGGTTGTCCAGGCAGGCCACGGCATTGGCCAGGCAGCTGCCTTCAGCCGGTGTGGCTGCGGCGGCGCACTGTTCGGGGGCCAGCAGGATGTAGGTCGTGCCATCCACTTCGACCGTGCGGCCACGGTCGCGCACCTGCAGCGCGCTGGGCAGGCCATGTTCCAGGTTCACCAGTTGCAGCTTTCCGTCGATCTGCTGGAATGCGACCGGAGACGGCGCACTGCCGAAGTGCTTCTGTTCGCCACGGTTGGGTGAGCTGATGCGCAGCGTGCTGCTGCCTTCGTCAGCCTTGAACAGGCCGCATTGCGGTGACTGTGCGGCGGCCATCGGTGCGGCCAGCAGCAACGCCCAGGCCAGCCAGCGCTGGCGCGGTGCGGGTGAATGCATGTCGTCTCCTTGACGATCGAACGGGAAACTCCAGGCGCTACGGCGAACCACGGCCCTCGCGCGGGGGCGTACATTCTGCCGTGCCGGGCACGGGCTGGTAACGCTGGTAGGCGGTCTGCGCATCCATGCCGAGCAGATCGCCGTTGCCGAACTGGCGCAGCACAAGGGTTTCGCCTTTCTGCTGCAGGTGGATGGCGCCGTTCTGCAGGCGGGCCCGGGTGCCATCGCCGAAGTCGAGCCTGTCGATCACGCCTCCATCGGCCTGGTAGCGGCCGCAGGGCACCTGCTGGGCCGGGACGAGGCGCAGGTCGGCGCCGGGACCGCGCAGCGGTGCGATGCGTTCGCAGGCGCTGGTGCGGCCGGCATCGCAGACCACCTGCAGCGCCTGCACCGCCGATGCGGGCTCCAGCGCGATCAGTTGCTGTGCGGCTACTTCGACGCAGAAGCGGCCACTGCGGTGCTGCAGGCACAACTGCTGCAGGCGATCGCGTGCAGCGGCCGGAAGCGGTGAATCCGGCATGTCTTCGTCCTCCTGTTGCAGGCGTTCACCGACCTTCTGCATGGCGGCGGCCAGCGCATCGCCGGTCAGCGTCTCGCAGGCCTGCGGGTCATGGCCGGGCGTGTGTTCGCGGCAGATGGGCGGGCGTTCGAAGCGCGCGGGGCTGGTGTCATCGCTGCCGGCTACAGTTGTTCCATCGCGAAGCTGGCGCAGCAGCGCCGAGCAGCCCGCGCCAACGCCTTCGCTGCACGCACGCTGGGCCTGGCCGGGTGAGGCCGTGGGCAGCCGTGCAACGCAGTGGCTGCCAGCGGCGCGGCAGCTGCCATCCATCGCGCTGGGCTCGCTGGCGCAGGCGCGGGGCTGGCGCAGGGTGTAGAGCACCACCCCGTCGTGCTCGATGCGCTGCCCATCGGCGCTGATCCGGATCGGCTGCGCCACGCCATCGTCGAGCATGACCAACCGCGTCTGTGCCGCACCGCGATCAACCCACAGCGGCTGCGGCTCGCTGCCATCATCGTGGTGGTAGCCGCTGCCCGGAGTGGTGAACACCAGAGCCATGCCGCCATCGGCGCTGCGGTATTCGCCACATTGCAGCGCGTCGGCGCTGGCAGGCAGCGCAGTCAACAGCAGCAATGCGGGGAGAAGGGTCGGCAAGCGCAAGCGACGGTCCTTGTCGTGCGGGAAAGGGGTGTGGCTCAGTGAAAGCGCGAGCGGAGGTCCGGCCGCAACAGGCGCCAGGCCAGCCAGCCCTGCAGGCCGAGGAGCACCAATGACATGGCCACCACGGTCAGCGTGATCAACCAGCGTTTCAGATGGAGTTCCTGCTGCAGGACGGCGTCGTCGGAGAGAAACGGGATGACGTCACGCATGAACACGTCCAACCAGCCGGCGATCGCAAAGTTGGCCAATGCGCTCAGCAGCAGGATCACCACAAAGCTCCACAGGCCCCAGCTGCGCTCGCGAAGCAGGCCCCAGCTGGCCAGCGTCGAGGCCAGGCACAGCAGCGCGGCAATCATCGACGCGGCCACCGGATGCGCCAGAAGCCAGGTCAGGCTGTGCAGGTGCTGGTCTTGTACTTCCCTCTCAACCAGATGCCAGATCGGAAGGTTGTGCAGCGGCCACAGCAGCAGCCCCTGCATCACGAAGTACACCGTGAGCAGCAGCGACAGCCAGAACGAAGCGTGTGCGATCGGGCGCACCCAGGCGTGATAGGTCGGCTGGACCAGCGAGGGAATCGGCGGGATCGACATTGACATCCGGTGTCCTTGCAATCGGTGCCCGCGCGATCAGCGGGCCGTCACCCGGGTGGCGACGGCCGGCAGGATATGGTGTTCGCTCAACGGTGCCAAGGGCTGGCCATGCGGCGGCTGCAGTGGCACCCAGGCCAGTTCGGCGATCTCGGCACATGCCTGTGGCGTGCCGTCCACCCGCACCCACCAGGCCTGTGCCTGCACGCGATGGCCGGGTTCGTTCACCGCCCAATCCTCGAAGGTGCCCAGCGCGATGGCGGTTTCGGCGCACAGCTGCACACCGAGTTCTTCGTCCAGTTCGCGGGCCAGCGCCTGCAGCGGCGCTTCGCCGGGTTCGGGCTTGCCGCCCGGCTGGATGAAGCGGCTGGCGCCGTGCTTGCGTACCACCAGCGCCCGGCCGCGGTCATCCAGGATGACCGCGGCCACGATGTGGATCGTGGCCGCGGCGTTGCTCACTTCAGGTTCTGCTCGAACAGCTTGAGGATGCGCTTGTACTGGTCCAGCCAGGAATCGGCGCGCACATAGCCGTGGCGCTCCAGCGGGTACGGTGCGATCGACCAGTTGTCCTTGTGCAGTTCGATCAGGCGCTGGGTCAGGTTCACCGAGTCCTGGAAGAACACGTTGTCATCCATCATGCCGTGGGCGATCAGCAGGTTGTCCTGCAGGTTCTGCGCGTATTCGATCGGCGAGGACACGCGGTACGCCTCCGGATCGATGTCCGGGGTATTGAGGATGTTGCTGGTATAGCCGTGGTTGTACTGGTGCCAGTCCACCACCGGGCGCAGCGCGGCGCCGGCCTTGAACGTGCCCGGCGAGCGGAACAGGGCCATGAAGGTCATGAAGCCGCCGTAGGAACCACCGTAGATGCCGGCATGGTCGTGGTCACCCTGCTGGGTGTCGACCAGCCAGTCCAGGCCGTCCTTGTAGTCTTCCAGTTCCGGGTGGCCCATGTTGCGGTAGATCGCCGTACGCCAGTCGCGGCCGTAGCCCTCGCTGCCGCGGTAATCCATGTCCAGCACGATGTAGCCCTTCTGCACCAGCAGGTTGTGGAACATCTGCTCGCGGAAGTAGGCCGGGTAGCGCTGGTGCACGTTCTGCAGGTAGCCGGCGCCGTGCACGAACATCACGATCGGGTACTTCTTCCCCGGTTCCTTGTTTTCGGGCTCGTAGTACTTGGCCCAGACCACGCCGGCGCCATGCTTGGACGGCACCGCCACCAGCTTCGGCTGGATCCACTGGCGCGCCTTGAACTCGGCAGTGCGGGTGTCGGTCAGCACGCGGGCCTGGCCTGCGCCGGTGCTCGGTACCACGGCCAGCTGCGCCGGCAGGTAGGCGCCGGAGTAGCGCACCAGCAGCTGCTGGCCGTCCGGCGACAGCGAGAAGTCTTCCACGCCGTTGAGGCTGGTCAGCTCGCGCACCTGGCGGCTGCCGGTGTCGACCGCGCAGACTTCGTAGTCATGCGGCGCCTGCTGGTTGCACAGGAAGTAGAAACCCTTGCCGTCGGCCGACAGCACCGGCGCCGAGGTTTCCCACTTGCCGCTGGTCAGCGCCTGCGGCTTGCCCGTACCGGACTGGGTATACAGGTGCGAGAAGCCCGATTCCTCCGACAGCAGCCACAGCGTGCGGCCATCGGCCATCCAGCCGAAATCATTGAAGCCCCAGTTGATCCAGGCGTTGTCGGTCAGGCGATGGCGGTTCTGCACGCGGCCGTCGGCGGCGTTGACGCTGATGATCCAGCGGTCCTTGTTGTCGTTGGCACGCAGCATCACCGCGGCCTGCTGGCCATCGGGGCTCCAGCGGATGCCACCGCCCATGAAGTCGCTCATCACCTGCAGGCTGCGCTCGCCCTTCAGCGCGTCCTTGCCGGCCTTGCGGCGCAGCTCGGCCAGCGGATCGGTGCTGATGCCCGGCAGGCCGGCCAGAGAGACTTTCTCGGCCTTGCCGGTGCGCACGTCCACGTACCACAGCGTGTGCGGTTCGAAGCCGTTACGGCCGACGCGGGTGCGGGTGTCCTCGGTTTCCTCGTAGCCCGACTCGGTCACGTACAGCGGCATCTTGCCGCCACGGCCGTCATCGAAGTCCTTTGGCTTGGTCACCACGATCAGGTGGGTCAGGTCAGGCGACAGCACGCTGTCGGCGATCTCCACGTCGGCGCCCAGGTACACCGGGCCCGGCGCGCGGGTCGGGTCAGCCTGGCGCCAGCGCTGGTCCTGGTCCTTCAGTGCTTCGCGCTGGTCACGGTCGCGGCGAAGGGTTTCCAGCGTGCGCAGCTGCTGGTCGCGCAGCACGTCGGCCTTCGGCGGTGTACGCGGATCCTTTTCGGCCTTCAGGCTGGCCACCTGCTGCACGCCGCTGGCGGCGGCCCAGTGGAACCAGTTCTGGCCGACGCGCCAGATCACGCCATTGTCGGCGGCGAAGTTTACGTTGCCCGCGCGCTCGTTGCTGCGGGTCAGCTGCGTCAGCGCGCCGCTGCGCAGGTCGCGCACGAACACGTCGCCATTGCGCACGAAGGCGCTGCGGCTGCGGCTGCGGTCGTAGACCGGCTCGGCCACGTCCAGGGTGCCGCGCTGGTCATCGGCCACCTGCGCGGCCACGCCACCGGCCACCGGCTGGCGGAAGGTATCGCGCACCGGGCTGCCGTTGCGCTTGAGCTGGTACTCCACCTGCTGGCTGTTCCACGACCACCAAGCCTTCTCGACCGGCGGGCCGATCCAGTCCGGGTCGGCCATGGCCTGTTCGATGGTGATCGGCGTCGGCGCGGCATGCGCGGCCGGTGCGGCCAGCACGGCCGACAGCAGGAGGGACAGGGGCAGCACTCGGAACATGGGCGGACGGCACCAGTAGAGGAAAACCGGCCAAGCGTAGCAGCCGCAAGGGCCGGGGGCAGGGGCCACAGGTCATGGCAGCGGGATTGGCAAAGTAGTGCAACCGCTGGCCGACCTCGCGCATCCATTCTCCTGAACCCGCATCATCCATCGAACAGGAGCCCGACCATGCAGGAACTGATCCCGATCACCCTCTTCATCTGCATCGCCTACGCGATCCACGCCATTGCCGATGCCCGCGCGCGTAGCAAGCTGGTGGCCCCGCACGTGCCGGAGGAAGTGATCCGCTCGCTGGCCGTGCTGGAAGAAGAGCGGCGCCGCCAGGGGGCGTTGCGCTGGGGCATCAGCCTGGTCTGCCTGGCGCTGGCCATGGCCCTGCTGGAGGCCATCGGTGCGCGTGACCTGACCTTTGGTGCCGCTGCCGCGCTGGTCGGCAGTGCCGGCCTCGGCCAATTGCTGGCCTGGCACTTCACCCGCCCTGCCGCACGCAAGGGCTGAGGCAGGCGTGCCACGGGCACAGGGGGCGCCCCGTAGATGAGCCTGCTCGGCGAAGCACTGTCGGCACTGCGGGGCCGTCGCCGCCACGATACAGCGGCGACGGCGGCACCCGCTGCACCGCTGGATGCGGACCAGGCCCTGGTGCGGGCCATCGTCGACGGCTCGCAGGCGGCCTTTTCGCAGCTGGTGGAGACCCACCAGCGCACCTGCGCGCATGTGATCGGGCGCATGGTGGGCGACCGCGATCAGGTGGCCGACCTGCTGCAGGAAACTTTCCTTGCTGTGTTCCGCCAGCTGCATCGGTTTCGTTTTGAATGCTCGCTGCGCACCTGGGTATCCCGGGTCGCTTACACCACCGCGCTGC
The DNA here is from genome assembly GCF_018320795.1 of Stenotrophomonas sp. PE591. Lineage (NCBI taxonomy): Bacteria > Pseudomonadati > Pseudomonadota > Gammaproteobacteria > Lysobacterales > Lysobacteraceae > Stenotrophomonas > Stenotrophomonas sp. PE591. Next base: position 83,182 of record NZ_JAAOKO010000007.1, read on the forward strand.
AGCACCTGCGCCGGCGGCGGCTGGAGGCGCAATGGATGGTGGCCGTGGAGGTGCCGGAGGAACTGGGGATCGGCGATGAAGGCCCCGGGCCCGCCGAGTTGAGCGAGGCGCTGCAGGCCGGGCGCCAGCTCGGCGCGGCACTGGAACGGCTGAGCGCGCCGCAGCGCCTGATCGTCGGCCTGCATTACCTGGAGGATTTCGATCTGGCCGAGATCGAGCAGGTGACCGGACTGGCACGCGGTACCATCAAGAGCCACCTGTACCGCGCGCGCCAAGTCCTGAAGCAGGAACTGACGCGGCATGCCGCCGCCGGAGAACTGCTGTGACTCAATCGACCGACTCTCGCGATGCGGAAAAGCGCGCGCTGGCGCAGGCGTTGCGTGAGCAGGTGCAGCAGGAAGAAACGCCGGATGTGAGCGAGGCGCTGCAGAAGCGCATTGCCGCTGAGTCGCGCGACAGTGGCGTGGGCTATGTGATGGTGCAGGTTGTGTTGTTTGGCGCGCTGTTGGCTGCAGCGGCCTGGTACTTCTGGGTCTAGAAGAACATTGACGCCCGCAACTGCTTTGGGCGCTTCTTCCTCCAACTTCCGATCAGATATCCAAGCGTCGGGCATTGTCTCCACGTCGGCAGTTGGCCTTTCCCGTCAGACTCCGTCACGTCGGCCTCGTCATCAGTGGCAGTCGCTCTATCCAGGGTCCGCGAGCTACGTGTGTTTCCTGAGGAAAGTTGCAAACTCCATGCCTCCGCTTGAGTCGGAGTTTCACAATCAGAGACTCTCAACCATCAGCTTCCACGGGTATGGAGTGAGAATCACATGGACAGGTGCGCCAGTAATCCAACGCCGGATGCAATTGGATGATGCTCTACTACATCCAGCTTTCGCTTGCCCGATTCAAGCAACGGATCGGCACTCATCTGGCAATCGCTCTCATGCTGGGTGCGGGGGTGGGGATCACGACCGTGATGCTCTCCATTGTTCTCCAGGCATCGTCGGATCCCGCGCCAGGCCGGAGCTCCGCATTGTTCCGCCCGTACCTTGACGCGCGTCCAGATGCTCTGCGCAGTGGTTCCCCGGATCCGGGACAGGCACTGACCTGGCCGGATGCGAAGGCGCTTCTGGGCCAGGGGAGGTCGTGGAAGCACGCCGCCATGGCGGGCGGGGCGGTGACGCTCTCCCGGCCGGGAGCCTCAAGCGCAAGGCTGCGTGCGAGGTTCGCAACGTCCGAAGTGTTCAGTGTTCTTGGCATTGCTGTTGTTCAAGGGCGCGCATGGACCGCCGAGGAGGGGCATGCTGCGAGTCGTATAGTGGTCCTGTCGCGTGCGCTCGCTGAGCGCGAGTGTGCGCAGGACTGTGTTGGTCATCGGTTGGAACTGGGCAGGCGCACCTACACTGTTGTGGGTGTCGCGGAGGATTGGCATCCGGTGCCGATGTTTCAGGGAGATCTCACACGCCGGCCGTTTGTGGAGCCTGACGAGATCTACCTGCCGGTTGAGACCGCAATCGCGGACAGGCTGACTGTTGTGGACGGGACGGCGATCTGGGGGGGTGACCAGGACACGGATCCTGCAGGAGCCAACGTGTCATGGCTTCAATTGTGGGCGTGGCTGCCCACCGCGGATGATGTCGCCGCCTACCGGGCGAATCTGGATGCCTATGCACAGGCAAAGGGCCTTCGGATCGAACCAGGCACCCAGCAGGTGGCACTCTGGCCGTTGACGGAGTGGCTGGACAGGCTGGGATTGGTTCCAGAGCGGGCCAGGATGCAGCTTCGGCTGTCACTGATCCTTCTCGGTGTGTGCATCGTCAACGCGGCGGCGCTGCTGAGCTTCAGTCTGGGGCGCCGTCGGCGGGAGCTCGCGATACGACGTGCACTGGGAGCGCGACGTCGGGACGTGTTCATCCAGCTCATGTGGGAATCCATCGCGGCGGGAGCCGCAAGCAGTGTGCTCGCTGTCGTCACCTACACGCTGGGAATCCGGGTGGTTGCTGCGGGAGACGTTCTGCCCAGCGCGATAACGGCGATGCATGCTGGGGCAATGCTGATGGCCGCTGGCCTGGGAGTCGTCACGACGCTGCTCTGTTCATTGGTCCCGTCGTTTGAAATCTGCAGGGTCAGGTCCCTGTCGAGTGCCTTCGCGAAGGGGGCTGCCTGAAATGTTCGAATCGATGAGGGGGACCCGACGACATTTGGGAAGCGCCGCACTGCTTGCAGTGCAGGCAGCGCTTGCAAGCCTGGCATGTGCGTTCGCACTGCAATCTGCGCTGGACAGCTTCGCCAGATTGAACGCCGGGAGCATCCGGGAGGCAGCATCGATTGGTGTGGTCAGAGTCTCTGATGTCGAAGACGGCGCGGATGCGGCAGTGCTGCGGGCAGACCTGTCCGCGATCCGGCTGCCCGGTGTTCAGGACACGGTTGTGAGCGACGCTGTTCCATTCGGGGGAAGAGCCCATCGATACGGCGTATGCACCAGTGAGTCGGCCATGGTGCATTCGATGAACGCGGGCACGGCAGACGTTGCTGGATGTGATCGCGTTCCCGTTGTAACTGCAAGCTCTGGCTTGCTGGCGATGCTGGGCGCGGGAATCGTCCTGGGGCGCGATGCCACGGAGGACGACATGATTGAAGGCGCTCCGGTGGTGCTGATCAGTGAATCGCTGGCTGCCCATCTATTCGGAACGGGGAATGCTGTTGGCCGCCACCTGTATTTCGGCCCCGGCAGCAGCCGGGTCATCGTGGGCGTATTTGCGTCTGTTGCTGGACCGGCGCCAGGCGGCAATGAGCGGGACTCGCAGTGGGTGCTGCTCCCGGGCCTTCCCATGGGCGCCAGTCGCTATTATCTGGCGAAGTGGAGGTCGGAGGTTGATCGTTCATCGCTTGATCGCACCGCCGATGCGCTGCAGCGGCCTTATCGGATCATGCATCCAGCCGGTGTCGAGACGCTGGCGGGTTATCGCGACGCCTACGTCAAAGCTGATCGCTTCGCTACGACCGTGCTCGCGGTCATGACCGCCGTTGTTCTCGGTGTGCTGATGGCCGGCGTTTCCGGAGTTGTGGGCGCGTGGCTTGATCGGCGCCGGCACTCCATTGGGGTCCGACGGACATTGGGTGCTCGCAGGTCCGTGATCTTTGCCGAAATCATGTTCGAGGTTTCACTGTTCACCACGCTGGGCACCCTGCTCGGCGCGTTGTCGTTGCAGTGGGTAGGGTCGCCGCAGGACGGCAGCACAGGTTCACCGTGGTTCTCGATATCGAGCGCTGTCGTGCTGGTGATGGCGGCCTGCTTGACTGCACTGGTACCCCGGGCCCTGCGAATCGCCAAGGAGCCGCCCTTGACCTTGCTGAAGCCCCTGTAGCCCATTCATCCTGTCACCCAGCTTCACCTGCGACAAAGTGAAGCAGCGCGTCACCCGGTCGCATCCCGTCTTAACGAAATCCTCCTAAAGTGGTCCGGTATCCCACCGGTCACAGGCAGGAGGCGTCCCTTGGACGCGTTGTTGTTGTCCCGGATCCAGTTCGGGTTCGTCATCAGTTTCCATGTGCTGTTCCCCGCCTTCACCATTGGCACGGCCAGCTGGCTGGCCTTCATCGAATGGCGCTGGCTGCGCACCAAGCTGCCCGTGTGGCGCGAGCTGTATTTCTTCTGGCAGAAGATCTTCGCGGTGTCGTTCGGCATGGGCGTGGTCAGCGGCATCGTCATGGCCTTCCAGTTCGGAACCAACTGGCCACGGCTGAGCGAGGTGGCCGGCACGGTCATCGGCCCGCTGCTGACCTACGAAGTGCTGACCGCGTTCTTCCTGGAAGCCAGTTTCCTCGGCGTGATGATGTTCGGCTGGGGCCGCGTCTCGCCGCGCCTGCATTTCCTGTCCACCTGCATGGTGGCGCTGGGCACGCTGTTCTCCACGTTCTGGATCCTGTCGTCCAACAGCTGGCTGCATACGCCGGCCGGCTACGAGATGGTCAACGGCGTGGTGCATCCGGTGGACTGGTGGCAGGTGGTGTTCAATCCTTCGTTCCCGTACCGGCTGGCGCACATGGCGCTGGGTTCGTTCATCACCACCTGTTTCGTGATCGGTGGCGTGGGCGCGTGGTACCTGCGCAAGGGCACGCACGTGGAAGCGGGCCGGCGCATGTTGATCGCAGCGGTGGCGTTCGCGGCACTGACCGTGCCGGTGCAGATTTTCGTCGGCGACATGCATGGCCTGAACACGCTCAAGCACCAGCCGATGAAGATCGCGGCGATGGAAGCGCACTGGCATGAAACCAAGGAGGGCGAGGGCGTACCGCTGGTGGTGTTCGCGCTGCCGAACGAGAAGGAAGAGCGCAATGATTTCGAAGTTGCCATCCCGAAGCTGGGCAGCGTGATCCTCACCCACAGCCTGGACGGCACCTTCGACCCGCTCACTTCGGTACCGTCCAGCGAGCGGCCGCCGGTGACGCCGGTGTTCTTCGCCTTCCGCATCATGGTCGGGCTGGGCACGCTGATGCTGCTGCTGGCCTGGGTGTCGGCGTTCCAGTTGTGGCGCAGGAAGCTGCTGGATTCGCCGAGGCTGCTGCGCGGCTGGAACTGGATGCTGCCCAGCGGCTTCATCGCGCTGCTGTCCGGGTGGTTCGTCACCGAGATGGGCCGCCAGCCGTGGGTGGTGTATGGCGTGCTGCGCACTGCTGATGCGGTCGGCCCGCAGAGCGCGTGGATGACCGCGCTGTCGCTGGGTGTCTACGTGGTCGGCTATGCCTTCGTGTTCGGCTGGGGCATCTGGTACCTGGTGAAGATCCTGCGCCACGGACCGCGTCCGCACGATGATGGGCCATCGCTGGACCACGGCAGCCACACCCCGGCACGCCCGCTGTCGGCAGCCGACGAACCGCTGGAGGAGCGCTGACATGGACCTGATGACCTGGCTGCCGGTGGCGTGGTTCGCGGTGATCGGCTTCGGCGTGCTGATGTACGTGGTGCTGGACGGTTTCGTGCTCGGCATCGGCATCCTCGCCCCGTTCGCCGAGGACGAGGAACAGTTGGACCTGATGATGAACACCGCCGCGCCAATCTGGGACGGCAACGAGACCTGGCTGGTGCTGGGTGGCGCCGGCCTGCTGGCGGCGTTCCCGAAGGCCTATGCGGTGTTGTTGTCGGCGCTGTACCTGCCGGTGCTGTTGCTGGTGGTGGCGCTGGTGTTCCGCGGCGTGGCCTTCGAGTTCCGCTTCAAGGCGCATCGATCGCGCCGGCTGTGGAGCGTGGCGTTCGGCCTCGGTTCGCTGCTGGCCACGTTTGCCCAGGGCGTGATCCTCGGCACCCTGGTGCAGGGCATCCCGCTGGTGGACGGCGTCTACCAGGGCGGACCGTTCGCCTGGTTCAGCCCGTTCGCGATGCTGACCGGTGCCGCGCTGGTGGCCGGCTATGCGCTGCTGGGCAGCACCTGGCTGATCCTGAAGACCGAAGGCCGCGTGCAGGCGCTGGCACGGCAGATGACCCGGCCGCTGGTGGTGGCGGTGATCGCAGCGATGGGCCTGGTCAGCAGCTGGCTGCCGTTCCTCGATTCGCGGCTGATGGCCCGCTGGTTCAGCGACGGCAACTTCTGGTGGCTGTCGCCGGTGCCGCTGTTGACCCTGGCGGTGGCCGCAGCGCTGTGGCGCAGTGCGACCCATCCGCGCCGCGACCTGCCGCCGTTCCTGCTCAGCCTGGCGCTGTTCGTGCTTGGTTTCCTTGGCCTGGTGCTGGGCATGTGGCCGTACCTGCTGCCGCCGTCGATGACCCTGTGGCAGGCCGCCGCGCCGGCCTCCTCGCTGGGCTTCACCCTGGTCGGGCTGGTCATTCTGCTGCCGGTCATCCTCGGCTATACGGCGTGGTCGTACCGGGTGTTCCGCGGCAAGGTGCACGCCGACACCGGTTACCACTGACGGGTTGAAGGCGGGGCCCGCCGGTGCCGGGCCCCGTGTTGGGGAATGTGAAACCTGCACACCCCGGGCGGGACGTGCTAGCGTGCGCTCCTTTCCGGCAGCCAGGGGGGCAGCCGGCGACGTCCTGGACGGACGCACGGCTGCAGGAATGGGGGGCCGCCGCGCGTCGCCGTAATGGCTCGTGCCTATCGTTCTCCCGTTGAAGCACCAACGCTAAATGATTGAATTCTCCATCGTCGACTGGGCCGCGTGGGCGCCCGGCCTGAGCGAGCGTAGCCAGTGGCTGGGCTGGGCCGAAGCGCCGTACCTGCCGCACGGCGGGGATACGCCGGCACTGGCAGAGGTTCCGGCAATGCAACGCCGTCGCATCGAGCGGTTGGGCCGCATGGCGATCCAGACCGCGTGCTGGTGCGAGGACGGGCAGGGGGCCGACAGCGACGTGCCGCTGGTGTTCGCCAGCCGCCATGGCGACGTCGCACGTTCGATGGACCTGCTGGGGGCGCTGGTCGGCGACCAGCCGTTGTCGCCCACCGGATTTGGCCTGTCGGTGCACAACGCGATCGCCGCGCTGTATTCAATCGCCCGCGGCCATCGCGGCAACTACCTGGCATTGGCTGCTGGCCAGGCAACGGTCGAAGCCGCGTGCCTGGAGGCCGTCGCCCTGCTTGCCGATGGCGCCCGCGAGGTACGGGTGGTGGTCTACGAGTCGCCCCTACCGGAGGTTTACGCGACGTTCGCCGACGAACCCGACCCGTTCTTCGCCTGGTGCTGGCGTTTGACCGCGCCAGCAGAGGGCCGGCCGACGCTGGCGCTGCAGTGGCAGCCGGCCGACGGCCAGGCCAGCACTGTGCCCGGCCTGCTGCCGCACGCGCTGGACCTGCATCGCTTCCTGTTGTCCGGCGCGCCAGCGCTGGAGCACGTGGCCCATGGCCAGCGCTGGCGCTGGGGCCGCCGTGAGTGAGCTGCCGCGCCGCCTCGACCACGCCTGGCGGGTGTTTGGCACCGGCCTGAGCTTTGTTGCGTTTGGCCTGGGCGGGCTGCTGCTCGGCGTCCTGGTGATGCCGGTACTGCTGCTGATGAGGGACCCGGTGGCCCGTCGCCGGCGCGCCCGGCGCGTGGTCCAGGTCGCGTTCGCCAGCCATCTGCGGCTGATGCGCGGGCTGGGGGTGATGACCTACGAGATCGAGGGTGGTGAACGCCTGCAGCGTGACGGCCTGCTGGTGCTGGCCAACCACCCGACCCTGATCGACGTGGTCTGCCTGATCTCGCTGCTTCCCAACGCCGACTGCGTGGTCAAGCGGGCCGTGGCCTGCAACCCGTTCATGCGCGGTCCGGTACGGGCCGCCGGCTACATCTCCAATGACGATGGCGCCGGCCTGGTCGATGACTGCGTGGCCGCGGTGCATGCCGGCGGCACCCTGGTCATCTTCCCGGAGGGCACCCGCAGCGTGCCCGGGCAGCCGCCGCGCCTGCAGCGCGGGGCCGCCAACATCGCCGTACGGGGCCGCATCGACGTCACCCCGGTGCGGATCACCTGCAGCCCGCCAACCCTGACCAAGGGACAGAAGTGGTATCGTGTCCCCTCACGTCGCTTTCACGTTCGGCTGCAGATCGGCGAAGATATCCCGATCGCGCCTTTCTTGGCCGAAGACGACTCGCCAAGGGGGGATGCCTTGGCGGCACGCCGCGTTACCGAGCACCTTTCTCGTTATTTCGACCTGTCTGGAGAGCCGCCCCGTGCAAGCACTTGAGCACGAGATCAAGGAATTGATCATTTCCTCCCTTTCGCTGGAGGACATCACGCCGGAGGACATCGATCCGACCGCGCCGCTGTTCGTCGAGGGCCTCGGCCTGGATTCGATCGACGCGCTGGAGTTGGGCCTGGCGTTGCAGAAGAAGTACGGTGTCAGCCTCTCGGCCGATTCGGAAGAAACCCGTCGCCATTTCTCCAGCGTGCGCGCGCTCGGCGAGTTCGTCGCCGCCCGCCAGTCGTAACGGCGCCAGGAATTGCCATGACCAAGAATGAACTGTTCGAACGCATCGTCAGCATCCTGACCGACAGCTTCGAGATCGAAACCGCCCGGATCACCCCCGAGGCACGCCTGTACGACGACCTGGATATCGACAGCATCGATGCGGTCGACCTGATCGTGCAGCTCAAGCCGCTGCTGGGCCGCAACCTGCAGCCGGAAGCGTTCAAGGCCGTGCGCACCGTGCAGGACATCGTCGATGTCGTGCATGGGTTGCTGCCGGACCAGGCAGCCGCCTGACCGCAGCGCCGGCGGCTCCGCCATGGCACGCGCACGCACGGTCGTGGTGGCTGCGATCTCGCTGGCCTACCCGGTGCTGGTGTACCTGGCGATGGGCCGTTTCGAGCCACGCTGGCTGTCGCTGCTGCTGTTCACCCTGGCGCTGCTGCGTGCGCTGAGTACGCGCCAGCCGCTGTGGTGGGCCGCCGCCGCGGGAACCGGCCTGCTGGCCGTGTTGGCCACCGTGCTGAACCAGGCCCTGCCGCTGAAGCTGTATCCGGCGCTGGTCAACATGGTGATGCTGGCGGTGTTCGGCACCAGCCTGCGCTTCGGCCCGCCGCTGGTGGAACGCCTGGCGCGGTTGCAGGAGCCGGACCTGCCGGCGTTCGCGGTGGCCTATACCCGCCGCGTCACCCAGGTGTGGTGTGGCTTCTTCGTTCTCAACGGCAGCCTGGCCCTGCTGACCGCGCTTTACGCGTCGGACCGGGTCTGGATGCTCTACAACGGATTGTTGGCGTACGTGATGATGGGCGTGTTGTTTGCAGGTGAGTGGCTGGTGCGGCGTCGGGTCAAGGCAGCGCACGCGCATGGCTGAGTGGATTGCCCTGGACCGGCTGCTGGTGGACCCGCAGCCGCAGCGCAGCATCGGCGTGTGCGATGGCGAGGTGATCGACCATGCCCGCTTCCGCCAGCGGGTGCTGGCCTGGCGTGCGGCCTTTGCTGCCGCCGATGGCCGTGACTGGGCCCTGTACTTCGATGATGCGGTGGCCTTCGCTGCTGCGCTGTTCGGCGCCTGGCATGCCGGCAAGCGGGTGTTCCTGGCTGCCGACAACCTGCCGGCCACGCTGCAGGCGCTGCAGCCACAGGTGAGCGGTTTTGCCGGCGATGTTTCCGCCGACTACCGAGCGCTGGTTGCCCCCACCGTTGGCGTGGACGGCGAACTGCAGGTGCTGGACGAGCGCGCCTGCGAGCTGTGCGTGTTCACCTCCGGCAGCACGGGCCAGCCCAGTGCGATCAACAAGCGCATGGACCAGCTGGCGCGCGAGGTGGATGCGCTGCAGGCTGCGTTCGGCGCGCAGCTGGAAGGCGTGCAGGTGCATGGCACGGTGTCCCACCAGCACATCTACGGCCTGCTGTTCCGGGTGCTGTGGCCGCTGGCCGCCGGCCGCCTGATCCATCCGCGCCGGTTCTTCCACGAAGACCTGGTGGGCGCGCTGGCCGGCACCGACACGGTGCTGGTGGCGACGCCAGCCCACCTCAAGCGCCTGCCCGAGCAGCTCGACTGGGCCAGCCTGCACGGCCGCCTGCGCGCGGTGTTCTCCTCCGGTGGCCCACTGCCCGAAGAAGCCGCACGCCAGGTACGGCAATGGCTGGGCGTGGCACCGACCGAGGTTTACGGCAGCAGCGAAACCGGGGGTATCGCTTGGCGCCGCTGGGATACCGACCTGCCACCGTGGCAGCCGTTGCCGGGCGTGCAGTGGCGCATTGAGGATGGCTGCCTGGCCGTCGCCTCGGCGCATCTGGAAACCCTCGACTGGTGGCGCACCCAGGACCGTGTCGAAGCCCTGGCCGATGGCCGCTTCCGCCTGCTGGGCCGCGCCGACCGCATCGTCAAGATCGAGGAGCGCCGCGTTTCGCTGGATGCGCTGGAACGCGCGCTGCGCGAAGACACCGAAGTGGACGATGTGAGAGTACTGGTCCTGCCAGGACAGCGTGAGCAGCTGGCAGCGGTGGTGGTACCGGCCAGCCTGGCGCTGCTGGAGGGCGGTGACGCCGCGCGCCGCGCGCTGGGCCAGCGCCTTGGCGCGCGCCTGGCACAGGCGCATGACGCGGTCACCCGGCCGCGCCGCTGGCGCCTGGTGAAGGCGCTGCCGATCAATGCACAAGGTAAGGTCACCCAGGCGGCACTGGCGGCGCTGTTCCAGCCGCTCATGCCGGTGCCGGTCTGGGTTCACCGCGATGCTGCCAGCGCCACGTTGCGCATGACCCTCGACCCGGCGCTGCGGCCGTTCCAGGGCCACTTCCCGCAGGCGGCGATCCTGCCCGGCGTGGCGCAGCTGGACTGGGCCGTGCGTTTTGGCCGCCAGGCGTTCAGCATGCCGGCCGGATTCCTGCGCATGGATGCGGTGAAGTTCCAGCACGTGGCCCGCCCGGGCGATGAGCTGACCCTGCAGCTGGACTGGGATGCCACGCGCAATGTGCTGGCCTTCCGCTACACCTCCAGCCACGGTGTGCATGCCAGCGGCAAGGTGGTTTTCGCCGATGCGGACTGATCCGGCCGTTGCCGGTGCCGCGTTCGCGCCACTGGTGGTGATTCCCGTCTACGACCACGAGCACGCCATCGGGGCGGTGGTCGACGGCGTGCAGGCCGCCGGGCTGCCGTGCCTGCTGGTCGACGATGGCTCGCATGAAGCGTGCGCGACGGTGCTGCGTTCGCTGGCACAGCGCCAGGGCGTCGACCTGCTGCGCCTGGACATCAACCAGGGCAAGGGTGGGGCGATGCTGGCCGGTTTTGCCGAGGCCGCTGCGCGTGGCTACAGCCACGTGCTGCAGATCGATGCCGACGGCCAGCACGATACCGCCGACCTGCCGCGTTTCGCCGAGGCGGCGCGTGCGCACCCGGGTGCGGTGATCTGCGGCATTCCGGCCTACGACGCCAGTGTTCCCAAGGCGCGCCTGTATGGCCGCTACGCGACCCACATCTGGGTCTGGATCAACACGCTGTCGCTGCACCTGCGCGACACCATGTGCGGCTTCCGCGTGTATCCGCTGCCGCCGGTGCTGCGCCTGATCGGTGAAGAGACCATCGGCCGCCGCATGGATTTCGATACCGAGGTGATGGTGCGCCTGTACTGGCGACAGCTGCCGGTCGAGCACCTGGCCACGCGGGTGACCTATCCCGCCGATGGCGTGTCGCACTTCGATGTGTGGCGTGACAACGTGCGCATCAGCCGCATGCATACCCGCCTGTTCTTCGGCATGCTCTGGCGCGCACCGCGCCTGCTGTGGCGCCGCCTGCGGGGGCAGCGCTGAGATGGCGGCCGCGCAGGGCGCTCCGCACTGGGCCGACATCGGCGAATCGACGTCGGTGGCCGGCGTGTTGTTCCTGTGCTGGGTGCACCGCTGGTTCGGGCGCTGGCCGTTCCGACTGTGCGTGTGGCCGGTGGTGGCCTGCCACTGGTTGGGCAACCGCGTCGGCCGCCAGGCCTCCATGCAGTACCTGCAGCGCCTGCAGGCACACAGCGGTGTGCTGGGCCGTGCGCCGACCCGGCGCGACAGCCTGCGCCACTTCTTCGCCTTCGCCGACACGATGCTGGACAAGATCCTCGGCCTGGGCGGGCGCTATCCGGCCGAACGCATCCACCTGCATCGCGACCTGGTGCTGCAGAAGATCGCGCGCCGCGAAGGCGGGCTGATCCTGACCGCGCACATCGGCTGCCTGGAACTGTGCCAGGTGCTGGCCGAACAGGTGCCGGGGTTCCGCATCACCGTGCTGGTGCACACCGCGCATGCGCAGCGCTTCAACCGCCTGCTGCAACGGCTGGACCCGCTGGCGGCGGTGGAACTGGTGCAGGTAACCGAAATGGGCCCGGCCACGGCAGTGATGCTGGCCGAGCGCGTGGCGGCGGGGGGCTTCGTCGCCATCGTCGGCGACCGCACGCCGGTGCAGGGCGGACGCAGCGTCACCGCCGATTTCCTTGGCCACCGCGCCCCGTTCCCGATCGGCGCCTATGTGCTCGCCGCCGCACTGGGCTGCCCGGTCTACACCATGGCCTGCCTGCACCAGGGCGAGGGCTACCGCGTGGCATTCGAACAGTTCGCCGAACGCATCGTGCTGCCACGCGGCTCACGCGATGCGGCACTGGCCGAACAGGCACAGCGCTTTGCGCGCTGGCTGGAACTCCAGGTCATCCAGTCCCCGTTGGACTGGTTCAATTTCTTCCCCTTCTGGGATCAGGCTCCGCATGACGACTGACGCCGTACCTGTGTGCCGCTTTGGCGATGCACCGTTGACCATCGAAGACGTGGTTGCCCTGGCCCAGCGCCAGTGCGAGGCCGCACTGAGCGACGCGCCGGCATTCCGCGCCCACATCCAGCGTGGTGCCGACTTCCTCGACCGCCTGCTGCGCGAGGATGGCGTGATCTACGGCGTGACCACCGGCTATGGCGATTCGTGCACGGTGAACATCCCGCCGGCACTGGTGGCTGAACTGCCGCACCACCTGTACACCTACCATGGCTGCGGCCTGGGCCGTTACCTGGACCCGGTCGAGACCCGTGCGGTGCTGGCGGCGCGCCTGGCCTCTCTGGTGCGCGGCATGTCCGGTGTAAGCCTGCCGCTGCTGGAAGGCCTGGCCACGCTGCTGCGGCACGACGTGCTGCCGATGATTCCGGCCGAGGGCTCGGTCGGTGCCAGTGGCGACCTGACGCCGCTGTCCTACGTGGCGGCGGTGCTGTGCGGCGAGCGCGAGGTGCTGCACGACGGACGCGTGCAGCCGGCGGCGGACGTGCTGGCGAAGATCGGCATGACCCCGCTGAAGCTGCGGCCGAAGGAAGGCCTGGCGATCATGAACGGCACCGCGGTGATGACCGGCCTGGCCTGCCTGGCCTGGCAGCGCGCCGACTACCTGGCACGCATGGCTACGCGCCTGACCGCGTTCAACGTGCTGGCCAGCGACGGCAACGCGCACCACTTCGACGAAACCCTGTTCGCAGCCAAGCCGCACCCGGGCCAGGGCCGCATCGCCGCGCGCCTGCGCAGCGACCTGCACAGCGAGCGCCCACCGCGCAATGAACAGCGCCTGCAGGATCGCTACTCGCTGCGCTGCGCACCGCATGTGATCGGCGTGCTGGAGGACAGCTTGCCGTTCCTGCGCCAGCTGATCGAGACCGAACTGAACAGCGCCAACGACAACCCGCTGATCGACGCCGATGGCGAGCGCATCCTGCATGGCGGCCACTTCTACGGGGGCCACATCGCGCTGGCGATGGACACCCTGAAGAACACCGTGGCCAACGTTGCCGATCTGCTCGACCGGCAGCTGGCGCTGGTGGTGGACGCCCGTTACAACCATGGCCTGCCGGCCAACCTGTCGGCGGCCACCGGTCCGCGCGCGGCCATCAACCATGGCCTGAAGGCGCTGCAGATCAGCGTGTCGGCCTGGACTGCCGAAGCGCTGAAGCAGACCATGCCGGCCAGCGTGTTCTCGCGTTCCACCGAGTGCCACAACCAGGACAAGGTCAGCATGGGCACCATCGCCGCGCGCGACTGCCTGCGCGTGATCGAGCTGACCGAGCAGGTGGTGGCCGCGATGCTGATCGCTGCCCGCCAGGGCCTGGCGCTGCGCGAACGGGTTGGCCTGAATGCGCAGCTGCATGGCAGTCTGGCCGACATGTACGCCGACCTGGGGCAGCGCATCGCCCTGGTCGAGGAAGACCGCGCGCTGGATCGCGAACTGCGGGAACTGCTGGTGGAGATCCGCGCGCAACGTTGGGAGCTGTACGCCGGTGAATGAGGCCATCGAACGGGTTGGCGAAATCGCGTTGACCCCTGCCTTCCATGACTGCGATCCGATGAACGTGGTCTGGCATGGCAACTACTTCAAGTACTTCGAGATCGCGCGCTGCGCGCTGCTCGGGCGCTACGACTACGACTATCCACAGATGCTCGAATCGGGCTACCTGTGGCCGGTGGTCGATGCGCGGGTGAAGTACGTGCGGCCGCTGCTGTTCAACCAGGCCCTGCGCGTGGTCGCGCGCATCGTGGAATGGGAGAACCGGCTGAAGATCGAGTACGAAATCCTCGATGCGGAAAGCGGCCAGGTGCTGACCCGGGCGATGACCATCCAGGTCGCGGTGGACGCGGCCAGCAAGGAAATGCTGTACCAGTGCCCGCCGGTACTGTGGGAACGCCTGGGAGTGCCTGCGCCATGAATCGAGCGAACCGTTTCGCGCATGCGCTGCTGTGCGCGCTGCTGCTGGTGGCCGCACCACTGGTGCAGGCGGCCGACCCTGCCATCGATGCGATTACCCAGGCGGTGGCGCGGCCGGATGTGCTGCGTGGCCAGTTCACCCAGGAAAAGCAGGTGAGTGGCTTCAAGAACCCGCTGCGCTCGCAGGGCCGGTTCGTGGTCGCGCGCCAGCACGGCGTGATCTGGACCACGCTCAAGCCGTTCCCCTCGGAAGTAGTGGTCACCGCCGACCGCATCCTCAGCCGGCAGCGTGATGGCAGCACCCGCGTCGAACTGGACGCGCGGCAGCAGCCGGCGATGCGTTCAGTGAATGCGATCATGTTCGCGTTGATGAGTGGCGACGTGCAGGCACTGTCCAGCCAGTTCAACGTGGCGGCCAGCCGTGAAGGGCAGGGCTGGCGGCTGCGCCTGACGCCGAAGTCGGCGATGCTGGCCAAGGCCTTCGAATCGCTGACCCTGCAGGGCGACCGCTACGTGCGCCAGGTCGAGATCGTCGAGGCCAACAAGGACCGCACGCAGATCCAGTTCAGCGCGTTGAGCGAGGCGCCGGCCACGCTCAATGCCGACGAGGCCCGCCGCTTTGAGTGAGGCCGTGGCATCGAACGCACCGGACCGGTTGCGGCGCTGGTGGCACTGGCTGGGCATTGCCTGGCTGCTGGTGCTGCTGGCGCTGGGCGCACAGCAGTGGCAGCTGTGGAGCCAGCAATCGCGGATCGACACCGACATCCTCGCCCTGCTGCCGCAGGATGCGCACGACCGCCTGTTGAGCGACGTCACCCGGCGCATTGCCGATGGCAGTTCGCGGCAGGTCGTGGTGCTGCTCGGCAGCAAGGACAGCGCGGCTGCCAAGCGCGCGCAGGCGGCCTTTGCGGCGGCCATGGCCAAGGATGCCGACCACGCCTTGCTGGTACCCAGCGGCTCGATCGAAGGCTGGTTTGACGAGGCGCGCGCGTTCTACGCGCCGTACCGCGACCGCCTGCTGACACCGGCCCAGCGCGAGCAGTTGCAGGGCAGCGAACCGGGCGTGTTGGCCGAGCAGGCGCTGGCTGCGCTGTATGGCCCGATGGGTGCGCCGCGATTGACTGAATGGCGCCAGGATCCGTTGTCGCTGTGGCCGCAGTGGTGGCAGCAGCAGGCGCAGGGTTCGGGCCTGCGGTTGGGCGATGACGGCCTGCTTGAAGCCGAGGGCAGGCATTGGGCCGTGCTGCAGTTCGATACGCCCGGCTCGGCGTTCCAGCTGGATGGCGAGCGCCACCTCGATGGCCTGCTGGAACGTGCCGGGCAGGCCGCCACGGCGGCGGCGCCTGAGCTTGAAATCCTGCATGCCGGCGTGCCGCTGCATGCCGAGGCCGCCGCGGTGCAGGCCAACCAGGAGATCAACACCATCGGTTGGGGGTCGCTGGCGGCGGTGCTGCTGCTGGTGTGGCTGGCATTCCGCTCGCTGCGCCCGATCCTGCTGGTCGCCGCCTCGCTGCTGATCGGCTGTGGCGTGGCGCTGGCGGTGACCGTGCTGGTGTTCGGCAAGGTGCACGTGCTGACCCTGGTGTTTGGTGCGTCGCTGGTGGGCGTGGCCGAGGATTACGGCATTCACTGGTTCGCCTCGCGCCAGGCCGAACCGGCCGATCGTCGCTGGAAACTGCTGCGGCATCTGCTGCCCGGCCTGTGGCTGGCCCTGCTGACCAGTGCGCTGGCCTACCTGGCATTGGGCCTGGCCCCGTTCCCCGGCCTGCGCCAGATGGCACTGTTCTCGGTGGTGGGCCTGGCCGCAGCTTTCCTCACGGTGATCTTCTGGTTCCCGTGGCTCGACGGTGGCGAGATCCGCCAGACCCGCTTCTCGCAGTGGCTGGGCAATACGCTGGAGCGTTTCCCGCGGCTGCATGGCCGCCGCGCGGTGACGGTCTTCGTGGTGGTCGCGCTGGCACTGTCTGCCATCGGCATCGTGCGCCTGCAGAGCAACGACGACCTGCGCAGCCTGCAGTCGTCACCGCCGGCGTTGATGGCGCAGCAGATCCGCCTGAGCCAGTTGCTGGGCATGCCCAGTCCGGCGCAGTTCTACCTGGTGCAGGGTGTCGATGCCGCGCAGCTGCTGCAGCGCGAGGAAGCACTGACCGAGCGCCTGCGTGTATTGGCCACCGACAAGCGCATTGGTGGCTATCGCGCGATCAGCGATTGGCTGCCATCACCGGCACGCCAGCAGGCCGATGCTGCGCTGACCGCGAAGGTGGAACCCGGCGTGCTGTCGGCCGTGTCCGAGGCGGTGGGCGAGCCGCTGCAGCGACCGCAGTTCGCCGCCGCGCCGCTCACCGCCGAAGCCTTCCTGGCCTCGCCGGCCTCGCAGCCGTTCCGCCACCTGTGGGTGGGTGAAGTCGGTGGGCAGATGATCAGCGTGGTGATGGTCGATGACCTGTCGCGCGCCGATGCCCTGGCCACGCTGCAGGGTGCCGCCGAAGGCCTGCCCGGCGTGCGCTGGGTAGACCGCACCTCCGATTTCTCCAAGCTGCTGGGCCACTACCGCAAGCTGATGGGCGGGCTGTTGCTGGTCGGCATCGCACTGGTGTTCGGTGCGCTGTGGCTGCGCTACCGCCGCCAGGCCTGGCGCGTATTTGCCCCGACCCTGATTGCCGGCGCACTGACCCTGGGCCTGCTGGGCCTGTTCGGCCAGCCGCTGCAGCTGTTCAACGTGCTGGCGTTGATGCTGCTGCTGGGCATGGGCATCGACTACGGCATCTTCCTGATCGAACACCGTGGCGATGCCAGCGCATGGCTGGCGGTCTGCGTGGGTGCGGCCAGCACCTGGCTGTCGTTCGGCCTGCTGGGCCTGTCGCAGACCCCGGCGCTGCGCGCGTTCGGCCTGACCCTGCTGTTCGGCATCGGCCTGGTCTGGCTGATCTCGCCACTGTTCCGGCCGCCACCGCATGACCTGCCGCCGGCCTGAGTCCGCCTTCCGCTTTTCTTCTTTCCCCTGATCGAGCAACAAGGACGCCCCGATGAGTACTGCTGTGGATGCTGTCGAACGCACTGAAATCCTGATCATCGGCGCAGGCCCGGCCGGCTCCGTGGCCGCGGCGATGCTGCGCCAGCAGGGCCGACAGGTGCTGATGCTGGAGCGCCAGCAGTTCCCGCGCTTCTCCATCGGCGAAAGCCTGCTGCCGCAGAGCATGGAGTACATCGAAGCAGCCGGGCTGCTGCAGGATGTGGTCGAGGCCGGCTTCCAGTACAAGAACGGCGCGGCCTTCGTGCACGGTGAAGCGCGTACTGCCTTCGACTTCCGGAAGAAGTTCTCGCCGGGCTGGGGTACCACCTACCAGGTGCAGCGCGCCGACTTCGACAACGTGTTGGCACGCGGCGCCGAGCGCATGGGAACCACGCTGCGTTTCGGTGATGAAGTGCTGTCGGTCGAACCCGGTGAACAGCCTGCGGTGAGCGTGCGCCGCCCGGATGGCAGCGAATACCGCATCGAGGCCGATTTCATCCTCGACGCATCGGGCTTCGCGCGCCTGCTGCCGCGCCTGCTGCAGCTCGAATCGCCATCCAATTTCCCGGTGCGCGGCGCGATCTTCTGCCACGTGCGCGACAACATTCCGGCCGAAGCCGACTTCGACCGCAACAAGATCCTGATCACCACCCATCCCGAACACATCGACGTCTGGTACTGGACGATTCCATTCTCCAACGGCTGCTGCTCGCTGGGCGTGGTCGCCGAGCCGTCGTTCTTCGAGCGCTACGAAGGCGACGACCTGCAGAAGCTGCAGGCCATCGTCGGCGAGGACCCCAACCTGACCCGCCTGCTGGCCAATGCCGAATGGGCGGTGCTGCCGGTGCGCCGCATCACGGGTTACTCGGCCAATGTCAGCTCGCTGTGGGGCCCCGGCTACGCGTTGCTGGGCAACGCCGGCGAGTTCCTCGACCCGGTGTTCTCGTCCGGTGTGACCATTGCCTTCAAGTCCGCGCAGCTGGCCAGCGAGTGCCTCAAGCGCCGTTATGCCGGCCAAACCGTCGACTGGGAAGCTGAATTCTCGATCCCGCTGCGCGCCGGCGTGAAGACCTTCCGCCGCTTCGTGGAAAGCTGGTACCAGGGCGGCTTCCAGAAGATCATCTACCACCCGCAGCAGCAACCCGAAGTGCGCGACATGATCAGCTCCATCCTGGCCGGTTACGCCTGGGACACCAAGAATCCGTATGTGGCCGATGAAAGTGGTCGCCGCATGCGCGTGCTGGAGGAATTGTGCAGCGCCTGATCTTCCGTACTGCGGCCCTGCTGCTGTGCCTGCTGCTGGCCGCCTGTGCCGGGCGCATGCCCAAGCCCCAGGTGGAGCTGCCGCCGCTGCGGCTGTCGCCGGCCAGCCTGCCGGCGCCGCTGGCCCTGCAGCAGCAGCTGCATTTCCGCTTCGGCAGCCATGAGCGCGACCTCGACGCGCTGCTGGAAGCCGACGCGCAGCAGGTGCAGCTGGCGGTGCAGGCGATGGGCCAGACCGGCGTGCGCCTGCAGTGGGACGGCCAGCAGCTGACCCAGCAGCGCGCGCCGTGGCTGCCGCCGCAGGTACGTGCCGAGCGTGTGCTGGATGACCTGCAGTTCGCGTTGTGGCCGACCGCGGCCATCGCCGCCGCGCTGCCGTCCGACTGGCAGGTCAGCGACGACGGCCAGCAGCGCAGCCTGTCGCGCGATGGCACGGTGTGGCTGCAACTGCAGCGCCTGGACGATGGCAGCGTGCAGCTGGACAACCGTGCCGAAGGCTATGCGCTGCGCATCGAATCGATCGACATGGCCGGACAGGACCGATGAGTGCACCGATCTACCTGAACGACCTGGGCGTGGTCTGCGCGCTCGGCGATGGCCGCGCCGCTGTCGCGTCGGCGATGTTCGCCGACGTGCCGGGCGGGCTCAGTGACAACGACAGCCTGTTGCCGGGGCGCACCCTGGCGCTGGGAGAAGTACGCACGCCACTGCCGGCGCTGGAGGAACTGCCGGTGGCCCTGCGCGGGCGCAACAACGCCCTGCTGGACGTGGCACTGGCGCAGATCGCTCCGGCGGTGGCCGCCGCGATCACCCGCCATGGCGCCGAGCGCGTGGCGGTAGTGCTGGGCACCAGCACCTCGGGCATCGGTGAGTCCGAGCAGGCCCTGCGCACCCACGCCGAACAGGGCCAGTGGCCGCAGGGCTTCGATTACGCCCAGCAGGAAATGGGTACTGCCGCGCAGTTCGTGCGCCAGCGCAGCGGCGCTCAGGGGCCCGCGTGGACCCTGTCCACCGCCTGCTCGTCCAGTGCCAAGGCATTGATGTCGGCTGCACGCATGCTGCGAGCCGGTATCGTCGACGCCGTGATCGCAGGCGGCGCGGACTCGCTGTGCCGCTTCACCGTGGCCGGTTTCAGTGCGCTGGAATCGGTGTCGGCCCTGCGCTGCAATCCGTTCTCGCAGCACCGCGCCGGTATCAACATCGGCGAGGGCGCCGCGCTGTTCCTGCTCACCCGCGAGCCGGGCCCGGTGTGCCTGGCCGGGTGGGGCGAATCGGCCGACGCCCACCACATGTCCGCGCCGGACCCGCAGGGCCTGGGTGCCATCGATGCACTGCAGCAGGCGCTGCAGCGCGCCGGCTGGGCGGCCGATGAAGTGGACTACGTGAACCTGCATGGCACCGCCACCGGGCACAACGATGCGATGGAAAGCCTGGCGGTTTCGCAGGTGCTGGGCAACGGCATTCGGGCCAGTTCGACCAAGCCCCTGACCGGCCATACGCTGGGTGCGTCAGGCGCGATCGAAGCTGCATTGTGCTGGATCGTGCTGGCCGAGAACCCGCAGCAGCAGCTGCCACCGCACTGGTGGGACGGCGTGGCAGACCCCGCGCTGCCGGCACTGCCGCTGGTCGCACCAGCTACCCGCCTGGCGCAGGCACCGCGGCGGGTGCTGAGCAATTCGTTCGCCTTCGGCGGCAGCAATGCCGTGCTGGCGCTGGAGCGTCGATGAACATGCTGTATGCAATTGAAGAGGTGGTACCGCACCGCCAGGACATGTGCCTGCTGGAGCGCATCACGCACTGGGACCAGGACACCATCGAGGCGGAACTGGTGGTGCCCGAGGCCGGCCTGTTCGTGGAAAACCACGAAGTGCCGGCCTGGGTGGGTATCGAATACATGGCACAGGCCATCGCGGCCTGGGCCGGCTGCCGTGCGCGTGCAGCGGGCAAGCCACCGCAGCTGGGCTTCCTGCTCGGCAGCCGCCGCTACAACAGCGCGCGCTGCAGCTTCCCCAGCGGCTCGCGGCTGCGCGTACAGGCGCGCTGCGAGCTGTTGGGTGACAATGGATTGGGGATGTTCGCCTGCCGCATCCTGGCGGGCGAGGACGAATGGGCTACAGCCAACGTGTCGGTGTTCGAACCGGCTGATGCGATGGCCTATCTGGAGAGTGGACAGGCATGACAGGGAATCGAAGCGTGCTGGTGACCGGCGCCAGCCGGGGCATCGGCCGGGCCATCGCGCTGCGCATCGCGCGCGATGGCTTCGACGTGGTGGTGCATTGCCGCAGCCGCCTGGATGAGGCACAGGCCGTGGTGGCCGAGATCCACGCGTTGGGCCAGCAGGCCCGCGTACTGATGTTCGACGTGGCCGACCGCGAGGCGGCACGCGCCGCGCTGGAGGCCGATGTCGAAGCGCACGGCGCGTACTACGGCGTGGTCTGCAATGCCGGCATCGCCCGCGACGGCGCCTTCCCGGCGCTCTCTTCGGAAGACTGGGACCAGGTCATCCACACCAACCTGGATGGCTTCTACAACGTGCTGCATCCGCTGATCATGCCGATGGTGCGGCGGCGCAAGCCGGGCCGCATCGTCACCCTGTCGTCGGTGTCCGGACTGGCCGGCAACCGCGGGCAGGTCAATTACAGTGCCGCCAAGGCCGGCATCATCGGTGCCACCAAGGCCCTGGCGCTGGAACTGGCCAGCCGCCAGATCACCGTCAACTGCGTGGCCCCGGGCCTGATCGAGACCGAAATGCTCAACGATGAAGTGATCGAACACGCGCTCAAGCTGATTCCCGCCGGCCGCGTCGGCCGTCCCGACGAAGTGGCGGCCACGGTGGCGTTCCTGCTGTCCGAACCGGCCGGCTACATCACCCGCCAGGTGATCTCGGTGAACGGGGGCATGCTCTGATGGCCTCCGATCGTCGCGTCGTGGTGACCGGTGCGTCCGCGATCAGTCCGCTCGGCCATGACTGGCCGACCATCGAGGCGCACCTGCGCAGCTGCCGCAACGCGGTGCGCGCGATGCCCGAGTGGGATGTCTATGCCGGGCTGAACACCAAGCTGGCTGCGCCGGCGCAGGACTTCGCGCTGCCGCCGAACTACAACCGCAAGACCACCCGCTCCATGGGCAAGGTCGCGATCATGTCGGTGCGTGCCACCGAAGTGGCGCTGCGCGAAGCCGGCCTGCACGAGCACCCGGTGCTGCGCAGCGGTCGCACCGGCGTGGCCTATGGTTCCTCGTCGGGCAGCCACGAAGCCACCGGCGAGTTCGGGCGCATGCTCAACGAGTTCACCACCGAAGGCATCAGCGCCACCACCTACCTGAAGATGATGAGCCATACCGCGCCGGTCAACATCGGCGTGTTCTTCGGCCTGTCCGGGCGTGTCTACACCACCTCCAGCGCCTGCACCTCGGGCAGCCAGGGCGTGGGCGCGGCCTATGAAGCGATCCGCAGCGGCAAGCAGACGGTGATGGTCGCCGGTGGTGCCGAGCAGCTCGACGCCACCGCTGCGGCGGTGTTCGATACCCTGTTCGCCACCAGCGTGCGCAACGACGCACCGCAGACCACGCCGCGCCCGTTCGATGCCGGCCGCGATGGCCTGGTGCTGGGCGAGGGGGCCTGCACGCTGATCCTGGAAGACCTGGAGCACGCGCAGGCGCGCGGTGCCACCATCCTTGCCGAGGTGGTCGGCTACGGCACCAACAGCGATGGCCAGCACGTCACCCAGCCCAGCGCCGACACCATGGCCCAGGCCATGCGCCTGGCGCTGGAGGATGCGGGCCTGGAGGCGGCGCAGATCGACTACGTCAACGCCCACGGCACCGCCACCGATCACGGCGACATCGCCGAGACCCAGGCCACCGCGCAGGTGTTCGGCAGCCGCGTACCGATCAGCTCGCTGAAGAGCTACGTCGGCCACATGCTCGGTGCCTGTGGTGCGTTCGAGGCCTGGCTGAGCATCGAGATGATGCGTGCCGGCTGGTTCGCCCCCACGCTGAACCTGGCCGAGGTTGACCCGCGCTGCGGCCAGCTCGACTTCATCACCGGGCAGGGCCGCGAATTGCAGGCCGAGTACGTGATGAGCAACAACTTCGCCTTCGGCGGCATCAACACCTCGCTGGTGTTCCGCCGCTGGAGCGAATGATCCACCGTCCCATCCCGCCTTTTTCCTCAACCCACCCGCACCCCCGACAAGGAGATGTTCCGATGCGCCGCACCCTGATGATCGCCACGGCCACTGCACTGCTGGCCCTGACCTCCACCGCCTCCGCCCGCGACACCCGCGTTGAGCAGTCCCTGCAGGAGCTGGTCACCTCGCAGGCCGCCCGGGACGCCGGCATCGACGGCAGCGTGCGCTTCTACCTGGCCGGCCAGCCGGTCAGCGTGCAGCAGCGCCTGGGCGAGGACGTGACCAACAAGAAGACCAACGCCGCCAACAAGAGCGATGCCGAGGCCTGCCGCTGGGTCGCGCTGTCGGCGCTGCGCGCGCTGCAGGACGGCGCCAAGTCGCGCGGTGCCAACGCGGTGGTCGACATCGTCAGCTACTACAAGAAGAACGAGTTCAAGAGCAGCACCAACTACGAATGCTATGCCGGTACGATCCTCGCTGGCGTGGCGCTGAAGGGCACCTACGCCAAGGTCAAGTAAGCGACCGCAGGGCAGCGGCGTTGCCTGAACGCCGCCGCCACATTGCTGAACCCCGTCGGGGAAACGCCGTCGATCACGCCGCCATCGTCGGCCGACGGCTTTCCCCGGTGTCGGCTTTCCGACACAATCATGGCTCTTCCCGGGTTATCGTCCCGCGGACATGCACGCCTACGTCTATAAAAGCCAACTCAAGCCTGACACCTACGTCTACGTTCCCCGACGCGATGATTTCAGCGCGCTGCCTGCGCCGCTGCTCACCTCGCTGGGTGCGCTCACCTTCGTCCTGGACGTGGCCCTGGATGCCCAGCGTCGCCTGGCCCAGGCCGACCCGGACAAGGTTCGCAGTGACATGAGCGAGCGCGGGTTCTACCTGCAGGTGCCGCCGTCGGTGGCCAGCCTGATGCCGCGCCACTATGACTGACGTCTCCCGTCCGCGCGCCCTGTCGATCGCCTTCGCCGTGGGCGCCGTGCTGGCACTGGGTGCTGCCGTGGGCGGCGTTGCCGGTGCCATCCTCGCCGCCCTGGCGCAACCGGCGTTCGCGCTGGGCGTATCGTGGTGGCGGCGCAGCCGTGCGCTGCTGCCGCTGAAGGTGGTTGCACGCCAGGACCTGCCGGCGCTGCTGGCACTGTGGGCGGCCGCACCGCTGCTGCTGGCGCTGCTGCTGGCCTGGCCGCTGGCGGCGCTGCGTGACAGCGGCAGCCTTGCGGCGGTGCTGGGCCTGAGCGTGCTGGTCAGTGCCGGCCTGCTCGCTGCCTGGCGCACCTGGCCGTTGTGGAACGATGTCGAACGGCTTGATGGCAGCCTGGCCCATCATTGGCAGGCGCTGGCCGGTCGCGACCTGACCGCCTGGCGCGGTCTCGGCGTGGCGGCGCTGGTGATCGCGCTGGCCGCGCTGGTGGTGCTGCCGGCCTGGCCGGGGCTGCTGTCGGAGAGCGCGCGCTGGCCCGCTGCGCTGGCCGTGGTGGTGGTGTCTCCCGTGCTGCACCTGCTGCTGCAACGGGTCGCGCCGGCGCCGCTGGTGTCGTTGCGCCCCAGCCCGATGGCGACGTCCAGCGCAGAACACGAACCGATGTTCGCTGCCGCGGCCGAGACCGCGCCGCTGGAGGCGATGGCACCGCAGGAGCTGACCCCGGCCCTGTATGAAGCCGCCCGCCACGGCCGCATCGACCGCGGCCTGCAGCTGCTGCAGGCCGGCGCCGATCCGTATGCGCTGCCCGACCCGAACTGGCGCGACCAGCGCAGCCTGGCGGTGCTGGCGGCGGTGTTGCCGGACCTGCGCCTGCTGCGCGAACTGATTGCCCGCGGCGTTGACGTGAACGCGCCGCACCGGGGCATGACCCCGCTGCTGGCCGCCACCCGCGACAGCTGGCATGGCCGCCCCGAAGCCGTGATGACCCTGCTCGCCAACGGTGCCGATTCGCGTGCCACCGACAGCGATGGCAACACCCCGCTGCACCATGCCGCGCGCAGTTCCGACCCAGGCGTGGCCGCGCTGCTGCGCGATGCCGCCGCCGAAGTCGATGCGCTGAACAACGAGGGCTGGTCGCCGCTGGCCGTGGCCTGCCAGGTCGGCAACTGGCGCCTGGCCCGCTTCCTGCTCGAACGCGGTGCGCGCAGCGAACCGGCAGAGGGCACCCCGGTGCTGCTGGCCGCCGCCGCCACCGAAGACGACGATCCGGCTGGCGTGCAGCTGCTGCTCAAGCACAAGGCGCGTGCCGACGCGCGTGATCGCCAGCGCCGCAGCGCGCTGCACGAGGCGGCGCTGGCCGGCCACGTTGAAATCATCGGCGTGCTGCTGGCCGCCGGTGCCAACCTGGAAGCACGCGATGCACTGGGGCGTACGCCCTGGCTGGAAGCCGCCCGTGCCGGGCGTGCCGCGGTGGTCGAACACTTGCTGCCGCACAAGCCGGACCTGGTTGCCGTCGACGGCGAAGGGCGCAACGCAGTGCAGCTGGCGGTGATGGCAGAGGATGTCTCGCCGTTGCTGGTCAAGCGCCTAGTGGAGCTGGGCATCGCCGCCGACGCGACCGATCCGGTCGGTCGCCGTGCAGTGGACTACGCTGCCGAAGCCGGGCGCTGGGCGATTGTCGCCCTGCTGGATCCGTCCTATCCGTTGCCGGCCGCGGTCAGTGACGGCCTGGCCGAGCGTGGCGAAGCCGCCAGTGCCAGCGGCCTGCTGCCGGACCGCCCGCCGCTGACCCTGCTGCGCGAGGCGCTGGGCTTCGGCAACACCGAAGGCATGGCCGCGCTGGCCAAGCTGTGCCAGCCGGAAGAACTGGGCGGCCTGCTGCTCGACCCCGAGCTGGCGCTGGAGCCGCGCGCGGTGGATTGGCTGCTGGGCCACGGCGCCGATCCCTACGTGCGCGACGCCTGTTCCGATACGCCGATGTTCGCGTTGCTGTCGCGCGGCATTGATGCGGTGCCGGCGTTGCAGGTGATGTTGCAGCGTGGCTTGTCGCCGGCCGGACGCGGTGGCCTGGCGCGCTTCCTGGCGGCCTGTGCGCAGCACGACCAGGCCGCCCGTGGCCTGGAACAGCTGGCGCTGGAATTGCTGGAGCGTGGCGCCGATCCGTTCGCGGCTTCGCCGGCCGGTGATCCGCCGTTGTCGCTGGCGGTGCGCCTGGGCTGGCTGCGCCTGCAGCAGGCGCTGCTGAAGGCGGGCGTCGATCGCGAAGCGCGCGACAGCCATGGCATGACCGCATTGCATCTGGCCACCGCATTGGCCCGCGAAGGCGCGCTGAAGCTGCTGGTGCAGCACGGTGCCTCGCCGGAAGCACGCGCCGCCGATGGCCAGACGCCGCTGGGCGTGGCGCTGTCGATTGGTCGCCGCGACCTGGCCGACTGGCTGGACTGGCGGGTGTGGCCGTTGCCGCGCCGCACCCTGCGCGAGTCCGATCTGCCGGCCGCCGCAATGGCCGGTGACGTGGATGCGGTACGCCGCCTGATCGATCTGGGCTTCGCCGTCGATGCGGTTGATGCGCAGGGCTGCACCGCGCTGCTGCGCGCCGCCGGTGGTGGCCATCTGGCGGTGACCGACCTGTTGCTGGCGCGTGGCGCTGATCCGCAGCACGCAGCGGCCAGTGGTGCCACGCCGCTGTCGGCGGCGGTCAGCATGCGCCAGGTGGACATCGTGTCGGCCCTGCTCGACGCTGGCGCCAAGCTGGAACACCGCCTGCCGGGCGGCGTGACCGTGCTGATGCTGGCGTCCGCGCTGGGCCTGCCGGACATCGTTGCGCGCCTGCTCACCGCCGGTGCCGACGTGCACGCCGGTGACGCCCAGCAGCTGGGCCCACTGCACTGTGCCGCGCTTTATGGCTTCAGTGCCCGCGACCGCTCGCGCCTGCTCGCCCTGCTCGACACCCTGCTGCTGGCCGGTGCCGAACCGGACCAGGCCGCGGCTGGTTCGGTCACGCCGCTGCTGTTGCTGCTGGGCGCACGCGCCGAGCCCGGCACCGCCTGCGACGAACAGGTGGTGATGGCCGCAGTGGAACGCCTGCTGGACGAAGACGTGAGCCTTGAGGTGCGTGATCCGCGCGGCTTCGGACCGCTGCACCTCGCGGCCCTGCACGGCCTGCCGCTGCTGGTGCAGCGCCTGCTGCGCGCTGGTGCCGATCCGGAGGCGCGCGACAGCCTCAACCGCAGCCCGCGCGAGATCGCGGTGATGCGTGGCTTCATCGACGTGGCCGGCGAGTTCGAACCGCGCGTGCCGGGTGTCTCGTCAATGGCGCGGTTCCTGCGCGACAACGGTTGAGCCGAGGTCTGCGACATCCACGCATGGCGTGGATCTACGGCCGGAATCCGCAGTGGGTAGTGCCGGCCGCTGGCCGGCAACCTCATGACACCCCGGGGACGCGAGATTGCCGGCCAGCGGCCGGCACTACCGCAATCCGTGGTGGGGTGCCGACCGTTGGTCGGCACGCCTACTTGCCGTCGCTTTCCGCGTCGGCCTCGAACAGATGCATCAGGTCGTTGCGTGCGTCGCGCGAGGTCTGGATCACCGCTGCCTCGTCGTCGTACACCAGGTACTGGTCGCGCAGCAGCTGCTCATCGTGCTCGCGGAAGCGCTGCACGTGGCGCTCGGCCACGTCCGGTGCCACGCCCAACGCGGTCAGCACGCGGCCGCTCATCTCCAGGCTGGTGCCGAACACTTCGCGGAACGGCTCGGCCGACATGTCCATCAACCGCCACGCATGCTGGCGGTTGCGTGCACGCGCCAGCACCGTCGCGTCCGGGTACAGCCGGCGCACCATGCGCACCGCGCGCAGGTTGGTTTCCGGGTCATCCACGGTGATCACGAACACATCGATGTGCTCGCCCCCGGCCGCGCGCAGCATCTCCGGCCGGGTCGGGTCGCCGTAATACAGCTGGTTGCCGAATCGGCGCAGGTCGGCCACGGTATCCGGGTTCGCCTCCAGCGCCACGAACGGCACCTTCTGCGCGGTCAGCAGGCGCGCGATCACCTGGCCGAAGCGGCCCATGCCAGCGATCAGCACCTTGGGCCGGTTGTCCGGCGCCACCTTGTCGGCCTCGGCCGGCTCGCGCGGAGTGGCTTTCTCCTGGCCGAGCAGTTTCAGCAGCGCGATCATCAACAGCGGCGTGATCGCCATCGACAGGCCGACGATCGCCACCAGCCGGTCGTGGTTGGCGTTGCCCAGCAGGTGCGCGCGCTGTGCCTCGTTGAACACCACGAAGGCGAACTCACCGCCCAGCCACAGCACGCTGCCCAGCAGCAGCGATTGCCGCGAGCTGAGCCGGGCGACACGTCCAACCGCGTAGAGCAGGCTGAACTTGACCACCAGCAGGATGCCGACACCTGCGGCGATCAGCCACGGCTCGGCGGCGATGCGGTCCAGGTCGATGCCCATGCCCACCGCGATGAAGAACAGGCCCAGCAGCAGCCCCTTGAACGGCTCGATCTGCGCTTCCAGCTCATGCCGGAACTCCGAATCGGACAGCAGCACGCCGGCCAGGAACGCGCCGAGGCTGGGGCTGAGGCCGGCTTCCTGCATGAACCAGGCGGTGCCCAGCACCACCAGCAGGGCGGTGGCAGTGAATACTTCCGGGCTGCGGGTGCGCGCGATGATGCTGAACACCTTGCGCAGCACCGGTCGTCCGCACAGGATCACCACCGCCAGCGCACCCAGCGCCACGGCCGCATCTTCCCAGCGCAGGGTCTCGTTCTTGACCCCGCCCAGCAGCGGAATGGCCGCCAGCAGCGGGATCGCGATCAGGTCCTGGAACAGCAGGATGGCAAAGCCCAACCGGCCGTGGTCGCTGTTGATCGCCTTGTGCTCGGACAGCAGCTGCAGGCCCACCGCCGTGGATGACAGCGCCAGCGCCACGCCTACCACCAGCGCGCTCTTCCACTGGAAGTGGTCGAGCAGCAGCAGGCCGCCCAGCACCAGCCCGGACAGCGCCACCTGCGCCGCACCGGCACCGAACACCGAGCGCCGCATCACCTTCAGGCGTGCCGGCGACAGCTCCAGGCCGATCACGAACAGCAGCATCACCACGCCGATCTCGGCGGCGCCGAGGATGCGGTCGGCGTCCTGCACGAAGCCCAGCCCGTCCGGGCCCAGCACCACACCGGCCGCCAGGTAGCCCAGCACCGCGCCGAAACCGAACTTCTTGAACACCGGCACGGCGATGACCGCTGCCAGCAGCAGCACCAGCGCCAGTTCCAGACCACCGCTATGCATGGGAATACCTGGTCATCGGGGGAGCCGCTGTGCGTCCGTTCGGGTTGGGAAAAGCGTGGCGAACACCACCGCGCCATTATGCGCGACGGCCTGTGTACGCACGAGAACAACCTGCGGGCAGGGTGCTGCCGCGGCGGGACCGGGTTGACCTGCATGGTCCACGGGTCCAGACTGCCCGCCGCTGGCGGCGCGTCCGTCGGCACACGCATCCCGGAGTCCCCAACCCATGTCCAGCGACAGTAGAAGTCGACCTCGTTCGACGCCAGCGATGGCCACCGCCTGACATCGGGACGGTTTGCCTGCGTTGGCGTTGCGCGAGGTCGCACCCCCACAAGGCAAACCCGATGAACCAGAAGCAATTGCTGCGCCCGGTGGCCGATGCCGCCGCACTGGCCGCGCCGCTGGCGAACTTCAACACCGCCGATGCGGTGGAATTCCTCAACACGCTGGAACTGACCCGCGCCGCGGAAACGCTGGCTGCGCTGCCGTTGCCGCGTGCAGTGAAAATGCTGGAAGCGCCGGAACTGCACCGCAGCGGCGAACTGGTGGCTGCGCTGCCGCCGGCGCGCGCTGCCGCCCTGCTCGGCTTGATGGCCGACGACCGCGCCACCGACATCGTCCATGAGCTGGATGAGGAAGAACGCGCCCGGTTGATCCCGCTGCTGGGCACCGACGCCCGCCAGGCCATCCAGAAGCTGCTCAGCTACCCGCCGAACACCGCCGGCGCGCTGATGACCACCGAGTACGTGGCGGTACCCGCCAGCTGGACCGTGGCGCAGACCCTGCAGCACATCCGCCAGGTCGAGCGCACCCGTGAAACGGTGTACGCGATCTACGTGCTGGACCCGGCCAGCCAGCAGCTGCAGCAGGTGGTGACCATGCGCCGGCTGATCACCGGCCTGCCGGAGGAGTCGATCCTGGACGTGGCCCAGGTCAATCCACCGGTGACGGTGGACGCACTGATGGACCAGGAAGAAGTGGCACGGCTGATCCGTCGCCACGACCTGCTGGCGATCCCGGTGGTCGATGCGCAGCAGCAGATGCTCGGCATCGTCACCGTCGATGACGTACTGGATGCGCTGATCGAGGAATCCACCGAGGACGCGCACAAGTTCGGCGGCATGGAAGCACTGGACAAGCCGTACATGCAGATCGGCTTCTTCGAGATGCTGCGCAAGCGCGCCGGCTGGCTGAGCGTGCTGTTCCTGGGCGAGATGCTGACCGCCAGCGCGATGCAGCACTATGAAGACGAACTGGCGCGCGCGGTGGTGCTGACCCTGTTCATTCCGCTCATCATGAGTTCGGGCGGCAACTCCGGTTCGCAGGCCACCTCGCTGCTGATCCGCAGCTTGGCGCTGCGCGAACTCCGCCTGCGCGACTGGTGGAAGGTGGCCCTGCGCGAAGTGCCCACCGGCATGGTGCTGGGCGCGATCCTCGGCTGCCTGGCCATCGTGCGCATCGTGATCTGGCAGCTGGGTGGCCTGCATGACTACGGCGAGCACTGGATCCTGCTGGCGATCACCATCGGTGCGGCGCTGGTCGGCATCGTCACGTTCGGCTCGCTGTCCGGATCGATGCTGCCGTTCATCCTGAAGCGGCTCGGCTTCGACCCGGCCAGTGCCTCGGCCCCGTTCGTGGCCACGCTGGTGGACGTGACCGGACTGGTGATCTATTTCAGCATCGCCGCGATGATCCTGCACGGCACACTGTTGTAAACCGGGGTCGGTTACGGGGTCGGATCCCTTCGCGCAGCGAAGGGCTCTGACCCCTGAAGCACCGTGCTCCGGTAGTTGCCGACCTTGGTCGGCACGCAAGGGTCACGCAAGGGTCAGAGCCCTTCCTTGGCGAAAGGGATCTAACCCCATCGTCATGGAATTTGGTTACCGTAGGCGTATGAGTACCTACCACCTGCAGTCCGTGTTCCGTCCGCAGTCGGTCGCGGTGATCGGCGGCAGCCCGCGTCAGCGCTCGGCCGGACGTGCGGTGATGCGCAACCTGCGCGGCACCGGCTTCCCCGGCAAGGTGGCGTGGATCAACCCGCGGCATGCCGAAATCGATGGCATCCGCACCGTGAAGCGGCTGAAGGACCTGGACTGGGTGCCGGATCTGGTGGTGATCACCGCGCCGGCGTCGATCGTGCCGCAGGTGGTGCGCACCGCTGCCGAACGCGGCGTGCAGGCGGCAATCATCCTCACCGCGCACCTGGGTGAAGGCCCGGGCTCGCTGTCGGCGCAGGTGGAGGCGGTGGCGCGCAAGCATGGCCTGCGCATCCTCGGCCCACACTGCCTGGGTGTGATTGCACCGCACGCACGGCTTAATGCCAGCATCGCCGCGCACTTCCCGCAGGCCGGTGATCTTGCGTTGATCTCCGAATCCTCGGCCATTGCCGCCGCGCTGGTGGAGTGGGGCGTGGCGCGCTCGGTCGGGTTTTCCGCGGTGGTCTCGCTGGGCGACACGATGGACGTCGACTTCGGTGACCTGCTCGACTACTTCGCCACCGACTACCGCACCCGCGCCATCCTGCTCTACGTCGAGCAGATCAAGGATGCGCGCAAGTTCATGTCGGCCGCGCGTGCCGCCGCCCGCGCCAAGCCGGTGGTGGTGGTGAAGTCCGGCCGCGCCGAGCGCGTGCAGCCGGGCAGCCGCGATACCCATGTGCAGGCCCTGGCCCGCGCCGACGATGTGTACGGTGCAGCCTTCAACCGCGCCGGCCTGCTGCGCGTGGGCGCGCTGGACGAACTGTTCACGGCTGCCGAATCGCTGGGCCGGTTGGGGACGTTCCCCGGTCGTCGCCTGGCCATTCTCAGCAATGGTGGCGGTGTCGGCCGCCTTGCCGTGGACCAGCTCATTGCATTGCGTGGCACGCTGGCCAAGCTGTCCGACAGCACGGTCGAGAAACTCGACGCCGTGCTGCCGCAGGGCTGGTCGCGCAGCAATCCGGTCGACATCGTGGTCGACGCCGATGGTGATCGCTATGCCGCCGCCATCGAGGCGCTGCTGGCCGACAACGAGAATGATGCGGTGATGGTGGTCAATGTGCCCACCGCATTCACCTCGTCCGCAGACGCTGCGCAGGCGCTGACCCGCACGCTCGGCCTGCGCCCGCGCCATCACCGCGACAAGCCGGTATTCGCGGTGTGGCTGGGCAACGATGACCAGGCCACCGCCACGCTCAACGCGGCACGGGTGCCGACCTATCCGACCGAGGCCGAAGCGGTGCGCGGCTTCCAGCATCTGGTGCGTTACCGCGAAGCGCAGAACGCGCTGATGGAAACGCCACCCAGCCTGCCGCAGGACTTCAGTGTCGACGCGGCGGCCGCACGCGCGCTGGTCGATGCGGCATTGGCCAACGGCCAGCAATGGCTGGACCCGTTGGCCACCCACGAACTGCTCAAGGCCTACGGCGTTCCCTCCGCGCCGGTGATGCACGCGCGCGATGCGCACGAGGCAATGGACCTGGCGCAGCCGTTGCTGGAGCGTGGCGCCAGCGTGGCGCTGAAGATCCTGTCGCCGGACATTCCGCACAAGTCGGAAGTGGACGGCGTGCGCCTCAACCTGTCCACGCTGCCGGCGGTGCAGAGCGCGGCCAACGCGATCCTGTCGCGCGCACGCCAGCTGCGGCCGGATGCGCGCATCGATGGCCTGCTGGTGCAGCCGACCATCGTTCGCCCGAAGGCGCGCGAGTTGATCGTCGGCATTGCCGATGACGCGACGTTCGGCCCGGTGATCGTGGTCGGCCGTGGCGGTACCGCGGTTGAAGTGATCAATGACAAGGCGTTGGCGCTGCCGCCGCTGGACCTGCGCCTGGCCCACGAGCTGATCGGCCAGACCCGCGCCTCGCGCATCCTCAAGGCCTATGGCGATGTGCCTGCCGCCGACGAGCGCGCACTGGCGTTGGCGCTGGTCAAGCTGGCACAACTGGCTGCCGACATCCCCGAAGTGCGTACGCTGGACATCAATCCGTTGCTGGTCGACGGCAAGGGCATCCTCGCCCTCGACGCACGCGTGGCGGTGGCGCCATCGCGCATCCTGCACAAGGGCCGTGGCCATCCGCGTTTTTCGGTGTTCCCGTACCCGAAGGAGTGGGAGCGCACCATCGAACTGTCCGATGGCGGCCGGGCCTTCGTGCGCCCGGTGCGGCCCGAAGACGACGCGCTGTTCCGTGCGTTCTTCGCCCGCGTCAGCGACGAGGACCTGCGCCTGCGCTTCTTCCAGTCGGTGAAGCACTTCAGCCACGAGTTCATCGCGCGCCTGACCCAGCTCGACTACGCACGCTCGATCGCACTGGTGGCGATCGAACCGCGCAGTGGCGAAATGCTCGGCGCGGTGCGCCTGCACGCCGATGCCGATTACCACCGTGGCGAGTACGGCATCCTGATCCGCTCGGACCTGAAGGGGCACGGCATCGGCTGGCGGCTGATGGCGATCATGATCGAATACGCCAAGTGGCTGGGCCTGGACGTGGTCGAAGGCCAGGTACTGCGCGAGAACAGCACCATGCTGGCGATGTGCCAGAGCCTGGGCTTCAAGACGAAGCTGGACCCGGATGACCCGACGGTGATGATGGTGACCCTGCCGGTGCAGCAGGTAGAGGTGCCGGCGGCACCGCTGTAGAGTCGAGCTCGCTCGACTGTTGCCATCGAAAGCAGTCGAGCAAGCTCGACTCTACGACCAGGCTACCGCATCGGTTCCACCACCACTGCCGTGCCGTAGCACAGCACTTCGGTCAGCCCGGTCATCACATCGGTGGCGTCGTAGCGCATGCCGATGATCGCGTTGGCGCCCAGCTGCCGCGCGTGCTTGACCATGTCGCGGTAGGTTTCCTCGCGGGCCTGTTCGCACAGCTCGGTGTAGATGGTGATGTTGCCACCGAACAGGGTCTGGATGCCGCCGAGGAAATTGCCGACGATCGAGCGCGAGCGCACGGTGATGCCGCGCACCACGCCCAGGTTGCGCACCACGCGATGGCCGGGCAACTCGAAGGCGGTGGTGACCAGTGAATCGTCGAAACGTGTCAGCGAGGTCGTCGGGTTGCCGCTGTTGTAGGGGTCTGCCATGGCCGCATCCTTGGAACGGGTAGGGTCGAGGGCTGCATCCTAGCGTGTCGTCGCGCTGCTGGGCCGGTTCTGCAACGCACAGGGCCAGCCACGGCATGTCCTTGCCACCGCACCGGCGCGACAATACCCGCATGACCGACCGTATCCCCCTGCTGCTGCTGCCTGGCCTGCTCAACGATGCCGAACTGTGGCGCGCGCAGTTGGCCGATCTGGCCGACATCGCCGATTGCACGGTAGGCGACCAGACTCGCGGCGAGACCCTGCAGGCGGTGGCCGAGGACGTGCTGGCGCAGGCGCCGGAACGCTTCGCCCTCGCCGGTTTCTCGCTGGGTGGCTTCGTCGCCCAGCAGATCCTGCGCATCGCGCCGGAACGCGTGCTGCAGCTGGCGCTGGTCGATACCTCGATCCACGCCGATTCACCGGAACGTGCCGAACAGCGCCTCAGCCAGCGCGCCAGCGTGCGCCTGCCCGGCAAGTTCCATGGCTTCGGCGATGTGCTGATGCGCAGCTACATCGATGCCTCGCGGCTGGATGATTACGTGCTGGTGCAACGTGTGCGTGACATGACCGCCCGCCTGGGCGCGGACGTGTTCCTGCGCCAGAGTGCGCTGGAACGCCGTGACGGCCATGACGTGCTGGCTGGCTACCGCGATCCGCTGTTGATCATCTGCGGGGCCAACGACCGCATTACGCCACTCGCGGTCAGCGAGGAAATGCACGCCCTGGTGCCGCACTCGCAGCTGGTGGTGGTGCCGGACTGCGGGCACCTGGCCCCGATGGAGAAGCCGGACGAGGTCAGTGTGGCGATGCGCGGGTGGTTGCTGCAGGGCTAGGCCAAAGCCGCTTCTGGTGGGTGCGGACCTTGGTCCGCACGGTGTTTCAATGATCCATCAGAGGTCAGTGCCGACCAAGGGCGGCACCTACCGATTCCGATCCGCAACCGCGGTCGGGATCAATCCCAGGCGGGTGCAATCCCTTCCGGATTCGCCAGGCGATGGCCACGGTCCAGCTTGGCGATCTGCGCCATGTCTTCGTCGGTCAGGCGGATCGCTGCCGCTTCCAGGTTGCTCGACAGGTTCTCGCGCTTGGTCGACGACGGGATCACCGAGAAGCCCTGCTGCAGCGCCCAGGCCAGCGCGATCTGCGCCGGAGTGGCCTGGTGGCGGCCGGCAATGGCCTGGATCACCGGGTCCTTGATCACCTCGCCATAGGCCAGGCTCATGTAGGCGGTGACGTGGATGCCGTTGTCCTGCAGGAACTTCACCAGCAGGCGGTTCTGCAGGTAGGGATGGATCTCGATCTGGTTGGTGGCGATGGCATCGGCGCCAAGGATCTCGATGGCCTTGCGGGTCTGGGCGATGGTGAAGTTGGAGATGCCGATCGCCTTCGTCAGGCCCTGTGCCTTGGCCTCGGCCAGCGCCGGCAGGTACTCCTCCATCGGCACGTCGACCTTGTCGTTCGGCGACGGCCAGTGGATCAGCGTCAGGTCCACATGATCGGTACGCAGCTTTTCCAGACTGGTACGCAGGCTGGCCAGCAGCGCTTCGCGCTTGAACGCGGTGATCCAGACCTTGGTGGTCAGGTAGATCTCTTCGCGCGGCACGCCGGAATCGGCGATGGCCTGGCCGACCTCGGCTTCATTGCCGTAGATCTGCGCGGTATCGATGGCGCGGTAGCCGACATCCAGCGCATTGCGCACCGAGTCGATCACGGTCTGGTCTTTCAGGCGGAAGGTGCCGAGACCGAAGGCGGGGACAGTCATGGGGAGCTCCAGCAGAGGGGAGGGATGCGAATATCCAGCAAAGGGTAGGCCAGTGGCCGCATGCGTGCCGGCAACGGTGCATTGCACCACCGTACCGGCAGGGCATGACCTATCTCAATGCGTGGCCACGGCGATGCCATCGGCGCGGTCATCGATGCCGTCGCTGCGGTCCAGGCGGCCGCTGAGCACGGTCAATGCATACGCACCCACCACCACCAGCGCGCCCAGCCACGGCGTGTGCATCAGGCCGATGTTCTCCACCACCAGGCCGCCGAGCGAGGCGCCCAGCGCGATGCCGATGTTGAAGGCGGCGATGTTCAGCCCCGATGCGACGTCGGTGGCCTGCGGCGCATAGCGCTGAGCCTGCTTGACCACATACACCTGCAGGCCGGGCACGTTGCCGAACGCCACCGCACCCAGTGCCAGTACCGTCAGCAGCATCAGCCAGGTGTTGTAGGCGGTGAAGGTGAGCACGAACAGCACGACGGCCAACAGGGCGAAGATGCGCTTCAATGCGGGCACCGGGCCCATGCGGTCGGCCATGCGCCCGCCCCACAGGTTGCCGATCGCCACCGACACGCCGTACACCAGCAGCACCAGGCTGACTGCGTTTGCCGAGAAACCAGTGACGTCCTGCAGGATCGGCGCCAGATAGGTGAAGGCCAGGAAGGTGCCGCCGTAGCCCAGCGCGGTCATCGCATAGACCAGCAGCAGGCGGGGTTGGGCGAGTACGGCCAGCTGCTGGCGGAAGCTGGCCGGCGCACTCTGCGGCACGCTGCGCGGCACGAACAGCAGCGCGCCGAGCAGGGCGATCACGCCCAGCGCGGCCACCGCCAGGAAGGTGGCGCGCCAGCCCAGGTGCTGGCCGATGAAGGTGCCCAGCGGCACACCGGTCACCAGCGCCACGGTGAGGCCGGTGAACATGATGGCGATCGCGCTGGCGGCCTTCTCCTTCGGCACCACCGCAGTGGCGATGATCGAACCGATCGAGAAGAACACACCGTGGGCGAGGCCGGTGAGGATTCGGGCGACGATCAGCGAGGTGTAGCCCGGCGCCAGGAAGGCGATGACGTTGCCGAGGGTGAACAGCACCATCAGCGCCACCAGCAGCGACTTGCGCGGCACGCGGCCGGTGAGCGCGGTCAGCACCGGCGCACCGATGGCCACGCCGAGGGCATACAGCGAGACCAGCAGGCCGGCCGAGGGCAGGCTGACCTGCAGGTCGGCGGCAATGGTGGGAATCAGGCCGACGATGACGAACTCGGTGGTACCGATGGCGAAGGCACCGAGGGTCAGCGCCAGCAGGGCGAGGGGAATGCCACGGATCATGGCCGGCTCCGGAGGGAAGGAAGGCGCGCAGTGTGCGCGGCGCACCTTTGCCGAAAAACCGGTCTTCACGCCAATCACTATTGTTGCCCAGTCAATAATGGAGGCATGAAGACCACTCTCGATGAAATGCAGGCCTTCCTCGCGGTGATCGACAGCGGGTCGATCAGTGCTGCCGCCGAACAGCTGGGGCAGACGCCGTCGGGCGTGAGCCGGGCGCTGGGGCGGCTGGAAGACAAGCTCGGCACCACCCTGTTGACCCGTACCACCCGCCGCCTGCACCTGACCGCAGAGGGCGAGGCCTACCTGCGCCATGCACGGGCGATCATCGATGCGGTGGAGTCCGCCGAGGAACAGATGGCCGCCCGCCGCGAGCGCCCGGCCGGACGCCTGCGCGTGGATGCGGCGATGCCGTTCGTGCTGCACGTGATCGCGCCGCTGGTGGCCGGGTACCGCGCGCGCTACCCGGAGGTGCAGCTGGAGTTGAACAGCTCCGAGCGCTACATCGACCTGCTGGAACGGCGCACCGACCTGGCGATCCGGATCGGGCCGCTGGCCGACTCCACCCTGCATGCGCGGCCGTTGGGTCGCTGCCAGCTGCGGCTGGTGGCCAGTCCGGCCTACCTGGCGGCACACGGCGAACCGGCCAGCGTCGCCGCGCTGGGCCAGCACACCCTGCTCAGCTTCAACGAACCGGAATCGTTGAATCACTGGCCGCTGCCGGGCGATGCAGATGGCCTGCTGCGGGTGCGTCCGGATATCGCGGTGTCCAGCGGCGAAACACTACGCCGACTGGCGGTGGAAGGCGTGGGCATCACCTGCCTGTCCGACTTCGTGACCGACCGCGACCGCGGCGCCGGCACGTTGGTGCCGGTGCTGGCGACGCAGACGCTGGATGTGTACCAGCCGATCCACGCGGTGTATTACCGCAACACGGCGGTGTCGGCGCGGATCAGCTCGTTCCTGGATTACCTGGGTGAAGCGATGGCGCGGAGCGATTACCTGCGCTGAGGTCGTGGTGGGGTTGCCGGCCAGCGGCCGGCACTACCGCAGGTTACGGTGGGTGCGGACCGTTGGTCCGCACGGCCCCTGCCATCGCCCGACCAACGGTCGGGCGCTACCCATGTGGTGNNGGGGTTGCCGGCCAGCGGCCGGCACTACCGCAGGTTACGGTGGGTGCGGACCGTTGGTCCGCACGGCCCCTGCCATCGCCCGACCAACGGTCGGGCGCTACCCATGTGGTGGCGGGGGTTGCCGGCCGCTGGCCGGCAACCGGATCAATCAGGCCGCGCGCGCCAGCGCGTCCTTCGCTGCGGCGGTGGTCGACAGATCGAACACATCCACCGCGTCGATCAACCGGTTCGCCTGCTGCTCCAGGCTGCGCGCGGCGGCGCTGGCTTCCTCCACCAACGCGGCATTCTGCTGGGTGGTGCCGTCCATCTGGATCACGGTCTGGCTGACCTGTTCGATGCCCGCGCTCTGCTCCTGCGATGCGGCGGAGATCTCGGCCATGATGTCGGTGACGCGCTGCACCGACGCCACGATCTCGGCCATGGTGTCACCGGCCTCGCGCACGCGCCGTGCACCGTGGCCGACCTGTTCCACCGACGCTTCGATCAACGCCTTGATCTCCTTCGCGGCCGCCGCCGAACGCTGTGCCAGGGTGCGCACTTCGCTGGCAACCACCGCGAAGCCGCGGCCCTGCTCGCCGGCGCGTGCCGCTTCCACCGCGGCGTTCAGCGCCAGGATGTTGGTCTGGAACGCGATGCCGTCGATCACGCTGATGATCTCGGCGATCTGCCGCGACGAGGTTTCGATCGCGCCCATCGTCGTCACCACCTGGCCGACCACGCTGCCGCCGTGAGAGGCAACGGTGTGCGCGCCGATCGCCAGCTGGTTGGCCTGGCGCGCATGCTCGGCGTTCTGGCGCACGGTGGAGGTCAGTTCCTCCATCGATGCCGCCGTCTCTTCCAGGTTGGCGGCCTGCTGTTCGGTACGGCGCGACAGATCGTTGTTGCCGGCGGCGATCTCCGCCGCCGCCGTGTGGATGTTGCCGGAGGCGTGCTTGATGTCGGTGACGATGGTTGCCAGCTGCGTAGCGGTGGTGTTGGCGTCGCCGGCGATACGCGCGAACACGCCCTGGAAATCACCGTGCATGCGCGCGCCGAGGCGGCCATCGGCAATCGCGCGCAGCATGCTGGAGACCTCGCCGAGGTTCAGTTCGGTGGTCTGCATCAATCGGTTCAAGCCGTCGACCATTGCGCGGAAATCATGCTCGAAGCGTGCGCTGTCGCCGCGCTGGCCGAAGTCACCGGCGGCGGCGGCTTCGGCCAGGCGGCGGATCTCGCCGTTGATCATGCCGAGATTGGCCTTGGCCGTATCCAACGCGTTGGTGATCACGGCCTTTTCGCCGGGCAGGCGTTCCATGTCCTGGCTGAGGTCACCGACGGCATAGCGGCCCATGATCGAGATCGCGCGCATCTTCACCTGGATGTGCGCGTCAACCAGCGTGTTGCAGTCGGCCACCATGGTGCCGAACGCGCCCGGGAATGCACTGGCATCCATGCGATGGCTGATGGTGCCGGCGTCATGCGCCTGCGCCATCGTCGCCTGTGCGTCCAGTACGCCGCGCAGCGTGGACTGCACCGCCTGCATCGCCTGCGCGAGGCGACCGATCTCGTCGCGGCTGCGCACCTGCACCACGTGCTGCAGATCACCGGCGGCCACGGCACGCGCAGCGGCTTCCACCGCCAGCACCGGCTGCACCACCGCGCGCCGCAGCCACCAGGCCAGGCCCATCAGCAGCAACACGGCGGCCAGCACGGTCAGCGCCGCGCACAGCAGCAGGGTCTGCCGCGCCTGCTGCGACCGCGCCGCTACGGTCGCTTCGGCCACCTGCGTGGCATGCGTGCTCAGCGCATCCAGTGCGGTCGCCACCGGGCGGTCCTTGCCACGCACCAGGTTGTCGCCGGCGGCGGGATCGTAGCCGGCTTCCGCAAACGCCTGCAGGGCGGCGTGGTAGTCCTTCTGCAGCTGCGTGTGCAGGCCGATGAAGGACTGTGCCAGTTCGCGCGTGCGTATGTCCGGGCTGGCTACGAGGCCCCTGGCCAGCTGCTCGACCAGGCGGCCCTCGCTGTCGAAGGCGTCCAGATGGCGCTGGCGCAGCGCGTCGTCGTGGCCGCGCAGCAGCACGTTCTTCCATTCCTGCACCTGGCCGCGGAACTCGCGCTGCAGGCGTTCGGCGTCGCGGCTGTGCGCGACTTCGGGTGGAACCTCGGTGGACAGCTTCAACCAGGCGGAGGCCAGGCCCGCCAATGCGCACAGCAGGACCACGGCCAGACCAACGGAAACCGCGCCGAGCAGCTTGGACTGCAGGCGCGGAGCACGGACAGACGCTTTCATGGAAGGGACTCTCGGGAAGGGGCAATGCGGTATCGACCTGTCCCCACGCGTCTGAAGTGCGACGCTCATCACATTACCGTTTCGTTTAGTGATGTGAAGGGGATGTTTCATAGGACAAATGTGTCCATATGGAACGAAAGAAGACCCTCGACAGAGAATTTAAATGTAACTATCGTTGTTACATGAAATCCGCGAATCCACTGTCCGACGCCCTGCATGTGATGGCGCACCTGGTCGGCCATGCCGCCCCGCGCACGTCCGAGCAGCTGGCGTCCTGCCTGCCGACGCATCCGGTGGTGATCCGTCGCCTGCTGGCGCAGCTGCACAAGGCCGGTCTGGTGCGCAGCACCCGCGGCCACGGCGGCGGCAGCCTGCTGGCACGCGATGCCGCGGCGATCACCCTGCATGACATCTACCTGGCGGTGGGCGCACCACCGCTGGTCCAGGTCGGCGCACGCGACTCCGGCGGTGGCTGCCCGATCCAGCGGCTGGTCAACAGCGCCCTGCTCGAAGGGGCGCGCGAAGCGCAGCGCCTGCTCGAAGCGCGGCTGCAGGCGACCACGCTGGACCAGCTCGGCGCCGACTTCGCCCGCCATCTTGCCCATCACCGTTCCCTGGAAGGTCACCATGAATCCTGATGTGCTCATCGTCGGCGGCAGCTATGCCGGCATTGCCGCCGGACTGATCCTTGCCCGTGCCCGTCGCCCGGTCACCGTCATCGACGCCGGTTCGCCGCGCAACCGTTTTGCCAGTCATTCGCACGGGGTGCTCGGGCTGGATGGCATCAGTGGCGCCGAGCTGCTGAAGACCGCGCGCCAGCAGCTGCTGGACTACCCCACGGTGCGTTGGGTGCATGCCGAAGCCGTGCAGGCCACCGCCCGCGCCGAAGGCGTGGAAGTGCGTACCGCAGATGGCCAGGTGCTGGCCGCGCGCAAGCTGCTGCTGGCCAGCGGCATCGCCGACCAGTTGCCGGCGTTGCCGGGCCTCGCCGAGCGCTGGGGCAGCACCGTGCTGCACTGCCCCTACTGTCATGGCTATGAAGTGGGTGGTGGTGCCATTGGCCTGCTTGGCGGTCATCCGATGTCCGCCAGCAAGGCGCCGCTGTTCGCCGACTGGGGCAATGTCACGTTCTTCAGCATGGGACTGGACATCACGGATGAGGAACGCGCTGCCATGCAGCAGCGCGGCGTGCAGATCGAGACGTCACCCGTGCTGGGCGTGCAGGGCGACCAGCCGACCTGGCTGGAAGTGGAGCTGGCCGACGGCCGCCGAATCGCCCAGCGTGCGTTGTTCGTGCCGGCCACCCAGGCGATGGCCACGCCATTGGTGCAGCAGCTGGGCTGCACGTTGGTCGAGAGCCCGCTGGGCGTGCTGATCGAGGTCGATGCGATGAAGCAGACCTCGGTGCCGAACGTGTATGCCGCAGGCGATGCGACCACGGTGGGCAACATCACCCTGGCCATGGCCGAAGGCGTGCGCGCGGGCATCGGCGTGCACCATGCGCTGGTGGCCGAGGACAGCGTGCCGCGCTGAATGTGCCGGGGTCA
This sequence comes from Stenotrophomonas sp. PE591, assembly GCF_018320795.1. Lineage (NCBI taxonomy): Bacteria > Pseudomonadati > Pseudomonadota > Gammaproteobacteria > Lysobacterales > Lysobacteraceae > Stenotrophomonas > Stenotrophomonas sp. PE591. The sequence goes on from NZ_JAAOKO010000007.1 coordinate 124,979, forward strand.
GATCCCTTTCGCAGAAGGGATCTGACCCCCGACGCGACGTGCTGCTCTGGTAGAGGCCGGCCTTGGCCGGCACCGCTCCGTTACCCCTTCACGCACAGCACCTGCCGCAGCGTGTGCACCACGTCGACCAGGTCGAGCTGCGCGGCCATCACATCGTCGATCGACTTGTACGCGGCCGGTGACTCGTCCAGCACGCCGCTGTCCTTGCGGCATTCCACGTGCGCGGTGGCCTCGCGGTGCTGGGCCAGCGTGATCTGCTGGCGCGCCGTGCCACGGCTCATCACCCGGCCGGCGCCGTGGCTGCAGCTGTGGAAGCTGTCCGCGTTGCCCTTGCCGCGCACGATATAGCTGCGCGTGCCCATGCTGCCGGGAATGATGCCCAGCTCGCCCTCACGCGCGCTGACCGCGCCCTTGCGTGTTACCAGCAACTCCTGGCCGTTGTGCGTCTCCTTCTGCACGTAGTTGTGGTGGCAGTTCACCGCCATCGCCGCCAGCTGGAACTTCGGCAGCCGGTGGCGCATCTCGGCCAGCACGCGCGACATCATCGCCTCGCGGTTCTGCCGGGCGTAGTCCTGCGCCCACGACACCGCTTCGACGTAGTCATCGAACAGCGGCTCGCCTTCCATGAAGAACGCCAGGTCCTTGTCCGGCAGGTGGAAGCCCAGCACGCGCCGGGCCAGTTCCTCGCGCGCCTTCTCGATGAAGTAGGTGCCGATCAGGTTGCCGGTACCGCGTGAGCCGCTGTGCAGCATCACCCACACCGTGTCCGTCTCGTCCAGGCACAGTTCGATGAAGTGATTGCCGCCGCCAAGCGTACCCAGCTGGCGGTCGAGCTTGTCGGTGCGGATCCTGCGGTGCTTGTCCTTGATCTTCTCCAGGCCGGCGGCCAGCCCGGACTGCACCAGCCGGGTGTGGATGCTGTCGGGCATGCGGTGATGTTCGCCGCCGCGCCCATTGCCGACCGGGATGCTGCGCTCGATGCTGTTGCGCAGCTGCCGCAGGTCATCGGGCAGGTCGTTGGCGCGCAGCGTGGTACGCACCGCCGCCATGCCGCAGCCGATGTCGACGCCGACTGCAGCCGGGATGATCGCCCCGCGGGTCGGGATCACCGAGCCGACGGTCGCGCCCTTGCCCAGGTGCACGTCCGGCATCACGGCCACCCATGGCCCGACGAACGGGATCGCGGCGATGTTGCGCAGCTGCTCATGTGCCTGCGCTTCCAGCGGCACTCCGTTGACCCAGCCCTTGATCGGCGTGGTGCCCTCGGCATGCAGCCATTGATAGTTCTGTTGAGTGTCCATGTCTTCTTTAATGTCCTTGATGGGCCGGCGGCGCGTCCCTGCGCCACCGCTACCCCCTACCTGATCGTCACCAGCTGCTTCAGCACGCCATCCAGGCCGCCGAAAACGGTGAGCGTGTCGATCTTCTCGGTGACCTTCTCCAGTGCCTCCAGCTCCTTCAAGCGCATCAGCACCGGGTTGTCCTCGATCAGCTTTGCGGTGTTGAGCTGCGAACGCGTGGCGTTGGCCTCCTCGCGGCGACGGATCACGCTGGCCTGGGCCTGCTTTTCGGCCAGCACCACGCCGTTGAGGATCTCCTTCATCTCGCCCGGCAGGATCACGTCCTTGATGCCGACGCCGAGCAAGCGCACGCCGTGGCCTTCGATCGCCGCCTGCACATGCGCAGCGATCTCGCCGTCCAGTGCCGCCTTGTCACCCAGCAGCTCGTCCAGACTGCGCGCGGCAATTGCCTGGCGCAGGCCGAACTGCAGCTGCCGGTAGACGAACTCATCGGCATTGCTGAGCGTGCGGTGCGCACGCACCGGGTCGACCACCTGCACGGTCGCGGCCAGGTTCACCCGCAGGGTCACCTTGTCGCGGCTGAGCAGCTCCTGGCCGGACACGTCCAGTGAACGTGCACGCAGTTCCACACGCTCCACCGACACGTTGCCGTTGAAGTTCCAGAACGCGTGCAGGCCGGCGTCCAGCGTCTGCCGCAGCGTGCCATCGATGAACAGCAGGCCGACCGACTCGCTCGGCACCGTGCTGATCACCGCCACACGCGGCAGCACGCCCAGCTGGCCCAGCCGCTGCTGCACGTCGGCCGGAATGCGCGGCTCGTCACCCAACGCCATTACCTGCACCTGGGTATCGACCGAACCGCGCCAGTACAGACGGCGGCTGCCCGGTGGCAGCACTTCATCGATGCGGCCGTTGCGCAGCAACAGGCCGACCTCGCTGGCGCCGACGTTGGCCAGCACGAAGTGCGTGTCCAGCTGTGCGCCCAGCGCTTCGATCAGGCTGTCCTGGTCGCTGCCAGTGTAGGCCGCGCCCTTCGATGCAGTGTGGATGTCCACGTGCGGCTGGCCGCCGAACGGCGACAGGCGGTGCACGCCCGGCAGCAGGATCTGCTGGAAACGACGGTTGCGATACACCAGGCCGCGCTCGCCGTCGCCGATCACGACCTTGATGGTCCAGAACATGGGAGTCTCTCCTTGTATGGCTCTGGTGGTTCGACCCGTTGCGGATGAATCGCCATGACCCGGGTCGATCCGGTCATGGCGAGGCTGCCTGCACATCACGTGCAGGCAGCGGAAGAGGGCGGCCATCGGCGGACGGTCCGCGCGCGGAGCCTTCGGTGCGCCGGCAGTGCTGCCATCGTCGTTCCCGGCAGGCAGCACCGGTGCGGAACGTGGCTGGCAGTGGCGGCGGGCCGGGGCCCGGCGTGCGGTCCGTTGCCTTCCACGTTCCTGCCCGAAGGCGATGTCCGTGGATGGCGCCGATGGCCGCTGGGGCTTGCGCCCCGGGTGTTGCTTCAAGTCATGACGTGACAGGTCATGTGGTTTGGAGTGGGAATCGAACCCACGACAGACGGATTACGGATCCGTTGCTCTGACCAAGCTGAGCTATCCAGTTGGGGACCGCGCGGAATCGAACCGCGTACCGGCGAACCGGCGCCTGCCTCCAGCAGGCGATCCAGGCGATGGCATGTCCGCGACCTCCGGCATACGCCACGGCAACGCCGCGCGCACCAGCCCGTGGTTGAAACGGGACCGTTGGATAATCGAGGGTGCAGGCCACCGACATTATCGGCGAGCGATAATGTTCTGATGCGATGCAGATAATGTCCAGGCGCTGCCAGTCGCGCGAAGTAAATCCTTCGGCGGGGCGGGAAAAGCCTGGGTCAGTGAGCGGCGGGTCGCCGCGCGGGGTGCAGTTCTGGCATCGCGGGTCCTTGTGCCGACGCAAACGAAAACGCCCCCGGGACTTGCGTTCCGAGGGCGTCGTCAGGCCTCGGAGATCGGGGTGGCCGATCTCCGCAGGGCGGGTATCAGGCCGTTGTCAGCTGGTCTTCCTTGCCGAACGCGCGCGCCGGCCCGTCCATGCGCAGGCATGGCAGCAGTTTGGCGATGGCGACGGAATGCGCGTTCAAGGGAAGTTTCCAGTGGTTGTTGAAACGAGGTGCGCACGATAAACCACGATTTAGTCGTGCGCAACCATTTTGTTCAATTATTTTCTTCGGTATGTGTGCAAAGCCGGCCAGCGGCCGGCACTACCGGCCCTCACGCTTCCGCGCTGGCGGCATCCAGCTGCGCGACATCCTGCACGCTCAGCGACACATTGGCCGCCGCCAGCAGATCATGCAGCTGCTCGACGCTGGTGGCGCTGACGATCGGCGCGGTGATCGACGGCCGTGCGATCTGCCATGCCAGTGCGATCTGTGCGGCGCTGGCACTGTGCTTGCTGGCCACGTCATCCAGCGCCTGCAGGATGCGCAGGCCACGCGGATTCAGATAGCGCTTCACCACGTTCTCGCCACGCGCCGGGCTCTTGGCCGCATCGGTCGGCGTGCGGTACTTGCCGCTGAGGAAGCCACTGGCCAGCGCGTAGTAGCCGATCACGCCGATCTGTTCGCGCTGCACCAGCGGTTCCAGTTCCTTTTCGTAGCCGGCGCGGTCATACAGGTTGTACTCCGGCTGCAGGGTTTCGTAACGCGGCAGCTTGTAGTCGGTGGACACCTTCAGCGCATTGGCCAGGCGCGTGGCGCTGTAGTTGGAAGCACCGATCGCACGCACCTTGCCAGCTTCGATCAACCGGCCGAATGCAGCCAGGGTCGCTTCCAGCGGCGTCGACTCGTCATCCTCGTGGGCCTGGTACAGATCGATCACGTCGGTCTGCAGGCGGCGCAGCGAATCCTCGACCGCCGCATTGATGTTGCCCGGGGTCAGGCCGGGGCGTTCGGCCCACTTGGCCACCTTGGTCGCCAGCACCACCTTGTCGCGCTTGCCGCTGCGGGCAAACCACTTGCCGATCAGCGTTTCCGATTCGCCGCCGGCATTGCCCGGCACCCAGGCCGAATACACATCGGCGGTGTCGACCAGGTTGAAGCCGGCGTCGACGAAGGCATCGAGCAGGGCGAAGCTGGCCTTCTCATCGGCGCTCCAGCCGAACACATTGCCACCGAAGGCGAGCGGACGTACATGCAGGCCGGAACGGCCCAGTTCGCGGGTTGCCGTCATGGGCACGGACTCCTTGGGGGAAGTGCTCCAGAATAAAACGCGTAGTGTGACCGTGCTGCGGCGGCGACCACAAAACAGTGTTCCGCGATAGGCACGCAGCTAACGTTTTGTGAACACCTGGGACGCCGCGGCTGCTAGTCTCGCCGCATCTTCCGCTGGAGTCGCTCCGATGATGCCTGCTTCGTCCCTGCGTGGTTGCCGCCTGCTGCTTGCTTCGGCCCTGTTTGCCGCTGTTCCCGCGTTCGCCGCACCGGCCACGGTGGCGCCGGCGAAGATCCAGGTGTCGCCGGCCATCGACGCGGCGGTGAAGGCACCCACCCGTGATGCCAACAACGTCAAGCGCGACGGCTTCCGCCACCCGGCGCAGACGCTGTCGTTCTTCAAGGTGACGCCGGAAAAGACCGTCATCGAGATCACCCCCGGCAACGGCTGGTACTCGGAGATCCTGGCGCCCCTGCTGCACGACAAGGGCCACTACGTTGCCGCCGTTGTCGATCCGATGGCGGTGCCCGAAGGCCGTGGACGCGACTACCAGCAGCGCAGCCGCGACAGCCTGGAAAAGAAGTACGCCGCTGCACCGGCACAGTTCGGCAAGACTGCCGTGGTGGCCTACGATCCGGCCAAGCCGGTGTTCGGCCCGGCCGGTTCAGCCGATGTGGTGCTGACCTTCCGCAACGTGCACAACTGGCGCAAGGCCGGCCAGGCGCAGGGCATGTTCCAGGGCTTCTTCAACGTGCTCAAGCCGGGCGGCGTGCTGGGCGTGGTCGAGCACCGCGCCAAGGCCGACGTGGCCGACGACGATGACACCGGCTATGTCGGCCAGCAGCAGGTGATCGCGATGGCCGAGGCCGCCGGCTTCAGGTTGGACGCGCGCAGCGAGGTCAACGCCAACCCGCGCGACACCAAGGACCACCCGAACGGCGTGTGGACGCTGCCGCCGACCAACCAGCACGACAAGGCCGACGATGCGAAGTACCAGGCGATCGGCGAAAGCGACCGCATGACCCTGCGCTTCATCAAGCCGTAAAGGGGGCGCCGGGCCGTGCCTGGTGAGCGCGCAGCGCGGTGTCGGGCGGAATGGGTAGCGGCCGGGCAATGCCCGGCGCTGCCACCAATGGAGTGTGCTGTTGAAGAAAGTGCTGTACTTCGCCTTCGCATTGATGGCGCTGCCGCGGTTGTACGACTTCGTGTTCCATGCGGGTCACGTGCATGATCTCGTGGCGGCGGCAGGTTTTGCGGTGCTGCTCGTGGGTTGCCTGTGGGACGAACGTGCGCGCAGGGCCTGCCCACCGGTAGCGCGGCTACGGTATCGCGCCAACGCTGCCGCCACGTGCGGCGCCGTGGTGGTGCTCGTTGCGCTGTTGATGGAAAGGAAGGTCTTCGGCTGAGTGGTGATCGCGGCGGCGATGCGGGAATGGGACAATGCCCCACCCGCCGACTGCCGTGCCCGCAATGCTGATCGCCTTCAACAAGCCCTTCAACGTGCTCTGCCAGTTCACCGACCGCAGCGTACCGCCGCGGCCGACGCTGGCCGGGTTCGGCCTGCCGCCGCGCGTGTATGCCGCCGGTCGCCTGGACCATGACAGCGAAGGCCTGCTGCTGCTGACGGATAACGGTACGCTGGCGCACAAGCTGACCGACCCCAGGCACAAGGCCGACAAGACCTACTGGGTGCAGGTGGAAGGCACGCCCAGCGATGAGCAGCTGCAACGGCTGCGCGATGGGGTGGAGCTGAATGACGGGCCGACCTTGCCGGCGAAGGTCGAGCGCCTCGATCCGGCGCCGTCGCTGTGGACACGCGATCCGCCGGTGCGCTTCCGCAAGACCGTTCCTGACAGCTGGCTGGCGATCACGATCCGCGAGGGGCGCAACCGCCAGGTGCGGCGGATGACCGCCGCGGTGAACCTGCCGACGCTGCGGCTGGTGCGGGTGGCGATGGGGCCCTACCGGCTGGACGACCTGCAGCCGGGGCAGTGGCGGCAGATCGGTTGAAACAGAAAGGCCGGATACCTCGCGGCATCCGGCCCTGGCTCGGGGTCAGATCCCTTCCGCAGGAAGGGCTCTGACCCGGTCGGTCACACTCAGGCGTCGCTGCCGATATCGCTGTGCTCGTCCACCACGGTGTCGTTGCGGCGGTCGCGTGCGTTGATGCGCTGCGCCTGCCCATTCACCACGTGGCCATTGGCAGCCTTCTTCTTCTGCTGCTTGCGGTACAGTGCATAGCCGAGCAGGCCGACGCCGACGGCAGCCGCGGCAATGGTCACGGCCGGGTTGCGGCGGGCGAACTTGGTGGCGACCTTGCCGCCGGTCTTCACTGCGCCGAGGGCGGCGCCGGTCTTGATCCAGTCCGCGTTGCGCAGGCTGCCACCGGCGCTCTTCAGGCCATCGCCGGCGGTGTGGGCCAGCTCCAGGGCGCGCTCCAGAGCGCGGTCGGTGATTACGGTCAGCTTGCTCATGCGGGGGTCCTTTGCCTCGGGTCGAAGTCCAGTGTCGCGTGTTGCCCGTAAACGGTATGTCAGTCGGGGACGCAGGCGGTGTGACTTTAGCGTAGCCATTCAGGATCAGGCAGGGTGGGTCGGATCCCTTTCCGTTGGGAAACGGCTCTGACCCCAGCGCCACGCCTGGGGTCAGAGCCTATCGCGATGCAATGGGATCCGACCCCGCCCTTCAGGTTCCGCGCGGCTTGGCCCGGTGCGTGGCCGTCGCCGTCCACGGATCATCCGGCCATGGGTGGCGCGGGTAACGGCCCTTCATCTCCTTTTTCACTTCGGCGTAGGTGCTTTCCCAGAAGTTGCGCAGGTCTTGGGTGACCTGCAGCGGGCGGCCACCGGGGGAGAGCAGGTGCAGGGTCAGCGGCACGCGGCCATCGGCGATGCGCGGCGTGTCGGCCAGGCCGAACAGTTCCTGCAGCTTCACCGCCAGCACCGGCGGCAGCGGATCGCCGCTCTCGCTGTCCAGCGCATAGGTGATCGGCCGCTCCAGTCCGGACGGCACGGTGATGCGGGTCGGCGCATGACGCTCGACCAGCTGCCGTTGTGACCATTCCAGTGGCGATTTCAGCGCTTCGCCAAAGCTGGATTCGTCCAGCGCATCCAGTCGCGTCTTGCCGGCGAACGCGGGCTGCAGCCACTGCGCACGGTTGGCCAGCAGGGCGTCGTCGCTGCAGTCGGGCAGGCCAAGCTCGGGCATCCAGCGGCGCAGTGATTCCACCCGTGCCTGCCACTGGCGCAGGCCTTCGGTCCACGGCAGCGCCTGCAGGCCGAGCTCGGCCACCGCATCGGTCAGCGCCTGCGCGGCGTGCTGCGGATCGACCCGGCCGGCCGAGCGGCTGTCCAACACGATCCGGTCGAAACGGGTCTCGCGCAGGGCCACCAGGGCGCGGCGCTCGCTGTCCCAGCGCACCACGTCTTCAGTGACGAAGCGCTCCGGCCACGCCCTGCGCAGTTGGCCTTCGTCCACCGGTGCGGCACGCAGCAGCAGCGCATCGCGTGCCTCGAAGCGAAGCTCGCTGGCCACCAGCCACGGTTCGCCACGCAGGTCGCTCAGCTCGTGCAGGCGCGCGCTGCGCCCATTGGCCAGCAGGTAACGCAGTGGATCGCCGGGATGCTGGAAGCCGATCCGATCAGGGAAGGCGTGCGCGAGCAGGTCGCCCAGCTCATGGGCCTCGATGCTGGCCGGCGGCGTGGCTTCGCAGCGCAGGCGGCGACGCCACTGCTTGGCGGCGGCATCGATGGCGGCCAGCCCGCTGCGGTTGGCATCGCCCGGTGTGCGGCCATTGCGGAACGCAGCCAGTGCGCGCCAGCGGCTCGCCAGCGCGTCACCGCCCTGGCGCAGCGGATCGCGCGCTTCCAGCAGCGCGGCCAGATCGGCGGCCAGCGCCTGCGAACGTGCATCGGGCGCGGCCAGCAGCATCGCCGCCATCCGTGGGTGCGTACCCAGCGCCAGTACGTGGCGGCCGAGTGCGGTGATCGCACCACTGCTGGACAATGCGCCCAACCGCTGCAGCAGTTCGCGGGCGGCGCCCATCGGGCCGGCAGGTGGCGGATCGAGGAAGCGCAGGTCGCTGCTGCCCCAGGCGGCCAGTTCCAGTGCCAGTCCGGCCAGTTCCACCTGGTCGATCTCGGCACGGCGCTGCGGCTCCAATCGCTGCGACTGCGGCCACAGCCGCCAGGCCACGCCTTCGGCCACGCGACCGGCGCGACCGGCGCGCTGGTCGGCCGACGCCTGGGCGATGGACACCACGTCCAGCCGGGTGAAGCCGCTGTTGGGGTCGTAGCGCGGTTCGCGTGCCTGGCCGCTGTCGATCACCACGCGCACGCCGGGCAGGGTCACCGACGACTCGGCCACGTTGGTGGCCAGCACCACGCGGCGGCGGCCATCGCTGGCGGCCTGCAGCACGCGCGCCTGCTGTTCCACCGGCAGCTCACCATGCAGGGCCAGTACTTCGACGCCGGCATCCAGCGATTCCTGCAGGCCAGCCTGCACCCGCGCGATCTCGCGCTGGCCGGGCAGGAACACCAGCAGGTCACCGGGGTGATCGGCCAGGGCCTGCTGCACCGCGCGGCGCACCTGCAGCTCCAGCGTCTCATCGCGGCGCGCCGGGAAATGGCTGACCGTCACCGGGTAGCTGCGGCCCTCGCTGCTCAGCCGCGGCGCATCGAGGAAGCGTGCCAGGCGCTCGCCATCCAGCGTGGCCGACATCACTACCAGTCGCAGGTCATCGCGCAGCTGCGCCTGCACGTCCAGCGCCAGCGCCAGGCCGAGGTCACCGCTGAGATGGCGCTCGTGGAATTCGTCGAACAGGATCGCACCGACTTCTTCCAGCATCGGGTCGTCCTGCAGCATGCGGGTCAGGATGCCTTCGGTGACGACTTCAATGCGGGTGCGTGCCGAGACCTTGTTCTCGAAGCGGATGCGGTAGCCGACCGTGCCGCCGACCTCTTCGCCCAGCTGCCGTGCCATGAACAGCGCGGCGCTGCGTGCGGCGACCCGGCGCGGCTCCAGCAGGATGATTTTCCGGCCTTGCAGCCATGGTGCTTCGAGCAGGGCCAGTGGTACCTGGGTGGTCTTGCCGGCGCCGGGCGGGGCTTCCAGCACCAGCCGTGGCTGCACGGCCAGGTGCTGCTGGATCTGCGGCAGCAGCGGGGAAATCGGGAAGAGCGGGGCATTCATGGGCAAAGGATAAGGGGCCATGGCGGCCGCAGGTACAATGCGCGGGCACTTTTCCCCCGCGATGACCATGCACCTGATCGATATCGGCGCCAACCTGACCCACGACTCCTTCGACCGCGACCGCGATGCCGTGCTGGACCGCGCACGGCAGGCCGGCGTGGTGCAGATGGTCATCACCGGTGCCAGCCGCGAGCACTCGCCGCTGGCCGTGCAGCTGGCGCAGCAGCACCCGGGCTTCCTGTATGCGACCGCCGGCGTGCACCCGCATCATGCGGTGGAGTACACCGAGGAATGTGATGCCGAGATGCGCGTGCTGCATGACCACCCGGAAGTGGTGGCGGTGGGTGAGTGCGGGCTGGACTACTTCCGTGACTTCTCGCCGCGCCCGGCCCAGCACCGTGCCTTCGAGCGCCAGTTGCAGCTGGCCGCGGACAATGGCAAGCCGCTGTTCCTGCACCAGCGCGACGCGCATGCCGATTTCATGGCACAGATGAAGAACTTCGAAGGTCGCATCGGCCCGGCGGTGGTGCATTGCTTCACCGGCGAACGCGACGAGCTGTTCGACTACCTGGACCAGGACTGGTACATCGGCATCACCGGCTGGCTGTGCGACGAGCGCCGTGGCGCGCACCTGCGCGAACTGGTGAAGAACATCCCGGCCAACCGCCTGATGATCGAGACCGATGCGCCCTACCTGTTGCCACGCACGCTGAAGCCGATGCCGAAGGACCGCCGCAACGAACCGATGTTCCTCTCGCACATCGTGGAAGAACTGGCGCGTGACCGTGGCGAGGACGTTGCAGTGACGGCGGCCAATGCGACTGCGGCGACGCGTGCGTTCTTCCGCCTGCCCGACGCGGGTTGATGGGAGTGCCGGTCGCTGGCCGGCAATCAACCGTGGTGCCGGCCAGCGGCCGGCACTACCGGAGCAGGTCGCGCAGGCCCTCACGGTAGCTGGGGAAGCGCGGCTGCCACGCCAGCGCTTCACGCGTGCCACGACTGTCGATGCGCTTGTTGCTCTCGTAGAAGCGGCGTAGCGTCGGGCTGAGTGCAGGGTCGTCCCATGCCACGGCAGGTGGCATCGCAAACCCGCCCAGCTTCGCGGCGAAGGCCAGCACATCCTGCGGTGGTGCCGGCTCGTCATCGCTGGGCAGGTATATCCCCTGCGCAACCGGTCGCTGCATCGCCGCGACGATCACTGCCGCAAGATCCTCTACGTGCAGGCGGTTGAACGCCAGGCCCGGCCGAATCACATGGCGGGCACGGCCCTGTGACAGCTGTAGCAACGCATTGCGCCCCGGCCCGTACAGGCCGGGCAGGCGGAACACCGCTGAAGCGATGCCACGTTCCTCTGCAAGCGCACGCCATTGCGCTTCGGCACGCAGGCGCCGCACGCCGGCTGCTTCGGTGGCATCGGCTGCGCTGTGCTCGTCAACCCAGCCGCCGGCCCGATCGGCATACACCGACGTGGACGACAGATAGCCCACCCAGCGCAGTGCCGGGCTGGCCCGCAGAGCCGGCAGCAGCAGGCGCAGTGCCGGGTCGCCCGCAGCATCTGGCGGCACGCTGCACAGCACGGCCTCGGCCTGCGCGACCTCATCGAGCAGGGCGGGCGACGGTGGGGAGTCAGCGTGCAGCTGATGCCGCAGCAGGCCATCGTCCGGCGCCGACGAGGGGTTACGCACCGTGCCGACGACGTGCACGCCCCGCGCCTGCAGATGCGGGGCCAGCGCGCATCCGCTCCAGCCCATACCGAGGATCAGCACCCGCATAGGCAGCGCGCCGGCCTGCAACGGGAGGCTCACGCGCCGCGCAGTGCCTGGTAGGCCTGCAGGCTGCTGTAGGCGACCTGCAGCAGCAGGGCTTCCTGGTCGGCCTTGCGTGCACGCGCCAGCATGTCGCCGACGATCTGTTCGGCCTCTACCTGCTGGCCGGCTTCCAGATCCCGCAGCATCGACGCCTTCAGTGCCGAGCCCGCCTGGGTGAGGGTGCCGCGTGCGGTGTCCTGCGCGGCATCGGGAATCGGCTCACCGGCAGCTTCGGCCACGGCCAGGCATTCGTCGTACAGGCCGCGCACGATCGCCTCGCCATCATCGGTGGCGACGATGGTGCCGATATCCGCGCGAAGCAGGCAGGTAGCAGCGGCCAGCGCGGTCAGGAAGGTGTACTTGATCCACTGTTCCTGGCCGATGTGTTCGCTCGCCAGGTGATCAAGATGGGCCTGCGCGCAGACAGCGGCGAAGGCACGCACGCGTGCGGACGCCGCGCCGCCATCGCGTTCGCCGAAGGTGAGCTTGGCCGGCTTGCCCAGGTGCAGCACCGCACCGTCGGGGGCCTTGGTGGCGCTGATGAAGCACAGGCCGCCGAGCACGGCGTCGCGGCCGAAGCGCAGGTCCAGCGCGTTGTAGTGGTGCAGGCCGTTGAGGATCGGCAGCACGGTGGTGTTCGCGCCCACGGCTGGAGCAATGGCGTCGATCGAGCTGTCGAGGTCGTAGGCCTTGCAGCTGAGGATGACCAGATCGAACGGCTTCTGCGCGGCCAATGCGGGCAGCGCATCGGCGGTGACGTGCTGCACCGGGAAGCTGGCATCGCCGAGCGGGCTGCGGATGACCAGGCCATCGCGGTCCAGCTGTGCGGCGCGCGCGGGGCGCACGAGGAAGGTCACGTCCACGCCGGCCTGGGCCAGGCGACCACCGAAGTAACCGCCGGTACCGCCGGCGCCGAGGATCAGGATGCGCATTGCACGTCACCGCTTTCTGGGGAATCAGATCTGCGATTGTGCCGGAGATTGCGGCCAACGGCGGAGCCCCTCGTGGTGGTTCGCGCAGTTGGTTTCATGAGCTGGGTCGTGTGCGATGGGTTCGCGGGGGACGCCGTGAACCCATCCTTGGGGGTATCCGCGCCATCCATGGCGCGGATACCCCCGCGAGCCCATCGCACACGACCCCTGACAGTTTCCGGGTGCGGCCACCACGGAAAGCAGATCAAGAGCGAAAGCGGGTCGCTCGCTGCGCTCGCTCGTGTAGAGCGGTGCTCAGGGCAGTTGTTCGCTGAAGTCTTCGGTGTAGCCCAACAGCAGTGTGGTGCGGGTGGCCAGGGTTGCAGCCAGTTTTGACCACATGTCATGCGTTCCGGCCGCGTAGACGCGCTGCAGGTCCGCGACCAACGCATTTGCCTGTGCAGGCGGCGGCGCGCTGTCGCGCTGGAAGCCGAGCCACGATGCGCCGAGCCCGAACAAGCGGTAGTCATGGTGTTCCTGCAGGTGCCGGATCAGGGCGTGATTCTGGAAGATGTCCCAGTCCGCGCTGAAGTAACCGTTGGGCAGGGCGGCGATCAGCAGGTCATCGCGGTCCACCGGCACCTGTTGCACGCAGACCACCTCGTCGACGATGAGGTCCGGCGTTGCATTGGCGGCGACCAGCGCCTCGATGTCCTCGTCGCTGCACATCAGCGTGCCCGGCAGCGCGCTCCATTCCAGCCGATGAGAGGAATGCTCGAGCTGCGCGACCACATGCGCCAGCAACCGCTCGCGTGCCGCCAATGCATCTTCGGGGGTTTCCGGATCTTCGTCCTCGTACAGCGCGATGCGCGCGTCGTCGGACGCATGCATGCTGGTGTAGCGGCATTGGCCGACATCATCGAGCGTGCACAGGTAGCGATACCGGGGATCAGCCGTTTGTAGTGACGCCAGGTATTCCAGCATCTCATCCAACGAGGGTGAATCGCCCAGCAACGCATGGCTGAAGGCATCGATGGGGCCGTCCGACACGGCCTTGTCCAATGGAATGGAAGTGATCTTCATCGCCACAGCCTAGCCGCAATCCCGAACGAAAAGATCCGGGCGTCGGCCTTACCGTGAACGCTCCATCCACGCATGGCGTGGATCCATCGTGTCGACCAAGGTCGACACCCACCAACAGCAGCGGCAATCTGTCGAAGGCGGGGTGGGTCCGGTTGCGGGGGTGTCCGCGGCATGGATGCCGCGGCCAAGCCCCCAGGATGGGTTTACGGCGTCCCCCGCAACCGGACCCACCCCGCCATCCCCCGGCTAGTCAGCTTTTGCCGTTGAAGTTGACGTTGACGTTGATTCAGCGGGTGCAGGGCCGCAGACCCTGCAGGCAAAACTCAGCTGCGCATGCCCACGCCGCGACGCAGCAGCCACAGCGCCAACGCCGTCAGCACCACCACGAAACCGATCATCAGGCCGTAGGCCACCGGCAGCGGTACATCGCTGCTGCCCAGCAGGCCATAGCGGAACGCGTTGACCATGTAGAAGATCGGGTTGGCGTGCGTGGCCGCTTCGGCCCAGCCCGGCAGCAGCTTCACCGAATAGAACACGCCACCCAGGTAGGTCAGCGGGGTCAGGATGAAGGTCGGCACGATCGCCACGTCATCGAACTTCTTCGCATACACCGCGTTGATGAAGCCGGCCAGCGAGAAGATCGTCGCGCCCAGGATCACCGTGGTCAGCATCACCAGCGGGTGCGGGATGCGCACAGGGGTGAAGAACATCGCGATGATCAGCACGATCACGCCCACCATCAGGCCGCGCAGCACCGCACCGGCCACGTAGCCCCACAGGATCACCCAGTTCGGCATCGGGCTGACCAGCAGTTCTTCCACGTGACGGCCGAACTTGGCGCCAAAGAACGAGGAACTGATGTTGCCGTAGCTGTTCTGGATCACGCTCATCATCACCAGGCCCGGCACGATGAACTGCATGTAGGTGTAGCCGCCCATGTCACCCACGCGCGACCCGATCAGGTTGCCGAAGATCAGGAAGTACAGGGTCATGGTGATCGCCGGCGGCACCAGGGTCTGGCCCCAGATGCGCATGATGCGGGCGACTTCGCGGCGCACGATGGTCATCAGCGCGATGCGGTTGCGCTGGCCGTCGGTCAGCTCGGTAGTGCTCATGCAGGCTTCTCCAGGTTGCCGGTGAGGCGCACGAACAGCTCCTCCAGGCGGTTGCTCTTGGTACGCATCGAACGCACGCGGATACCGGCCTCGTTGAGCGTGGCGAACACGCGGTTGAGGTCCATTGCGCGCGGCATGTCGATGTCCAGCGTGTGCGGGTCCGGCGCGGTCAGCGTCGCACCTTCGATCACCGGCAGCTGTGCCGGCAGGTCACCGTCGATGTCCAGCAGGAAGCCCTCCACGTCCAGCTTGGCCAGCAGGGTGCGCATCGGCCCCTGCTCGACGATCTGGCCATGGTTGATGATCGCCAGGTGGCGGCACAGGTACTCGGCTTCTTCCAGGTAGTGCGTGGTAAGGATGATCGTGGTGCCTGCGGCATTGATCTCCTTCAGCACGCGCCACATGTCGCGGCGGATCTCGATGTCCACGCCGGCGGTCGGTTCGTCCAGGATCAGCAGGCGCGGGCGGGTCATCATCGCGCGGGCGATCATCAGCCGGCGCTTCATGCCGCCGGACAGCGTGCGGCTCATCACCTGTGCCTTTTCCCACAGGTGCGCGCGCTTCAGTTCCTCTTCGGCGCGCTGCTCGGCTTCCTCGCGCGGTACGCCATAGAAGCCGGCGTAGTTCACCAGGATGTCGAAGGGCTTCTCGAACAGGTTGAAGTTGATTTCCTGGGGCACCAGCCCGATCAGGCGCATGGTGGCGCTGCGGTTGCGCACCAGGTCGCTGCCGAACACTTCCACCTGGCCCTCGCTGAGGTTGACCAGGGAGCTGATGATACCGATCAGGGTCGACTTGCCGGCGCCATTGGGGCCGAGCAGGGCGAAGAAGTCGCCCGGGGCCACTTCCAGGGAAACCCCCTTCAGGGCCTGGGTGCCGTTGTCGTAGGTCTTGCGCAGGTCGCGCACGCGCAGGGCGGGCGCCGTATCGTTCTGGGATGCCAAGCTCGAAGCCTTCGCGCCCATGGGCTGGCGCTGGAGAGGGGCGGGGAGGGGCTATTATAGAAGACCCCGAGGGCTTGCCCCGGCTACACACTGTCCCGAAAAGTCGTGCCTGTTCAATTCCCCCTCAAGCTGGTCGGCTGCCGCATGCTGGCCCCGACCGTCGGCCACTACCAGTTCGTGCGTGACGATGGGCAGCCGCTGGATTTCCAGCCCGGCCAGTTCATCCAGGTCCATTTCAGCTACGCCGACGGCACCGAAACCAAGCGCAGCTACTCGCTGGCGACCATCCACGACCACGCGCTGGGCCCAGGCGAGGCGGTGGATATCGCCGTCAGTTTCGTGCCCGGTGGCGCCGCCACGGCCCTGTTCGAGGCACTGGAGCAGGGCGGCCAGATCAGTGCGTCCGGCCCCTATGGCCGGTTCTGCCTGAATCCCGGTGACCACAACGCCCGTTACCTGCTGATCGCCACCGGTACCGGCGTTACCCCGTACCGCTCGATGCTGCCGCTGCTGGAAAAGGCCATGGCCGAACGCGGTGTGCAGATCGTGCTGTTGCAGGGCGCGCGCAGCCCGGGCGAACTGCTGTACAGCGAAGATTTTTACAGCTTCGCCGAAAAACACCCGAACTTCCGTTATGTTCCGTGCCTGTCGCGTGAACTCCCGGCTGATCCGCACCCGGACGTACAGCACGGCTATGTGCAGCAGGCGCTGGCCGGCTTCACGCCGGACCCGGCCACCGACATCGCTTACCTGTGCGGCAACCCGGACATGGTCGATGCCTGTGCCGAGCTGCTGAAGGCCGCCGGCCTGGGCAACCCGCAGATCCGCCGCGAGAAGTACGTCAGCAGCAAGTAAGTCAGGGTAGTGGCGGCCGCTGGCCGGCAGCCCCACGAACCGGAGGCGGCGCCACGCCGCCCCCGGTCGCCTGCCTCAGTACGCGACCCAGGCATCGCGCCAGGCGAAACCGGTGCCCGGGCGATAGGCATCGGCGTTGATGTTGCACCACGCACCCTCCGGGAACGGCCGGCAGGCGTAGAGCTTGCCGTCGGTGCCCTTGACCACGGTTTCGCCCGGCGTGTAGCTGCCGATACCGGCCGGATACACGAAGTCGTAGTCGTCACCCGGCGGCGGATCGACCGGATCCACCGGGCCCGGCAGGCGGGTATCGATCTGGAACAGGTTGCCCGGCTTCAGGTAGACGCGGTTCTCGGTGGCCGAGGCGACCGGCGTGATCACGCCGTTCCTCATCACGCCCACACGCGCCTGCTGTGCACTGGCGTTGACCTTGCGGGCCAGCGCCAGCGGCCACTGGTTCGCAGCGGTCTGGCCTGCGGCCAGGGTGATCTCCGGACGCTCCAGATCATTGCCCTGGGCGTTGAACACGCGCAGCGTCAGGGTGGTGCCTTCTTCCAACGCACCGCGGGCGGTGACCGGGCCGGCGTCCTGCCACTGCGGCGGCGGTTCAACGCCACCACCGCCTTCGAAGCGCACGTCCGCGCAGGTATAGAACGCTTCACCGGAATCCGAGCGTTGCCAGGTGTTGTAGATGATGTGCTGGCCGCTGCGCTTGGGCAGCGGGCAATCCAGCTTGTAGACGTCGCCGGAGACCGGCACGTTGCCCAGCGTGCAGAATTCCTGCAGGTCGGCCCAGCGCAGCGGGCTGCCCGGCTGCCAGCCGTCGCGGGTGACGTAGAACTTCCACTCGCGGGTAGCATGCGGGGCCGGTGCCTTGAACTCGAAGGTGTAGCGCCCGCGCGAATCGGCGCGGATCGGCGAGGTCGGCCAGTCACTGCGGTTCAGATCGAGGCCGCGGTACTTGCTGTTGCCGCCGCTGCACAACTCGCCATCTGGAACCACCGCTTGATGGTTGCCGTTGGCGTTGGCCTGGTTGACGCCGGCCCAGTCGTAGAACGGCTGGGCGCCGCCGATGGCTTTGGCGGCGGCGCAGGCCGGGTTGGTCGGATTCTCCGGATTGCCCTCG
The DNA here is from genome assembly GCF_018320795.1 of Stenotrophomonas sp. PE591. Classification (NCBI taxonomy): domain Bacteria; kingdom Pseudomonadati; phylum Pseudomonadota; class Gammaproteobacteria; order Lysobacterales; family Lysobacteraceae; genus Stenotrophomonas; species Stenotrophomonas sp. PE591. Next base: position 142,512 of record NZ_JAAOKO010000007.1, read on the forward strand.
TGGCACTGCTTCACGCGGCTGAGCGGCTTGGACAGGGTGCCGTGGGCGAAGGCGTTGCCGGACAGTGCCAGGCCGACAACGGCGGACAGTGCGAGGACGGCCCGATGGGACAGGTGCATGCAGGAACTCCTTTGCGAAGTGTTGGAAACCTCGCGGAGTCTTCCCATGTAGCCACCATATGCCCATCAGACAAGTTTGAAAGGCTGCTGCGTTCCTTTGTTTCTGCAACGCGCGCCCCACTGCGCGGCAGGGGAGCCAGGAGGCGGTGTGATGTGCACCGCCTCCCACATCACCGCGTCAGTACGCGATCCACGCATCGCGCCAGGCCGCGCCCACGCCCGGCCGGTAGGCCTCGGCATTGACGTTGCACCATGCACCCTCCGGGAACGGGCGGCAGGCATACAGCTTGCCGTCGCTGCTCTTCACCACGGTCTGGCCCGGCACATAGCTGCCGATGCCCGCCGGGTACACGTGGTCGAAATCACCACCCGGCGATGGCGTACCCGGGTCCGGCACCTGGGTATCGAGCTGGAAGCGGTTGCCGTCCTTCAGGTACACGCGATTGTCGGTGGCCGACGCCGACGGCGTGATCACGCCATTGGCAAGCACGCCCACGCGCGCATGCCGGGCACTGGCATTGACCTTGCGGGCCAGCGCCAAGGGCCATTGCGCGGCCGAGGTCTGGCCGCTGGCCAGCGTCGCTTCCACACGTTCGACATCGTTGCCGCTGGCATTGAACACGCGCAGTGCCAGCGTCGTACCGACCGGCAATTCACCGCGGGCAGTGACCGGGCCGGCATCCTGCCATTGCGGTGCCGGCGTCGTACCACCGCCGCCGCCTTCAAAGCGTACGTCCATGCAGGTGTAGAACGCTTCGGTCGAATCCGAGCGCTGCCAGGTGTTGTAGATCACATGCTGGCCGGTGCGCTGCGGCAGCGTGCACTGCAGCTTGTAGGTGCCATCGGCAGAGAGCGGTGTATTGCCCAGCGTGCAGAACTCCTGCAGGTCGGCCCAACGCAACGGGCTGCCCGGTTGCCAGCCGTCGCGGGTGACGAAGAAGCGCCAGTCGCGCGTGGCGTGCGGCGCGGTTGCCTTGAACACGAAGGTGAACTTGCCATTGGCATCGGCGTGGATCGGCGTGGTCTGCCAGTCACTGCGGTTCACGTCCAGGCCGCGGAAGGTGGCATTGTTGCCGCTGCACAGCTTGCCGTCGGGCACCACCGCCTGATGGTTGCCGTTGGCGTTGGCCTGGTTGATGCCGTTCCAGTCGTAGAACGCCTGCGATCCGCCCACCGCCTTCGCGGCGGCGCAGGCCGGGTTGGTCGGGTTCTCCGGATTGCCTTGGAAACAGGCATAGACGCGGCTGACCGGCGTGGTCATGGTGCCGTGGGCGAACGCGTTGCCGGCCAGGCACAGGCCTGCAGCGGCGAACGAGGTGGCCAGCAGCAGCGGTGTGGATCGGAATGACATGGCGCTTCCTTGTGGTCGTCGAAAGAGAGCGGTGACCGCAGAGTTGCGCTGCGCGGCGGACTTTCGGCGGCACCATGGCGAGTATCGAGTTGCGGTGCCGGGTGCGGAACCATGGAAATGCTGATCCGTGACTGTGGGTGTGAAGCCCTTCCCGCGGGCTTCACGTGGGCCTGAACGGATGCGCTGGCGATCACGTGTCCGGCGTGGCAACGATCACGTCGTGGAGATCCGGTCATGTCGGCGCCATGCCGACGCGATCCGCCTGGCACGAGAAGCAGCCGTGGGCCGCGTTGTGCAGCTGCACGAAGGCCACGTCAGGGTCGGCAAACAGCGCGTCCAGCCGAGCGCCGACATCCGTGCCTGCGCTGATCTCGGCGGCCAGCATCAATGCAGCCTGGTCATAGGCGCGCAACGAGATCATCCGGCGCTGCACGTACGGGGGTACTTCGCCCGGCGGCAGCACGCAGCGGGTCACGCCACGCTGCACGAAGATCGGGCCCGAGGCGTGATAGGGCGAGTGCAGGGGCAGGTGCACGTGGGACAACAGCAGCAGCTCGCTGCCACCGGGCGGATCGCTCAGGCTGATCCGGCAGGGGTGTCCTCCTGATTCGCCGGCCCAGCGACGCCGGATGCCCAGCGCAGCCAGCGCGGTGTCGCTCTTTTCGAACAGGTGCAGGAACGGGCGGTGGTCGATGCCACCGAGGTACCACGCATGCATGGGCGTCTCCTTGGTTTTCCGCGGATTCTGCGCAGGCACCGGCCGCCGTGCTCGCCGTTTTCAGACCCCGCATCTCCATCGGGCCAGGCAGCGCCGCGGGGAACGCAGCACAAGGCGCCAAGATGCGCGCGCCACCCCGGCCGATGAGCGCCGCATGTCGCTGGATGTCCCCACCCTCACCGTGCTTGGCTTCCTGCTCTGCATCGCTGGGGCCATCTGGCCGGAGACGAGGTACTGCGCCACTTCGCTGCGTTGATGCAGCACGGTTTGCAGGGCCATGAGACGCTGCTGGGCCGCTACGGTGGCGAGGAGTTCGTGCTGGTGCTGGCCGGCAGCACGCAGGCGGAAGCGATGGCGCGGGCTGCGGCGATCCGTACCGCTCTGCAGCAGAAGCTGGCGCGACTGGCCACCGGGGCGGTGACGTTCACTGCCAGCATCGGCCCGGCGATGGACCACGGCCAGGGCGAGCTGTCCACGCTGCTGGCAGCGGCAGACGCGGCGCTGTACCGGGCCAAGGCCGCCGGCCGCGATCGCCTGGCCCGCGCCACGCCGGCGGAGATTTCGCGTCTGCCCATCGCCGACGACGCCGTGCCCGTGTAAGTTGAGTCACATCTTCCGCGGCAGCCCGTCGTGGTTGCCAGGAACGTCCTCCAGGGGAAACGAGCACGATGCAAAGACACCACCTCGCGTTGGCCGCAGTGTTGGCCAGCCTGATGCTTGCCGGTTGCAGCCAGTCACCGTCACCCGGCGCCGAAAGCGCCAGCGATGCACCCAGCCGCCGTTTCGGCACGATCGACTTCCAGCCCTGCACGCTGTCCACGGTAGGTGCCAGTGCCAACGTGGAAGCGCAGTGCGCCACCCTGCAGGTGCCGGAGGACCGGGCCCAGCCCGCTGGCCGGCGCATCGGCCTGCGCATCGCCTGGCTGGAATCGGGCAGCAGCGGCTCCAGCCAGCCCGACCCGGTGTTCTTCCTGGCCGGTGGCCCCGGCCAGGCCGCCAGCGAAGTGGCCGTCATCGTCGATACCGCGCTGCGCCAGGTGCGCAAGCAGCGGGACATCTTCCTGGTCGACCAGCGCGGCACCGGCGGCTCCAACCCGCTCAGCTGCCTCGGCGCAGACGGAAAGGAACTGCCGATGGACGAGGACGCGGCGCCCTCCGAGGCCTTGCTGCGCGACTATGCCCAGCGATGCGCGGCTTCCCTGCAGGGACGTGCGGACGCACGTTTCTACACCACCACCGAAGCCATTGCCGACCTGGACGCGGTCCGCCAGGCCTTGGGCGTGGACCGGGTCAATCTGATCGGTGCGTCCTACGGCACCCGCGTGGCCCAGCGCTATGCGGGTACCTATCCACAGCACACCCGCAGCATCGTCATCGATGGCGTGGTGCCGAATGAGCTGGTGGTGGGCGGCGATTTCGCCAGGACGTTCGAAGACGCGATCGCCCTGCAGTCGGCGCAGTGCCGCAAGGACGCTGCCTGCAGCCGGCGCTTCCCGACCGATACCCGTGCGCAGCTGCGCAGCGTGGTCGAGACCCTGCGCCGTGCACCGGTTCCGGTCGAGTATCGCGATCCCGGCACCTACGACACCCGGAAGGATGTGCTGACACCGGACAGCGTGGTGGGCCTGGCGTTTGCGTTTTCCTACGTACCCCAGTACGCCTCATTGCTGCCGCTGGTTCTTGATGAAGCCGCGCACGGCCGCTACGCGCCGCTCGCCTCGCTGGCGCGCGGTGCGAACCGCAGCATGGATTTCCAGATCAACCGTGGCATGCACTGGTCGGTGATCTGCAGCGAAGACGCGCCGCGCTACCAGGCGCCGGCCGAGGATCCCGGGCGCCTGTTCGGCAACGACGTGGCAAGTTCCTTCTTTGCCGCCTGCCCGGCATGGCCGCACCGGCCGGCTCCGGCAGCCAATGCCGTGCCGCTGCGCAGTGACGTACCGGTGCTGCTGTTGTCTGGTGAACTGGACCCGGTGACCCCGCCGCGCTATGCCGAGCAGGTCCTCAAGGGCCTGCCCAATGGACGCGCGCTGGTCGCCCGTGGCCAGGGCCACGGCACGCTGACCGCCGGCTGCATGCCGCGCCTGCTCGGCCAGTTCATCGACACGACCGATGCCAAGGCGCTGGATGCCGGCTGCCTGGACACGCTGAGCTACGTGCCGGCGTTCACCTCGTTCAACGGATGGGAACCATGATCGTCGCCGACAACCTGCACAAGGCCTTCGACACCCGCACCGGCCGTATCCAGGCAGTGTCCAGCGTCGGCTTCCGCGCCGAGGATGGCCGCATCACCGGCCTGCTGGGGCCCAATGGTGCTGGCAAGACCACCACCATGCGCATGCTGTACACGCTGATGACCCCCGACCAGGGCAGCATCAGCGTCGATGGTGTCGATGCTGCGCGCAATCCGGTGGAAGTGCGTCGCCATCTCGGCGTGCTGCCCGACGCGCGTGGCGTCTACAAGCGCCTGACCGCGCGTGAGAACATCGCCTACTTCGGCGAACTGCATGGCCTGTCGGCCGAGCGCATCCGCGAGCGCATCGAGGTGCTGTCGCACGCGCTGGACATGGGGGACATCCTCGACCGCCAGACCGATGGCTTCTCGCAGGGCCAGCGCACCAAGACCGCGATCGCCCGCGCACTGGTGCACGACCCGCGCAACGTCATTCTCGATGAACCGACCAACGGCCTGGACGTGATGACCACCCGCGCACTGCGCCGCTTCCTGCTGGGCCTGCGCGAAGAAGGCCGCTGCGTGATCCTGTCCAGCCACATCATGCAGGAGGTGGCTGCGCTGTGCGATCACATCGTGATCATCGCCAAGGGCACGGTGATGGCCGCCGGCAGCGCCGATGAACTGCGCGCGCAGTCCGGCGAATCCAACCTGGAGGATGCGTTCGTGAAACTGATCGGCAGCGAAGAGGGCCTGCACGCATGAGCATGATGTCGACCCTGATGACGGTGATGCGCAAGGAGCTGCGTGACCTGTCGCGCGACCGCCGTACGCTGGCGCTGACCCTGCTGTTCGGGCCGCTGCTGTACCCGCTGCTGATCCTGGGCATGGGCAAGCTGTCCGAAAGCCGCGTGCGCACGCAGATCGAGCAGCCGCTGCAGATTCCCACCATCGGCGCCGAACATGCGCCGAACCTGGTGCGCTTCCTGGCTGCCCAGGGCCTGAATGCCGCTGCTGCGCCGAAGGACCTGGCCGAGGCCATCCGCTCGCAGGACATCGACGTGGCGCTGCGCATCAGCCCGGACTTCGGCAGGGACTGGGCCGATGGCAAGCCGGCGCTGGTGGAGGTGATCAGTGACAGCACACGACGTGCCGCCGAGGTGCCCACTGCGCGCCTGCAGGCGGCGTTGGCCACGTACAACGGGCAGGTAGGGGCGCTGCGGCTGATGGCGCGGGGCATCGACGCCCAGGTCGCACGGCCGCTGGACGTGGCCAGCCAGGACATGGCCAGTGCCGAAGCCAAGCGTGGCCTGATGCTGTCGGCGTTGTTGCCGATCCTGCTGACCCTCACCTCGTTCCTCGGTGGTGCCTACCTGGTGATGGACACCACCGCCGGCGAGCGTGAGCGGCAGTCGCTGGAGCCGCTGCTGGCCACGCCGGGGTCGCGCAGTGCCATTGTCAGCGGCAAGATCGCCGCCGCCTGCATGGTCGGCTTTGCGTCGCTGCTGTTGACCCTGGCCGCGTTCAAGGTGAGCGCGCAGATCGCCCCCGGCAACATCGGCCGCCAGCTCAACATGAACATCATGGCGATGGTGCAGATGCTGCTGGTGATGCTGCCGATGCTGCTGATCGGCACCTCGCTGCTGACCTTCCTGGCCGCAGCGGCCAAGAGCATGAAGGAAGCGCAGAGCCACATGACCTGGTTGATGCTTCTGCCGATGCTGCCGGGCTATGCGCTGATTGCCTACCCGGTGAAGAGCCAGCTGTGGCAGTACGCCGTGCCGTTCCTGTCGCAGAACCAGATGCTGCTGAAGGTGATCCGCCACGAGGCCATCACACCCGCGGTCTGGGCCATCTACCTCGGCGCCAGCCTCGGCCTGGCCGCCGTGCTGTGGTTCGCCGCCGTGCGCCGTTATCACAACGAGCGCCTGGCCATCTCCGGCTGACCGCAGAGATAGCGCTGGGCTGTGCCCGGCGGATATGAAACGAGGCCCGGTCATGCCGGGCCTCGTTGTTTTCAGGATTGGGTTGCCTGCCAAGTGGCGAAGCGCTGGGCAATCACCGGCGCCAGGCGGTCGAAGTTCTCCCAGGTATCGGCGACGTGGTACAGATCCGGGACATTGGCGCCCAGCTGTTCCTCATAGTCGTCCAGGTACTGGCCATTCTCGAGGTCGTAGTACGCAGCGGTGAACGTGTTGGCTTCATCACTGATCAGATCGTCGACGAATTTGCCGTCGCTGCACTCCAGCAGGAACAGGCCTGGCGTCGTTCTGCGTTCCAGCAGCGCTTGCAGGTCTTCTTCTGCGTCTTCCGCGAGTTCCGCGCTTGCCATTCCCTGTAGCAGCAGCCACGCCAGGTACATGCCAATGTGAGTAGCCCCAGCCTCTGCAGGAAGATCGGTGGGGAAATCACCGCCGGAATGCCAGCTGGCGTCGTCGTACTTCATCTGTTCTTCCCTTGAGATCGACAGCGAGCTTAGGAGGTGCGGAAAGGCGGCGGTAGTGCCGAATGCGTCAGTCCTTTCCATACCGCGCAGGCGTCACCCCCATCTCGCGCTTGAACACGGCGATGAAGGCGCTGGGCGTGTCGTACCCCATCGACAGCGCGACGCTGATCACCGGCTCGCCGGACAGCAGGCGTGGCAGCGCCAGCAGCACCCGCAGGCGTTGCCGCCACTGGCTCGGCGTCATGCCGGTCTCGGCCAGCCAGTGGCGGGCCAGGCTGCGGCCGGACAGGCCACTGCTGGCGGCCCAGTCCTCGACGCTGCGGTTGTCGTGCGGCGCGCGAGACAGCGCGGCGGCGATCCGGCCCAGGCGCCGGTCACGCGGTTGTGGCAGGGCCAGCGGCAGCGGCGTGCTGGCGGCAATCTCATCGGCGATCACGCCGGCCAGGCGTGCCTGCGCAGCATCCAGTGGCGCATGGGGCCATTGCAGCGCACGTGCTGTCGCCGCCTGCAGCAGCGCATTGGGCTGGAAGATGCGTGGTGTGGCGGGCAGACCCAGGCAGGCCTCCGCGTTGAAGTACAGGCTCCAGCCATTGAACCCGTCTGCGCCCAGCAGCGCGTGGGGCAGCAAGGGCGGTATCCAGGCGACGTGACCTGCGGGCAGCAGCCAGTGCAGGTCGTCGGCGGCGATCCGCAGCAGCCCTTGGTGCGCACCCAGCAGCTGCCCACGCGCATGCCGGTGGCGGGCCGTGCGACGCTTGCCGAGCTGGTGCAGCCGGGCCGCCAGCACCGACGGTCCATCGGTGGCATCGGCCAGCGCGGGGGCAATCAATGCGGCGGTTGTCTGATCTGCCATATCGATTGGCAGTTATACGGCAGAAACGTCGCCTCCGGGCCCCGACACTGGGGCCCACTTCAACGGAGCGCTTCCCCATGCAGCCACACGACATCCTCCCCGACCATCAGAACGACGTGCAGGTGAACGGCCTCACCGTGCGCAAGGGCAGTGTCGGCGCCTTCCTGGCCAGCGTCCGTGACTGGCAGGATCCCGCCAGCGATGTTGCCACCCGTTCCGCGGCCGAAGCCGACCTGCGTGCGCTGCTGCCGGGCCTGCACGCGCTGGGCCTGTTCCAGGTGCTGACGGCGCGCGATCCGGCACTGCAACACCTGATCGATGGAGTGGCCTGAAACGGACAAGGCCCGGACATGCCGGGCCTTGGCGTCATTGCAGGGGCAGAAACGACTTAATCCCCTCCGTCCCCTTTTTCGTTCAGTTGTTGCCCGGCGCGAACACCAGCGTACGGCGGGTGGTCACCGGCGCGCTGACCGGCTCGAAGCGCCAACGCTTGACCGCGTTCAGGGCTTCACGGTCGAACACGCGTCCCGGCGTCGCGCGCAGCACGCGAGCGTTCACCACCGAGCCGTCAGTGCCGACGGTGATCTCCACCAGCACTTCGCCGGAGGTTCCCGAACGCAGCGCTTCGCCCGGATAGCGCGGCGCCGGTGTGCTGACCGGGCGCAGGGTGGGCGCTGCCGGTGCGGCGGCCTGGCGTGCGGCGCTGGCCTGCTGGGCGGCAGCCTGCTGCTGCTTCTGCTCGGCCTCGCGGCGGGCGGCGGCCTGGCGCTCGGCTTCCTGGCGCTCGTTGTCGCGGCGCGCGGCATCCTGCTGCGCGGCAATCTGCTTGGCGGCGTCGGCTTCCTTGGCGCGCTGCTCGCTCAGGCGCTGCTGCTCGGTCTGCTGCTTGCTGCGGTCCTCGGCGTCCTTCTTGGCCTTCTCGGCTTCCGCTTCGGTGCGCTTGGCTGCGTTCTGCACGCCCTTGGCCAGGCCGTCCTTCAGGCGCGGCAGGGCCGGCGCGGATGCATCCACCTTCTCGATCAGTGCCACCAGGCGCTGCGCTTCGGTGTAGTCCTCGCGGCCCAGGTGTTGCTCGGCGGCGATCAGGGTGTACGGCAGCAGGTCGGTCAGTGCGCTCTTCACCGAGGCGTCGTCCGGCGTCTTGTCACGCAGGGCGAGGTAGTACTCGATGGCGTTGTCGCCGGCCGGTGCATACATGCGGTTCTCGCGCAGCGCCTGGCTGGCCGACTCGCGCAGCTGCTCGGTGCCCATGGACTGCACCTTGGCAGCAACCGCCGGTGCAGCGGGTGCGGCAGCGGCAGGCGCCGTGGCGGCAGCAGGCGCTGCGGATTCTTCCTTGCCCGAGCAGGCGGCCAGTGCCAGTGCCAGGGCAACCGGCAGCCACCGGCGCGCGGCGGTGATCGTTGAGACGTGCGACATCCTGCTCCCCTCTAGAAGACGACGTGACGTAAATCATTGATACGCATGGCCGGGACCTGCGGTCCGGGCGCGGCAGGGTGACGTTTCCCGACGCCACCGCCGGCAACGGCGAGGGTGCAATCTAGCATCCCGGCCACCGCCGCGCACAAGGGACGGTGGCCGGAATGGGGCAGCGGCGGTCAAGCCGCTGGCGGCGGCGACCTCAGTGGTCGTGTGCCTTGTCGTGCGACCTGCTGTGGCTGTTGGACATCAGCTTGTCGGTCCAGGCGATGCCGATCGCCGACAGGATGAACACGCAGTGGATGATGGTCTGCCACAGCACGCCATCCTGGGTCAGCATCGAGCAGCGGGCGACACCGATGTTGGCAGCGGCCACGCTCATCTGCTCCGGCGTGCACAGCGGGATGCCGCCCAGCGCACCGCTGGCGATGAAGGTCTTCAGCAGGTGGATCGAGGAGATGCCGATGATCGCCATCGCCAGCTTCACCTTCAGCACGCTGGCATTGACGTGGCTCAGCCATTCCGGCTGGTCCGGGTGGCCTTCCAAGCGCAGGCGCGAGACGAAGGTCTCGTAGCCGCCGACGATCACCATCACCAGCAGGTTGGAGATCATCACCACGTCGATCAGGCCCAGCACGATCAGCATGATCTGCTGCTCACCCATCGACACCGAGTGCGAGATCAGGTGCCACAGTTCCTTGCCGAACAGGAACACGTAGACGCACTGCGCCACGATCAGGCCCAGGTACAGCGGCAGCTGCAGCCAGCGCGAGGCGAAGATCAGCGTGGACAAGGGGGAGAGCGGCGGGCGGTTTGCACTCATGCGAGGGATGCTGCGTTGCGGGGGAGAGGCGAGGTTACCGGCCCGCCATGACGGTGCCAACCCAACTCACGCACTAGACTTCAGGTTCCTTTCCGCACCCCGAGCCGCCGCCATGATCGACCTGTATTACTGGCCCACCCCGAACGGCCACAAAGTGACCCTGCTGCTGGAAGAAACCGGCCTGGAATACCGCATCCACCCGGTCAACATCGGCTCGGGCGACCAGTTCAAGCCGGAATTCCTGGCGATCTCGCCGAACAACAAGATGCCGGCCATCGTCGACCAGGCCCCGGCCGATGGCGGTGCTCCCCAGAGCGTGTTCGAGTCCGGCGCGATCCTGCTGTACCTGGCCGAGAAGACCGGCCGCTTCCTGCCCAGCGATCCCCGCGGCCGCGTCACCACCCTGGAGTGGCTGTTCTGGCAGATGGCCGGCCTGGGCCCGATGAGCGGCCAGATGGGCCACTTCAACGTATACGCGCCTGAAAAGATCCCGTATGCCATCGAGCGCTATGACAACGAAGTGCGCCGCCTGCACGGGGTGATGGACAAGCGCCTGGCCCAGCACGCCTTCCTGGCCGGCGACGAGTACACCATCGCCGACATGGCCAGCTACCCGTGGATCGGCGCCTACGACAAGCTGCCGGTGGATTTCACCGCGTTCCCGAACCTCAAGCGCTGGCATGAAGCCATTGCCGCACGCCCGGCCACCCAGCGGGCCTATGCCCTGCGCCAGCAGGTGAACCCCAACGCCGGCAAGCCGCTCAGCGACGAAGAGCGCAAGCACCTGTTCGGCCAGCGCTGACCGCCCCGGGTCGGATCCCTTTGCAGCGCAAAGGGCTCCGACCCCAGCACCAGGCCATGGGCAGAAGGTCATGCTGCCTTCCCGCACGGGCTTGGTTAGGATGGGGGACGACCGCTCCGCGTCCATCGCGGGGGCGGACCTGCCGTTTGCCGGGATCTTCCATGCGCCACCTGTTCGCTTCGCTCGCCCTCATGCTCGCCACCAGTACCGCCGCCCACGCTGAAAAGCTGACCCTGGAAGCCATCACCGGCCCGTTGCCGTTGTCCGGCCCGACCCTGATGAAGCCGAAGGTGGCGCCCGACGGTTCGCAGGTCAGCTTCCTGCGCGGCAAGGACAGCGACCGCAACCAGCTGGACCTGTGGACCTACGACATCGACAGTGGCCAGACCCGGTTGCTGGTTGATTCCAAGGTGGTGCTGCCCGGCACCGAGACCCTCAGCGACGAGGAGAAGGCCCGCCGCGAGCGCCAGCGCATCGCCGCGATGACCGGCATCGTCGATTACCAGTGGTCGCCGGACGCGCAGCGCCTGCTGTTCCCGCTGGGCGGCGAGCTGTACCTGTACGACCTCAAGCAGCAGGGCCAGGCGGCGGTGCGCCAGCTGACCCATGGTGAAGGCTTCGCCACCGACGCCAAGCTGTCGCCCAAGGGCGGCTTCGTCAGCTTCATCCGCGGCCGCAACCTGTGGGTGATCGACCTGGCCAGCGGCAGGCAGCAGCAGCTGACCCGCGACGGCAGCACCACCATCGGCAACGGCGTTGCCGAGTTCGTCGCCGACGAAGAAATGGATCGCCACACCGGTTACTGGTGGGCGCCGGACGATTCGGCGATTGCCTTTGCCCGCATCGACGAATCCCCGGTACCGGTGCAGAAGCGCTACGAGGTCTATGCCGACCGCACCGACGTGATCGAGCAGCGTTATCCGGCCGCCGGCGATGCCAACGTGCGCGTGCAGCTGGGCGTGATCGCACCGGCCGCCGATGCGCAGCCGCGCTGGGTCGACCTCGGCAAGGAACAGGACATCTACCTGGCCCGCGTGGACTGGCGCGATGCGCAGCACCTGAGCTTCCAGCGCCAGTCGCGTGACCAGAAGCAGCTGGACCTGGTGGAAGTGGCACTCGACTCCAACCGCCAGCGCGTGCTCGCCCACGAGACCAGCCCGACCTGGGTGCCGCTGCACAACAGCCTGCGTTTCCTCGACGATGGCAGCGTGCTGTGGTCGTCCGAACGCACCGGCTTCCAGCACCTGTACCGCATCGACAGCAAGGGCAAGGCCACCGCGCTGACCCACGGCAACTGGCCAGTGGACGAGCTGCTGGCGGTCGATGAAAAGGCTGGCAAGGCCTACTTCCGCGCCGGCATCGAGACCTCGCGCGAAAGCCAGATCTACGCGGTGTCGCTGCAGGGCGGTGAGCCGCAGCGCCTGTCGAAGGCGCCGGGCATGCACAGCGCCAGCTTCGCCCGCAACGCCAGCGTCTACGTGGACAGCTGGTCCAACAGCACCACGCCGCCGCAGATCGAACTGTTCCGCGCCAATGGCGAGAAGATCGCCACCCTGCTCGAGAACGACCTGGCTGATCCCAAGCATCCGTATGCGCGCTACCGCGATGCGCAGCGCCCGGTTGAGTTCGGCACGTTGATGGCTGCCGACGGCAAGACCCCGCTGAACTACAGCCTGATCAAGCCGGCCGGCTTCGATCCGTCCAAGCGCTACCCGGTGGCCGTGTACGTCTATGGTGGCCCGGCCAGCCAGACCGTCACCGACAGCTGGCCCGGCCGTGGCGACCACCTGTTCAACCAGTACCTGGCCCAGCAGGGCTACGTGGTGTTCTCGCTGGACAACCGTGGCACCCCGCGCCGTGGCCGCGACTTCGGTGGTGCGCTGTATGGCAAGCAGGGCACGGTGGAAGTGACCGACCAGCTGCGCGGCGTGGCCTGGCTGAAGCAGCAGCCATGGGTGGACCCGGCGCGCATCGGCGTGCAGGGCTGGTCCAACGGCGGCTACATGACCCTGATGCTGCTGGCCAAGGCTTCGAACCAGTACGCCTGTGGCGTGGCCGGTGCGCCGGTGACCGACTGGGGCCTGTACGACAGCCATTACACCGAACGCTACATGGACCTGCCGGCGCGCAATGAAGCGGGTTACCGCGAAGCGCGCGTGCTGACCCATATCGATGGCCTGCGCTCGCCGCTGCTGCTGATCCACGGCATGGCTGACGACAACGTGTTGTTCACCAATTCGACCAGCCTGATGAGCGCGTTGCAGAAGCGTGCACAGCCGTTCGAGCTGATGACCTACCCGGGTGCCAAGCATGGCCTGTCCGGCGCCGATGCCCTGCATCGCTACCGCGTGGCCGAAGCCTTCCTGGGACGTTGCCTCAAGCCCTGATCCAGCAACGGGAAGGAGCCCGCCGATGACCCTGCCACCGCCGATTCCTGCCCATGACCCGGCATCCGCCGGTTGGTGGTGCCGCCACTGGCGCTGGGCGATGCCGTTGATGGTGGTGCTGGTGCTGGGCGGTGCAGGGGGTGTGGTGACCTGGAGCGTGCTGCGCTGGAGCGAGGCGGCACGCGAGAGCCCGCCGATGCGCGAGGCGCTGCGGCGCGCGGGCTGCAGTATTGAACTGGTCGAAGCGTTCGGTGAGCCGTTGAACATCGAGTCGATGCCGCTGGGCAGCATGCAGACTGCGATCAACGGCCAGCGTGATGTCGGCCTGACCGTAGCCCTGGAAGGACCGCATGCGCACGGGCGGTTGTTCGTGCAGGGTACCCGTCGCGATGACGTGTGGGACTACCCGGTGATGTACGTGTTGGGCGAGGACAAGCAGACCTTCGACCTGACGGCGCTGGATGACGACGAGGCCGCGCAGGAGTGCGAGCTGAAGGCCTGCCGTGATCGCGGCGAATGCCCGCTGACCGCCGCGCTGTGACCTCCGGGAGCAGGCGACTGCGGGACGTCGACTGGATAGAGTCGACCGGGTAGGGTCGACCGGGTAGAGTCGACTGTCAGTCGACTGCTCTTCGATCAGACAGCGAAAACCCCCGCGCTGCGCGCGACAGTCGACTCTACCCCCGCCAGCTTTCCGCGGAGCCCGGCTGCACAACCAGCCCGCCATGACTTCCCGCCGATTGTCGCCATCGCCGTGAGCGCGTAGGGTGCGGGCAACCCTTTGCTGGAGTGTCCCATGAAGCCGATTGCGCTCGCCGTTGCCCTGGCCCTGACTGCCGCACCGCTGCTGTCCGCACCACCGGCGCTGGCGGCACCCTCCGCCAAGGCCGCCACCCCGGCAAGCCCGGCCTGGGTCGCCCGCAGCAATGCGCTGGCGCAGATTCTGCTGGACGCCCAGGGCCCGTTCCAGCCGGAGGAAACCGGCTTCTTCGGCGTGCCCGGCTACGACGACAAGGTGGCCGATCTCGGCCCGGACAACGGCAAGCGCTACCGCGCTGCTATGACCAAGGCACGCGACGAACTGAAGGCAAAGCTGGCCGTCGAGAAGGATCCCAATGTCCGCCAGGACCTGGAAATCATGATCCACGCCGCCAGCCAGAACATCGAAGGCAGCGAGCTCAACGAGAAGTACCTGCTGCCGTGGAGCGATGCGCCGCAGACCGTGTTCAGCGGCCTCAACCTGCTGCTGTCCGACCAGGTGCCGGTCGAGCGCCGGGCCAAGGCGGTCGACCGCCTCAATGCCTATGCCGGCCTGCAGCCGGGCGGCACCGCCTTCACCACGCTGGCGCGCCAGCGCTACGAGGAACGGCTGAAGGACAGCAGCCTGTTGCAGCCAACCAGGATCGAAGTGCAGCAGTCGCTGGACAACGTCGAGACCTACATCACCGGTATCGAGTCGCTGCTGAAGAAGTACCAGATTGCCGGCGCCGATGAAGCAATGAAGGCGCTGGCCGGGCAGATGAAGGACTACGCCGCCTGGACCCGCAAGGAGGTACTGCCGAAGGCACGTGCCGACGCACGCCTGCCGGCGCCGTTGTACGCCTACCAGCTCAAGCAGGTCGGCATCGACATCGATCCGAAGCTGCTGATGCAGCGCGCGCAGCTGGAGTTCATGGAAACCCGCTCGGCGATGCAGCAGCTGGCACCGCTGGTGGTGAAGGACAAGGGGCTGAAGGTCGCCGACCCGAGCGATCCGGTGGCGGTGATCCGTGCGCTGAAGGCCGACAAGATCGCCGACGATCATCTGGAAGGCCACTACCGCAAGGTGATCGATGCGATCGATCCGCTGATCCGCGAGCACGCCATCGTCGACGTGCCCAAGCGCGCCATGCAGATGCGCCTGGGCTCGGCCGCCGAGAGTGCGGCCAGCCCGGCTCCGCACTTCCTGCCGGCCCCGCTGGTCAACAACACCGGGCAGCAGGGCACCTTCGTGCTGCCGCTGGGCAACCCGGCAGCGGGCCCGGGCGCGCAGTACGACGACTTCAACTTCGGTGCGGCAGCATGGACGCTGAGCGCGCATGAAGGCCGCCCCGGCCACGAGCTGCAGTTCACCGCGATGGTCGAGCGTGGTGTGTCGCTGGCACGCACCATGTTCGCGTTCAATTCGGTGAACGTGGAAGGCTGGGCGCTGTACGCCGAAGCCGAGATGGTGCCGTACGAGCCGTTGGACGGGCAGATGATCGCCCTGCAGTTCCGCCTGCTGCGCGCCGCGCGCGCGATGCTCGACCCGATGCTCAACCTCGGCCTGACCGACCGTGCCAACGGCGAGCGCGTGCTGATGGAGCAGGTCGGCCTGTCCAAGGCGATGGCCACCCAGGAACTGGACCGCTACATGGTGCGGATGCCGGGCCAGGCAGGTAGCTACTTCTACGGCTACACCCGCATCCTGGAACTGCGCATGCAGACGGAACTGGCGCTGGGTGCGAACTTCGACCGCCTGGCGTTCAACAACTTCCTGCTCGACCAGGGCCTGCTGCCGCCGGACCAGTTGGCCGACGCGGTGAACAAGGTGTTCGTACCGAAGCACAAGCGCTGAACACCCTCCGGTAGTGCCGGCCGCTGGCCGGCAACCGGTGTTGGTAGATGCCGACCTTGGTCGGCGCTGTGGGTTCGTGCCAACCAAGGTTGGCACCCACCAGAGCGATGTGTTGGCTGTTGCAGGGATGTGCCGGCCAGCGGCCGGCACTACCCGCGGTGACGCTGCTGCGTCACCGCTGCGGGGTAATCACCTGTGTCGGCAACCGCGCCGGCGGTGCCGGATTCGGCACCCAGATCGCGACGCCCGCGGCGCGCTTCTGCGTGGTCGGAATCCCGATGCCGACGCCGCCACCGACGTGCGAGCCGAACGTGCCCGCGCCCACCGACATGCCTACCGGCGACCCGCTGCTGCCCACGCCCATCAGCACCACGCCGTTGGCGCCCAGCGCTGCGGCTTCACGCTTCAGGCGGGCCACGGCGGCGTCGGTCTGGCCCTGGGTGCCGAAGCCAACGGCGGAAGACGATTCCAGCTGGGCGATTTCCTGGGAGCCGGCCGGTGGCGTCGAATAGATCTGCACCAGCGCCGGATCGATCGGTGCGCGCGCGCGGCCCAGCATCACCTTGGAGGTGCTGGCACAGCCGGCGGCGACCAGCAGCGTGGCCGCCAACGCGGCCCAACGGATGTTCATGGCACTTCCCCTGCAGGACTGGTTGCGATGATCGGCGGGCCACTCTGAATCGGCGCCAACACCCGGGCCGGGGCACGCACGACAGCACGCTAGCACGGGCCGGGTGACAGCCCCGCCAATGGCAGTAGGCGGCGGCAACGGGAACGATTATGGTGGGGCCAGGAACCAACTGCGGGAGAGCGGCATGGGTGTGATCAGTCTGTTGTGGGGCGTATTGGCGCTGTTGTGGATGATCCTGGCGTTGATTCCGCTGCTGGGCTGGGGCAACTGGTTCCTGATCCCGTTCGCCGCGGTCGGTGCGGTCATCGCCGCGCTGGGCATCCTGTTCACCCACCCGAGCAAGCGTGGTCGGGCGTGGGCCGGGTTGGTCCTGAACGGTATCGTGGTGGTGGTCGGCATCCTGCGTCTTGGCCTGGGCGGCGGCGTGGTCTGAGCCGGGTCCCGGGTGCGACAGGGCGTCGCAGGCACACGGCCGATGGCCGGGCGGGGGCGTACAATGAATGGCTGCGCGAGCCCCCCGCGTGCCTGTGAATCCGCGCCCCGCGCGGCTGCCCCATGATCATCCGACCCCGTCCCCACGGCTGGCAACTGCTGTACATCCTGCGCGGTTCGATCGTCAAAGCGATCGCGCCGAAGGTGCTGGCCATCCTGATCCTGTCCATCGCCGTGGCTGCGGTGGTCGAACTGGCGCCCCCCACCGGCATCGAACGCGTGTCGGTGACCCCGTTCACCCTGCTTGGCCTGGTGCTGTCGATCTTCCTCAGCTTCCGCAACAGCGCCTGCTACGACCGCTGGTGGGAAGGACGCAAGCTGTGGGGCCAGCTGGTCTACGAATCGCGTTCGCTGGCGCGCCAGGTAAACCTGCTGCTGGCCGACGACGCGGGCCGTCGTCGTCGCGTCGCCTACCTCACCACCGCGTTCGCCCATGCGCTGGCGGCGCGACTGCGTGGTCGCATCGTCGCCCTGGCAGCACTGCCGTGGCTGGACAAGCGCCAGCGCGAACAGCTGGGCCAGCGCGAGAACGTGCCCGATGCACTGCTGGCGATGATCGCGGCCGAACTGGCGCATGCGCTGCGCGCCAGCCAGCTCGAGCCCATCCTCTACACCCAGCTGGAAGAGCGCCTGCACGCGATGTCGTCGATCCAGGCCGGCTGCGAGCGCATCCTCACCACGCCGCTGCCGTTCGCCTACACCCTGCTGCTGCACCGCTGCGCGTGGATGTTCTGCGTGCTGCTGCCGTTCGGCCTGGCCAGTTCGCTGGGCTGGGGCACGCCGGTGCTGTCGGCGGTGCTGGCCTATGCCTTCTTCGGCCTGGACCAGCTGGGCGAAGAAATGGAAGACCCCTTCGGCCTTGAGCCGAACGATCTGCCGCTGGACGCGCTGGTGCGCACGATCGAGATCGACCAGCTCGATGCGCTCGGCGAACGCCCGTTGCCCGAACCCCTGCTGCCGCAGGGCTACCTGTTGCAATAGCCACTCCTCGGAGCCTGCCATGTCCCACCCGCTGTACCGCCCGCGCCGCATGCGCCACGACGAGTTCTCGCGCCGCCTGATGCGCGAGAACACGCTGACCACCGACGACCTGATCTACCCGGTGTTCGTGCACGAACTGGCCGGCCGCACCGCAGTGCCGTCGATGCCGGGCGTGGAGCGGCTGTCGATCGAAGAACTGCTGAAGGTGGCCGAAGAGGCGCTGGAGCTGGGCATTCCGGTAATCGACCTGTTCCCGGTGATCGACCCGTCGCTGAAATCGCTGGATGCATCGGCGGCGTGGGCCGAGGACGGCCTGGCGCAACGCGCGATCCGCGCGCTGAAGTCGCGCTTCCCGGAACTGGGGGTGATGACCGACGTGGCGCTGGACCCGTACACCACCCACGGCCAGGACGGCATCATCGATGACAAGGGCTATGTGCTGAACGACATCACCGTCGAAGCGCTGGTCAAGCAGTCGGTATCGCATGCCGAAGCCGGCGTCGACATCGTTTCGCCGTCGGACATGATGGATGGCCGCATCGGCGCGATCCGCCGTGCGCTGGATGCCGACAACCACGTCAACGTGCGCATCATGGCTTACTCGGCCAAGTACGCCTCGGCGTTCTACGGTCCGTTCCGTGATGCGGTGGGCAGCGCGGCCAGCCTCGGCAAGGCCGACAAGAAGACCTACCAGATGGACCCGGCCAACGGCGACGAGGCCCTGCGCGAGATCGCGCTGGACCTGGAAGAGGGCGCCGACATGGTGATGGTCAAGCCGGGCATGCCGTACCTGGACCTGGTGCGCCGGGTGAAGGAAAAATTCGGCGTGCCGACCTTCGCCTATCAGGTCAGTGGCGAGTACGCGATGATGAAGGCCGCCTTCGCCAACGGCTGGCTGGACGAGCGCGCCTGCGTGCTGGAGTCGCTGCTGGGCTTCAAGCGGGCCGGTGCCGATGGCGTGCTGACCTATTTCGCGCCGCAGGTGGCGCGATGGCTGCGCGAGCGCTGACAATAGCGCCACGATAGACGGAGGACTGCGCGATGGGACCCGAACTGGGATGGATGCAATGGCTGATCTGGGGCACCGGCACGCTGGTGTTCGGCGCCATCATCGTCGGTGTCTTCATCGCCGCGTGGCGCGCGGGCAAGCGCCCACCGGAGCAGCTCTCCGCCGCCCGCCACGTGGCCCGTGAGCAGGCCCTGCCGGACAGCGTGCAGGCCGAGCTGGCCGCGCTGAACCAGCGCAAGGACAATGGCCAGCTGAGCGAGATGGAGTACGAGCAGTTGCGCGCCAAGGTGTTGTCGCGCTGACCCTGCCGCCTCCACATGGGTGGGTGCCAACCTTGGTTGGCACTTTCCTGCATGCCAACCAAGGTTGGCATCTACCAAACGGCTATCCACGCGCGGCGTGGATCTACCGCATGCACCCGGCCACCGCCGCCACCTTCGGCACCGCCAACCGGTACACGTCCGCGCCACCGGCACGCGGTGCCCTGGCCGCGCTGCTGGCCACCATCATTTCGCCTGGCTTGGCGTTGTCGATCACCGGCGCGCCGGTCCAGCCGCCGGTCTGGTTGAACGACAGTCCCAACGGTTGCAGGGCCGCGCCACTCCACGCGCAGCCGCTGCTCCACACCTGTGCGGTCGTGCCGTTGCCGCGGCTGAACACCACCGCGCCATCGTTGCCCAGCCAGTCGCCGTCGGTCTCGTCATCGGCGCTGTTCAACGCTGTCAATGCGGTGGCAGGGCCGCGCATGCCCTGCGCATCCAGCGTCGCCACGAACAGGTTCCAGCCGGCGCCACGGCCCTGTTGGCGGGCAAACAGCAGCCGCGTGCCGTCCGCGCTCAGGGCCGGCCCGCGCTCTTCTTGGCGTCCACCGTCGCCGGCCATGGGGTGCGCCTTGCCCAGCCGGCCATCGGCTTCCACCGCAGCCCGGTACAGCGCCAGCGCGCCTTCGCGGCCGGCGGCGAACAACAGCCAGCGGCCGTCGCGGCTGAAGTACGGATCGCGGGCCTCGCCGGCCACGCCCACCGGCAGGGCCTGCGCCTGCTGCCAGCGGCCATCGGCCACGCGCGCCTCCCACAGGCCCCAGCCGGCTTCGCCGCGGCGGGCGAAGACGATGCGCTGGCCATCGGCGCTGATCGTGGCGCGGCCCTCGTCGGCACGGGTCGAGACCACGCCCATGCCTTCGATGCCGTACTCGTTCAACGCCATCGCCACGGGGGCAGAGAGTAGACTGGCGGCAAGCACCAGCAGGGGCGGGGTGATGCGCATCATCCGGGTCCGTGCACGAAAGAGCATCAGTCTAGCCAGCTTGAGGATTCCATGACCGACCGTTACGCCGTCTTCGGACACCCCGTTGCCCACTCGAAGTCGCCGCAGATCCACGCGACGTTCGGTCGCCAGGAAGGCATCGCGGTGGATTACCGCGCGATCGACCTGGCCCCGGAGGCGTTCCTGGCCGGCCTGGAGGCCTTCGCCGCCGACGGCGGTGTCGGCGCCAACGTCACCTCGCCGCACAAGGAGGCCGCGTTCTCGGTGTGCACCACCCTGACCGCACGCGCGCGCCGCGCCGGTTCGGTCAACACGCTGCTGCGCAAGGGCGACCGCTGGCATGGCGACACCACCGACGGCATCGGCCTGGTGCGTGACCTGACCGACCGCCATGGCCTGGACCTGCGTGGCCGCCGCATGTTGCTGATCGGTGCCGGTGGCTCCGCGCGCAGCGTCGCCCCGGCGCTGCTTGATGCCGGCATCACCGAGCTGGTGGTGGTCAACCGCACGCCGGAACGCGCCGATGAACTGATCGATGCGATGGGTGAGCCGGGTCGCGCGATCAGCCGCTACTGGGAAGACCTGCGTGATCTGGGTGACTTCGAACTGATCGTCAACGCCACCTCGGCCGGCCGCGACCGTGACGTCGAGTTCAAGCTGCCGCTGTCGCTGGTCAACTCGATGACCACCGCCGTCGACCTCAACTACGGCGAGGCCGCCATCGCTTTTCTGGCCTGGGCGCGCGCGGCGAACTGCCGCAATACCGTGGATGGCCTGGGCATGCTGGTCGAGCAGGCCGCTGAGAGTTTCCTGCAGTGGCACGGCGTGCGCCCGCAGACCGACGAGGTCTACCAGTCGCTGCGTGAGGGCTCGGCCGTGCTGGCCGGCGAGGACTGATCGATGGACGGCACAACCCTGCTGGTCACGGTGCTGAGCATGGTCGGCGTGCGCCTGCCGGTGCTGATCGCGCTGTGCGTGGGCCTGGTCTGGGTGGTCGGCGCACCGCGCGACGCCACCCGCACCGGTGCCCTGGTCGGCCTGCTGCTGTTGCTGCTGGCCAGCCTCGGCGGCATGGCGGCGGGCATCCTGCCGATGTGGATGGTCCGCAGCGGTGATTTCAGTGCCGTGTCGAGCTTGAGTGCCATCCTCGGCGTGCTGCATTTCGCGCTGGCGATGGTCGAGGCCATCGGTGTGGTGCTGGTGGTGTGGGCGCTGGTGCGCCTGCTGCGTACCCGTACGCTCCCGGCCGCCTGACCGGTCGCGCCGGGCCATGCCCGGCGTATCTGCCCCTGGGATGGTCCGGCCATTGGACCGGGACCGCCAGCGGGCGTCGTCGCTGGCCCGTTCAGGGTCCCAGCGGCGGTGAATGCGGCCGGCCATGCGACAATGCCCGGCCTGATCCAGCTACGGTAATTCCCGGCGTGACCGAAACCGTCGCCGCTCCGCGCACCCTCGATGACACCTTGAAGGACGCGATCCGCAAGGCGTACACGACGCTGCAGGCCAATACCCCCGGCTTCTCCACCCGTCGCTCGCAGAGCCAGATGATCGGCGTGGTGTCGCGTGCGCTGTCGAAAAGTGGTGGCGTCGGCGTGGTCGAGGCGCCCACCGGCGTCGGCAAGAGCCTGGGCTACCTCACCGCAGGCGTGCCGATCGCATTGGCCAGCAAGAAGAAGCTGGTGATCAGCACCGGCACCGTGGCGCTGCAGTCGCAGCTGGTCGAGCGCGATATCCCGAATTTCCTGAAAGCCACCGGCCTGGAGGCGACCGTGGCGCTGGCCAAGGGCCGTACCCGCTACCTGTGCACGCGCAATGCCGCCGAGGCGCAGGGCGAGGGCTCGCAGGGCGGCATGTTCGAGGATGACGCGCCGCTGTTCGACCGGCCGCTGGCGCCGATCGAAATGGACATCGCCAAGCGCCTGACCGACGCCTTCACCAGCGGCAGCTGGGATGGCGACATCGACAACGCACCGGAGACGATCAGCCCCGGCCTGCGCAGCCGCATCACCACGCCGGCTTCGGGCTGCGCCGGGCGCCGTTGTGCCTATTCGGCGCAGTGTGCGGTGCTGCGTTCGCGCAACACCGTGCGCGATGCGCAGATCGTGGTCACCAACCACGCGCTGCTGCTGTCGGCGCTGTCGATCGGCGACAGCGACAACGGCCAGCCGTTGATCGCACCGCCGTCGGACATGCTGCTGGTGCTGGACGAAGGCCATCACATCGGCAACGTGGCGATCGACCAGGGCGCGGCCAGCCTGGCGCTGGACGAGATGGCCAAACGCACCGGTCGCCTGCAGATCCTGATCGCCGGCGCCTACCGCGCGGTCGACAAGGATCGCCTCGGCAACCTGCTGCCGAACGAAGCGATCGAGGTGGCCAGCAACGTGGCCAAGCAGCTGCGTGCGTTCCGCGATCATATCGAGCGCGTGTGGATGCCGGCGCCGGCGGACGAAGAGCCGATGTGGCGCGCGGCCAACGGGCGACTGCCCGAGGCCTGGCGCGAGCCGATCGAGGCGTTGGCTGACGATACCCGCAGCCTCTACAACTGGGCGCACGCCGCCACCGCGCAGGTGGCCAAGGGCAAGCCGGA
Source organism: Stenotrophomonas sp. PE591 (assembly GCF_018320795.1). Taxonomy (NCBI): domain Bacteria; kingdom Pseudomonadati; phylum Pseudomonadota; class Gammaproteobacteria; order Lysobacterales; family Lysobacteraceae; genus Stenotrophomonas; species Stenotrophomonas sp. PE591. Next base: position 165,168 of record NZ_JAAOKO010000007.1, read on the forward strand.
CGATGCCGCGCGCGAGCGCCTGCAGCGCAACCTGGGCATGGCGCTGGAAATGATCGAGCAGCAGTACAACCTGTGGCAGGCCTGGCGTCGCGAAGACAAGGACGGTGCGCCGCCGATGGCGCGCTGGGTCACCGCCACCCGCGACGGCGACCTGGTGCTGCACGGCTCGCCGGTGTCGGCCGCGCACGTGCTGCGCAAGCTGCTGTGGGATGAAGTGGACTCGGTGGTGATGACCTCGGCGACGCTGACCGGCGGTGGCGACTTCCAGTCGCTGGCGATCGACAACGGCATTCCGGAAGAGGCCGAGATGGTCTCGCTGTCGTCACCGTTCGACCTGCCCAACCAGGCCGAACTGATCGTGCCGAAATTCCCGGTCACTCCGGACGACCGCGAAGGCCATCCGCGCGAAGTGGCGCGCTATCTCGACACCGAACTTGACTGGGCCAAGGGTTCGATGGTGCTGTTCACCTCGCGCTGGAAGATGGAGAAGGTGGCCGGGCTGATGTCGGCCGCGCGCCGCAAGCAGGTGCTGGTGCAGGGCGAGATGTCCAAGACCCGGCTGATCGACGAGCACCTGCGCCGCGTAGCCGCAGGCGAGGGTTCGGTGCTGTTCGGACTGAACTCGTTCGGCGAAGGCCTCGACCTGCCCGGCGAAGCCTGCACCACGGTGGTGATCACCCAGGTGCCATTCGCGGTGCCGACCGATCCGCAGACCGCCACCCTCAGCGAGTGGTTCGAGGGGCGTGGGCTGAATGCCTTCAACCTGATCGCCATTCCGCATGCGTTGCGCACGCTGACCCAGTTCGCAGGCCGCCTGATCCGCACTTCCACCGACACCGGCCGCGTGATCATCCTCGATTCGCGGCTGCTGACCCGCCGCTACGGCAAGCGCATCATCGACGCGCTGCCGCCGTTCAAGCGTGTGATCGGCTGACCGGTAGTGCCGGCCGCTGGCCGGCAAAAAGGGGACGGAGGGAATTAAGTCGTTTATGGCAAAAACGACTTAATTCCCTCCGTCCCCTTTTCCCAGATGCCGGCCAGCGGCCGGCACTACCGTATGGCGGTCAATCGCCCAGAAGCGCGGTGTTGCGTACGGCGCCCTTGTCGGCGCTGGTGGCCAGCAGGGCGTAGGCCTTCAGTGCGCTGGTGACCTTGCGTGGGCGCGGCGCGCGCGGCTTCCAACCACGCGCATCGGCGTCGGCGCGGCGCTGGGCCAGCGTGGTCTCATCCAGCAGCAGGTCGATGCGGCGGGCCGGAATGTCGATGCGGATGCGGTCGCCATCTTCCACCAGGCCGATGACACCGCCGCTGGCGGCTTCCGGCGAGACGTGGCCGATCGACAGGCCCGAGGTGCCGCCGGAGAAGCGGCCATCGGTGAGCAGTGCGCACTGCTTGCCCAGCCCCTTCGATTTCAGGTAGCTGGTCGGGTACAGCATCTCCTGCATGCCGGGGCCGCCCTTCGGGCCTTCATAGCGGATCACCACCACCTCGCCCGGCTGCACTTCGTCGGCGAGGATGCCGGCGACGGCGGCGTCCTGGCTTTCATAGACGCGCGCGGGACCTTCGAACACGTGGATCGATTCGTCCACGCCGGCGGTCTTCACCACGCAGCCATCCACGGCCAGGTTGCCGCGCAGCACGGCCAGCCCGCCTTCCAGCGAATACGCATGCTGCAGCGAGCGGATGCAGCCCTCGGCGCGGTCCACGTCCAGCGTCGGCCAGCGCGTGGCCTGGCTGAAGGCTTCCTGGGTGGGGATGCCGGCCGGGCCAGCCTTGAAGAACGTGTGCAGGGTGTCGTTGTCACTGCGCACCACGTCCCAGCGTTCCAGTGCTTCGGCCAGGCTGGCGCTGTGCACGGTCGGCACCGTGGTTTCGAGCAGGCCGGCGCGGTCCAGCTCACCGAGGATGCCGAACACACCGCCGGCGCGATGCACGTCCTCGATGTGGTACTTCGGCGTATTCGGCGCCACTTTGCACAGCTGCGGTACGCGCCGCGACAGCGCGTCGATGTGGGTCAGGTCGAAGTCGACCTCCGCCTCCTGCGCGGCGGCCAGCAGGTGCAGGATGGTGTTGGTGGAGCCGCCCATGGCGATGTCGAGGGTCATCGCATTGGCAAACGCCGCCTGGGTGGCGATGCCGCGCGGCAGCGCGCTCGGGTCTTCGCCGCCATACCAGCGATGGCAGAGTTCGACGATCAGGCGGCCGGCGCGGCGGAACAGCGCCTCACGGTCGGCGTGGGTGGCCAGCGTGGTGCCGTTGCCCGGCAGCGACAGGCCCAGTGCTTCGGTCAGGCAGTTCATCGAGTTGGCGGTGAACATGCCCGAGCAGGAGCCGCAGGTGGGGCAGGCGCTGCGTTCGAACGCGGCCACCTTCTCGTCGGAAGCGCTGTCATCGGCAGCCACCACCATCGCATCGACCAGGTCCAGCTTGTGCTCGGACAGCTTGGTCTTGCCCGCTTCCATCGGTCCGCCGGAAACGAACACCACCGGGATGTTGAGGCGCAGCGCTGCCATCAGCATGCCGGGGGTGATCTTGTCGCAGTTGCTGATGCACACCAGCGCGTCGGCACAGTGCGCGTTGACCATGTACTCCACGGCGTCGGCGATGATCTCGCGGCTGGGCAGCGAATACAGCATGCCGTCGTGGCCCATCGCGATGCCGTCGTCCACGGCGATGGTGTTGAATTCCTTGGCGACGCCGCCGACCTGCTCGATCTCGCGCGCGACCAGCTGGCCGAGGTCCTTCAGGTGCACGTGGCCGGGCACGAACTGGGTGAAGGAGTTGGCGATGGCGATGATCGGCTTGTGGAAGTCGCCGTCCTTCATGCCGGTGGCACGCCACAGGGCGCGGGCGCCGGCCATGTTGCGGCCGGCGGTGGAGGTGCGGGAACGGTATTCGGGCATGGCTGGCGGAACGGGCGGGCCGTACGACGTGGGGGTCAGCCGATCATGGCCAATTTTTTCGGTTGCTGCTGCAACCACCGGGGAGAGAGCGGCAGGGCTGCGCCCTGCACCCGGGGTAGTGCCGGCCGCTGGCCGGCAACCTCAACAGCAACAGCTGGGCTATCCGTGGGATGGCGGGGTGGGTCCGGCTGCGGGGGACGGCGCAAGTACGTCCATGTAGCCTCGGTCGCGCCATCCATGGCGCTCACGCCCCCGCAACCGGACCCACCCCGCCTTCGACAGTTTCCTGCGATCTGACGGGGTCGGATCCCGTTGCTGCGCGACGGGCTCTGACCCCCGATTCCTGATTGGAGCGACGAAAATGAAAGTCCGTTCATCTTTCGGACTTTGCCGATTCCGGTTGCTGGTCCGGATTTGGCATCATTGGGGCATTGATCCGTCGACAGGGCATGAGGCCATGAAACGTTCCCGCACCACCGCGCTGCTGCTGATGAGCGCCGCGCCGCTGCTGTTCACCGCCTGCCAGAAGGAGCCGGAGGTGAAGGTGCAGGAAGGCCTGTACACCTCGGTCGAGGCCTGCACCGAGGCCACCGGCGATCCGTCGTCGTGCCGCAATGCCTTCGCCGAAGCGCAGAAGCAGGCCGCCGATGCGGCGCCGAAGTACGCCAGCAGGGAAGCCTGCGAGAAGGACTACAAGCCGGAGCAGTGCGTGCAGCAGCACACCTCGGCCGGAACCTCGTTCATCGGCCCGATGATGATGGGCTTCTTCATGTCGCAGATGCTGAGCAACCGCGGAGGCCTGGCACCGCAGGCACCGGCATCGGCGCCGGCCTACCAGGACAAGAATGCGGGTTGGGCGCGCCCGGCACCGGGTGGCACTGGTGGCCTGAACACCGCCAGCGGCATCGGCGCGGGCAAGGCCGGCCTGGCCCCGGTCACCAGCGAACCGAACCGTGCGGTCACTGCCAGCCGTGGTGGCTTCGGCAACACCAGCGCGCGCCGCAGCAGCAGCGGCAGCTACGGCGGCTGATCGACCCATGCAGCGCATCCGGATTGCCGAGCGTGCCCAATGGCGGGCGCGCGCGGAAGAGGCGGGTTTCCGCTTCCACACCATCGACGGCCAGCCGTACTGGGACGAAAGCGCGTACTACGCGTTCACCCTGCGCCAGATCGAGCAGGACATCGAAGACCCCAGCGCCGAGCTGCACCAGATGGCGCTGGACCTGGTCGGCGATGTCATCGCCAGCGAACGGCTGATGGACCAGCTGGCGATTCCGTCGCATTACCGCGACTGGATCGCCGACAGCTGGCGCCAGCGCCAGCCGCATCTGTACGGTCGCCTGGACCTGGCCTACGACGGTACTGGCCCGGCCAAGCTGTACGAACTGAACTACGACACGCCGACCTCGCTGTTCGAGGCCAGCTTCTTCCAATGGCAGTGGCTGGAAGACCAGCGCAACGCCGGTCGCCTGCCGCAGCACGCCGACCAGTTCAACGCGATTCACGAAGCGCTGGTCGAGCGTTTCGGCGAACTGGCCACGCAGCTGCCACCGCCGCTGTACTTCAGTGCCGTGGGCAGCTCCGAAGAAGACCGCGGCACCGTCGACTATCTGCGCGACTGTGCATCGCAGGCCGGCCTGCATGGCCAGGCCATCGCCATCGAGGACATTGGCCTGTCCGAGGACGGCCGCTTCACCGCGCTGGACGATTCGGTGATCGGCACGCTGTTCAAGCTGTACCCGCTGGAAGACCTCATGGCCGAGGAATTCGGCCGCGCGCTGCCCGGCTCGGGCGTGCAGCTGCTGGAGCCGGCGTGGAAGGCGGTGTTGAGCAACAAGGGCATCCTGCCGCTGCTGTGGCAGCGCAACGTGGGCCATCCGAACCTGCTGGAAGCGCATTTCGATGACGGCAGCACGCTGGCCTCGGGCTGGGTGCGCAAGCCGCTGTTCTCGCGCGAAGGCGCCAACATCGAGATGCACCTGGCCGATGGCAGCACCCAGCGCAGCGACGGCCCCTACGATGGCCCGGCGATCATCCAGCGCGCCCATCCGCTCACCCGCTTCGAAGGTGGTTACCCGCTGATCGGCAGCTGGGTGGTCGGCGACCACGCCTGTGGCATCGGCGTCCGCGAGGACGACAGCGCGATCACCCGCGACAGTGCGCGCTTCGTGCCGCACGCGATCGTCGATGAGGCGCCGACGCGGATCTACGTCTGATGTCTGTGCCGCCGCGGCGCCATTGCGATGATGGCCGTGCCCTGTTCCGCTATGCCGACCGGGTGGCGGTGCGCTGCCATCGCTGCGATACGCCGGGCTGGGTGACAGGCCCCTCCAACGCGCGGCGCTTCCGTTGTCTGGGGTGCAGCGAAGCCTTGGACGGCGGGTGTGGCTGTAACCGCTGTGGTGCCGGTGACTGGGTGGGGCCGGTGCGCTACAGCGGTTACCGGCCGTGTGGTTATCGCGGCCACCAGTGGGTACGCATCGAGGTGCGTCGTGCCCATGCCACGATGCCGTTGCGGACCATGGCTGCGGACTGCAGCCAATGTGGCCGTAGCAACGATGTGGAGGTCACACTGTCGCAATGGCATGGCAACGACGCTATCGACCCGAACTTCGGTCTGCCGTTGCGGCTGGTGGAAAAGACCGCTGCCGGTCTGCTGTGGGCATACAACGCCGAACACCTGCAGGCACTGCACGATTACGCCACGGCCACGCTGCGCGAGGGCAGCGGCCATCATCGTTCGATGTTCTCGTGCCTGCCGCAGTGGATGAAGCTGGCCCGCAACCGGGTGTTGCTGCAGCGCGCGGTGGAGCGGTTGCAGCGGCGATTGCTGCAGGGGTAGTGCCGGCCGCTGACCGGCAACCGTTTCTGGTAGATGCCGACCCTGGTCGGCGCTGTGGGTTTCGTGCCAACCAAGGTTGGCACCTACCAAAGCGATGCACCGGTTGTTGCAGGGGGTAGTGCCGGCCGCTGGCCGGCAATCGTTCCTGGTATCAGAGCAACCCTTCGCGCTTCACCGCCAGATAGCGCTCCACCAGTGCACCGGGCAGGGCGTCGGCGGTCACGTCCAGAACCATCACCTTCTCGCTGCGCAGCGCTTCATGCGCTTTCGCGCGCTGCTGCAGGTACAGCGCCGCGGCGCCGGCCTGGGCCGCGTCCTCCAGCGACTGCACCTCATCATCGAGGACAGCATCCAGTTCGCGCTCGCGCAGGCTGGCCACGCACACCAGGTGGCGTTTCTGCAGCAGGCGCACCGCCGCCAGCAGGTCTTCGATGTCCTCGTCGCGCACGTTGCTGACCAGCATCACCAGCGCACGCCGGCGCTGGCGCAGCGACACCTCGGTGGCGGCGGCCAGGTAGTCGGTGGCCACCGCGCGCGGCTGCAGGTCGTAGCTGGCACGCAGCAGGTGCTCGACCGTGCCCATGCCACGCTGCGGTGCCACCCAGCGGCGCTCGCCACCGGTGGCGAACAGGCCGGCAGCATCGCCCTGGCGCAGCGCCAGGTAGGCCACCACCAGCGAGGCATTCAATGCATGATCGAAGTGCGAGAGCCCGCCTTCGCTGGCCAGCATGCGGCGGCCACTGTCGAGCATCAGCAGCAGCTGCTGGTTCTTCTCGTCCTGGTACTCGCGCGAGACCAGCTTGCGCGCACGCGCGGTGGCCTTCCAGTCCAGCTGGCGCAGGCTGTCGCCGATGCGGTACTCGCGCATCTGGTGGAAGTCGGTGCCTTCACCGCGGCGGCGCTTCACGTGTGCACCGACCAACCGCGAGGCCTGGTCGGCACTGAACAGGGCGAAGCGGGTGAGCGGTACGAAGTTCGGATAGACCCGCACGTCCAGCGCGGGAGGCAGCGTGCGTTGCTGCCACCACAGCCGCCACGGCGAGCGCATGCGCAGGTGCACGCCGTCGAAGCGGAAGCGCCCGCGCTGCAGCGGCTGCAGGTGGTAGTGCAGGGTGGAGGCGCTGCCGGGCTTCAGGCGCACGCGCTGCGGCAGCGATTCCAGCGGCCAGCCGCCGGGGACCAGGTCGAACACCTGCACCGTCATCGATGCGTCCGCCTGCAGCCGCAGCGCGGCCTCGCGGCGCACGCCCAGTGCCAGCGCTTCGGGCAGCTCACGCTGGATCTGCGGCGATGGACGCCGCGTCTGCCGCCACAGATCCATCAACGCTGGCACGGCAATCGCCACCGCGGCCAGCGCCCAGCTCCAGCGCGGCAGCAGGCCGCCCAGCACCAGGCCACCCAGGGCGGCCCAGGCCAGCAGCAGCGCCAGCAGCAGCGGGGCCGGCCTCATCGGCGCGGTGCTTCCACCTTGGCCAGCAGTGCACCCAGCACGTCGTCGGCGTCCTGGCCTTCGATCTGCAGTTCCGGTGCCAGCGCGATGCGATGGCGCAGCGCGGGGCGCGCGATGTCGCGCACGTCGTCGGGGGTGACGAAGTCACGGCCGGCCAACACCGCCTGCGCGCGCGAGGCACGTACCAGCGCGATGCTGCCACGCGGGCCAGCGCCGACCGCGATACCCGGCCACTGCCTCGTGGCCGCCACAATCCGCACCGCGTAGTCGATCACTTCGTCATCGACGGTGATCGCCGCCGTGGCGCGCTGCAGTTCCAGCAGCTCACCGGCGCCGAGCACGCGCGGCACCTGGCTCAGGTCGAAATCGCTGGCGGCGCGGCCGCTGGTGATCGCGGTCACCATGCGCTTCTCGTCCTCCAGCTGCGGGTAGTCGATCAGCACCTTCAGCAGGAAGCGGTCCAGCTGCGCTTCCGGCAGCGGGTAGGTGCCTTCCTGTTCCAGCGGGTTCTGCGTGGCCAGCGCCATGAACGGCGGCGCCAGCGTGAAGGCCTTGCCTTCGATGGTCACCTGGCCTTCCTGCATCACTTCCAGCAGCGCCGACTGGGTCTTGGCCGGTGCGCGGTTGATCTCGTCGGCCAGCAGCAGGTTGGTGAACACCGGGCCGCGACGGATCTTGAAGCTCTCGCTCTTCGGGTCGTACACCGCGTGGCCGCTGACGTCGCTGGGCATCAGGTCGGGGGTGAACTGCACGCGGCCGTAATCCAGTTCCAGGGCCTGGGCCAGCGCGCGCACCAGCAGGGTCTTGCCCAGCCCGGGCACGCCCTCGATCAGCACGTGGCCACCGGCCAGCAGGGCCACCAGGATCTGGTCCAGCACATCAGCCTGGCCGATGAAGGCGTGGCCGACGGCATCGCGGATGGCATCGACGCGTTCGATCAGGCGGGCGTTGGCGGCCGCCGGCAGCTCGGGGACTTCGGTCATAGCAGGGATCTCATCTGGAGCAGCAAGCGGATGCGCTCGCGCAGGGCGGAGGAATCGTGCGGCGGAGGGGGCGTGAGCGCGCTGGCAACGCGGCCTTGCGGCCACTTCAGCAGCTCGGCGATGGCCTGATCGCGCGGCGCGCCATCGAGTGCGGCGGCAACCGGTGCGCGCAGGCGCAGGCGGTGCAGGAACAGGGCGAGTACGGCCTCGTACAGGCGCGCGCCGTGGCCGAAACGCAGCAGCAGTTCACCACTGGCGCGCACGTGCTCCAGCAGCGAACGGCGTTCCAGAACCGGCGACGGCAGCAGGCTGCCGAAGCGCTGCGAGCGGCCCCACAGCCAACCCAGCAGGGCCAGCAGCAACGGTGCCCACAGCGGCCAGCCCTGATAGAACATGCGCGACCACAGCGACGGCGGGCGGCTGGCATAGACCAGCCAGACCGCACCCTTGCCGTAGTTCGGATCGAGCAGGTAGCGGGTCAGGTCGCGATGCGACGCGTCGTGCAGGCCGTCGCTGGCCTTGCCCCCTGCGGAGGCCAGGCGCGCCGCAGGTGAGTCCACCTCGCTGCGCATGAACTCCATGTCGGCCAGCACGCTCACCTTGCCCTGGCCCTGGCGCAGGCGCGCGAACACCAGGTCGCGATCCGTGCCCCAGCGACGTTCGGCCTGCGCACTGGCGGCAAAACCCAGGGTGAAGCGGCGGCCACCGCAGAATTCGACGTGGCCAGGATCGTCGTCGACATGGAACGGCTGGCAGTCGCTGCGCTGGAACAGGCTGTCCACGCCCAGCCGGTCCAGCAAGGGGCCCTGCGTGCTGCCGGCATCGTCCTCGGCCGGCGGCGGTGTACGTACCAGCAGGTGGCCGCCACCGTCGACCCAGTCCAGCAGCGCGCTGGCAACGGGCGGCGGCAGTTCGCTGCTGTCCTGCAGCAGCACCACCGTATCGTTCGGCCCCAGTGCCATCTGCTGCAGTTCCAGCCGTGGCCGCGAGTGCACGTCAATGCCATCGGCGCGCAGCGCCTGGCCGAGTACGTACAGCGGGTTGTAGGTGGCTTCGCCCTGTGGCGGCAGCCGGATCGTCTCGGTCACCCGTTCGTGCGTGCGCAGGTAGAGGATGGTCAGCGGTACACCGAACAGCACCAATGCACCGAGCAGCAGCGACCAGAACAGGCGCGGACTCATGCCTGCCACCCGTACTGCTGGCGCAGGGTATCGACCAATGCATCGAAATCGGCGCGGCTGGGCAGGCGGCCACCGTAGGCGGCGTACTGCCACATGCGCACGATGCGCGCGAACAGGTCACGATCGGTGGCATCAGGCATGCGCCGCGACGCGCGCAGGCATTGCGCTTCGGTGGCACCGGGTGGAAGCGCGATACCGCTGCGCTCGCCCACCGTGCGCACACTGGCGCGGTACAGCAGGGCCAGCGCCTGCCGCGGCCGGCCCTGGTCCCAGAGCAGGCCAGCCTGGGTGGCCACGTCCGGCGGCAGCACCACCGGCAACTCCACCTGTTCCTCCAGCACCTCCGGTGCAGCGTCGGCCTTGCGCCGGCCACTGCCACGCAGCCATGGCAGCCACAGCCGCGCGGTCAGCAGCAGCACCAGCAGCAGGATGCCGAGCAGGCCCCACAGCCCCCATTCGGCCAGCCGTGCCAGCCAGGCGATGCCGTCCCTGCGCGCTTTGCGTTCACCTTTGCTGTTGGTGTCACGCTGCAGCTGCTTGTCTTCCTTCTTTTTTTCCTCGGCCTGCTCGATCGGCTTCCAGCGGGTGACCTCGCGGGTCGGGCGCTGCAGCGGGTCCTCATAGGCACGGTTAACCGCTTGACGGAAACCGGCGGTGTCCACCGGCGTGCCGCCGAAGATCGTTGCCGGCGTGTTGGCCGGGTCGATGGTCGGTGCTTCGTTGCCTTCCTCGGCGTCGATGCCATGGTCGTTGGGCTTGCCCATTGCGCGCCGGGGCTCGGCATCTGCGTCCTGCGCGTGCACCGGGGCGGAGACCAGTGGCAGTGCCAGGCACAGCAGCAGCGCCAGCGTCGATGCCGCCGGCAGCAGGCGATCGCGCAGGCGGCGCAGGGCGATTTCGACGTCCCAGGCTTCCATCTGCGTACGCCGGTTCAAGTACAGGCCAAAGCCCGCACCGACGAAGAACGGGCCGATCAGCGCCGAGGCCAGCCAGCAGGCCAGATTGAAACCGAAGCGTGCCCATGCCGGCGTGTCCTTGCCGATCATGTCCCACGCCGCACGCCAGGATTCGGACATCAGGTCCAGTGGCATGAACATGAACACTGCACCGATGGCACCAGATACCAGCACCGCTTCGAACGCCATGCAGGTCACAGTCAGCACTGTCGCCGCACCTGCGGCGCCGGCAGCCACCGCACGGCGGCGTGGACCGCGCTGACCCGGTGCGTTGCCTTCCAGCAGGTTCACCGGCAGGCACAGGCTGCGCAGCACGCTGAAGCGACGCCAGCCCAGGTAGCCCCAGGAACCAGTGTTGCCCCAGTGGCGCTGCGCACGCAGGGCCGAAAGTGTGCTGACCGGTTCGCCGAAGATGCCGCGCGACAGCACATACAGCGGCGCACGCTCGAACAGTGGCTTGCACCACCACATCGCCAGCCAGGCCCAGCCGAAGGCATCCAGCCACCATCCCAGCGCGTTGAAGATCACGAACAACGGAGCACTGGCCAGCAGCCAGCTGCCCCACACGGCGCGCGCATGGCGGCGGGCGAGGGCACTGCCCAGCTCCATCGCTTCCCAGCCGCTGCGTGCACGCAGCACCACGTCCAGACGGTCAATGCGCATGGCCGCCTCCACGCCCGCCACGCCACAGCCACAGCAGCACGCCGGCCCAGAGCACTCCGGCGACGCCGAACTTGGTCCATGCGGGGACTTCGGCGATCGACGACCAGAACGCTTCGATGAAGGCTGCGACCAGCAGCATGAACGCCACGCCCAGGCACAGCCGCGCACCGATGCGGCCACCGTCGACCAGCGCGTCCAGGCGGCTGCGCCGACCCGGTGCCAGCAGCTTCATGCCCAGCTGCAGGCCGGCACCGCCGGCGATCACGATCGCGGTCAGCTCGAACGCGCCATGGCCGGCCACGAAGCGCCAGAATGGTCCGCCGTGCCCGATGTGCTGCAGGTGGCCGGCCACCGCACCGATGGTGACGCCGTTGAACAGCAGCACCAGCAGCGTACCCAGCCCGGCCAGCAGGCCGCTGGCGAAGGTGCGCAGGGCAATGCTGATGTTGTTGAGGATGTAGTGGCCGAACATCATCCAGTCGGTACCGCTGTCGCGGCCCAGTCGTTCGGCGGCAGGGTCGTACATGCGCTCCATCGCGGCGATCTGGCGGTTGTCCATCAGCGTGTGGATCAGGTCCGGGTAGACCTGCACAAGCATGAAGCAGGCGATTGCCGGCAGCGCGAACATCGCCAGCGCCACCCACATGCTGCGTGCCTGGCTGCGCACGAGCAGCGGGAAGTCGGCCACCAGGAATTCCAGCGCGGCGCGCCAGCGCGTCGGCCGTGTGCGGTACAGCACGCTGTGGCCCTGCTGCATCAGCTGCTGCAGGCGCTGGACCAGCTGCGGGCTGTAACCGCGCTCGCGGGCCAGCGCCAGCTGCTGGCACAGGCGCCGGTAGCGCTGCGGGACGGCGGTATCGTCCAGTGCCAGGCCGCTGGCCTTGCGGCGCGCGCGGCGCGAGGCGCCGGCACGCAGCAGCAGCCACTGTTCCAGTTCCTGCCATTCCTGCTGGTAGCGGGCGACGAACTGTTCCTGTTTCATCGCCGCCCCAGCAGCCAGTTGGCCATGGCGTACAGGCGCAGCACGGCGACCTGGCCGTGGGTACCGGTCAGGGGCTCGGCAATGCCGGCCAGCTCCTGCTGGCGGGCCGCCGACAGCCGTGGCGCGCGCTCGGCGAAGGCCATCAGCGCGGCCTGTTCCTCCGGCCGCAGTGGCTGCGGCGGAGCCAGCACGCTGTCGATGGTAGGTGGCGGCGGCAGGTACAGCACAGGCGCGTGCACCACCACGGTGCCGGCCACCAGGTCGCCGAGGCGGCGGCCGTGCGGATCGAACAGGCTGCTGACCAGGCCCAGTGCATAGCCGAACGGCAGCATGTCCACCGTGCGCAGCAGGTTGCGGGTGATCGCCGCCATCCAGCCCACGGGCGCGCCATCGCGGGACAGCACGCGCAGGCCCAGCGCGCGCTTGCCCAGGGTACGGCCCCACAGCGCCTCGCACACGATCGGGTAGACCCAGTAGACCAGGAACATCAGCACCAGGTTGAGGCCGGAGCCGAATTCGTCCAGCACCGCCAGCGGAATCGCCATCAGCACCAGTACCGCGATGCGCACGCCAAGATCGACCAGCCAGGCCATGGCCCGCGGCAGCGGTCCGGCTACCGGCAACTGAAGCAGCACACCCTCCGGCGTCACCACCTCACGGTAGGTATCGAGCATCGGTGCGGCCATCAGCGCGGTGGCCTTCGTTGTGGGCGCCGGAGTCCTCTCCGGCTGGCAACCACAGGCATGGGGGTCTCGACAGGTCCTGGTCGGGCCCAGACTTTAGCAGAGCCGCGCGGCAGCGTTGGCTGCTCAGCCCCAGTATTCGTCCTTCAGCCGCACGTAGTGGTCGGCCGAGTAGTGCAGCGACTCGATCTCCTTGTCGCTCAGCGCGCGTGCCGGCCGGGCAGGGTTGCCGACCCACAGCTCGCCTTCGCCCACCACCTTGCCGGGGCCGATCACCGCACCGGCGCCGACGAAGCCATGGCGCTCCACGCGGGCACCGTCGAGGATGCAGGCGCCCATGCCGATCAGGCTGTAATCGCCGATCGTGCAGGCGTGGATGATGCAGCCGTGGCCGACGGTCACGCCTTCGCCGATCAGGGTCGGGTAGCCGGCCTTGTTGTACGGGCTGTGGTGGCTGACGTGGATGATGGTGCCGTCCTGCACGTTGGTGCGTGCACCGATGCGTACGTAATTGACGTCACCGCGGATGACCGTGCCCGGCCACACCGACACGTCGTCGCCCAGTTCCACGTCGCCGATGATCGTGCACGACGGGTCGATGTACACGCGCTCGCCGAGGATGGGCATCTTGTCGCGGAAGGGGCGCAGCGGGTTCATCGGGGTCTCCGGAAATCAGGGCGTTCGCGACGATGATACCCGTGTGGTAGTGCCGGCCGCTGGCCGGCAACCGCGCGGCACGCCTGGATTTCCGTGGTTGCCGGCCAGCGGCCGGCACTACCAGCGGCAGGTGCGGCTCTTCACGCAGGCGCGTGCTCGGCCAGCATCTGCCGGAACAGCTCATCCAGCCACGCAGCATCACCTCGTCCGGCGGGCAGCTGTGGCGCCTGCGCAGTCCGGATGGCCAGTTCACGATCGATGTAGTCGCTGATCGCCGCAATGCGTGGCCCGGCGGCGACCTCGGCGCTGGCCCGTTTGACCGCCAGCAAGGCATCGATGACTTCACGCACCGCACCGTCTGGCAGCAGCCGGTCCAGCAGATCCTCGAAGGCCATCGGCGGGGGTGTCTGTTCGTGCTCTATCCACTGGCAGGCCAGCAGTGGGCGCAGCACGTACAGGTACTTCTTGGTGCGCACCGTTTCGCCACGCAGGTAGCCGCGATGGTTCGAGCGCGCCATGTTGAAGTAGTGCCACCACGTGCCCAGCGGCGAATGGAACGCTTTCGCTGCTTCCCACAACTGTGACACCGCCGCCTGATCCTGCTGGTAGACGATCGGCGAGCGCAGCCACTCGATCAGGGTCGGATTGGATTTTGAAACCAGTCGCAGTGCCTTGCGCAGGTCCCAGCCGCTCACGTCGAGCTCATCGTCGATCGGCAGTTCGATCACATCGCGCTGCGCTTCGCCGGGACCGGTGCTCTCGTTGACGCTGAGATACCACGGCTGGCGATGCACGTAGATGAAGCGCGCGTCGTAGTCGCTGTCGGGCGAGGAAAAGCCCCAGCCGCGGCTGCCCGACTCGCAGGCCAGCAGCACGCGTACGTCGTAGCGCTGTTCGATGTCAGCCAGGGTGGAAAGGATGGCGGCGCGCTTGTCCGGCGCGATCGGGTGGATGTCGTCCATGCAGTTGTGTTCGTAATGTCGAGCGTGCTCGACTGTAACGCAAGTGCGCACCGGTAGTGCCGGCCGCTGGCCGGCAAGCTCACGGGCGCACTTGGAATTCTGCGGTTGCCGGCCAGCGGCCGGCACTACCGGCTAGGGCTCGTAGCTGTAGCCCATGCCGTACACCGAACGGATCGGCTCGCCTTCCATGCCGGCGTCGGCCAGCTTGCGGCGCAGGTTGCGCACATGGCTGTCGACGGTGCGGTCGACCACCACGCGATGGTCCAGGTACAGCCGGTCGAGCAGTTCATCGCGCGCCCAGATCCGGCCCGGGGTGGCCAGCAGCGTGCGCAGCAGGCGGTACTCCACCGGCGTCAGGTCCAGGCCCTTGCCGTTCCAGGTGGCGCGTGCGGCCGGCTCGTCGATGTGCAGGCCACCGTTGGCGCGCGCACCCGGGTCCGGGCGGTAGCGGCGCAGCACCGCCATCACCCGCGCGACCACTTCGCGCGGACTGAACGGCTTGCAGATGTAGTCGTCGGCGCCGATCTCCAGGCCCAGCAGGCGGTCGATCTCTTCCACCCGTGCGGTGACCATGATGACCGGTACATCGCTGCTGGCACGCAGTTCGCGGCACAGGTCCACGCCGTCGCGCTGCGGCAGCATCAGGTCCAGCAGCACCAGATCGGGCTGGTAGCGCACGAACGCGTCGATCACCTGGCCACCGTCGTCCACCCACTCGCTGGCCATGCCGGCGGCGGCCAGGTAGTCGCGCAGTACCGAGGCCAGGCGTGGCTCGTCCTCGACGATCAGGATCTTCGTGGACGTGGCGGGCGACGTGCTCATGCAGGCTCCGGCAGGGTGATGACCACGCGCAGCCCGCCCAGCGGCGAGGGCGCGGCGTGGATGACGCCGTGGTGGGCGAGGATGATGTTGTGGCTGATGGCCAGGCCCAGCCCGCTGCCGCCACTGGCGCGGTTGCGCGAACTTTCCACGCGGTAGAAACGTTCGAACAGCAGTGCACACTTGTCGGCCGGAACGCCCGGCGCGGTGTCTTCCACGACCAGCTGCACGCCGGCAGGCACGCGTGCTGCCTGCACGCGTACGCGGCCACCGGCATGGGTGTAGCGCAGTGCGTTTTCCAGCAGGTTGGCCAGCACCTGCTGCAGGCGCCGTTCGTCACCGGACACCTGCAACGGCGTGGCGGGCAGGTCTTCTTCCAACGCCAGGCCTGCATTGGCGAAGCGTACGCGCATGCCATTGAGTTCGCTGCGCAGCAGCGCCACCAGGTCCAGTGGCGCGAAGCGGTACGCCAGGCCACCGGACTGGGTCATCGACAGGTCGTGCAGGTCGTCGATCAGCTTGCCCAGCTGGCGGATCTCGCCCTGCAGGCCCACCAGGTTGGCCCGGTCCAGCGGACGGATGCCATCTTCGATCGCCTCCAGCTCGGCGCGCACCACGGCCAATGGCGTGCGCAGCTCATGCGAGATGTCGGCAATGAAGGCGCGGCGGTTGCGTTCGGTGTCGTCCAGCGCCTGCGCCATCCGGTTGAAGTCGTTGACCAGCGCGTCCAGCTCATCGTCACTGGTGCGCTCGATGCGGGTGGCGTAGTCACCGGCGGCCAACCGGTGGGTGGCAGCGGCCAGCTTGGCAAGGCGCTGGCGCAGCGCACGCGATACCAGCCAGGCCAGCAGTACCGTCACCAGCAGTAGCGCGATGCCGATCACCCACCAGGCGCGCACCTGGGTGTTGTAGAAATTCAGGTCGTTGGTGGCGATGACGGTCTGGAACGGCACCATGCCCAGCCAACCGACGGTCTGCCCGTCCACCTGCACCGCATGCGGCTCGTCATCGCTGGTGGCGTCGGGGTTGCCGGCCACGAAACGGTGCTGCGCGTCGAACAGGCCCAGGCGCGACGGCACGCCGGTCTGGTCGGACAGCGACGGCACCGGTCCTTCGTGCCCATGGGCCAGGTCCGGGCGCAGCAGCCGCGCCCAGCGGTCGCCATCACCGTGCAGATGCTCCCAGCCACCGTGCTCGCGGTACTCGCGCTGCAGGTGTGGCATCAGCCGCTGCATGCGCAGGTCGCCCTGGTCGTTGAGGTAGTCCAGGAAGCCGGTCTGGAAGGCCACGCGGCTGGCAATACCGTTCACTGCCAGCACCAGCAGGCAGGCGGTGAAGATCGCGAGGAAGGTCTTCGCGGTCAGGCCGAATTTGAGTTGGAACTTCGCCATCGCGAAGGCCATTAGCGGCGCATGCGGCGCCGAAAGCAAGCGCCAGCTGAGCCCGTCGCACAATCTCCATATTCTCTGCACAGTTTCACGGCAGCGTGCACGGGTCAACGCAAGGCCCCCACGCCCCCCCATGTCCTTCCTGCGCCCGCTGTCCCGTTCCCCGCGTCCCCTGCTGTTGCCCCTGCTGCTGGCCCTGGCGGCCTGTTCGGCGGGCAGGACCGATGCCCCGGCCATGCCCGAAGTGGGCGTCATCATCGCCAGCGCGCAGCCGCTGGCACTCCAGCAGACCTTGCCCGGCCGTGCCGTGCCGTTCGAGATCTCCGAGGTGCGGCCGCAGGTCGGCGGCCTGATCCGCCAGCGGTTGTTCACCGAAGGCCAGCAGGTCAAGGCAGGGCAGCTGCTGTACCAGGTCGACCCGGCACCGTACCAGGCGGCCTTCGATACCGCCCGCGGGCAGCTGGCGCAGGCCGAGGCCACCGTGTTGTCGGCACAGCCGAAGGCCGAGCGCACCCGCGCGCTGGTGAGCATGGATGCAGCCAGCAAGCAGGACGCCGACGATGCCACCTCGGCGTTGAAGCAGGCGCAGGCCAACGTGATTGCCGCGCGCGCTGCATTGCAGGCTGCCCGCATCAACCTCGACTACACCCGGGTGACCGCCCCCATCGACGGCCGCATCGGCACCTCCAGCGTCACCGCCGGCGCGCTGGTCGCGGCCGGCCAGGATACGGCGCTGACCACCATCCAGCGGCTGGACCCGGTGTACCTGGATGTCACCCAGTCCAGCACGCAGATGCTGGCGCTGCGCAAGCGGCTCGATGCGGGCCTGGTGAAGGCCATCGATGGCAAGGCACAGGTAAAGGTGCTGCTGGAGGACGGCAGCACCTACGCGCATGAAGGCACGTTGGAGTTCGTCGGCAGCGCAGTGGATCCGGGCACCGGCAACGTGAAGCTGCGCGCGGTCATTCCGAACCCGGACGGCCTGCTGTTGCCGGGCATGTACCTGAAGGCGGTGCTGCCGATGGCCACCGACGCGCGTGCCCTGCTGGTGCCGCAGAAGGCGGTGGTGCGCAACGAACGCGGCGAACCACTGCTGCGCCTGCTCGACGCCAAGGATCATGTGGTCGAGCGCCGCGTCAGCACCGGCCAGGTGGTCGGTAACCAGTGGCAGATCACCAGCGGCCTCAAGGCTGGCGAACGGGTGATCGTCAGCAACGGCAGCGCGGTATCGCTCGGCCAGCAGGTGAAAGCGGTGGCGGCCACGACGGCGCAGTTGGCGGCGATGCCGGCGGTCGATCCGAACGGCAACACCGACGAAAAGTCGCACTGAGGCCTGGCCCACATGGTTCGTTTCTTCATCGACCGGCCGATCTTCGCCTGGGTGATCGCCATCGCGGTCAGCCTGCTCGGCCTGCTCGCGATCCTGATCCTGCCGGTGGACCGCTACCCGCAGATCGCCCCGCCCACCATCACCATCCGCGCCACCTACACCGGCGCCTCGTCGCAGACCGTGGAAAACGCGGTCACCCAGGTCATCGAGCAGTCCCAGCAAAGCCTCGATCACCTGATGTACATGACCTCGACCAGTGCCTCCGACGGCTCGGCGCAGGTCAACCTGGTGTTCGCCACCGGTACCAATCCGGATACCGCGCAGGTGCAGGTGCAGAACCAGCTGCAGGCCGCCATGGCCACGCTGCCGCAGGCGGTGCAGCAGAACGGCCTGACCATCACCAAGTCCAGTGGTTCGATCTTCGAGGTGCTGTCGTTCACCAGCGAAGACGGCAGCATGGACAACTTCGATGTCGCCAACTTCATGGAAGCGCGCATCGATGACCAGATCAGCCGCGTCAGCGGTGTCGGCAACATCCAGCCGATCGGCCAGGAATACGCCATGCGCATCTGGCTGGATCCGGAGAAGATGCGCCAGTACGCGCTGATGCCCTCGGACATCGAGACCGCATTGCAGGCACAGAACACCGATGTCTCCGCCGGTGAGCTGGGTGGCCAGCCGGCGCTGAAGGGCCAGCAGCTCGACGCCACGGTCACCGCGCGCAGCCGCCTGCACACGCCCGAGCAGTTCGCGCAGGTGGTGCTCAAGGCCGATGCCAACGGCAGCGTGGTGCGTCTGGGCGACGTGGCGAAGATCGGCCTCGGGCCGGAAAGCTACGACAGCATCAGCACCTTCAATGGCAAGCCGTCGGCGTCGCTGGGCATTGAACTCAATGCCGGTGCCAACGCGATCGCCGTCTCCAAGGCCATCGATGCACGGCTTCAGCAGCTGCAGAAGTACTGGCCGCATGGCTACACCGCCCACGTGGCCTTCACCACCACGCCATTCGTGACCATCTCGCTGAAGGAAGTGGTGATCACCCTGATCGAGGCGATCATCCTGGTGGTGCTGGTGATGTACCTGTTCCTGCAGAACTGGCGCGCCACGCTGATCCCGACCATCGCGGTGCCGGTGGTGCTGCTGGGCACGTTCGGCGTGCTGGCTGCATTCGGGTATTCGATCAACACCCTGACCATGTTCGCACTGGTGCTGGCCATCGGCCTGCTGGTGGACGATGCCATCGTGGTGGTGGAGAACGTAGAGCGGGTGATGACCTTCGAAGGGCTGGCGCCGAAGCCGGCCACGCTGAAGGCGATGGGCCAGATCACCGGCGCGCTGGTCGGCATCGTGCTGGTGCTGACCGCGGTGTTCCTGCCGATGGCGTTCTTCAGCGGTGTAACCGGGGTGATCTATCGCCAGTTCTCGGTGACGATCGCCGCCGCGATGATCCTGTCGGTGCTGGTGGCGATGACCATCACCCCGGCACTGTGTGGCAGCATCCTGCACCAGATTCCCAAGGGCGGCCATCCGCATGGCGACCACGGTGGCGAGCCGAGCCTGCTGGGCAAGTTCTTCATCTGGTTCAACCACCGCTTCGAGCGCACCTCCAACGGCCTGCGTCACCGCGTGGATCGTTTCCTCGGCCGCCGCACGCTGGGCGTACTGTTCTACCTGGTGCTGAGCGTGGCCACCGGCCTGTTGCTGTGGCACCTGCCGGGCGCGTTCCTGCCCGATGAAGACCAGGGCATGCTCAACGCGCTGGTGAAGCTGCCGGCCGGCTCCACGCTGGAGCAGACGCGGGCGGTAATGGATCGTCTGAGTGCCGTCGCGGTGAAGGACGACGGCGTGCTCTCGATCCAGGCCACCGCCGGTTTCAGTGTTACCGGCAGCGGCCAGAACGTCGGCCAAGCCTTCATCCGGCTCAAGGATTGGGATGACCGCAAGGACGACGCCGATACCATCGCCGCACGCTTGACGCGGGCGATGGCCAGCGTGCCCGATGCGCAGGTGTTCATCACCTCGCCACCGGCCATCCTGGGCCTCGGCGATGCGGGTGGCTTCACTCTGGAACTGCAGGACGAAGGCGGTGCCGGCCATGCCGCCGCCGTGGCCGCGCGCAACACGCTGCTGAAGGAAGCCGCCAAGGACCCGAAGCTGGTCAACGTGCGCTACGCCAGCCTGGAAGACGCGCCGGTATACGCGGTGAAGGTGGACGACGCCAAGGCGCAGGCGATGGGCGTGAACCCGCAGGACGTCAATGACACCTTGAACGCGGCGTTGGGCGGCGACTTCGTCAACAACTTCATCTACAAGGGACGCATCAAGAAGGTGTTCATCCAGGGCACCGCCGAAGCACGCATGCAGCCGCAGGACATCGAGCGCTGGAGCGTGCGCAACCAGGCCGGGCAGATGGTGCCGCTGTCGTCGCTGATCAGCACGCATTGGACCAGTGCGCCGGCCGCACTGCAGCGCTACAACGGCATCTCGGCGATGGAAATCACCGGCCAGCCGGCACCGGGCGTCAGCTCCGGCGAGGCGATGGCCGAGATCGCGCGCCTGGCCGACACGCTGCCGGAAGGCTTCAGTCACGCCTGGTCGGACATGGCCTACCAGGAACAGCTGTCGGGCAACCAGGCGCCGATGCTGTACGCCATCTCGCTGCTGTTCGTGTTCCTGTGCCTGGCCGCGCTGTATGAAAGCTGGGCGGTGCCGTTCGCGGTGATGCTGGCGGTGCCGGTGGGCGTGTTCGGCGCCGTGCTGATGATGAACCTGCGTGGCCTCAACAACGACGTGTACTTCCAGGTCGGCCTGCTGACCACGATTGGTCTGGCAGCGAAGAACGGCATCCTGATCGTCGAGTTCGCGCGCATCCTCGAACAGCAGGGCAGGAGTACCCGCGACGCAATCCTGCAGGCGGTCTACCTGCGGCTGCGGCCGATCGTGATGACTTCGCTGGCGTTCCTGATGGGCGTGTTGCCGCTGGTATTTGCCACCGGCGCCGGTTCGGCTGCGCGCCGTTCGCTGGGTACCGGCGTGGCCGGTGGTACGGTGGCCTCGATGGTGCTGGGCATGTTCTTCGTGCCGTTGTTCTACCTGCTGGTGCGCCGCCTGTTCCCGGGCCGCGCGCCGGCCGACGCCACTGTCCCGGAGACAAGCCCATGAAGCCGATGCTGCTGCGCGCCCTGGCGGCCGCAACGATGACCGCCGTGCTCGGTGGCTGCGTGAGCATGGCCCCACACTACCAGCGTCCCGAGGCGCCGGTGCCGGCACAGTTCGGCAATGCCGGCACCGGCGAGGCCGAGCCGGCACTGGCGATGCCGGCCTGGCGCGAAGTGTTCCTGGAACCGCGCCTGCAGCAGGTCATCGCGCTGGCGCTGCAGAACAACCGCGACCTGCGCGTGGCGGTGCTGCAGGTGGAGAAGGAGCGCGCGCAGTACCGCATCCAGCGCGCGGCACTGCTGCCGTCGGTGGATGCCAGCGGCAGTGTCACCCGTTCGCGGGTGAGCGATGCCAACAGCGAGACCGGTGCCACCCAGGTGACCGAGTCCGACGCGGTGCAGGTCGGCATCAGCAGCTGGGAACTGGACCTGTTCGGGCGTATCCGCAGCCTGAAGAACGAGGCGCTGCAGAACTGGCTGGCCAGCGCCGAGAACCAGCGCGCCGCGCGCACCAGCCTGGTGGCTGAAGTGGCGACGGCGTGGCTGGCGCTGGCGGCCGACGAGCAGTCGCTGGCATTCGCGCAACAGACGCTGGACAGCCAGCAGCAGACCCTGCAGCGCACCGAGGCCCGCCATGCACAGGGGCTGGCCTCGGGCCTGGACCTGTCGCAGGTGCAGACCAGCGTGGAAGCCGCGCGCGGAGCGCTTGCGAAGCTGCAGACCCAGCAGGCGCAGGATCGCGATGCATTGCAGCTGTTGGTGGGGGCACCGCTGGATCCGGCCCTGCTGCCTACCGCGCAGGCGCTGGATGGCAGCGTCGCATTGGCGCCGCTGCCCGCCAACCTGCCGTCCAGCGTGTTGCTGCAGCGCCCGGACGTGCTGTCCGCCGAGCATGCATTGCAGGCAGCCAACGCCGATATCGGTGCCGCGCGCGCCGCATTCTTCCCAACACTGGCGTTGACCGCCAACTACGGCCACAGTTCCACCGCGTTGTCGACGCTGTTCTCGGCCGGCACCCGTGGCTGGTCGTTCGCGCCCAGCATCACCGCGCCGATCTTCCATGCCGGTGCACTGAAGGCCTCGCTGGATGCCTCGAAGATCGGCAAGGACATCGGCATCGCGCAGTACGAGAAGGCGATCCAGCAGGCCTTCAGTGAGGTGGCCGATGCGCTGGCCACGCGCGATCACCTGACCGCGCAGCTGGACGCGCAACGCGCGTTGGTGGCGGACAGCCAGCGCAGCTACACCTTGGCCGATGCGCGCTACCGCACCGGACTGGATGGCTACCTGCAGTCGTTGGATGCGCAGCGCAGCCTGTATGCCGCGCAGCAGGACCTGATCGCCCTGCAGCAGCAGGAGGCGGGCAACCGGGTGACGTTGTTCAAGGTGCTGGGTGGTGGCGCCGACGCGCGGTAACGCGCCCGCCAATGTGGGTG
The DNA here is from genome assembly GCF_018320795.1 of Stenotrophomonas sp. PE591. Lineage (NCBI taxonomy): Bacteria > Pseudomonadati > Pseudomonadota > Gammaproteobacteria > Lysobacterales > Lysobacteraceae > Stenotrophomonas > Stenotrophomonas sp. PE591. The sequence goes on from NZ_JAAOKO010000007.1 coordinate 187,561, forward strand.
TGTCTTCCGCTCCGGTAGGTGCCGACCTTGGTCGGCACAAATGCATGCAGCATCGCGATCTGATGATTCGTGCCGACCAAGGTCGGCACCCACCAGGGCAGATTCATGTGCCGACCAAGGTCGGCACCCACCAGAAGCAGGTGCGACCGCTTATGCCACGCGGCCGCGGCGCGCCCGCTCCAGATGCACCAGCAGCAGCGAGATCGCTGCCGGGGTCATGCCCGGGATGCGCTGCGCCTGGCCGATGGTCTGCGGGCGCACGCGCTCCAGCTTCTGCAGCGCTTCGGCCGACAGCCCGCGTACCGTCGCATAATCGAAGGCTTCAGCGATCGGCGTGGCTTCGTGCCGCTGCTGCCGCTCGATCTCCTCGCGCTGGCGATCCAGGTAGCCGGCGTACTTCACGCCGATCTCCACCTGCTCGGCCACCTTGGCGTCGGCCACGGCCGGGCCCAGCGACGGCACCTGCATCAGCTGCGCGTAATCCAGCTCGGGGCGCTTGATCAGGTCCAGCACATTGGTTTCGCGGCTGACCATGACGCCCAGCGTATCCTGCACTTCGCGGCCGAGCGCATTGGCCGGCGTGGCCCACAGCGCACCCAGACGCGCACGCTCGGCGGCGACGGCGGCCTGCTTGGTCTCGAACGCGTTCCAGCGGCGGTCATCGACCAGGCCCATTTCGCGGCCAGCGGGGGTCAGGCGCTGGTCGGCATTGTCCTCGCGCAGCTGCAGGCGGTACTCGGCGCGGCTGGTGAACATGCGGTACGGCTCGTTGGTGCCGTGGGTGATCAGGTCATCCACCAGCACGCCCAGGTACGCCTCGTCGCGGCGCGGGCACCAGCCATCCAGTCCACGTACCTGGCGTGCGGCGTTGAGGCCGGCCAGCAGTCCCTGCGCGGCCGCTTCTTCATAGCCGGTGGTGCCGTTGATCTGGCCGGCGAAGAACAGGCCGTTGACCAGCTTGGTTTCCAGCGAGGCCTTCAGCCCGCGCGGATCGAAGAAGTCGTACTCGATCGCGTAGCCGGGGCGGGTGATGTGCGCGTTCTCGAAACCACGGATGCTGCGCACCATCTCCAGCTGCACGTCGAAGGGCAGCGAGGTGGAGATGCCGTTGGGATAGATCTCGACGATGCCCAGGCCTTCGGGTTCGACGAAGATCTGGTGGCTGGCCTTCTCGGCGAAGCGCACCACCTTGTCCTCGATGGACGGGCAGTAGCGCGGGCCGATGCCTTCGATCTGGCCGCTGTACAGCGGCGAGCGATGCAGCGCGTCGCGGATGATCTGGTGGGTCTGTTCGGTGGTGTGGGTGATCCAGCAGCTGACCTGCTGCGGATGCTCGTCCACCGAGCCGAGGAAGGACATCACCGGGCGCGGCGAATCACCGGGCTGTTCGTCCATCACGCTGTAGTCCAGCGAGCGGCCATCGATGCGCGGCGGCGTGCCGGTCTTCAGGCGGTCCACCTGGAACGGGCGCTCGCGCAGGCGCGCGGCCAGCGTGGTGGCCGGCGGGTCGCCCATGCGGCCGGCAGCGTACTGGGTCGGGCCGACATGGATCTTGCCGGCGAGGAAGGTACCGGCGGTCAGCACCACGGCCCCGGCGTCGAAACGCAGGCCGGTCTGGGTGATGACCCCGCGCACGGCGTCGCCTTCGATGACCAGATCGTCCACTGCGGCTTGGAACACGGTCAGGTTGGCCTGGCCTTCGACGATGGCGCGGATCGCCATGCGGTACAGGTTGCGATCGGCCTGGCAACGGGTGGCACGCACGGCCGGGCCCTTGGAGGCGTTCAACGTGCGCCACTGGATGCCGGCGCGGTCGGCGGCATGCGCCATCGCACCGCCCAGCGCGTCGATTTCCTTGACCAGATGGCCCTTGCCGATGCCGCCGATGGCCGGGTTGCAACTCATCGCGCCCACGGTTTCGATGTTGTGGGTCAGCAGCAGGGTGCGCACGCCGGTGCGGGCTGCGGCCAGCGCGGCTTCGGTGCCAGCGTGGCCACCGCCGATGACGATGACGTCGTAACGATGGAAGGACGGGTTCATGGGAGGCTGTTCAGCTGGGGGCGGGCGCGGCCGGGGGGCGGCGCCGGGGTGGCGATTTTAGCGCCATTCGGGGCCGGGACGCCGGTACCGGCCGGCCGGCGCCGAAATCAACCCTAAAGTTGGCAGGATTTTTGCAGATAACCCAATAGCACCCATCGTGGCTGGCGCCGCAGGCGCCCGTGACCGGAATTGGAACAGGGGCCGGTACAGGTGCATGGTGGGGGAGCAGAGGGCCGGCAGTCGGGGGACTGTCCGGCCCTGTTTTTTTGGGGTGCCGGGAAAGGCCCCGTCCACGCATGGCGTGGATCTACTGACGCTGGGGCTCTCGCCGGTTGGCGGCCCGGCAAAACAAACGGCCCCGCATTGCGGGGCCGTCTGCCTTCAGAGGTGCCGACATCCGACAGGGCCGGAACAGGGGGGATCCAGATGTTCCTGTCGGATATCGACGTAGAGCTTTTTGCGGCGGCCCGTGTCGTTTTTGTCACTTTGTGACGCGGGCCGTCACTGTCCGCGTAGATTGCGGCTTAGACCGTATGAAATGCAAGACGGTTCAGCGCTCAACTGTGCGCTGCGTCGCACGATCCATGTTGCGCCAGGGGGAACCGTTCATCCTCGGCGCACTCGGTGCCGGGGCCGGGCGGGCCTGCGGTGCGGGCGCCGGCGGCTGCATGTTCGACTGCGGCGGGCGACGCATCGAATCCATGTTCCGCCACGGGGAACCGCCGTTGTACGACGGCCTCGGCGGCGGCGGACGGTTCTCGCCACCGTTGCCGGGCGGGCGCGGCGGCGGGCGGTGGTTGTGCGGCGGGCGGTAGATCGGGCGCGAGTAGTACGGGTTGCCATAGCCGCCGTAATAGCCGCCATAGCCACCGTAGTACGGGTAGCCGTAGTTGTAGGGATAGCCGGCCGGGTAGCGGTACTCCACCGACGGCGCGCCGTGGTAGTAGCCGCCACCGCGGCCACCGCCTACATAGTCGTAGGTGGTGCAGCCAGTCAGGCCCAACAACAGGCCACCGGCAAGCAACAGGCGCATTTTCATGGTGGGTCCCCCCAGAGGACGGGTGTGCAGTCAGCTTCGTGCGCGGGCATTGAATCGGCCCTTAATCCGGCTGGCCAGGATGAATGGAGGCGTAGGCCCGCATGCTGGCATGACCTGTGCCCCGGTCGCCAGCGCGGGGGCATACGTTAATCTTGCGTCATGAGCGATTCACTGTTGCCCCGCGCCGATGATGTCCTGCTTGCTGCTGCGAGGATTGCCCCGCATGCCAGCGTGACCCCGGTGCTGCGCTCGCGCACGCTCGATGCGATGACCGGCGCACAGCTGGCGTTCAAGGCCGAGCACCTGCAGCGTGGTGGCGCATTCAAGTTCCGTGGTGCCTGCAATGCGGTGTGGTCGCTGGATGCCGATCGCGCCAGTGCTGGTGTGGTGACCCATTCCTCCGGCAACCACGGCGCCGCGCTGGCCTTGGCCGCACGCACCCGGGGCATCCCCTGCCATGTGGTGGTGCCGGAGGGGGCGGTGGCCGCCAAGCTGGCCAACATCGCCCGCCACGGCGCCACGCTCTGGCGCTGCCCGCCGACCATCGCCGACCGCGAGGCCACCTGCGCCAGGGTGCAGGCCGATACCGGCGCAACCCTAGTGCATCCCTATACGAACCCGGCGGTGATGGCCGGGCAGGGCACCGCGGCCCTGGAACTGCTGCACAGCGACGGCCCGTTCGACGCGCTGGTGGTGCCGGTGGGCGGCGGTGGCCTGGCCAGCGGTACCGCGCTGGCCCTGCAGCACGCCAGTCCGCAGACCCGGCTGATCCTGGCCGAGCCGGCCGGCGCCGATGACACCGCGCGCTCGCTGGCCATCGGCGAGCGCCAGGGCGCGTTCACCCCGGACACCATCTGCGATGGCCTGCGTACCCTGATCGGCGCGCCCAATTTCGAGTTGCTCCGCGCCGCCGGTGCCGAGGTGATCGTGGTCGATGACGCCGCGACGCTGGCGGCGATGCGCCTGCTGTGGGACGTGCTCAAGCAGGTGGTGGAACCCTCTTCGGCCACCGTGCTGGCTGCGGTGCTGGCGCAGCCGCAGCGCTTCGCCGGCCTGCGCGTGGGCCTGGTGTTGTCCGGCGGCAACGTCGACCTGCCAGCGCTGCGCTGGGGGGCGGCGTGAGCCGCGGGCGGCACCGCGAACGCACCGGCCTGCTGGGCTGGTTGTGGCGGCTGTTCGTGCTGCTGGTGATCTGGCTGCTGGGCGTGACCGCCTGGATCGTCTGGGTGGGTGAACGCGACCAGGCCGCCAAGGCCGACGCCATCATCGTGCTGGGTGCGGCCGCCTATGACGCCAAGCCGTCACCGGTGTTCGAAGAACGCATCCGCCACGGGCTGGATCTGTATGAAGCACGCTATGCGCCGCTGCTGATCTTCACCGGTGGCTATGGCGGCACCGGTGCGCGCTTCTCCGAGTCGCAGGTGGCGCGGCGCTACGCGCTGAAGCATGGCGTGCCGGACGATGCGATCCTGATCGAAACCGCTTCGCGCAATACCGTGCAGAACCTGGTTGAAGCCAAGCGGCTGATGGACCAGCGCGGCCTGCACCGCGTGATCGTCGTCAGCGATCCGCTGCACATGGCGCGCGCACTTCGCCTGAGCAAGGCGCTCGGCATCGATGCGCTGGCCTCGTCCACGCCCAGCACGCGCTTCCGCAGCTTCCACACCAGCTGGCGCTTCCTGGTGCAGGAAATCTATTTCTTCCACCGCGACCTGGTGCGCCCGCCGTTGAGTTCGCCGGCCAATACCTGAGGGCGGAAGCCTGCGTTGGGCGCGGCGTCGCATTGGGTAGTGCCGGCCGCTGGCCGGCAGATGGCCCCCATGGAATCGTGATGTTGCCGGCCAGCGGCCGGCACTACCAGACGATCAGGTCTGCTTGCGCCGGATTGGAATCGCCGACACCGCCCGAATTTGGTGGGTGCCGACCTTGGTCGGTACAACCTGTCAGATCGCGATGTCGCCGGCACTGTGCCGACCAAGGTCGGCACCCACCAGAGCGATTCGCCTATGGCGTCGCATTGGGTAGTGCCGGCCGCTGGCCGGCAGATGCCCATCATGGAATCGTGAGGTTGCCGGCCAGCGGCCGGCACTACCGGACGATCAGGTCTGTTTGCGGCGGATTGGAATCGCCGACACCGCCCGAGTTTGGTGGGTGCCGACCTTGGTCGGTACAACCTGTCAGATCGCGATGTCGCCGGCACTGTGCCGACCAGGTCGGCACCCACCAGAGCGATTCGCGTATGGCGTCGCATTTGGTAGTGCTGGCCGCTGGCCGGCAGATGCCCATCATGGAATCGTGAGGTTGCCGGCCAGCGGCCGGCACTACCAGACGATCAGGTCTGCTTGCGGCGGATTGGAATGGCCGACACCGCTCGGAATTGGTAGGTGCCAACCTTGGTTGGCACCATCTGTCAGATCGCGATGTCGCCGGCACTGTGCCGACCAAGTTCGGCACCCACCAGACCGATTCGCGTATGGCGTGGCACGCGGTAGTGCCGGCCGCTGGCCGGCAGATGGCCACCATGGAATCGTGAGGTTGCCGGCCAGCGGCCGGCACTACCAGACGATCAGGTCTGCTTGCGGCGGATCGGAATCGCCGACACCGCCCGAATTTTGTGGGTGCCGACCTTGGTCGATACAACCTGTCAGATCGCGATGCTGCCGGCACTGTGCCGACCAAGGTCGGCACCCACCAGAGCGATTCGCGTATGGCGTGGCATTTGGTAGTGCCGGCCGCTGGCCGGCAGATGGCCACCATGGAATCGTGAGGTTGCCGGCCAGCGGCCGGCACTACCAGACGATCAGGTCTGCTTGCGGCGGATCGGAATCGCCGACACCGGCACCGAGGCGACGTCATGCCCACCTTCGCGGATCGGCGCGCCCGGGTCCGGTGCCCAGGCGTGGGCGTAGATCACTTCCCAGCTGCTGGGCAGCTTGCCGTCGGCACGGCGCATCGGCTCGTATGCAGCGGCGGCAGCGGCGAAACGACCACGCCCGGTCAGCGTATGGCGGCGGTCCACCCGCGCGTTGGTCGCGCCCATCGCGCGCAGTTCGCGCATCAGCGAGGGCAGGTCGTCGTAGGTCAGGGTGAACAGATCGCGATCCAGCACCGGGTCGCGGAAGCCGGCCATCATCAGCGCGTCGCCGAACTGGGCGATCTGGGCGAAGCGGCTCACGTGCGGACGATCATCGGCGGCGGCGAACGCTTCGTTGAGTTCCACCAGGGTTTCCGGGCCGAAGGTCGAGCACAGCAGCAGGCCACCGGGCTTGAGCACGCGACGGAATCCGGCGAACACCGCCGGCAGGTCGTCCACCCACTGCAGGCACAGGTTGCTGAAGATCACATCCACGCTGTTGTCGGCCAGCGGCAGCGCGGCGGCATCGCCGCACAGGCGCTGGAACGGCTTCCACCAGCCGGCCTGGCGCTTGGCCTGGTCCAGCATCGGCAGCGCCACATCCAGCGCGATCACCTGCGCCTTCGGCCAGCGCTTCTTCATCAACGCGCTGGCATGGCCGGTACCCGCGCCGATGTCCAGCACCACCTCGGGCTTGCGTGCCTCCAGGTAGTCCAGCGATTCGATCAGTCGCGACTGCACCTCGCGCTGCAGGGCGGCGGCGGCGTCGTAGCTGCTGGCGGCACGCGCGAACGCGCGGCGGACGTGGCGGGCATCGAAGTGGGACGGCATTGCGAAAGTCTCTTAGAACGTACCGGGGTAGGCGCCGCCGTCGATCAGCAGGTTCTGCCCGGTGAGGTAACCGGCCTGCGCACTGCACAGGAAGGCGCAGGCGGCGCCGAACTCGTCCGGCGTGCCGAAGCGGCCGGCGGGAATCTGCTGGCGGCGACGTTCGGCCACTTCGCCAGCATCGCCGTCCTTGCCCGCACTGTGGGCGAAGTTGGCGCGCAGGCGGTCGGTGTCGAACTGGCCGGGCAGCAGGTTGTTGATGGTGACGTTGTGGGCCACGGTGCGGCGCGACAGGCCGGCGACGAAACCGGTCAGGCCGCTGCGCGCGCCGTTGGACAGTGCCAGGATGTCGATCGGGGCCTTCACCGCCGACGAGGTGATGTTGACGATGCGGCCGAAGCCACGCTCGATCATCGCGTCGACGGTGGCACGGATCAGCGCGATCGGCGCCAGCATGTTGGCGTCCAGCGCGGCGATCCAGTCGTCGCGCTCGAAACTGCGGAAATCACCGGGCGGCGGACCACCGGCGTTGTTGACCAGGATGTCCACCTGCGGGCATGCGGCCAGTGCCGCAGCACGGCCGCCCTCGGTGGTGACATCGGCGGCAACCGCGCGCACCTCGGCAGCGCCGGGCACGGCACGCAGTTCTTCAGCGGCGGCCTGCAGCGCAGCGTCACCACGGGCCACGATCACCACGTTGACGCCCTCGCGCACCAGCGCACGCGCGCAGCCCAGGCCCAACCCCTTGCTGGCGCCGCAGACCAGTGCCCAGCGGCCGTTGATACCCAGATCCATGCGTCAGTCCTGCGGAATTCGGAAGGTGCTCATTGTCCGCCATCAGCCGGCGACAGGGCGGCAACGAAGTGTTGCAGGGCGGCGGCCACTTCGTCGGCATGGCCAAGGAACGGCGCGTGGCCGCCGTGGGCGATGGTCAGCGCCTGCGCACCCGGGGCCAGTGCTGCGGCGGCCTGCATCGCCACCGGAGACACCAGCCGGTCACGCTGGCCGGCGATCCACAGGCTGGGCTTGCCCAGCGTTGGCAGTGCGCCGCGCAAGTCAGTGCTTTCGAGCAGGCGCAGGCCTTCCAGCAGGGCGCGTTCGGTGGGCGCACCGCGCTCGACCAGGCGCTGGCGCAGGGTGCGCAGCTCTTCGCGGGCGTGTGCCGAGCCCATTACGTCCAGCGCGAGGAAGCGTTCCAGCGTGCCGCCGAAGTCGGTCGCCAGCTCGCGGCCGAACTGCTCGAACACCGCCGGCTCCACCGCGTGCGGCCAGTCATCGCCTCGCACGAAGCGCGGCGTGGCGGCGATCATCGCCAGCCCGCGCACCTTTGGCAGCGTGGCCGCCGCGTGCAATGCGAACAGGCCGCCCAGTGACCAGCCGCACCACACCGCCGGCGGCGTAGCCGCGGCAATGGCACCGACCACGAACGGCAGGCGCAGCGGCGTGGTGTCCTCGCGGCTGTGACCATGGCCGGGCAGGTCGACCAGATGCAGGGTGAACTGGTCCGCCAGGCGCTGCACCAGCGGCGCGAACACACCGCCCTGCAGGGCCCAGCCGTGAATTACTACCAGGTCCGGCCCACGGCCGGTGACTTCAATATGCATGGGCAACGACGCGGAACTCAGGCGAATGCAGGCAGCGGCGGTGGCGCGGCTTCACGCACGGCCAGGGCCACGCGTTCACGCGCGCTGGTAATGGCCTCGACCAGGCCACGCACCTGTTCCGGAGTGTGCAGCGCGGACAGCGTCACCCGCAGGCGCGCCTTGCCTTCCGGCACGGTCGGCGGGCGGATCGCACCGACCAGCCAGCCGGCCTGTTCCAGCGCCGTGGACATGGCCACGGCGGTGTGGTCATCGCCGCACAGCAGCGGCTGGATCGGCGTGTCCGAAGCCATCAGGTCCAGCCCATGGCGGCGTGCTTCGCTGCGGAACAACGCGATCAGATCTGCCAGTTTGGAACGGCGCCAGTTGTCCCTGCGCGCCAGGCGCACCGCTTCAAGCGCAGCGGCGGCCATCGCTGGTGGCACGGCGGTGGTGTAGATGTATGGGCGTGCGGTCTCGGCCAGATGCTCGATCAGGTCGTCGCGGCCCAGCACCAGTGCACCGGAACCGCCCAGTGCCTTGCCCAGCGTGACCAGCTGCAGCGGCACATCGTCCACGCCCAGTCCGGCGGCGGCCACGGCACCACGGCCATCACCGACCACGCCTACACCGTGCGCATCATCCACATAGAACAGCGCCTGCTGCAGGCGTGCCACAAGCGACAATGCACGCAGCGGTGCGATGTCGCCATCCATGCTGAAAACACCATCGGTGGCCAGCATTGCCGCGCCATCGGGCGCATGCTTGAGCTGACGCATTGCGCCTTCCGCATCCAGATGCGGATAGCGGCGCAGGCGTGCACCGGCCAACCGGGTGGCATCGAGCAGGCTGGCGTGGTTGAGCTTGTCCTGTACGCAGACATCGTTCTCTTCGCTCAGCAGCGCCTGCTGCACCGCCAGGTTGGCGGAGAAGCCACTGCCGAACAGCAGCGCACGCGGATAGCCAAGCCATTCGGCCACCTCGCGTTCCAGCGCCTCATGCAGGGCATGATGGCCGCAGACCAGGTGCGAGGCACCGGCGCCAGCGCCTTCGCGTGCGGCGGCGTCCTGCAGCGCGTTGACCACGCTGAACTGCTGGGCCAGGCCGAGGTAGTCGTTGCTGCAGAAGCCGGTCAGCCACTGGCCGTCCACTTCCAGGCGCACGCCATCGCGACGGGTGACCGTGCGTCGCGGGCGGCGACGGCCTTGGGCATCGCGCAGGGCGCGCTGGGCGTGGAGGCGGGCGGTCAGGTCGGGGCGGGCCATGGTGGCTGAATGCGTCGACGGGGCGGCTAGGGTAGCGCGTTGCCGCGGCGCCTGCTTGCGGCCCGTCTCAGGCCGCCTGAGCGCAGCCACAGCCGGGCGTATCGGCACTGATATCGGCGTGCACGGTGCCGCCGTGGTCGTGGCCCTCGGCATCCACCTGCACCGCCATCGGCTGCAGGCCCAGCCGGGCGAACAAAGCCAGGTCGCGCTCGCTCTCCGGGTTGCCGGTGGTCAGCAGCTTGTCGCCATAGAAGATCGAATTGGCACCGGCAAGGAAACACAGCGCCTGCAGTTCGTCGCTCATGGCTTCGCGCCCGGCCGACAGCCGCACCATCGAGCGCGGCATGGCGATGCGCGCCACTGCAATCATGCGCACGAACTCGAACGGGTCCAGCTCGGCACTGCCATGCAGCGGCGTGCCTGCCACCTGCACCAGCTTGTTGATCGGCACCGAATCGGGATGTGCCGGCAGCGAGGCCAGCGCCAGCAGCAGGCCGACGCGCTGCGCGCGCGTCTCGCCCATGCCGACGATACCACCGCAGCAGGTCTTCAAGCCGGCATCGCGCACGTGCTCCAGCGTGTCCAGGCGGTCCTGGTACTGGCGCGTGTGGATGATCGAATCGTAGTAATCCGGCGCGGTGTCGAGGTTGTGGTTGTAGTAGTCCAGGCCCGCATCCTTCAGCGCACGCGCCTGCTCGCCACTGAGCATGCCCAGCGTGGCGCAGGTCTCCAGGCCCAGTGCCTTCACCCCGGCGATCATCGCCGCCACCTTCGGGATGTCGCGGTCCTTCGGCGATCGCCACGCGGCGCCCATGCAGAAGCGCGATGCACCGGCGGCCTTGGCCTGGCGTGCCTTGGCCAGCACCGCGTCGGTCTCCATCAGCTTCTGCGCGTTCACCCCGGTGCTGTAGCGCTGCGCCTGCGGGCAGTACGCGCAGTCTTCCGGGCAGCCTCCGGTCTTCACCGACAACAGCGTGGACACCTGCACCTGCGCCGGATCGAAGTGCTCGCGATGCACCGCGGCGGCGCGGAACAGCAGCTCGGGAAACGGCAGATCGAACAGCGCCTGCAGTTCGTCGTGTTGCCAGTCGTGGCGGATGGCAGCAGCCATGGCGGGACCTTGGATACGAGTGGAGCGAGGGCGGCAGTGTGGGTGGGCGCGGGGAGGCTGTCAACCATGTGGATTTTAATTTGGTTTACGGATCATCGGTGCAATAGAGCATCGAGCGAAGCGCCGCATTTCACCGCATGCTGCAAGGCGTCCAGCCACAGTGCCTGCTGCACAACGTAAGTGCTGGCGCGCAGACTCTTTCCCATGTTTGATCTTTACCGCCTTCGTGGCCGCATCACCGCGCTGGTCCTCAGCGAGGCCTGGCGCCGCCGCGCCGCGCTGTGGGGCGGCGCGGTGGCCGTGGCACTGGTGGCGATCCTGTTTGCCAAGGCCAGCGATGCGGCCTTCCATCTGTTCCAGCGCATCACCTCGCACTCGCCGTGGTGGGCCCTGCTGCTCACGCCGGGCATCTTCGCGCTGCTGGCCTGGCTCACTTCCGGCGTGCTGAAGCCCACGCGGGGCAGCGGCATTCCGCAGGTCATCGCTGCGCTGGACAAGGCCGATGAGCCGTTCCGGAAAACCAACCTTTCCCCAGCGGTTTCGGCCGGCAAGCTGCTGCTGACCTCGCTGTCGCTGCTGGGGGGCGCATCGGTCGGGCGCGAGGGGCCCACCGTGCACGTAGGCGCAAGCCTGATGTATCTGTTCGGTCGCTGGTTCGGCTTCAAGGATCCCCGCGAGCTCTCGCATTTCCTGTTGGCCGGTGGCGCTGCTGGTATTGCGGCGGCGTTCAACACGCCGCTGGCCGGCATCGTCTTCGCCATCGAGGAGCTCAGCGGCCGCTTCGAGCATCGCTTCTCAGGCACATTGCTGACTGCGGTGATCGTCGGTGGCGTGGTGTCGCTGGGCCTGCTGGGCAACTACACCTACTTCGGCCATGTGAGCGCACGCCTGCCGCTCGGCCAGGGCTGGCTGGCCATCCTGCTGTGCGGCGTGGTGGCGGGCTTGCTGGGAGGCCTGTTCGCACGCGCGGTATTGGCCAGTGCGGCGGGCCGCCCGCGCTGGCTCGGGGAACTGCGGCAGCGGCATCCGGTTCTGTTGGCCGCAGGCTGCGGCCTGGTGGTGGTACTGCTCGCCCTGGTCTTCGGTGAAGGCGCGTTCGGCACCGGCTACGAGCAGGCGCGCAGTCTGGTGCAGGGGCAGGCGATGGTCGGCCACGAATTCGGGCTGATGAAGCTGCTGGCCAACCTGGCCTCGTACGTGGCGGGCATTCCCGGTGGCCTGTTCTCACCTGCGTTGGCGGTCGGCGCGGGACTCGGCCACAACCTGTCAGTGCTGATGCCGGGCGTGGACCCGCGCGCGTTCGTCTTGCTGGGCATGTGCGCCTACCTGACCGGTGTGACCCAGGCGCCACTGACCTCGGCGGTGATCTCGCTGGAGCTGACCGACAGCGGCGATCTGCTGCTGCCGATTCTGGCCACGGTGCTTATCGCGCGTGGTGTGTCCGGGCTGGTGTGCAGGGTACCGATCTACCGCGGGTTGGCGGAGTTGTTGATGGCGCCGAAAACGGCTGAAGATGTGGCTGTCGAGGCGCCTGCTGTGCGAACCTCCCGCACCCGCGAAAATGGAGATGACTAGGAGCAATGCAGCCTGGAGCAGCAATTCTCCTCCCAGAGGAGGTGTTGGCGACGTTACGGTGCTACTTCGTGACCGATGATGGCTCGCTTCCGGAAGTGGAGCTCGCGTACCGTGAGGCCGCCGGAACGGCCGATGCGTTCGCCTATCTGTTTGCCTGCGGTGCCCGCGTCGCGGGTTCTGGAAGTGTGCAGCTCTGGCACCGTGCGGAAGATCTTGGTCAGCCGTTCATGGGACCGGGCGACGCGCGACGCGTTCTCCAGGACGAAGTGGAACCCTTCCATGTCGGCCTTGCAGACATTGCCTGCGGCGGCGTTCTTCTGCCAGAACTGGGTGTGCTCGTCATGCGCCATGGGTTGACGCTCGATTACCGCATGGGAGCGTCATGGGGCCAGCGGGAGGTCCAGGCCTTCCTGCTCCTTCTGCACCAGTTGCAGCGGCGGGGTGGCGTGATGACCGTTCCCTGGTGGGGTGAAGAGGGCCAGCACAGGTTCGAAACCGCGTTGGCAGCCGTTGAGATTTCTTGAGCGGGTATGCCGCAAGGCAGGCACGCAACGGATAGACAACGATCATTGCTTCAATCAACGCGATCAATCAGCCCTCCATCTTCACTCCAGCAGTGAAGCTGATTCCGCGCTGCACCGTCTACCCGATGCCACGCGCGGCACAGAAGATGCGTCCACGCCGGGGCTGCACCCGGTCCTGCATCGAGAGCGCGACCATGATCAACTGCCGTATCCGCCGCCTGGCGGCTGCCGTCCTGGCCCTGGCCAGTTCCCCCGCGCTGGCGATGTCCGGCGCGCCCCTGCTGCCCAGCGAGCGCAGCATCGGCACCCTCGAACCGGTGGCGCGTTTCGAAGGTGCCATGCCCACCAGCGTGGCGGTATCTGAAACCGGGCGGATCTTCGTCAACTTCCCGCGCTGGGGCGATGAGGTGGCCTACAGCGTGGCCGAATGGCGCGACGGCCGCGCCGTTCCCTATCCGGATGCGCGCATCAACCGCAAGGACGGTCCCGATCCGGCGGCCCATTTCATCAGCGTGCAGAGCGTGGTGGCCGATGGCCAGGGTCGCCTCTGGGTGCTGGATACCGCCGCGCCCGGGTTCTCTGCGCCACAGGCCGGCGGTGCCAAACTGGTGGCGATCGACCTTGCCACCAACACCGTGGCCAGGACGCTGGTGTTCCCGGCCAACGTCATCGACGCGCGCACCTATGTCAACGATGTGCGCTTCGATTTCCGTGTTGGCCGCGAGGGCGTGGCCTACGTGACCGACTCGTCGCTGAGCGGTATCGGCGGCATCATCGTGATCGACCTCACCACTGGCGCCGCGTCCAAGCGCCTGGTCGGCCACGTGTCCACCTCGGCCGATCCCGCCTTCGTGCCGATCGTGGAAGGGCGGCAGATGCGGCTGCGTAACGCCGACGGTTCGTCGGCGCCGTTCACCGTGGCCGCCGATGGCATCGCCCTGTCGCCCGATGGCGGCACCCTGTTCTACACACCCTTGTCCAGCCGTCATCTGTACAGCGTGCCGACCGCGCTGCTGCGCGACCCGAAGCTGAGTGAAGCGGAACTGGCGGCAGCGGTGGTCGACCTGGGCGACAAGGGCGCCTCCGATGGCATGGAGATGGACGCCAACGGGCGGCTGTATGCCAGCGACTACGAGCACAACGCCATCCATGCCCGCGACGCGCAGGGGCGATGGACGACGGTGGTGCACGACCCGCGCATCCTGTGGCCGGATACGCTGTCGATGGGGCCGGACGGCTATCTGTATTTCACCGCCAACCAGCTGCATCGACAGGCCGGCTTCAATGGTGGCGTGGATCGCCGGCAGACGCCGTACATGGTGTATCGCACCCGGGTGGATGCGAGGCCTGCGCCAACGCGGTGAAGTGCTCCGTAAACGGGTAAAGATGCCTACAGGTCAAGGAGCGTGCGTCTGATGGCCTCGGGGCAGCGGCGCGGTCACGCTGTAGCGCATGCCGGCCCTGTTCAAGTCCACTCGCCTCCTGCAGGCGGCACTTCGCGTGGTGCTACCGCTGCGCTGCCTGGTCTGTGGCGAGCCGGGCCACGATGAACTTGACCTGTGCCGCGCCTGCTTTGCCGAACTGCCCTGGGCTGGTCGTGCCTGCCTGCGCTGCGCACTCCCGCTACCCGGGAACGCCCTGATCGTCTGCGGGATCTGTCGTGAGGAGGTGCCGCCGCAGGCCGCCACACATGCCAGCCTGCTGTACCTTCCACCCGTCGATCAGCTGCTGGTGCGCTACAAGTTCCATCAGGATCTGGCGGCAGGTCGCCTGCTTGCGCAGCTGATGCAGCGCGCACCACCACCCTGGTCGTGCGCGCCGCTGGTGCCGGTGCCGCTGCATGGGCGGCGCCTGCGCCAGCGCGGCTACAACCAGGCCGCCGAACTGTGCCGGTTGCTGCCGATGCCGGTCTGGCAGGGCCTCTACCGGCGCCGCCACACCGCGCCGCAGTCCGAGCGCAGCGCAGAACAGCGCAGGGACAACCTCTTTGACGCATTCGCCACGCGCTTGTCGCCGCCGACACGGCTGACCGTGGTGGACGATGTGATGACCACCGGCAGCACAGTGATGGAAATCGCCGAGACGTTGCGGCTGGCCGGTGCCAGGGACGTGCGGGTATGGGTGTGCGCACGGGTGCCGTAACGGCCGCAGCAATTGACGACGTATGACGGCTGCTGAAGGATGCCCATCCTTCAGCGTGTGGTGCTCGACTGCGTCGCCGCAATGGGTACACGGATGCAAAGACCCTAAAGTTCCGCGCAATCCCGCCGATAGCGGTTGGCGGTCGAGTCGGTGCTGGCCGCATGTTCTCTCTGCACGATGTCTGCTCACAGCCCCAGGTCTGTACCAATGCTGGACAAGGAAGTCGTTGATGGGTAACAGAAAAGCAGGATGCAGCGTGCGTGCCGTTCTGGGCACCGCGGGACTGTTGTGGATCGGCGTCGTGCATGCACAGTCGGCCAGTCCCTCGTTCGCCGAGCAGCAGGAACTGCGCGAACGCGCCGAGCGCGAGGCGCGCGAGCGTGAGCAGCGGCAGGCATTGCCGGATGTATCACGCGAACAGCCGGCCGCCGCCACCGATCTGCATTCGCTGGAACTGCCGGACGAAGAACCGTGCTTCACCCTGCAGCAGCTGCAGCTTGACGGCGCGCATCTGGGGCAGTTCGCGTTCCTGCAGCGCTATCTCGACCGCTACCGTGGCCGCTGCGTGGGCCAGCAGGGCATCGCGCTGATCGTGCGGCGTGCTTCGGATCTGGCGCTGGCCAAGGGCTACGTGACCACCCGCATCGGCCTGCCCGAGCAGAGCCTGGGCAGCGGAACCCTGCGCCTGCAGCTGGTACCGGGCGTGATCCGGCAGATCCGCTTCAACGCGGAAGAGGTACCCGATTCGATGTGGAAGAGTGCGTTTCCCGCGCGGCCGGGGGACGTACTCAATCTGCGCGCGTTGGAACAGGGCCTGGAGCAGCTCAAGCGCGTTCCGTCGCAGGACGTGAACATGGAGCTGGTGCCGGGCGAGGCGCCCGGCGAGTCGGACGTGGTCATCAGCATCCGCCACGGCAAGCGATGGCGTGCCTCGGTGTCGCTGGATGATGCCGGCAGCCGTGCGACCGGAAAGCAGCAGGTCGGCGCGACCGCGTGGGTAGACAACCTGGCTCGCGTCAACGACCTGCTCAGCATTGGCGTCAGCAGCGACGGCAGTGCCGACAAGGGCCGGGGTACCCACGGCTTCAATGCATCGTGGTCGGTGCCGCTGGGCAACTGGCGTTTCAGCACCAGCACCTACAGCTCGCGCTACAAGCAGACCATCGCCAGCAACGCCGACACGTTCGCCAGCACCGGCACCTCCAGCAACGTCGACCTGGCCGTGGAACGGCTGCTGGTGCGTGGCCAGAGCTACCGCAGCGGCATCGAGCTGCGCGTGGCGCAACGGTCGTCGCACAGCTACGTGGAAGGCGTGGAGATCGAAGGCCAGCGCCGGCGTACCACCTCGGTCGAGCTGGCGCTGCTGCACCGCCAGTACCTGGGGCGGGTCCAGGCAGATATCCGCCTGGCGCACCGCCGCGGCGTGCCGTGGCTGGGAGGCGATGATGACGCCGTGGGCCGTGATGACCTGGCGCCGACGTTCCGCTATGGGCTGACCACGCTGGATATCGGCGCCGGTGGCGCCCTGACATCCGGGCCGCGTCCGCTGGCATGGAACACCGCGCTCCGCTACCAGTGGAGCAAGGACACGCTGTACGGCTCGGAGTTCATCAGCGTCGGTGGCCGCTATACCGTCAACGGCTTCGACGGCGAGGTGCCACTCGGCGGCAGCCGTGGCGGCTACTGGCGCAACAGCATCAGCTGGATGGCACATCGCGCCATCGCGCCCTATGCGGGCATCGATATCGGCCACATCGAGCGCGACGACCGCCAGGGTATCGGCGGCGGAACCCTCAGCGGCGCCCACCTGGGTGCACGTGGCGAGCTGGGCGGATTGGCGTGGGATGGCTTCGTCGGCGTACCGATGAGCCGCCCGGCGTGGCTCAAGCATGAGGCACGCGGTCACGTGATCGGATTCCGCGCGTCCTGGCAGTTCTGATTCGACTGGAAGCACCGTCGCCACGTGGCGACGTGATCGGGTTGTTGTGTGTGCAGTTCCCCCCTGGGTTGATGGAAGCACCTGGCATGAAGAACGTATTCCGCAGTCTGTCCCTGTCCGCTTCGGGCGCCGGTTGGGCCACGCGCCTGCGCACCGCGATGGCGAGCGCCACCCTGGCATTGGCGTTCCTGGCCCCGGGCAGCTCGTTTGCCCAGGTGCAGGTACAGGCCGGCGAGCAGGCGCGGGCCGACCAGGCGGCGAACGGCGTGCCGGTCATCCAGATCAACCGGCCCAACGCGGGCGGCGTATCGCACAACCGCTTCCAGGACTACAACGTCGGGCGCGAGGGGCAGATCCTCAACAACAGCGCGAGCACCGTGCAGACCCAACTGGGTGGCTACATCCAGGGCAACGGCAACCTGCAGCCGGGCCAGTCGGCACGATTGATCCTCAATGAGGTGACATCCACCAATGCATCGCGCCTGCAGGGCCACATCGAGGTGGCGGGGCGCTCGGCGGCGGTGATCGTCGCCAACCCCAATGGCATCACCTGCGATGGCTGCGGCTTCATCAATACCACCCGTGGCACGCTGACCACCGGCACCCCGGTGTTCGGCAACGATGGCAGCCTGTCTGCGTTCCGGGTGTCGCGCGGAACGATCCGCCTGGAAGGCAACGGCCTGGATGCCGGCAACCTGGAAGGCGTCGACCTGCTGGCCCGCGCGGTGCAGCTCAACGCGGGCCTTTGGGCGCGCCAGGTGAACGTGGTCACCGGCGCCAACCAGATCGATGCCCAGACCCTGGCGACGCAGGCGATCACCGGAGAAGGCGAACGCCCGCAGTTCGGCCTGGATGTTGCCGCCCTCGGGGGCATGTATGCAGGCAAGATCCGGTTGGTCGGTACCGAGGCCGGCGTGGGCGTGCGCAGCACGGGCCAGATGGTGGCCGACGCAGGCGACTTCATCCTGACCCAGGCCGGCGATGTCCGCCTGAGCGGACGCACGGCGGCCGCAGGCCGCCTGCAGATCGAAACCGACGGTGACCTGAAGGCCGACGGCACCCAGTACGCGCAGGGAGATCTTCAGATCCGTGCCCGGCAGGCGTCGCTTGCCGGTTCGACGTCGGCGGGCGCTGCGTTGGCCGTACGCGCCAACCAGAATCTGGACCTGGCCGGCAGCGCGCAGGCCGCACAGATGCAGCTGGACGCCGGTGGCACGCTGACCCTGGCTGACACGGTGAAGAGCGCGGGCAGCATCGCGCTGGCTGCCGCGCAGGTGCAGAACCGTGCACAGGTGACCGCAGGTGCCGGGCTTGCCGTGCGCGCCGACACGCTGGCGCAGGACAAGGGCGCGCGCCTGGGCGCACAGGTGCTGGACGTGCAGGCCCGCCAGGTGGACAACGCCGGCCTGCTGCTGGGCAACCAGGGCGTACGGATGCAGGCCGCGCAGCTGCACAACGCCGGCCAGCTGTACAGCGACGCCGACGTCGAACTCGATGCGGCCAGCATCGACAACGAGGGCATCATCGGTGCCGGTGCCAACCTGCGTGCAGCGGCCGACCGCATCACCCAGCTGAAGGGTGCCGAGCTGTCTGCGGGCGGGCTGCTGAAGGTCCAGGCGCGCCAGCAGCTGGACAACGCCGGACGCATCCTCTCCGAGCGGGCGCTGGAACTGTCTGCCGGCGGCGTGGACAACCAAGGCACCCTTGAGGCCCGCCAGGCCACGCTGACGGTCGATCGTCTGCGCAACAGCGGCACGCTGCAGGCGGTGGACCTGCTGGCATTGAAGTCCAACGCACGCATCGACAATGACACCACCGGCAGCATCCAGGGGGGCAAGGGCCTGCAGGTCGACGCCGATGTGCTGGACAACGCCGGCATCATCGGCAGCGCAGCCGATGCCCGCCTGTCCGTTGCCACGCTCGACAACCGCAACCGGCTTGAAGCCGGCGGCACCCTGACCCTGCAGGGCGGCGTTCTGCGGCAGCAGGCGGCCGCCACGGCGCTGGCACGCGTGGTGGCCGTGGACGTGCAGAAGGTCATCAACGACGGTCGCCTGCATGGCCAGCAGGCAATGGATCTGCGCGCCACTGAGCTGAGCAACAGTGGTGTGATCTACGGTCGCGACCGCTCACAGCTGCGCACCACCACATTGGACAATGCCGGCGTGATCGCCAGCGATGGCGCGCTTGACGCGCGTACCGACGCGCTGCACAACCGCGCCGGCGGCAACCTGTCCAGTGCGCAGTCGCTGCAGCTGGATGCGGTGACGCTGGACAACGCCGGCAACGTGTTCGCCAAGGGAGCACTGACGGCCAAGGCCGATGTGATCGACAACCGTGGCGACCTCTATGGCGCCGGCGATGTCGATGTCACCGTGCGCGATTCGCTGGACAACCAGGGCAGCCTGGTGGCCGGCCAGACGTTGCAGGTGCGGGGCCGGACCCTGCGCAGCGAGGGTGAACTGGGCAGCGAGCGCGGCAACGTGCAGCTCAGCAGTGACCAGGCCCTGGTGCTGGGCGGGCGCACGTTGGCTGCCGGCACACTGACCGCGCACGCGGGCGGCAGCCTGGAGCAGTCGGGCAAGGTCTTTGCGCAGCAGGGCGTCGTGCTGTCCGCCGATGCCGGCGTGACGCTGAAGGGAACGATCGACAGCGCCGCTGATCTGCAGGTGCGCAGCGATGGCGACCTGGACAACCAGGCGGCGTTGTTCGCCAGCGGCGCGCTGTCGCTGCAGGCTGCGCAGGCACTGCGCACTGCGGCCGACGTTCAGGCGCGCACGGTCACGCTGCAGGCCGCCCAGGCCAGCAATCGCGGGCGCGTGCTGGCCTCGGGTGACATCGAATTGCGGGCGGGGCAGATCGACAACAGCGGCGTGATCGTGGCGGGCCTGCTGGCCGACGGCAAGGTCGGCAGCACCGGCAGCGTCACCCTTGATGCGCGTCAGCAGCTGCGCAACGCCGGCCAGATCAACGCCGGCCAGCAGGTTCACCTGCTGGGCGACAGCCTGCTGCTGGAGGGTGGCCAGGTCTGGTCCGGTGGCACCCTGCTGGCGCAGGCGCGCAGCGGTGAGTGGCGCAATATCGGCGGCAGCCTGACCGCCATCGGTCTGCTCGACCTGCGTGCCACCGACCTGCTGCGCAATGCGGGCAGCCTGCAGGGTACGCGCATCGGCCTGTTGGCGGCCGCGCTGGACAACAGCGCCGGCGAACTGCTGCAGACCGGCACCGATCCCTTTGAACTTGGCCTGACAGGTGCCCTGCGCAACACCGGCGGGCGCATCGCCGCCAATGCTGGCAGTGTCCACCTGAAGGCTGCGCAGCTGCTGAACCAGGGTGGCCGCATCGAGCATGCGGGCACGGGTGTGCTGAAGATCGAGACCGGCACACTGGACAACAGCAATGCCGGCCTGATCGTCGGCAACGGCGAGGCGGACGTGGCCGTTGCCGGGCGCCTCGACAACAGCGGCGGTACGCTCACCGCAGGCAGCGGGGCACGCGTAACCGGCACGGAGATCGTCAACACCGGTGGCAGGCTCGATGCTGGCGGCAACCTTACCGTGGACGCTGCCGGGGCGTTGGACAACCGCACTGGCACCATCGTGCAGCGCGGCTCCGGCCAGCTGCAGGTGCTGGCCTCCCAGCTGGACAACAGCAATGGCCTGCTGGGGGCCGAGGGCAATGCGCGCGTGACCAGCCGCACGGGCGACCTGCGCAACGTGGATGGCAACCTGTACGCCCGCCAGCAACTCGCGCTCGACGTGGCCGGTGCGCTGGCCAACCAGCGTGGCCTGGTCCACGGCGGCACCTCGCTGGATCTGCAGATCCGCCAGGCACTGGACAACAGCCAGGGCAACATCGAAGCACAGGGCGCTGCGAACATCCGCGCTGCCTCAGTGGGCAATCGTGGCGGCCGCATCGTGGCCAACGGCACCGGGCAGCTGTCGCTGGAATCGGCCGCTGCGCTGGACAACCGTGGCGGCACCCTGGGCAGCACCGGTGGTGCGCTGACGCTGACCGCAGGCAGCGTGGACAACCGCGCCGAAGGCGGCCAGGCCAAGCTGGTGGCCGGAACCGACCTGCGCCTGCAGACCGCATCGCTGGACAACGCAGGCAGCATGGTCCACGCCGCCAATACCCTGTACCTGGAGCGCGCCGGCGCACAGGTATTCAACGTTGGTGGCCAGCTCAGCGCAGGCAACCTGCTGCGCCTGGATCTTGCCGCGCTGGACAACAGCAACGGCCGGCTGCTCAGTCGCCAGAGCCAGCTGACGCTGGGCAGCCTGGCCAATGGTGGCGGCGAAATCAGCGCCTATGAAGCACTCGGCGCACGCCTGCAGGCCTTCAGCGGCATCGGCCGCCTGTTCGGCGGCAGCGAGCTGCGCCTGACGCTGGCGGGCGATTACGTGCATGGCAATGGCCAGCGCCTGGAGAGCAACGGGCTGCTGAAGCTGGACGTGGCCGGCGCACTGGTCAACCAGGGGCGCCTGGAGAGCAAGGGCACGCTTGAAGTCTCGGCGGCGCGGATCGAGAACACCGCTGGCGGGCAGTTCAACGCCACGGCAGGCAATGGCAGTGGTCGCGTCGCGCTGAGTACGGCCGGCGATTTCAGCAATGCCGGTCGCGTGGACGGCGATACGGTGGAGGTGTCGGCTGCCAACATCACCAACACCGGCACCGTGATGGGCAACGCGCTGGAACTGCGCGCCTCGCGCATCACCAACGGCCGCGACCTGGGCAACACGCTGGTCGCACGCGATTACAACGAAGGGCTGATGGCGGCCACCGGCCGCATCAACCTGTATGCCAACTACATCGACAACCTCGACGGCGAGCTCTTCAGCCTGGGCGACATCCGCCTGCAGGGCTGGAACGGCGGCAACGCCCAGCAGATCCGCAACCGTTCCGGGCGCATCCAGGCCGAGAACGATCTGATCCTGGCTGCACTGGGCGTGGCCAACGAGCGTCGTGTGCTGGTCACCCAGCACAAGGTCTACAGCGGCAACGAAGGCGCTGCCGACCCGGACAGCGGGACGTTCAGGGTCGACGGCATCGACGGCCCGGTGCCGCCGGGCAAGCTGTGCCCGGGCGACTGTGCCGTGCTGGAAGTCTGGACCGAGCACAAGGACCTGGTGCTGGAAGGCACCACCGTCATCGCCGCCAGCGCGGCATCGCAGCTGATTTCCGGTCGCGACATGCAGATGTCCGGCGGCTCGGTCGACAACCGGAGCTCGGCCATCGCCGCCGGTCGCAACCTCTCGATCAACGGCCGCGGCTCATCCAACAGCGAAGACCCCAACGACTGGGCCGGCGTGGTCAACAACGAGGCGCTGGCCGGCTACAAGGTGGTCCAGCGCACGTCGACGATCGACTACACCTACCGCCCTTGCCCCAGCCGCTGCGACTTCGAGATCTATGGCGGCAGCCGCGCGCTGGGCACCAGCACGGTCACCAAGCAGGTCACGCTGGCCGGCGGCAATGCCAGCATCACCGCCGGCCGCAAGGTGCAGATCGAAGCGCGCGAGGTCAACAACGCCGTGGTCACCGCGCACAGCGGTGGCACACCGCTGGACGTTGCCGGTTGGCAGGGCAACAACGCCTACGCACCCGAACTGGGCCAGCAGCAGGGCGCCGGCGCGGTCGGCGGCAATGCTGGCGCACCGGGTGCACAGCAGGGCGTGGCCACCGGGCCTGCCAGCGCGCAGGCGCAGGGTGCGGGCACGGCCGGTGATACCGGCTCCCCGGGCCCTGGCCGTGTCACCACGGTGCCGCCGCCGCAGGTGGTGGGCAGCCCGCAGAATCCGCTGCCGGGCCTGTCGCTGCCCAGTGGCGGCCTGTACACGGTCAATCCGGGCAACCAGCGCTGGCTGGTGGAAACCGATCCGCGCTTCGCCAACTTCGGGCAGTGGATCGGCTCGGACTACATGTTCCAGCGCCTGAACCTGGACCCCGACAAGCAGCTGCGTCGGATGGGTGACGACTTCTACGAGCAGCGCCTGGTGATGGAACAGATCACCGGCCTGACCGGGCGTCGCTACCTGGATGCCGACCAGGGCGATGGCATGGGCCAGTACCGCGCCATGATGGATGCCGGCGTGACCGAAGCCGCGCGCCAGCAGCTGAGCGTGGGCGTGGCGCTGTCGGCCGAACAGGTGGCCGCGCTCAACGAAGACATCGTGTGGATGGTCGCCCAGGAAGTGGACGGCCAGAAGGTGCTGGTGCCGGTGGTGTACCTGTCCCAGGCCACCGCCAACCGCCTGCAGCTGGGGGGCGCCGCCATCGCTGGCGAGTCGGTGGAGATCCGCGCCGGCAATGTGTCCAACCAGGGCATGATCCGCGCCGATGATCGATTGACCATCGATACCGGCAGCCTGCTCAACGATCGCGGTGGCATTTCCGCGGGCGGCAATGCCCGCATCACCGCCGTGGAGGACATCCTCAACAACAGCGGCCTGATCCAGGGTGGCAACGTGGCCCTGGTGGCCGGCCGCGACCTGAAGAGTGTCAGCGGCATCGACGTGGCCAGCATCCGCAGCGGCGGCAGCCTGGCGCTGGAAGCCGGACGTGACCTGGCACTGGTCGGTTCGCAGACCCGTGCCCGCGGCAACGCGGCGCTGGAGGCCGGCCGCGACCTCAATCTCACCACGCAGATGCAGGGTGATGGCAGCCTGCGTCGCACCACGCTGGACGTGGGCGGCAGCCTGTCGCTGGACGCCGGCCACGATCTGAACCTGACGGCGGTGACCGCCAAAGCCGGCGGCAGCGTCCATGCCACGGCCGGCAACGACATCAACCTCAACGCACTGACCACCACCGAACAGGGCGGCTGGGGCAGCAACCGCTACACGCGCGAAACCCTCAACGCCAGCGGCATCGAGGCCGGTGGCTCGCTGGGCATGCAGGCCGGGCAGGACGTGAACCTGCAGGCCGCGCAGCTGAAGGCCGGCGACGGCCTGGCCGTGGTGGCCGGGCGTGATCTCAACCTGCAGGCCGAAACCACCACCAACACCAGCCAGCAGCAGAGCCGTGGCAAGCGTTTCTCGCAGACCACGCAGAGCATGGACGAGACCGTGCACGGCACTTCGCTGCAGGCCGGCGGTGACATTGCGCTGGTGGCCGGGCGCGATGCCAACCTCACTGCCACGCAGGTCGGCAGCACCGACGGCGGCATCAGCATTGCCGCTACGCGCGACGTGAACCTGCTGGCGGCACAGGAGGACCACAGCTGGGAGCAGGAAACCACGCGCAGGAAGAAGGGCCTGCTGTCGAGCAAGACCACCACCACTTACGACGCGACCCGGGACAGCCTGGTGGTGGGCACCACGCTCAGCGGCGAGACGGTGACCATCGGCGCCGGACGTGACGTCGTCGCGCAGGCGGCGCAGGTGGCTGCCACCGGTGATGTGGTGGTGGCCGCCACCCGCGACCTCACCATCGGCACGGCCACCTCCACGCACAGCGAAGAGCATGACAAGACCGTCAAGCGCTCGGGCGTGTTCGGCGGTGGTGGCTTCAACCTGACCATCGGCCAGAGCAAGCTGGAAAAGGGCCTGGAGATCGAGCAGAGCGCGCCACAGGGCAGCCTGATCGGCTCAACCGATGGCCGGGTCAACCTGAGCGCAGGCAACACGCTGCACATCACCGGTTCGGACGTGCTGTCGAAGACAGGTACGCAGCTGGTGGGCGGGCAGGTGGTGATCGACGCGGCACAGGGCACCACTGACGTACACCAGAGCACCAAGCAGAAGAGTGCCGGTATCAACGTCGGCCTGACCGGCGGTGTGGTGGATGCCGCCCTGGCCGCCTACGGTGCGGCCAAGGCGGCCGGCAATGCGCAGGATGACCGCCTGAAGGCGCTGTACGCGGTGCAGGCGGCCAATGCCGCCGCTGGCGTCGGCGGCGCCATGCAGCAAGGCGCTTCCGGCGCTACTGACGGCGTGAGCCTGCGCATCGGCATTGGCGCCTCCAGTTCCAGTGCCAGCCAGACCAGCCACGACCAGTCGGCGGTGGGCAGTACCATCCGCAGCCAGGGCGACGTCAGCATCGTGGCCACCGCCGGTGACCTGAGCATCATCGGCAGCCAGGTGAAGGGTGACAACGTGGCGCTGGCCGCGCGGGACAACATCACCCTGCGCAGCGAAGCGGAAGACCACACGCAGTCGTCGAAGAACAAGAGCGGCAGCGGTGAGATCGGCTTCAGCATCGGTGCGCAGACCGGCTGGTACGTATCGGCCAGCACCGCCAAGGGCATCGGCATTGGCGCCTCCAGTTCCAGTGCCAGCCAGACCAGCCACGACCAGTCGGCGGTGGGCAGTACCATCCGCAGCCAGGGCGACGTCAGCATCGTGGCCACCGCCGGTGACCTGAGCATCATCGGCAGCCAGGTGAAGGGTGACAACGTGGCGCTGGCCGCGCGGGACAACATCACCCTGCGCAGCGAAGCGGAAGACCACACGCAGTCGTCGAAGAACAAGAGCGGCAGCGGTGAGATCGGCTTCAGCATCGGTGCGCAGACCGGCTGGTACGTATCGGCCAGCACCGCCAAGGGCAAGGGCAGCGGCAACGGCACCACGCACGTCGAAACCGTGGTGGACGCCGACCGCAACCTGACCGTGATCAGTGGCAAGGACACCACGCTGCAGGGTGCCCAGCTGAGTGGCGACAAGGTGGTGGCCAGCATCGGCGGCAACCTGTCCATCATCAGCGAGCAGGACACCGACGACTACGCCAGCAAGCAGACCCAGGCTGGCGGCACCTTCGTGTATGGCAGCGGCGGCACCGTCAACATCGGCCAGCAGAAGGTCGAGAGCCACCTGCGCAGCGTGCAGGAACAGAGTGGCATCGTTGCCGGCAACGGTGGCTTCGACATCACCGTGGGTGGCAACACGCACCTGGAAGGCGGCGTGATCGGCAGTACTGCCGATGCGTCGAAGAACCGCCTGGATACCGGCAGCCTGACCGTTGTCGACATCGAGAACGAATCCCGCGCCAAGACCAGTGGCGGTGGCATCGGCACCGGGATGAGCAGCGGTGGTGGCATCAGCAACCCGCTGGGGAGCGCGGCCGGCGCGGGGCTGAGCCTGCTGGGCGGCACCAAGAAGAACGACAGCAGCACCACGCGCTCGGACATCGCCGCCGGCACCGTGGTGGTGCGCGATGGCAATGAGAGCGCTTTGGCCGGTCTTGATCGCACGGCCACCGGCTTTGATACCGACAGCGCACTGTCGGCCGTTGACCTGCGCAAGATGCAGGAGCGCGCCGAGGTGATGCAGCTGGGTGGGCAGCTGCTGTTCAAGGGTGTCGGCGACCTGGGCGGCTACCTGAGCCAGAAGGCGGAGACCGAAGAAGGCAAGGCGTTCTGGGCCGACGGCGGCAATGGCCGCGCGCTGCTGCACGGCATGGCCGGTGCAGCGATGGCCGCATTGGGTGGTGCGGATGCGCTGAACGGCGCGGTGAGTGCTGC
>NZ_JAAOKO010000008.1:0-204405 GCF_018320795.1 Stenotrophomonas sp. PE591
TTTCGCCAGCTGCTGCAGTCCCATGACGTGGTCCAAAGCATGAGCCGGCCTGGCAATTGCTGGGACAACGCGGTGGCCGAGAGCTTCTTTGCGACGCTCAAGACAGAAGAGGCTGCCGAGCCTTACGCCAGTAGGGAACAAGCCAGCCAGTCCATCGCTGCTTACATCCACGGCTTCTACAATCCAGCCCGGCTACACTCGGCGCTGGGCTACCACTCGCCTAACAACTACGCCCGGCAGCTCCGGGCTGCCGCCTGAAACGGCTTCATGGCGTCCGTTTTCAGGGGGCCAGATCACACGCCCCCAGCCAACCCACCCGCCCGGCCACGGACAGTTTCCGTGGCCGTCACCGCAGGAAAAGAAAAAAAGAAGAGCAAGAGCAAAGGCAACGGCAACAGCCGCGCGCTGTGTATTGGGGTCGGATCCGTTTTTCCGCAGGAAAACGGATCCGACCCCTTCTTGTTTTCCGATACACCTCATCCACGCATGGCGTGAAGAACCAACCGTCACCGGAAATCTGTCGGGGGTGGGGCGGTGTGGGTGGGCAGGACCGTTGGCGCCATGGATGGCGCCATCGAGCCCCCAGGGATGGGTTCACGGCGTGTCCTGCCCACCCACACCGCCTCGCCCAGCCAGCAGTAACCCAGAGCCGCTTTGGCTTCTGCACTTGCACTTGCACTTGCTTGAAAAAAGCGGTGCAGCCGCAGGCTGCAAAACAACCCTCAATCCTGATCGTGCGCGCGCGCTGCCTCCGCCTGGGTCTCCTCCTGCGCCGCCATCTCGCGTGCGATCCACGCATCGATCATGTGCCGCTGGCGCTGCGCCTGCCGCCGCTCCCGCGTGTACTCCTGGTCCAGCACCCGGTACAGCGACACCATCACCAGCACCATCAGCAGCGCGAATGGCAATGCCGCGATCGTGATCATGCCCTGCAGCGCGTCCAGGCCTCCGGCCAGCAGCAACGCCGCTGCGATCAGTGCCACCGCAATGCCCCAGGCCAGCTTGCGCTTCAACGGTGGGTCGCCAGCCTCGTCGGTGGACATGCTGGCCAGCACCAGGACCGCCGAATCGGCCGAGGTCACGAAGAAGATCATCAGCAGCACCAGCGCGATGCACGACAGCAACAGCGGTAGCGGCATGCTGTCGAACAGTGTGAACAACACCGTCTCGTAGCCATTGCCAAGCGCCTGCACCAGATCGGCGTGGCCGAAGATCTGTGCCCACAACGCAGTGCCGCCGAACACCGCGAACCAGAAGAAGCCCAGCAGCGTCGGTGCGAGCACGACGCCGATCACGAACTCGCGCACGCTGCGGCCGCGCGAGATGCGCGCGATGAACGATCCCACGAACGGTGCCCACGAGATCCACCAGGCCCAGTAGAAGATCGTCCAGTCCGCCACCCAGGTGCTGCCGGAGAACGGTGACATGCGCAGGCTCATCGTCACCAGCTGGTTGAGGTAGGAGCCCAGCGTGGTGGTGAACGTATCGAAGATGAAGCCGGTCGGCCCCAGCACCAGCAGGATGGCTGCCAGCAGGGCAGCCAACGCCAGGTTGAAGTTGGACAGCCACTTCACACCTCGCTCTACGCCACTGGCGGTGGAGGCCATGTACAGCACGAAGGCGACGGCAATGATGGTCATCTGCACGGCGACGGTAGCCCGCACGCTGAAGACGCGTTCGATACCGGCAGCAATCTGGATGGTGCCGAAGCCGAGCGTGGTGGCGACACCGATCGCGGTGGCAACTACGGCGGCGATGTTGACCACCCGACCGATCCAGCCGCGATGGTGGCGGCCGATGATCGGCTGCAGCATGTCGCTGACCAGGCCGCGTCCATTGCGGTTGAACTGGAACCAGGCCATCGCCAGGCCGATCAGTGCGTAGATCGCCCACGGGTGCAGGCCCCAGTGGAAGAACGCATAGCGCATCGATGCGCGCGCCGCATCCAGGCTTTGCGGCGCCAGGCCTTCCGGCGGCTTGCTGAAATGCGAGATGGGCTCGGCCGCACCCCAGAACACCAGGCCGATGCCCATGCCGGCGGCGAACAGCATCGACATCCAGCTGGCACGCGAGAACTCGGGTTCGGCGTCCTCGCCGCCGATGCGCAGGTTGCCGAAGCGGCCGAACGCCAGGTACATCAGGAACACCAGCGCCAGGAACACCACCAGCAGGTACAGCCAGCCGACACTGCGGATGACTTCTGCCAGCATCGACTGGACCACGGTGTTGAAGGGGCCGGGGGCGATACCGGCGAGCAGCACCAGCAGCAGAACCAGTGCGATGGAAACGCGAAACACCATGAAGGAGCTTCTCCGATCAAGCGGGATTGAGGGGAGCGAGCAGAGCTTGCGGCGAAGGGCCGGCGGCATGCAGCACGGACCGGGCAGGGGCCGCGAAGGCGGCGGGGAACGCATCGATCTCAGCAACGCGATGGCGTGCACGTTACTGAACACGACGTCATGGTTCCGTTAACGAATGGCGATCGGACCAGATCCGCTTCCCGCAGGAAAGCGGATCTGGTCCCGGAGGCGGGCGGTCTATGCTCTAATGCGCACCAAGAAGCGGGGGTACCGGGCCATGTGGCCACGGTTGAGACAGTCCCTTGGAACCTGATCCGGCTCATACCGGCGTAGGGAAGCTTTGCAATGCAGCCGTGCCCGGACTCCGCCCAAGGACCGTCCGTGCGCGGGTGCCGTGCGCCGCCGCTTCGTCCCTGACCTTCCTGGACGATGCCCGATGAACGCACAGCTCTCCGCCCTGCAGCAACAGGCCCAGCAACTCTCCGCATCCGTGACCCGGCCCATTCCCGGCTCGCGCAAGATCCACGTGCCCGGTTCACGCCCTGATCTGCAGGTGCCGATGCGCGAGATCGCGCTGACCCGTACGCCGACGCTGTTCGGCGGCGAAGAGAATGCGCCGGTGACCGTTTACGACACGTCGGGCCCGTACACCGACCCGGAGGTGCGCATCGATCTGTCCGCCGGTTTGCCGGCACTGCGTCGCGGCTGGGTGGAAGAGCGCGGTGATACCGAGCAGCTCGAAGGACTGAGTTCTTCGTTCGGCCGCGATCGCGAGCATGACCCGAAGCTCGACGCGGTGCGTTTCCCCGCGCGCAGCCTGCCACGCCGCGCACGTGCCGGTGCCAACGTCACCCAGATGCATTACGCGCGCCGCGGCATCATCACGCCGGAAATGGAATTCGTCGCCATCCGCGAGAACCAGCGCCTGGACGCGATCCGCGATGCCGGCCTGCTGCAGCAGCACCCGGGCGAGGCCTTCGGTGCGTCGATCCAGAGAGTCATCACCCCGGAGTTCGTGCGCGACGAAATCGCCCGTGGCCGTGCGGTGCTGCCCAACAACATCAACCACCCGGAAAGCGAGCCGATGATCATCGGCCGCAATTTCCTGACCAAGATCAACGCCAACATCGGCAACAGCGCGGTGTCTTCCGGCATCGCCGAGGAAGTGGAGAAGCTGGTGTGGGCGATCCGCTGGGGCGGTGACACGGTGATGGACCTGTCCACCGGCAAGCACATCCACGAGACGCGCGAATGGATCATCCGCAACTCGCCGGTGGCGATCGGTACCGTGCCGATCTACCAGGCCCTGGAGAAGGTTGACGGCCGCGCCGAGGCACTGACCTGGGAGATCTTCCGCGACACCCTGATCGAGCAGGCCGAGCAGGGCGTGGACTACTTCACCATCCACGCCGGCGTGCTGCTGCGCTACGTGCCGCTTACCGCCAAGCGTGTTACCGGCATCGTCAGCCGCGGCGGCTCGATCATGGCCAAGTGGTGCCTGGCGCACCACAAGGAGAACTTCCTCTACACGCATTTCGAAGACATCTGCGAAATCATGAAGGCCTACGACGTGACCTTCTCGCTGGGCGACGGCCTGCGCCCGGGTTGCATCGCTGATGCCAACGACGCGGCGCAGTTCGGCGAACTGGAAACGCTGGGTGAACTGACGAAGATCGCCTGGAAACACGATGTGCAGACCATGATCGAAGGCCCCGGCCACGTGCCGATGCAGCTGATCAAGGAAAACATGGACAAGCAGCTGCGCGAATGCGGCGAAGCGCCGTTCTACACGCTGGGGCCGCTGACGACCGACATCGCGCCGGGCTACGACCACATCACCAGTGCGATCGGTGCGGCGATGATCGGCTGGTTTGGCACGGCCATGCTCTGCTACGTGACGCCGAAGGAGCACCTGGGCCTGCCCAACCGCCAGGACGTGCGCGACGGCATCATGGCTTACCGCATTGCCGCGCACGCGGCCGACCTGGCCAAGGGGCATCCGGGCGCGCAGGTACGCGACAACGCGCTGAGCAAGGCGCGCTTCGAGTTCCGCTGGGAGGACCAGTTCCACCTGGGCCTGGATCCGGAAAAGGCCAAGGAATTCCACGACGAGACGCTGCCGAAGGACGCGCACAAGCTGGCCCACTTCTGCTCGATGTGCGGACCGCACTTCTGTTCGATGAAGATCACCCAGGACGTGCGCGATTACGCCGAGGCCGGCATGAAGGAGAAGTCGCAGGAGTTCCGTGCTGGCGGGGCCGAGGTCTACCGCCAGGGGTGACGGGGTAACGGGTAGTGCCGGCCGCTGGCCGGCATTCCGTCGTGCACGGGACCGGGGAGAGTGCTGGCCAATGGCCGGCACTACCGTTCATCACGCCGCGCCCGGCTATCCTCCGCGCATCGCCCATGGGAAAGGACGCCATGCCCGTTGCCACGACCACCCGCTGGCTGGCCATCGCCCGCCGCCATCCTTCGGCCTGGCTCCTGGCCGCCCAGTTGATCGCGGTGCTGCTGTATCCCGCCCTCGATGACACCGCCGCTGGCCGGGCGGCGCTGGGCATGGTCGGCATGGCGGTACTCGGCCTGGCGCTGTGGGTGGTCCAGCGCAGTCCGCTGGGAACCTGGCTGGCATTGCTGCTGGCCATTCCATCGGTGGTGTTCTCGCTGGCTGGCGCCCTGCTGGACCGCAGCGCGCTGCTGACCACCGCGCAGCTGCTGGAAAGCCTGCTGTACTTCTATACGGCCGGGGCATTGATCGCCTACATGCTGCAGGACCATCGAGTAACACGCGACGAACTGTTCGCGGCCGGGGCAACCTTCACCCTGCTGGCCTGGGGGTTCGCCTTTGCATTCGCGGTGTGCCAACAGTGGTATCCAGGCAGTTTCCAGGGTGCGACGGCTGGCCCCGAGCGCAGTTGGATGGAGCTGCTTTATCTGAGCTTCAGCTTGTTGTCCGGAGTTGGATTGAGTGACGTCGTGCCGTTGCACCCGCAGGCACGGGCCCTGGTGATGCTCGAACAGTTCGCAGGCGTCATGTATATCGGCCTTGTGGTGTCGCGTCTGGTCGGATTGACCATGCTTCGGCGCATGTGAAAATGAACGCCAGATAAAAATTTCGCGCCCAAAAGGGCGCGAATGGTGATGCAGATTATGTGAATGCGTCGGCGAGAGAGAGCCTGAGTGTCGACCCCGTCATAGGCGGGGTAACCGGCTTAGGCTAATATCCGGGGGCGTTATTGTTTTTGCGGTATGCGCCGATGCTTTGTGCGGAATCTGGCTTTTCGATGGCCCTGTCCAGGGACGGTGGGGACGGTATTGCTGGTGAGCCCTGCCCAGGTCCCGTCCCTACTGTATAGCGGAAAATGAACAGCAGCGAACTCACGCCCATTGACGCCGACCGCGTGCAGGTCGGCGACTGTGTCATCACCTTGTCCTCGCGTGAGGTCGAGGTTGAAGGCGCGCGCCGTCCGCGGCGGCTGACGCCGAAAGCGCTGGGCGTACTTCGCGTGTTGATGCGGCAGCCTGGGCGCGTGGTCACCCGTGAAGAGCTGTTTGCCGAGGTCTGGCCCGATACGTTGCCGACCAATGACGTGCTGACCCAGGCCGTCACCCAGCTGCGCAAGGCGTTCGCCAACGACGACGACAATGGCCAGGCCTACATCGAGACCATCGCCAAGAGTGGTTATCGGCTGCTGGTACCGGTGCAGGCGCTGGACGACTTCGAGCCGGTGGCGGAAGTGGATGCGGTGGCCGTTGCGGATGTGATGCCGTCGCCGGGCGGTGCCGGCACGATTCCGGCGCTGGCCGTGCCGGCAGCGCCTTCACGCCGGCGTGGCTGGCGCCAGCTGCGCCGCCAGCTGTTGTGGGTGCTGGGCGTGATGATGCTGGCCGCGCTGCTGGTCATGGCCACATTGTTGCTGCGGCGCGGGCCGGAGCCGAGTTCACCGGTGGATGCAGCGGTCGAGAACGGCGTGCGGGTGATCGGCAGCCCGCAGCGTCCCTATCGCCTGATCACCGCTACCAGTGGTTTTGAAACCTATCCCACACTTTCGCCGGACGGCTCCCAGGTTGCCTACGAAGGCGCCAGCGAGGATGGCGCCGGAGGTGGTGTGATCAAGGTGCAGACCTCGGGCAATGCGCCGGCCCGGCAGCTGGCGCTGCCGCCGAAGGGGGCCAGTGACCGTTTCCCGAGCTGGTCACCGGACGGGCGCGAGATCGCTTTTGCCCGCTTTGGGGCCGACGGCGGTTGCCAGGTGCTGATCGCCAGCGCCACTGGCGGCGGCGTGCGCCAGGCGACCCGTTGCGATGGAACCGAGCTGCTCAGCTTCGACTGGACACCGGATGGCCGCGGCCTGGTCTTTGGCAGCATGGTGGGCCGCTATGCCCATCGCGGCATCCGTGTGCTCGACCTGGCCAGCGGCCAGTGGCGGGCGTTGGACTACGCGGTCGATCAGGATGATTTTGACTACGCGCCACGCTACTCGCCCGACGGCAAGTGGCTGGTGTTCGTGCGCAATCCACAGATGGGCGACCTGTGGCGGATGCCGGCCGCAGGCGGTGAGCTGGAGCAGTTGACCAACGAATCCGCCGAACAGCGTGGCTGGGCCTGGCTGGGCGATGGGCGCAGCATCGTGTTCGGCCGGCGCGTGGACAGCGAGGTGCGGTTGTACTACCTGGACGTGGAGCGCCGCACCTTGCGTGATGCCGGCCTCGACGACGCACAGTGGCCTGCGGTGTCGCGCCACGGCGACGTGCTGGCCTTCGTTCACCGCCGTGCCCAGTTCGGCGTGTTCAAGGTGCCGATGGCCGGCGGCAGCGCCGAGCGGCTGTTCGCGTCCAGCGGGCGCGACGGGCAGCCGATGGCGGCGCCCGACGGTCGCCAGCTGGTCTTCACCTCCGATCGTTCCGGCAGTTTCGCGCTGTGGTGGGCGGACATGCAGCGGCCTGACTCACTGCGGCCGATCGAGGGCCTGCGTCCGGAGGGGCGGCAGGCGCCGGACTGGTCGGCCGACAGCCGCCAGCTGCTGGTGGTCGGGCGTGACGAGCATGGGCGTACCGTTGTCTACGAGATCGCCCCGCGCGACGAGCACCTGCAACCGCTGCCGGTTCCGGTGGATCAGCCGCTGCAGGCCCTGTACGGGGCAACCCCGGAGCAGCTGCTGGTAGTCGAGCGCGATGCAGAGCAACGCACCCGGTTGAGCCTGTTCGATCGCAGCGTGACCCCCTGGCGCCGCCTGGCCAGTATCGACGGCGTCTCCCAGGCGCGTTTCGATCGGGGCGAGGGCCGCGTGCTGTTCACACGCCTGGCGTCCGGCGGCTTGTGGTCGGTGGATGCGGCACTGTCCCCGGCCAGCGTGCAGCAGGTCAGTGAAGACCGGCCCAGCCGATGGCGCTATCGCACCTGGACGGTGGCGGGCACCGGTGGCATCGGGTATCTCGGCAACTCGACCGAATGCGGTACGACCTTGATCCATATCCAGGCCGGCACCGAAGCCCCCGAGCGCTGCCTGGACCGGCAGCGGCTCAGTGCGGGCAACGGCATCAGTGCCAGCGCCGATGGCCGGGATCTGTACGTCGCCCTGGCGGTCAGCGATGGTGCCGACATCGGCGTCATGCAGCTGCCCCGGTCGACGCCGGCACTGTTCCCAGCCTTTCTCAAGTCATTGATCCTGAAGAAAAATATCTCTTCGTGATTTTTTCGTGGAGTTCTCGCCGCGAATTCGTGGCGATCTCGGCGGATTTTCCTGACGGGCTGACGCCTGATTAGGCAAAACGGAAGCCTGTATCAGGCAAACCCGTGGTGCCCCATGCGTCAACTCTCGCTGGCCGATCGTGGCCAAACCGTCTCCCTCGACAAGGCGCTGGACGATCTCGCGCCGACCTGCATGGGCGTGGCCCGGCTCGGCAGCCTGCAGACCGCAGGGTCAAGCTTCACTGTCTGGCTGCAGGTGCGGGGCAGTTCCTGGGTGGAAGCCAAGGAAGGGCGTTTCCGCCTGCGCCATGGCGAGTGGATTGCCTTCGAGAAGGAGTCGCGCCCGTTGGTGCAGGCCGGCCGTAACGGACTGTGCGTGGGCCTCAGCCTGACTGCGGAGGCGATGCGGGTGCTGTCCGAGATGGCCGACTGCGGCCTGTATGCCGGTCGTGGTCGCATGAGCCGCGGTGACGCCCGCGTTGCCCTGCGCCTGTGGCGCGATGCGCTCGACAGCGGCCTGCCAGCGCAGGCGCTGCGCCCGCTGTTGTTGCATCTGGCCGGCCTGCAGCGTGACCTGGCCGACAACGTACAGCGCTGCCCCGGTCGCTCACGCAGCCGCAAGCGCCAGGTGTTCGGCCGCATGCAGCGCGCCCGTCTCTATCTGGAGGGCAACAGCCACCGCGTGGTGCGGATCGGCGAACTGGCCGAGCTGACCAACTTCTCCAGCTGGTACCTCTCCAAGACCTTCCAGAGCCTGTATGAAGAGAGCCCCCAGTCGCTTTCGGCACGGTTGCGCCTGGAGCGGGCCGCCGATCTGCTGCGCGACACCGACATGATGGTGGGCGAGGTCGCCGCGGCCAGCGGATTCGACAACTGCTGCAGCTTCGCGCGGGCCTTCCGCGCCCGTTACGGGCAGTCTGCTTCCCGGTTCAGGGAAAACGGCGGCTTGCTCCCGCCACACTCTGCAAAGTCTACGGTTGGGTCGCGCAAATACAGCATCGCAACGCAATCGTAACGTGCTGGAGCGTTTTAACACGCTACTAACACGTACCTTGGAGAGATTGATGAACGTTCGCACCCCTGCCGTGCGGCTGGGCCTGCTGCCCGCCGGCATCGCGCTGGCGCTGGCACCGGCATTTGCTTCCGCACAGGAAGCCAGTGCCCCGACCACCCTTGATCGCCTGGAAGTCACCGGCTCCCGCATCCGCTCGGTGGATGTGGAAACCTCCCAGCCGGTCCTCACCGTAAGCCATGAGGACATCCAGCGTTCGGGCCTGGTCAGCGTCGGCGACCTGCTGCAGAACCTGTCCGTGGCAGGCACCCAGACCTTCAGCAAGGCGGCCGTGCTGGCGTCCAACCCGGAACAGGGCGGCCAGTACGTCAGCCTGTACAACCTGGGTGAGCAGCGCACGCTGGTGCTGGTCAACGGCAAGCGCTGGAGCACCAGCCTGGCCGGCTTCACCGACATGTCGACCATCCCGACCTCGCTGATCGAGCGCATTGAAGTCCTGAAGGACGGCGCCTCGGCGATCTACGGTTCCGACGCCATCTCCGGCGTGGTCAACATCATCCTGCGCAAGAACTTCGACGGCGCCGAGGCCAGTGCCTACTATGGCCAGAACAGCCACGGCGACGGTTCCAAGACCCAGTACAGCCTGACCCTGGGTGCCAGCGGCGAGCGCTCCTCGATCGTGTTCGGCGCGAACTACATCAAGGAAGATCCGGTGTGGGCCAAGGATCGTGGCCTGACCAAGTACTCCTATGGCCAGGGCCACAAGGAAGACGGTCTGAGCCCGGCCGGCCCGTGGGGTCGTTTCACCGATCCGCGTGCCGAAGGCACCGCCGGTGCTGGCGAATACAACAAGGCTGGCAAGTGGGTCCCGAACACCTGGGTGGTCAACCACACCGGTTCCTGGGACACCCCGGTCGGCGTTGGCCAGCCGTCGAACAACTTCAACAACTACCACCTGATTGGTCTGGACGACTACTACAACGCCTCGCAGCAGATGATGCTGAACCAGGGCGCTGAGTCGAAGACCATGTTCACCTCGGCCAGCTACGACATCAACGACAACCTGCGTCTGAAGTCGACGGCGATGTACTCCGAGCGCGATTCCAAGCGCCAGATCGCCGGCTACCCGCTGACCGGCACCTCGCAGCCGCAGTTCCCGGTGGCGATCAGCAAGGACAGCATCTACAACCCGCTGGGCAACTGGGCCAACCCGGGCGCCGGCGTTGACATCGGTGGCTGGGGCCGTCGTATCTTCGAACTGCCGCGCATCACCCAGAACAACGTCAAGTCGCTGCACTTCGACGCGGCCCTGGAAGGCAACTTCGACTTCAACAACCGTCCGTTCGACTGGGATGTGGGCATCAACTACAACCAGTTCGACGTGACCCAGACCAGCTCGGGCAACATCAACCTGCTGGCCCTGAAGAACGCCCTCGGCCCGTCGTTCATCAACGCCAACGGCGTCGCCCAGTGCGGCACCGCTGCCAACCCGATCGCGCTGGGCACCAGCCCGGGCAGCTGCGTCCCGTTCGACCTGCTGGGCGGCGCCAGCGCTGCGACCCCGGATGCGCTGAAGTACATCAATACCCTGCTGAACTCGACCGGCCAGAGCAAGAGCAAGCAGTACTTCGCCAACATCACCGGTTCGTTGTTCGACATGCCGGGCGATGCGGGCGAGTTCGCCTTCGCTGCCGGTTACGAGCATCGCGAAGTGTCGGGCTACGATCACCCGGACGCACTGTCCTCCTCGGGTTACACCACCGAGCTGGCCGCGCAGCCGACCGAAGGCAAGTACAAGACCAACGAGTTCTACCTGGAACTGATGGTGCCGCTGCTGCGTGACCTGCCGGGTGCCAAGGAGCTGTCGCTGGATATCGCCAGCCGCTACTCGGACTACGACAAGTTCGGCAACACGGTCAACAGCAAGTTCAGCGTGACCTGGAAGCCGATCGACGACCTGCTGGTGCGTGCGACCTACGGCGAGGGCTTCCGTGCCCCGACCCTGGACGACACGTTCGGTGGTGGTTCGCAGACCTTCGACAAGTTCACCGATCCGTGTGATGCCGTGTTCGGCCAGCGCAGCAACCCGGCCGTTGCAGCCCGTTGCGGTGCTGAAGGCCTGGCGTCCGACTTCCGTCAGACCGACGCTGCCGGTCGTCCGATCAGTGCCCGTGACACCCAGGGTAACAACCCGTTCAACTCGGGTGTGGGCAACGACAAGCTGCAGCCGGAAACCAGCAAGACCCGCACCGCGGGCCTGGTCTGGAGCCCGAGCTTCGTCAGCGGCCTGAACGTCTCGCTGGACTGGTACAAGATCACTGTCGACAACGTGATCACCGCGCTGTCGGCGAACTACGTGCTGAACCAGTGCTACCAGAACGGTGTGCAGGCCTTCTGTGACCAGTACAGCCGTGGCGACGTCGCCAACGGCCAGCAGGTCACCGGCCTGAGCCGCGGCAACGCGAACCTGGGCTCGCTGGAAACCGAAGGCTACAACTTCGGCGTCCGCTACCGCATGCCGGAATACAGCTTCGGTACCCTGTCGTTCAACCTGGACACCAACTACCTGACCAGCTTCCGTCAGCAGGCCACCAAGGGTGCTGCATGGGATGACTACGCAGGCTACTGGAACTACCCGCGTGTCCGCGGCACCCTGGCCAGCACCTGGACCAAGGGCGACCTGTCGGCCACCTGGACCATGCGTTACTACGGCGGCTTCCGCGACTTCTGCTACGACCAGGAAAATGGCCTGGAGTGCAACCAGCCGGATTACTACACCGAGAACGGTGGCTGGAGCGGTGGCCTGGGTGCCAACAAGAAGGGCGCGATCGTCTATCACGACATCTCGGCCACCTGGCAGGCCCCGTGGAACGGCAGCGTGACCGTCGGTGCCCGCAACGTGTTCGGCAAGACCCCGCCGATCACCTACGCGGTGACCAACGCCAGTGCCGTGCAGCTGGACCCGATGCTGGATTACGACCGCTTCCTGTTCATCCAGTACAACCAGCGCTTCTGATCCATCGAAGCCTGAAGGCAAGACGAGGAGGGCGGGCCGCAAGGCCCGCCCTCTTTGCGTTTGGCAGAGCCGGGTCGGGAAATTCTGAATCGGGCAGTTCAGCGACAAAGGTCACGCTTGTCGCAACTGGACCGCTGGTAGGTTCGCAGAGGTCCATTCCGGACCAAGGAGAGCGCGAAATGAACAACGCGATGCCACGTATGTTTGCTGCTGCAGTTCTCGCCGTCCTGAGCCTGGCCGGCAGTGTGTCGGCCGGTCCGCTGGTGTGTGCCAATGGCCGTTATTGCGCGGAGGTGCGCAGCAACTGCATCAAGGCCGGTGAGGATGCGGCGTACTGCCAGTTCCTGTTCGAGCGCTGCGTGTACGACCACTGCGCGCAGCCCTGACGCAACGAAGGCGCGTCCCTGCGGACGCGCCTTCATCGTGTGGATTGCCGGTGGAACTCAGGCTTCGCTCGGCGTAAGCCCCATCAGGCTGTTGGCATGTTCGCGCCACTGCGGCAGTTTGTTGAGCACGCCCGCGCGCTGCAGATAGTCCTCATCCACCGGGTCGCCGTTGACCAGCGCCAGGGCCACGTGCACCGCACCGGTCACCCAGAAGCTGCGGGTGTTGGCGCGCTGCGGCTGCAGGTGGAATGCCACCGCTTCGATGATCGGCATCGGCAGGCCCCACAGCCCCAGCAGGTAGGCACCGGCTTCGGCATGGCCCGGTCGGGTATCACCGGCCAGCGACGGCTCGGTGCGCTCGTTGCGTACGCCGGGCAGCAGCAGGCCGATGTCGGCCAGCAGTGCCGCAGTTGCGCCCAGTTCGGCACTGGACTCGGGCAGCAGGCGTGCGGCCAGGCGCGAGGCGAGCAGGGCGCGCTGCTGCAGCGAGTTGCGTTCGGCAGTCGACAGCGTCGGCGCCGAGAACACTTCACTGGCCAGCACCAGGTCACGCAGCGTGGCCAGGCCCAGCCGGGTGACTGCAGTACGCAGGTCGGCGATGGTGCGGCCCTGGCTGAAGAACGCCGAGTTCGACAACTGCAGCACCTTGGCGGCGATGGCCGGATCGGCGGCCACCAGCTTGGCCACGTCGGCGCTGTCGGCGTCGTCATCATGCTCCAGCGCCTGGGTCAGGCTCAGGTACAGGTGCGGCGGCGACGGCAGTTTCTCGATGCGGCCGATGGCATCGCGCAGGCGCGGGCTGTCCAGCACTTCGCGCAGCTCTTCCAGGCTGGTCAGCGCTTCCAGCAGTACTTCCGGTGCCAGTGGCAACGGCAGGAAACGGTGAGCGACACCGATCAGGCGTGCCGGCGGCGGCCGGTTGCCATGCTGTGCGTCCACCAGCGCGATGCGGATGGTTTCCGGACGCAGGGTCCTGATCTGGCCGAGCAGCGTGGTGGCATTGAGGTCCGGCAGCTGCGGGCAGACAATCACCGCGTCCACGCCCTGGGTGGCAACCGCGGTCATCGCGGTCTGGCCATCGGCGGCGGTCAGCGGCTGCCAGTCTTCCCCAAGATCGGCAATGAATTCGGTCAGCTCAGCCGGCAGGCTGGCTGCATCCCCAACAAGCAGAATACGCACGACACATTCCCCTGGCTGTCTCGACGATGGATGTCGATGACGTGTGAAGTGACGCAATTTACCTAATACGGCAGCAAGAGTGATGTGCCGTCATCATGAAACGTGACCCGCATCGCTCCGGCAGGGTACCGCCGGAGCGATCCGGTTCAGGCTCAGGCCTTGCTGTCGAGGTGGCGCTGGTGCGCCTCGATCAGGATCTGCTTGGCCTCAGCGGCGCCGCCCCAACCGTCCAGCTTGACCCACTTGCCCTTCTCCAGGTCCTTGTAGTGCTCGAAGAAGTGGCCGATGCGCTCCAGCCAGTGGCTCGAGACCTGGGCGATGTCTTCAACGTGGGCGTAGCCACTGAAGATCTTCGAGACCGGCACGGCCAGGATCTTCTCGTCGCTGCCCGCCTCATCGCTCATCTTCAGCACGCCCACCGGACGGCAGCGCACGACCGAGCCCGGCACCAGCGGCAGCGGCAGCACCACCAGCACGTCGGCCGGATCGCCGTCGCCGCACAGGGTGCTCGGCACGTAGCCGTAGTTGCAGGGGTAACGCATCGGGGTGGACAGGATGCGGTCGACAAAGATCGCGCCGGTTTCCTTGTCCACTTCGTACTTCACCGGCTCCGAGTCCTTCGGGATCTCGATGATGACGTTGATTTCTTCCGGCGGGTTCTTGCCGGGCGAGACGAGTTCCAGACCCATGGTCGTGCTCCAGGTGGGGGATATAGACGGATAGCCCCCCATTTTATGCCTTTGCCGGGCGCTGTGCAGAGGGAGGGGCTGACCGCTGCGTGGGGCAGGGACCCACGCGGCAGGCCGGGCTTGGCTGATAGGGTCGGCCGGTGCGGGGGCGCAGGCTGGATCGACCTTGCCAAGGAGTCCGCCGATGAAAGTGTCTGCCCTGCCGTTCGCCCTGTTCTGCATGCTGCTGGTTGCGCCGTTGGCCCAGGCCTCTCCTTACGTCGACCTGATCGACTACCCGCGGCAGGAAGCCAACTGGGACCGCTTCTTTGCCCTGGAGGGACGTCTGCAGTACGGGTTCGACGCGATCTGCGGCGATACCTTCTGCGAAGGCGAGTACAGCGATATCCGCGCCCTGCGCCTGCGCTGCTCGGTGGACGCGGTACGCGGCACGGTGCATGAGTGCCTGTGGGCATTTGCCGCCAGTGACCTGGCTGTGTCGCGGCATGACGGTGCGATCGTCGCCCGGCAACCGACCTGGCTGTGCCGCCTGCCGCTGGTGCCTGGCACACCGGTGGAGGCCTTCCATGCCGCGCTCGCCGCCCGCAATCCACTGCATGACCCGTTGCCGGGGACCTCGCAGAGCGTCTATGACGGGCTGACCGGGTGCATCCATTGATGCGAACGTGACTGATTCTCATTAACGGAGTAGCATGCGCGGCGCCTTCCGTCTGTCGTCCCGGTTCCGCGCATGTCCTCCAATGCCGCCTCCCTCACCGAACTGCTGATCCGCGAGCGGCCTGCGCTGCTGCGCCGGGTGCAACGCATCCTGGGGGGCGACAACGGCGCCGAGGACGTGATCCAGGCGGTGTGGTTCAAGGCGCGTGGTGTCGATGACAGCCAGGCCATCGACAATCCGCGTGCCTACCTGTACCGGCTGGCCGCCAACCTGGCCACCGACCACGGCCGCGAGTCGACCCGGCGCAACCGCCTGCTGGCCGACCACTATCTGTGGGGGCCGGACGAGGTCATCTCGACCGAGGAACAGGCCATGGCCCAGGACGAGCTGCAGCGTGTGCTGGATGCGGCCGGACACCTGCCGGAGCCGACCCGCACCATCTTCCGGCTCAACCGCCTGCAGGGCCTGACCCAGGCCGAGATTGCCCGCCGCCTCGGGGTGTCGGTGACCACCGTTGAGAACCATGTGCGCACCGCGTTGCAACGCCTGGCCTGGGCGCGCAGCGGCCGATGATCGCCCCGGCTTGGGGCTGGCCCTCGCTGAAACGTCTTGATCACTGGACCGCAGATGCGGTCTAGTTCCCCCGCCCGCGCTTGAATGCGCCTGTCCGCCAGCCGATGAGCCCGCCGAACACGCTGCCCGCCGCCAATGACGATGCCCTGGCCGAACAGGCCCGGGGCTGGATTGCGTGGCTGGCCTCGGGTGACATCGGCGAGGGGCGCATGCACGA
The DNA here is from genome assembly GCF_018320795.1 of Stenotrophomonas sp. PE591. Lineage (NCBI taxonomy): Bacteria > Pseudomonadati > Pseudomonadota > Gammaproteobacteria > Lysobacterales > Lysobacteraceae > Stenotrophomonas > Stenotrophomonas sp. PE591. The sequence continues at coordinate 15,723 of NZ_JAAOKO010000008.1, forward strand.
GTTCGAGCGCTGGCTGGCAGAGCCGGGGCACCGCCGGGCCTTCGAGCACGAGCGCACGCTGTGGCGCAGCGTCGGGCCACACCCGCAGGTCCGGCCCGCCGAACGCCGGCGCCCGCATCGAATGCGCTGGGCAATGGCTGCTGCAGCTGCGCTGGCGATGCTGGTGGCATGGCCGGAGGCCTGGTTGCGGCTGCAGGCCGACCATCGCAGTACGCACGTCGTGCAGAACGTAACGCTGCCTGATGGCAGCCATGCGGTGCTCGACGCCGACAGCGCGATTGCCGTGCGCTTCGACGCGAATGCCCGCGAGGTCGAGCTGCTGCGCGGGCGCGCCTGGTTCGAGGTCAGCCCGGATGCGCAGCGACGTTTCAGCGTGCGTGCCGGCAATGGCGTGGTCGAGGACATCTCCACCGCGTTCACCGTCGCGCGTGGCGATGGCGGGGTGGAAACGCAGGTCGGGCAGGGCAGGGTGCGTGTGGCCAGCCCGGCCGACGGTGGCTGGACCTACCTGCAGGTGGGCCAGCGTGCCATCTATGGCGAGCGCAGCGGCGTGACGCGTCTGCAGGATGTGGCGGCCGACAGTGTGGGCGCGTGGCGGCAGGGCGAACTGCTGCTGGAGCAGGCCAGCATCGCCGACGCCGTGCAATGGGTGGGGCGGTATCGTGCCGGCCCGACGTTCGTGCGCGGTGATCTGTCACGACTGCCTGCAGTGAGTGCCGCATTGCGCATCGATCGCCCCGAGCAGGCGCTGGATGCACTGGCGGCAACAGCAGGTCTGCAGGTCACCCGCCTGCCGCTCGGCGTTGCCATCATCCATCAGTAGATCCACGCCATGCGTGGATGATGTTCCCGATGTGCCGGCCAACGGTCGGCACCCTCCGCGACCGCAAATCGCTCTTGGGGTTGCCGCGCGCCCAACCGTCTTACCTCGCGAACGTACCCGCCGCCGCCACGTACGTCGCCGTGTCCGCCTGTGTTGCGGATGACGCCGCGCCTGCGGCACCGATTACCTGACAGGTTCCCCATGTTCGACTCCCACCGCCCGGGCCGCGCGCTGCGCCCGTCCCGCCTGTGCATTGCGTTGCTGGCTGCCGGCCTGGCCAGTGCCACGCCATCCGTGCTGGCACAGAACGCCCGTGGCGATCACGCCGCCGTACAGCGCTTCGACATTCCGGCGCAGCCCCTGGACGAGGCGCTGCGCAGCTACATGCGCCAGTCCGGCGTGCAGGTCGTGTATCCGGCCACCCTGGCCCACGGGGTGAGCTCGCGTGCGGTCAATGGCAGCCTGCCGGCCAACGAGGCGCTGCAGCAGCTGCTGCAGGGCAGTGGCCTGGCGGTGCGCCGGGTCAGCGCAGATGCAGTCACGCTGGAAGCGGCGACGCCGGCGCAGGCCGACAGCGGAGTAATTGTTACCGACACGCTGAGCGTGGCCGGCGACCGCGTTGACAGTGGCGCGGCCAGCGACGAGGCGCGCCTGCTCGACAGCTATCGCAGCGTCGGTTCCACCACCACGCTCAACCGCACGCACCTGGAGCGTTTCCGCGGTACGTCCAACGGCGACATCGTCAAGGGCGTGGCCGGCGTCACTGCCGGTGACCCACGCGTCGGCAATGGTTTCGACGTCAACATCCGCGGCATCCAGGGCCAGGGCCGCGTGCCGGTGATCATCGACGGTGGCCAGTCCAGCATGGATACCTACCGCGGCTACGCCGGTCAATCGCAGCGTACCTACCTCGACCCGGACCTGATCTCCAGCCTGACCATCACCAAGGGCCCAAGCCTGCAGGCCAACGCCTCCGGTGGCATCGGCGGCGTGGTCGAGATGGAGACGCTGAAGATCGGCGACGTGCTGCGCGAAGGGCGCGACTTCGGTGTGCGCGTGCGTGGCGGCCTGGCCAACGCCAGCGCCAACAACCTGCCGTCCTACAGCGCCGCGCCGCGTTCCGACCGCAGCGCCACCGGCAGCCAGTTCTTCAACGTGGCCGCAGCCGGTCACTGGGACCGCTTCGATCTGGTCGCCGCCTATGCCTACCGCGACAATGGCAACTATTTCTCCGGCAAGCACGGTTACGACGACTTCCCGCAGACCCGGCGCACGCTGGCACCGCTGAACCCGCCGCGTACCGAGGTATTCAATACCTCGGCCCGCTCGAAGTCGGCGCTGCTCAAGGGCACCTGGCGCATCGACGACGCGCAGACGCTGGAGGCCGGCTACCGCCGCTATGAAGGCACCGCCGGCGAGATCATGGCCTCGCAGATCATCCGCGTCGAACGGGACCGCATCCCGCAATGGGATCCGGGCCACGTCGACATGGACAGCTACACGCTGCGCTATCGCTTCAATCCGGACAGCGAGCTGATCGACCTGCGCGTCAACGCCGCGTACACCGACACCGACAGCGTGATCTACAACAGCCTGACCGGCATCACCCCCTGGTACTTCGATCGCCGCACCGAGTGGTACGACGCGCCCAGCTTCAGTGGCGACCCCGGCTACAAGGATGCCTACCGCAATCCGCTGCGACAGAAGCGCTTCGGACTGGATGCCAGCAACACCTCGAAGTTCGACACACGTGCTGGCGCGTTCACGCTGGACTACGGCCTGTCCTACAGCGACGAAGACATCGCGCCGGGCAGTTCGGGGCCGGTCATGCACGACGATCTGGTCAACAACCGTTTCCTGCGCAACGCCAAGCGCAAGGAATACAGTGCCGTGGCCTCGCTGAAGTGGCAGCCCGATGAGCATTGGGAACTGCTGGCCGGCGGCCGCTGGAACCGCGTGGATGTGCATGACCGCAACCGCCTGGCCACGCCCGATGCCTATGAGGTGCAGGGCCAGTACCGCTACACCGAACTGCTCAATGGCAACCCGGCGCTGCCGTCGTGGCGGGCCAAGCGCATCGCGCTGCTGAACTGGTATCCGGATGCCAACGGCAACTTCACCCAGGAATCGCTGCTGGCCTCACCGTACAAGAAGGGCACGGTGGGCGACATCGGTGGCTGGAACTTCTACGACGCCGGCAAGGCGCAGGACCTGGAAGTGCCGGTCAGCTGGACCTGGTCGCAGCCGATCCGCCGTCGTGACACCGCGTTCTCGCCGACCGCCAGCGTGGCCTACCGCTTCAGCGAAGACACCATGGTCTACGTGAAGTACGCCGAAGGCACCAAACTGCCGAGCCTGTTCGAGACCACGCTGGGCCTGTTCACCGCTGCCAAGCCGGTGGGCGAGTTGAAGCCGGAGCGTGCGCGCAGCTGGGAAATCGGCGCCAGCACCATCCGCTACGACCTGTTCACTGCCGGCGATCGCCTGGCGCTGAAGCTGGCGTACTTCGATACCCGCATCGACGACCTGATCACCCGAGACTACCGCACGCTGTCGGCGGGCCTGATCCGCAACGTCGACCAGTTCAAGGTCTCGGGCATGGAGTTCCAGTCCAGCTATGACAGCGGCAAGGTATTTGCCGATCTGTCCGCGCACTACTACTTCAAGGCCAAGACCTGCGCGCCGGACATCGCCGCCGAGCGCCGTGCCTATGGGGCGCAGCGCAGGAACGGCGAGCTGGCCAACACGCCCGACTGCGTGGACGGCGGCTTCGAGGGCTCGTACACCAATACCCAGAACCCACCGCGCTACATGGTCAACCTGACCCTGGGCTCGCGCCTGTTCGACGAGCGCCTGACCTTCGGCACCCGCGTGGTCCACAACGCCGGCCCGATCAGCAAGCTGGACAAGGACTGGAACGTGGGCCTGTCGGCGATCCAGCAGCTGTACCGGCCGACCACGCTGGTGGACCTGTTCGCCAGCTGGAGCTTCAACGACCAGCTGTCGGTGGAAGCCGGCGTGGACAACCTGACCGACCGCTACTACCTGGACCCGCTGGCCCTGGGCGTGATGCCGGCCCCGGGCCGCACCGCGCGACTTGCGTTGACCTGGAAGTACTGATCGGTCGCGGATGAGCGGTGGGGCCGGATCCCTTTCCTGCGGAAAGGGCTCCGACTCCAGCGAGCCCCAACCGCCCTCGGTGGTTGCGGACCCTGGTCCGCACCGCTTCTGCCGTGCAATCGACAGCGCCGGGCCATGCCCGGCGTCTATTTACAGCCCGCTTGAAGCCTTTACCGCATCTTCGTGCAGCGACTCGTTCAGCTCATCCACCACCGTGGTCCATGCCGCATCGGCCTGCAGTGATTCGGACAGGAACTGGCGCTGGGCATCGTTCCAGTACGGTGCTTCGACCACTTCGACATCGGTGGCCAGCTGGTGTTCGCGGATGAAGCGGGCGATGCCCTCGGCGCTGGCATCCAGGCCCAGCTGCAGGAACAGGTTGGTCATGCGCGGTTCGGTGGTGATCATCGTCGGTTCCGGATGGACAAGGGGATGGCCCATTATCGGTGTAGACGGCCTTGGGGAAAGCCCCGTGGCAGACGTCTACAGCACGACGACCCCCTTGGCATTCCCCCATGAACGCACACATCGCCCCTGAAGAAGGCCGCAGCCTGCGGCTCAAGGCCGCCACCCGCGACAGCCACGGTGCCCTGGACAAGCGCATCATGGCCGGCGACATCTTCGCCGACCGCAGCAATTTCGCCCGTTTCCTGCGCGTGCAGTATCGCTTCCACCGCAGCATCGATGCGCTGTATGCCAACCCTGCGCTGGACGCACTGCTGCCGGACCTGGGCGAGCGCCGCCGCCTGACCCAGGTCGCGCGCGACCTGCAGGACCTGGAGCAGACCCTGCCGGGGGCTGACATCGCGGCGTTGCCGTCCGATCTGGAACTGCCCGCCGCGTTGGGGTGGCTGTACGTGGCTGAAGGCTCCAACCTGGGCGGCACCATTCTGTACAAGATGGCTGCCAAGCTCGGCCTGGACCGTGATTTTGGCGCCCGCCACCTGGCCGCGCATCCGGATGGCGCGGCGCGCCACTGGCGTGAGTTCACCGCGGCGCTGGACGCGGTACCGCTGAGTGTCGAGCAGGAGCAGCAGGTGATCGATGCGGCCGACGCCGCGTTCCGCAGCGTGCACGGCCACGTCGAAGTGGAATTCGCCTGATGCACGGCGCGCGCCCACAGGTGCAGCGCTGATGCGCTGGCTCTGGTTCGCGCTGGGCTGGCTGATGGTCGGGCTCGGGGTGATCGGCGCGTTGCTGCCGGTGATGCCGACCACCATCTTCCTGATCCTGGCCGTGGGCTGCTTCGCGCGCAGCTCGCCGAAGTTCGAGCAGCGCCTGCTGGCGCATCCGCGCTACGGCCCGTCGCTGCGGTTGTGGCGCGAGCAGGGCGCGGTATCGCGCAAGGGCAAGGCGTTTGCCAGTGCCGGCATGGCGCTGGGCTTTGCCCTGTTCTGCTGGGGCGCGCACCCGTCCTGGCGCCTGCTGTTGGGCGTGGGCCTGTTCTTTGCGGTCAGCGCCGGCTACGTACTGAGCCGACCGGCACCGCGGCTGGAGCCCCATCCTGTCGTGGAAGTGGACGACGCCAATGATCCGCGCGCGGCCCGTCGTCGCGCAGCGACCCCTGATGCTGATGGAAACCGAGACGATGCTGCCTGCTGACCTGGCCCCCGTGGCCGCCCCCGCATTGACCCCGTGGGGCATGTACCTGGCCGCCGACGTGGTGGTGAAGGCCGTGATGATCGCGCTGGCACTGGCGTCGCTGGCCACCTGGACCATACTGCTGGCCAAGGGTTGGGAACTGACGCGCCAGGCCCGGCAGCTGCGTGCGGCGCGCGCGCTGTTGCTGCAGTCCGCACAGCTGCCGCCGCAGAGCGAAGAGGCAAGTCTGCAGCAGGGCACCGCGCTGGCGATGCTGGACGCAGCACGCACCGAACTGCGTCTGTCGCAGGATCTGGATAGTCGCGACGGCATCAAGGAGCGCATCGCCTCGCGCCTGGACCGCATCGAGCTGGAGACCGCGCGCGTGCAGCGGCGCGGCATTGGTGTGCTCGCCAGCATCGGTGCGGTGGCGCCCTTCGTCGGCCTGTTCGGCACGGTGTGGGGCATCATGAACAGTTTCATCGGCATCGCACACAGCAACACCACCAACCTGGCGGTGGTTGCGCCCGGCATCGCCGAGGCCCTGCTGGCGACCGCACTCGGCCTGGTCGCGGCGATTCCCGCGGTACTGGTCTACAACCATTTCAGCCGCGTGCTGGCCGGCCTGCGGGGCCTGCTCGGCGATCTGTCGGCGGCCGTGCAGCAGCTGGTCTCGCGCGATCTTGATCGTGCCGTGCCGCGTACCGCAGCGGCACCGCTGCGCGCGGTGCACTGAGGCGCGACGATGGCGATCAGGACCGCGTCCGACCGCGACGACGCACCGGAAGAAGCACACGAGATCAACGTCACGCCCTTCATCGACGTGATGCTGGTGCTGCTGATCATCTTCATGGTAGCCGCACCGCTGGCCACCGTATCAGTGCCGGTGCAGCTGCCGGCCAGCAGCGCCAGTGCCACGCCGCCCGAACAGGCGCCGGTGTATGTGACCGTGCAGGCCGATCTGTCGCTGCGCGTGGGCGAGCAGGCGGTGGCGCGTGACGGGCTGGCCGCTGCATTGCAGGCGGCCACCCACGGCGACACCGCGCAGCGCATCTTCCTGCGTGCCGATACCCGTGTGCCCTACGGCGAACTCATGGCCACGCTGGATGCGCTGCGTGCGGCCGGTTACCTGAAGGTGGCGCTGGTCGGCGTTGAGCAGGGCGCGCGATGAGCGGATTGCGGCGCTGGGCGACCAGCCTGGCGATCGTGCTGCTGGTGCATGCGCTGCTGATTGGCGTGGCCTGCTGGTGGGCGACGCGCGCACCGGTACTGGCTGCGACGGCGCCGCCCGCCGCGCTGATGCTGGAACTGGCACCGATGGCGCAGGCACCGCCGGTGCCGCCGCGCGAGGTCGCCACCGGTCCACTGCAGCAGCAACAGCAGCGGCAGGCGCCGAAGCCGGCCCTGCGCGAGCAACCGAAGGCGCCGGTGCAGCCGCAGGGTGACCTGCCACCGCCGCGTACACCAGAGCCGACGCCCTCGCCGGATGTCGCCGACGCCAATGTCGCGCAGACCAGCGCACCGCCACAGGTGGCCGCTGACGCCGCCGCGCGCTACACCGCACCGCAGACCACGGCGGGTGAGCGCAGTCGCGCCGAGGCAAGTTGGGAAGGTCGCTTGCTGGGGCACCTGCAGAAGCATCGCCGCTATCCGCGCCAGGCCGAGCGGCTGCGCCAGCAGGGCGTGGTCTACGTGCGCTTTGCCGTGGCCCGCGATGGCGCGGTCTCGGGGTTGAAGCTGGGCCGCAGCAGTGGCTTCGCGCTGCTTGACCAGGAGACGCTGGACACCGTGCAGCGCGCCAGCCCGGTACCGGCGCCGCCGGCCGAAGTGGCCGGCGACCCGGTGGACGTGATGGTGCCGGTGTCGTTCTTCCTGCGCGGGCGGTGATTGACGGTGGGGTCGGATCCCTTTCCTGGGAAAGGGCTCTGACCCCATCGAGGCCGTCATCCACGCATGGCGTGGATCTACAACAGCGGCACCAGCAGCAGCGCGACGATGTTGATGATCTTGATCAGCGGATTGATCGCCGGGCCGGCCGTGTCCTTGTACGGGTCACCGACGGTATCGCCGGTCACCGCAGCCTTGTGCGCCTCGCTGCCCTTGCCGCCGAAGTGGCCATCTTCGATGTACTTCTTGGCGTTGTCCCAGGCGCCACCGCCGGTGGTCATCGAAATGGCCACGAACAGGCCGGTCACGATCGTGCCGATCAGCAGGCCACCCAGTGCGCGTGGCCCCAGCAGCAGGCCGACCACCACCGGCACCGCCACCGGCAGCAGCGAGGGCACGATCATTTCGCGGATCGCCGAGCGGGTCAGCATGTCCACCGCCTTGTCGTACTGCGGCTTGCCGGTGCCCTGCATGATGCCGGGGATCTCGCGGAACTGGCGACGTACTTCCTCCACCACCGCACCCGCCGCGCGGCCGACCGCTTCCATCGCCATCGCACCGAACAGGTAGGGAATCAGGCCGCCGATCAGCAGGCCGATGATCACCGTGTGGTCGCTGAGGTCGAAGCGGAATTCCTGCCCGGGATGTGCAGCCTGCAGGTTGTGCGTGTAGTCGGCGAACAGCACCAATGCGGCCAGCGCGGCCGAACCGATTGCGTAGCCCTTGGTCACCGCCTTGGTGGTGTTGCCAACCGCATCCAGTGGATCGGTGATGTCGCGGATCTCCGAGGGCAGCTCGGCCATTTCGGCGATGCCACCGGCGTTGTCGGTGATCGGTCCATAGGCATCGAGGGCCACGATCATGCCGGCCATCGACAGCATCGCGGTGGCGGCGATGGCGATGCCGTACAGGCCCCCAAGCGCGAACGCGCCCCAGATTGCCGCACACACTGCAACCACCGGCAACGCGGTGGACTTCATCGAAATGCCAAGGCCGGCGATGATGTTGGTGCCATGCCCGGTGGTCGAGGCCTGCGCCACGTGCTGCACCGGCTTGTACTGGGTGCCGGTGTAGTACTCGGTGATCCACACGATCAGGCCGGTCAGCACCAGCCCGATCAACGCGCAGCCATACAGCGCCATCGGCCCATGCACGTTGTCACTCATCAACCCGGTGGTGATCGGGTAGAACGCGATCGCGGCCAGCACGCCGGAGACGATCACGCCCTTGTACAGCGCGCCCATGATCGAGCCGCCAGGCTTCACTTTCACGAACAGCGCGCCGATGATCGAGGCGATGATCGATACGCCGCCCAGCACCAGCGGATACAGCACAGCATTGGCGCCTGCCTCGGCCAGCATCAGGCTGCCCAGCAGCATCGTTGCGATGACGGTCACCGCGTAGGTTTCGAACAGATCGGCGGCCATGCCGGCGCAGTCGCCCACATTGTCACCCACGTTGTCCGCGATCACCGCCGGGTTGCGCGGGTCGTCCTCGGGAATGCCGGCTTCCACCTTGCCGACCAGGTCGGCGCCGACGTCGGCGCCCTTGGTGAAGATGCCGCCGCCCAGACGCGCGAAGATCGAGATCAGCGAGGAGCCGAAGGCCAGGCCGACCAGCGCGTGCAGCGCCTGTTCCATCGGCAGGCCCATGCGCAGCAGCAGCGCGTAGTAGCCGGCCACGCCCAGCAGGCCCAGGCCGACCACCAGCATGCCGGTGATCGCACCGCCACGGAAGGCGACGTCCATTGCGGCGCTGATGCCTTGGCGTGCAGCTTCGGCAGTGCGCACGTTGGCGCGTACCGACACGTTCATGCCGATGTAGCCGGCCGCACCGGACAGCACCGCGCCGACCGCGAAACCGATCGCGGTGTACCAGCTGAGGAACACACCGACCAGCACGAACAGCACCACACCGGCCACGCCGATGGTCAGGTACTGGCGGTTGAGATAGGCACGTGCACCTTCCTGGATCGCCGTGGCGATCGCGATCATGCGTTCATTGCCGGTGGGTTGGCGCAGGATCCAGCGCGCCGAGACGATTCCGAACAGGATCGCGAGAATGGCGCAGCTCAGCGCCAGTGACAGCCCGTGACGTTCCAGCATTAGACCCCTCCGCAGAATGGATGTAGGCATCCAGTGGCGATGAACGGCACCACGAGGGGGACGACGGGCTGCAGCCTGGAACCAACCCGTACCGACCTTGGCGGTCGTCCGACGTATGGCGGTGTTCAGCATTCCCTGGTGCCCGCAGTATGCGTGCCGCCACTTGTAGAGTCGAGCCGTGCTCGACTGGCTTCTGCTAGCCGCGCCTCCTGATCCTGTGGGTGCCCTCAAGGTGGAAGGCATCGCCATGCGCGCGGGCCCTGCCGCCGGGCCATGGGGACGGGAGTCACAGGCCTTTGCACCCCGTTAAGCCAAGCTCTGCAAGCCTGCGCTCAGTCCTGTAGGAGATCTCCCATGCGCCTGTCCCTGTTGATGCTTGCCGCCCTGGTCCCGGCCGTACCGGCACTCGCCGCGGAAACCCCGGAGCTGCAGCGCGCCGTGGGCGCTCCGCAGGCGGTGGGCGCGGTGCATACGCTGCGCCAGATTCCCGAGGCCTGTGCGCGCCTGGAAGGCGCCTTCACCGGGCAGGGGGCCGAGCCGTACCGCTTCTCTGCGGTGCGCACGAGCGAACAATGCCAGCCGCGCGCGCGCTTCGTCGACTACGCCAAGGCGCAGCCAAGTGCCGACAAGGGCTGGAAGCTCAATGATGTGATCCGCGTGCCCAGCGCAGCATGCCCCGCACAGCAGGCGGTGGTGCGCGTGTGGCGCCTGCCGTCGACCAACAAGGTCGAGCTGGACGGTCAGGGCCAGTCGCGCATCTATCTGGAGGAAGCGAAGAAGCAGGCCGCTGCCGGCCAGATTCCGCAGGTGACGATGTTCGCCGCGCAGCTGCAGATGGAAGGCAAGGCCTGCAACTGAAATTGCCTGGGCGGTGTACCCAAGCGGTCATCCACGGGTAGTGCCGGCCGCTGGCCGGCAACCCTGCAATCATCACTCCGCCAGCGTCGCCCCGCGCGCCACCAGCAGCTCGCGCAAAGCCCTGCGATGGCAGTGCGCCTCATCCTCGCAGTAGCACCCCACGCTGATGTCGTTGTGCTGCGACAGTGCGGCAAGCAGGTCCAGTGCATGGGCGGCATCGGGCGCTTTCATCTCGGCCTTGTAGTGGCGGAAGAACGCGGTCCAGTCGGCGGCCGTCTTCGCCTCATGCGCCCGCTTCACCAGTTCCGCGCTGGGTGACAGGGTCGGGAACCAGACGTCGTACCAGTCCTGTCGGGCGAACTCGCTGCGCGGAACGCCGCGCGGCGGCCGCCGCACGGTGCCGATGCGCAGGCCCTCGCCAGGCACGCGCGGGGTACCGAGTCGAACAACACGCAGTGCCATGGTGTTCCTCCATTAAAAGGGGACGGAGGGGATTAAGTCGTATCCGACCCACTGCTGACGCTGTTGGAGATGACAGAGGGGCGTATGCGACTTAATCCCCTCCGTCCCCTTTTTCGGGTCAGCCCTCGAACGGCGGCAGCTTCTGCTTCACCGCCACGTTCTTCAGGGTGACGTACTTCGGCAGGCCGTCGGCGCCATACGGCAGCGGCGCTTCGCCCTTGATCAGCGGCGACAGGTAGGCCCGCGCCCTGGCGGTGATGCCGAAGCCGTCGCGGCGGATGAAGCCGGCGGGCATCTTCTTTTCATGGTTGGCGATCTTCGACAGTGGCGCCGCTTCGATCTTCCAGCGGTAGGGCGCATCGCTGCTGCGCACGATCACCGGCATCACGCCGTTCTGGCCCTTCAGCGCCAGCTGCACGGCGGCCTTGCCGACCGCCTGCGCCTGCTCCCAGTCGGTCCTGCTGGCCAGGTGCCGGGCCGAGCGCTGCAGGTAGTCGGGCAGCGCCCAGTGCACCTTCAGGCCCAGCTGGTCCTTGACCCGGCCGGCCAGGTGCGCGGCCACGCCGCCCAGCTGCGAGTGGCCGAACGAGTCCTTGCCGCCGCCAGCGTCAGCGACGAAGCGGCCATCGGCGGTGGCGATGCCCTCCGACGCCACCACCACGCAGTAGCCGACGCGCTCGACCACCGCTTTCACCTTGGCCAGGAACGCCGCCTCGTCATAGGCGCGTTCGGGCAGCAGGATGATGTGCGGCGCTTCGTCATCGCCGTTGCCGGCAAGGCCAGCGGCCGCGGCCAGCCAGCCGGCGTGGCGGCCCATCGCTTCGTAGATGAAGACGCGGGTGGAGGTTTCGGCCATCGCCGCCACGTCCAGCGCCGCCTCGCGTACCGACACCGCGGTGTACTTGGCCGCCGAGCCGAAGCCGGGGCAGGTGTCGGTCACTGCCAGGTCGTTGTCGATGGTCTTGGGCACGCCGATGCAGGTCAGGTCGTAGCCGGAGGCCTTGGCCAGCTGCGAGACCTTCAGCGCGGTATCGGCCGAGTCGTTGCCGCCGTTGTAGAGGAACCAGCGCACGTCATGGGCACGCAGCACCTCCAGCAGGCGGTCGTAGCGGGCGCGGTCGGCGCTCAGCGATTTCAGCTTGACCCGGCAGGAGCCGAACGCGCCGCCCGGGGTATGGGCGAGGGCGCGGATGGCCGCAGCGCTCTCCTTGCTGGTGTCGATCAGTTCCTCGCGCAGCGCGCCGAGGATGCCGTTGCGCGCGGCCAGGACCTTGATGCCCTTGGCCCGGGCCTGCTCGATCACCGCCGCCGCCGTGGCGTTGATGACCGCGGTGACACCACCGGATTGGGCGTAGAGGAGAGTACCGTTGCGCATGCGTCTACCTGCTCGGGGGAAAGGACATTGCAGGGACATTACCCGGATGCGGTAAAGTGGCGCTATTGCGGTGCAGCGATACCGGTCCGTCCGGGACGCGAACCTTCTTTGTTTTCAACACGTTGGAGTCAGGTCAATGCGATTGGTTCTGTTGGGACCGCCCGGTTCGGGCAAGGGGACACAGGCGACGCGCCTGAAGGAAAAGCTGGGGATCGCCCACATTTCGACCGGTGACATGCTGCGCGCGGAAATCGCCGCGGGCACGGAGCTGGGCAAGCAGGCCAAGACGGTGATGGATGCCGGCAACCTGGTGTCGGATGACATCCTGCTGGGCATGCTGGAGTCGCGCCTGACCCAGCCCGATGTCGCCAAGGGCTTCATTCTTGATGGTTATCCGCGCAATGTGGCCCAGGCCAATGCGATGGACGGCCTGCTGGCCAAGATCGGCCAGCCGCTGGATGCCGTGGTGCAGCTGGACGTGGCCACCGAGCTGCTGGTCGAGCGCATCGCCGGTCGTGCCAAGGAACAGGGCCGCGCCGACGACACGCCGGAAGCGGTGCGCCAGCGCCTGCAGGTCTACAACGACCAGACCGCCCCGGTGGTCGACTTCTACGCCGGCCGTGGCACCCTGGCCCGCGTCGATGGCGTCGGTGAGCTGGACGAGATCGAAGCCCGCATCCTGGCGGCGATCAAGGCCTGATCCGGCGGGGCCGGTCTGTTGCCGGCCCTTCGGGCGCAAAAAAACACAGGCCTGGTCCGTGAGGATCAGGCCTGTGTCGTTTGACAGGCGCCAGCGAAGGGCTTGCTCAGGGCCCCGCAGCATGAGCTCCCTTGGGGATGGCCTCTTGGGGAGTAGGACCGGTTCGGGTACTGCGGCTGGCAGTTCGAATTGTGTCCGGGTTCACAGAACATCGCTATCGGGAATTCCCTGACAGGTGATTGGAGTTTTCTCACATCCCGTGTAGGACTTGTCTTACCCGGGAGCGGACATTGGCCCTATACAGCCGTCATCGGTCACAATCCTCGGTCATGAGCAGCGTACATATCCTTGCAATCGCCGGCACCTTCATGGGCGGCGTGGCCGCCTTGGCGCGGGAGCTGGGCCATACGGTCAGCGGCAGCGACCAGGCCATCTATCCGCCGATGTCGACCCAGCTCGAGCAGCTGGGCATCGCCCTGGACCAGGGTTACCGCGCCGACAGCGTGCCGGCCGGCACCGATGACGTGGTGATCGGCAACGCCCTCTCGCGCGGCAATGCCGCCGTTGAGGCCGTGCTCGACGCCGACCAGCGCTACATTTCCGGAGCGCAATGGCTGTCCGAACAGGTACTGCCGGGTCGCGACACCCTGGCCGTGGCAGGTACCCATGGCAAGACCACCACCACCACCATCCTCACCTGGCTGCTGGAAAGTGCCGGTCGTTCGCCCGGTTTCCTGATCGGCGGCGTCGCCGAGGATTTCGGCGTCTCCGCCCGGCTGGGCCAGGGCCGTGAGTTCGTGGTCGAGGCCGACGAGTACGACACCGCGTTCTTCGACAAGCGCAGCAAGTTCGTGCACTACCGGCCGCTGGTGGCCATCCTCAACAACCTTGAATACGACCACGCCGACATCTTCCCGGACGTGGCCGCGATCCAGCGCCAGTTCCACCACCTGGTGCGCACGGTGCCGGCGCGTGGCCGACTGATCGTCAACGGCGAGGACCCGCATCTGGCGGAAGTGCTGGCGATGGGCTGCTGGACCCCGGTCGAGCGCTTCGGCTTCGACCCGTCGCTGGAATGGCATGCCGAGCTGCTGGCCGCCGATGGCAGCGCCTTCCGCGTACATCACCGCGGGCAGGCAATGGGCGACGTGCACTGGTCGTTGCTGGGCCGCCACAACGTGCTCAACGGCCTGGCTGCGCTGGCTGCCGCACATGCGGTGGGCGTGGCGCCGGCCGACGTGATTCCTGCGCTGGCGCGCTTCCGCAGCGTCAAGCGCCGCATGGAAGTGATCGGCCGCCATGACGGCATCACCATCTACGATGATTTCGCCCATCACCCGACCGCGATCGCCACCACGCTGGAAGGCCTGCGTGCCAAGGTGGGTGACGCGCGCCTCGTGGTCGCGATGGAGCCGCGCAGCAATTCGATGCGGCTGGGGGCGCACGCGCAGGCGCTGGCCCCGTCGCTGGCGTTGGCTGACGAGGTGGTGTTCCTGCATCGCCCGGAACTGGCCTGGGATGCGGCCGCGGTGATCGCCGCAGTGCGCGGCGAAGCGCACGCGGTGCCCGATACCGACGCGTTGCTGGCGCAGCTGCAGGCCAGCGCGCGCAGCGGCGACTACGTGGTGTTCATGTCCAATGGGGGCTTCGACGGCGCACCGCGCCGCTTCCTCGCCGCGCTGCAGGCCCGATGAGCAGCGACACGTCACTGCCGCTGTTTCCGCTGCACACCACGCTGGTGCCGGGTGCAGCGGTCGGCCTGCGCGTGTTCGAGCGGCGTTACCTGGATCTGGTCCGCGACAGCGGCCGCAGTGGCGAGGGCTTCGGTGTCTGCCTGATCCTCGACGGCCAGGAAGTGGGAGCCCCGGCGACACCGGCAGCGTATGGCGTGCAGGTACGCATCGAAGACTTCGATGTCGGCGCCGACGGCGTGCTGCAGTTGCGTCTGCGAGGCACCCGCCGCTTCCATGTCGAGCGCACCCGCGTACGCGACAACGGCCTGGTGGTGGCCGACGTGCGCTGGTGCGACGAAGACCCCGACGATGAGCTGCGGCCGCAGCATGCGCTGCTGGCCACGGTGCTGGGGCACATCATCGAGCAGGCCGGTGAGGCCTATGCGCCGGCCAATCCGGCGTTGCTGGACCAGGCCAGCTGGGTTGGCTGGCGGCTGGCCGAACTGCTGCCGCTGAGCGAGCAGCAGCGCCTGCAGCTGCTGCAGATGGACGACCCGCACCAGCGGTTGCAGCAGTTGCTGGGCTGGATGCCGTAGCCGATAGCCGCCAACCAAGGTTGGCCACTACCCACGGCAGGGGACGACCAGGGCGCGGCAGAACCGGTAGCTGCCAACCTTGGTTGGCAGGCTTTCCCCGAAACGCCAACCAAGGTTGGCATCTACCAGAGCGCTGCGGCGGCCTCCTCAGGGCGTTGTCGTCTTCAACCGCAGCACCGGCAACCCGGTTTCGCTGTGCACGTCCTCGCGCTGCGGCAGGTCCTGCACGGCGTCCTTCACCGCGTTCAACGCCGGGTCGACGCCACGCAGCGGGTGCCACATGCCGATCCACTCGAAGTGGCGTTCGTAACGCAGGGTCTGTGCACTGCCCAGCCACAGCGGCGTGTTGCCCGCCTGCAGCTGCGCGGGTGCCGGCCACAGGCGCAGCACATAGCGTTCGTCCGGCTTCGCACCCTGGCGCACCATCAGCAGTGCTTCCACGCGGGTGTCCAGCGTGGCCGGCAGCACCGGCAGTTCATCGGCGCCGGTGTTCTTGTCCAGCATCAGCAGCGCCTGCTGCCAGCCGGCCTGTTCCTGCCGCTTCCAGCCACGCGCTTCCAGCTGCGCCTGCAGCGGTGCCAATGGCCCGGCCACCTGCACGTCCAGCGGCCAGCGCTGGTCGTCGTCGAACTCGTTGCGGCGCGCCGGCAGCGTGGCCCAGTCGTGCTGCCACCAGGCCTGCATGTCCATCGCCTGCGGGGCCGGCAGGGTCGGTTCGAAGCGTTCCAGCTTCACCGGGATGTTGCGCGGTGCGTACCACATCGCCGCCACGGCGAAGACGCCGTAGAACAGCCAGGCCACTGGCTTCACCCAGAACGAGCGGTTGAAGCGGCGGCGATAGGCGATGCCCAGCACCAGCAGCCAGAACGTGCCGAACAGCATGCCGCCGATCACGTCGCTCAGCCAATGCGCGCCCAGGTACAGGCGCGAGAAGCCGATCAGGCTGACCACGATGCCCGAGACCAGGTACGGCCAGACGCGGGTGCGGCCGGGCATCTCGCGAGCGATCAGCACCGCGAAGAAGCCGAAGGTGATGGTGGCCATGGTCACCGACACCGACGGGAAGCCGAAGCCGCTGCTGGCGTCGATCGGGCGCACCACATCCACGGTGGCGCCCAGCAGCATGGTCAGCGCCAGGCCGAAGGCCAGTGCCGCCAGCCAGTGAGCAGCGGCCATCCAGCGTCGGCGCCAGATCAGATAGCCCATCGCCGCGGCGGTGGCCGGCAGCAGGACCTGCCAGGCCCCGAGCGACGCCAGCGCAGCCATCGGGTAGTCGG
This sequence comes from Stenotrophomonas sp. PE591, assembly GCF_018320795.1. NCBI lineage: Bacteria > Pseudomonadati > Pseudomonadota > Gammaproteobacteria > Lysobacterales > Lysobacteraceae > Stenotrophomonas > Stenotrophomonas sp. PE591. Next base: position 32,180 of record NZ_JAAOKO010000008.1, read on the forward strand.
CCAGCGGATTGCGCAGCGCCAGCATGGCCTGGTGCACCAGCAGGTCGATCGCCAGCGGCTCGCCGTGTGCGACCACCACGGTCAACAGCGCGAACCAGCCCCAGCCCAGCAGGAGCAGCATCAGCGCCAGCATCGCCAGCGGCACCGATTCGCGCCGCTTCGGGTCCAGGACGCCAACGGTGTAGCGGCCCAGCGTCGGGTGGCGGTTGGACCAGTCCAGCAGGCGTGCCAGCCAGTTGTCCATGCGTGCGGCCGACCAGCGGTAGCCGTACAGCACGATGGCCCAGACCAGGCCAAGGATCACCGCCAGCAGGCCGACCACCACCACCAGCCGCCCGGCCACAGCAGCCACCGCGTCGTACGCTTCGCCGAGGATCCAGCCCGGCGCCAGGAACAGCACCGCCCAGGAAATGCTGGCGATGCCGCTGGCCTGCACGTAGCGGCTGGCGGGCATCTTCATCATGCCGGCGATGGCCGGCACGAACGGGCGGATCGCGCCGACGTAGCGTGCCACCAGGATGCTCTTGAAGGCATTGCGGCGGAACAGGTTTTCGCCGCGGTCGAGCAGCTGCGGGTAACGGCTGAACGGCCACACGCCGCGCAGGCGGTCGCCCCAGCGGCGGCCGATCCAGTAACTGATGCCATCGCCGGCAAACGCACCCAATGCCGCAGCCGCCACCGCGTACGGCCCGGAGATCTGGCCCAGGCCAATGAACACGCCCACCGCGAACAGCAGTGGCAGCGCCGGCACGATGGCGCCAAGAATGATGACCGCATCGCAGAAGGCGATGAGGAAGATAACGGCGCCCGCCAGCACGGGGTGAGCGGCAATCCACGCGAGCGTGGCGTCGATCCATGAAGAGTCCATTGCCCGATTATAGGGGCGTGAAGGTGACTGGTTCCCAGCCGCTTCGTGACCGTTTGCAACCGGCGCCATCGCCTAGAATGGAGTCATGCCACATACGCCAGACGCTCCCCACCGTGCTTTGAAGGCCGACAGTTTCGGTCAGATCCTTCTGGTTGAAGGGCCCGATGGCCCGTTCGTACGCCGCGATCTGGGGGCCACGCCGCTGTGGCTGCGGTTGCCCGCGTGGTGGCTTGCACGTCGCGAAGCACGCGCGCTGCGCCATATCCATGGCATGGCCGATGTGCCGCAGCTGCTGGCCTGGGATGGCCGCCACCTCGACCGCAGCTTCATGGCCGGCGATGCCATGTACCAGCGTCCGCCGCGCGGCGATCTGGCCTGGTTCCGCGCCGCGCGTCGCCTGCTGCAGCAGCTGCATCGCAATGGCGTGGCCCACAACGACCTGGCCAAGGAAGCCAACTGGCTGGTCACTGAAGATGGGCGACCGGCGCTGATCGACTTCCAGCTGGCGGTGATCGGCAACCCGCGCTCGCGCTGGATGCGGCTGCTGGCCCGCGAGGACCTGCGCCACCTGCTCAAGCACAAGCGCATGTACTGCCGCGAATCACTCACCCCGGTGGAGAAGCGCGTGCTCAAGCGTACTTCGTGGGTGCGCGAGCTGTGGTTCGCCACCGGCAAGCCGGTCTACCGCTTCGTCACCCGCCGCATCCTGCACTGGGAAGACAACGAGGGGCAGGGACCGAAGCCGTGAGTGCATCGCGGGTGATGAGCGCGCCGCCGAGCGCGGGCAGCGTGCTGCGAACTCAGCTGCCCGGTGCGGATTTCGTGCATGCGTGCCATGCGACCACCCGTCGTGACGGGCGCTCGGCCTTGCAGGCCTATCGCGACATGGCCGCGAGCATTCCCGGTTGGTTCGACGGTCTGATGGCGCTGCGCAACCACGGCATGCGCCTGCTTGGGATGAAGCACCTTGGCTCATTGCGTGCGGTGCACGACACCGACGATCCGGCCGCCGGCCAGCGGCTGGGCATCTTCACCCTGCAGTCGCTGGATGACGATGCCATCGTGCTGGAAGACGATGATCGCCACCTGCGCGTACAGCTGGCCCTGCAATGGCAGGGCGATGTGCTGGAAGCGGTGACGGTGGTGCATACGCATAACGCGTTCGGGCGCCTCTACATGCTGCCGGTCGCGCCCGTGCACAGGTTGATCGTGCCGCATCTGCTGCAGAAGCAGGTGCAGGCGTACCGGTGATTCGACACTGCGCTCGCCGGGCCATGCCCGGCGACACGCGACGTTTCCGGATTACGGCGTCGCCGGCACCACCTGCTGGCCGATGAAGTTGCGCTTGGCATCGAAGTCATAGGCGATCTGCAGCTGGCCCACGTCCGGGCAGGCGTGGCAGTCGCGCAGCGGTGTGCGGTACAGCAGGCGGATCCCGCCGCCCTCCAGCGGTGTCGCTCCGGCCGATTGCGCCGGCGCGAATGGCGTGGCCTGCGGGTTGGCCTTCAACAGCTCCTGCACGGCCGGGTCGGCACGCAGCGTGTCGTCCAGCTGTACGGCATCCACATCGATGCGCTTGCCGCTGGCGTCGACCAGGCGGGTGCCTTCGTTGGTGTTGGCCCGGAAGGGATACTCGACCGTGGCAATGCCCAGCCCCTCGTTCTCATGCCAGGCGGTCACATACGCCAGTTCCCCGGCGCTGGACAGTTGCTCGGCCGCGGTGATCGCCTCGGCGCTTGCTCCCCCCGCTCGCATCGCATCGCGCAGGCAATCCCGGGTGGCGGCATTCTCGCCCTGGCGGCATGCGTTCAGATCGCCATCCCAGACCACGGCCTCGCTCCAGCGCATCTTGCCGTCGGCGGCGGCCTTCTCCGCGCTGGGCGCGTCACCGGCGGGTGGCTCCTTGCCGGGTTCCGGCGAACGGCCCTGGCAGGCAGTCAGCAGGGCAAGCCCCAGGGCAGGCAGCAACAGGCGGGAACGGCGCATGGCGTGGACCTCGTGCGTTGGCTGGAGGCCCGAGTATCGTCAAGACCGGGTGAACTCCGCGTCGGCGCGGCATACTAGCGGCTCATTGCATACGCTGGAGTGTGGAACGTGGGCAGTCTGCAGGGCAAAACGCTTTTCATCACCGGAGCCTCGCGTGGGATCGGCCTGGCCATCGCACTGCGCGCTGCGCGCGACGGCGCCAACGTGGCCATTGCGGCCAAGTCGTCGGTGCCGAATCCGAAGCTGCCGGGCACCATCCATACCGCGGCTGAAGCGGTGACGGCGGCAGGCGGGCAGGGACTGGCCCTGAAGTGCGACATCCGCGAGGAAGAGCAGGTGCACGCGGCGGTTGCGGCCACGGTCGATACCTTCGGTGGCATCGACATCCTGGTCAACAACGCCAGCGCGATCTGGCTGCGCGGTACGCTGGATACGCCGATGAAGCGTTTCGACCTGATGCAGCAGGTCAATGCGCGCGGCAGTTTCCTGTGCGCGCAGGCCTGCCTGCCGTACCTGCTGCAGGCGCCGAATCCGCACATCCTCACCCTGGCACCGCCGCCCAGCCTGGAGCCGAAGTGGTGGGCACCGCATACCGGCTACACGCTGGCGAAGATGGGCATGAGCTTCGTTACCCTGGGCCTGGCCGCGGAATTCGGCCCGCAGGGCGTGGCGGTGAATGCGCTGTGGCCGCGCACGGTCATCGCCACCGATGCGATCAACATGATCCCGGGCGTGGATGCGGCCGGCTGCCGCACGCCGCAGATCATGGCTGATGCCGCGCATGCGGTGCTGGTGCGCGAAGCGGCGGGCTTCCATGGCCAGTTCCTGATCGACGATGACGTGCTGGCGCAGGCGGGTATCACCGATCTTTCGGGCTACGCAGTGGATCCATCGCGTCCGTTGCTGCCGGATCTGTTCCTGGATTGATCGTACGTCGCCGAAAGAGGCCGAGGGCTGCGACCTTCGGCCTGCTGCGCTAGAATGTGCGGCTGTAATCGTTTTCAACAGGGATGTGAACACATGTCACGCACTCTTTCCGTCGCGGCGCTGGCCGCTTCGCTGTCGTTGATCCTGGCCGCCTGCGGTGGCAAGGCACCCGCCGCTGCGGGCGGCGCCGCTGCCTCCGGCACGCCGGACGCCAGCGCGGCGCCGTCCGACCCGCAGCAGCAGTTGACCGCCAAGCTCAACGCCTACATCGGCTGCTTCAACGCGCTTGATTCGAAGACCCACGGCAGCATCGAGTCCTATACGCGCTGGATCAAGGATGTCGCCGCCGGCCCGACCGGTCGCGAGACACAGGTGTACGGTCCGTTCGAGATCAGCGATTACGACATGAAGCAGTGCGATGCCCCCGTGACCGAGGCGATCGCTGCCAAGCCAGTGCTGGCCGAACTCGATGCTGCTGCTGGCCACTACCAGCAGGCGCTGAAGGCGCTGGTGCCGATCAGCAAGGACGCGCACGACTACTACGATCGCCAGGACTACGAAGACGACCAGTTCGCCAAGGGCAAGCAGCTGCACGCGCCCTTGATGGCCGCCTTCAAGGATTTCGTGGCTGCCAGCGAAACGTTCAATGCCGAGCTGGAGCGCCAGAACGACGCCGCCCAGCGCGAGCAGCTCAAGGCACTGGAGCAGGCCGAGGGTCGCACGCGCGAGTACTACCGCCTGGCGATGATGCTGGAAGCCAAGGCCATCATGGATCTGATGAGCGAGGATGATTTCGATCAGGCCAAGGCCCGCGAGCGTCTGGATGCGTTCAACCGCATTTCCGACGAAGCGCATGCGAAGGTGGCTGATCAGGAACCGGGCAAGCTGGACTGGAACAGCTTCGAGCGTGAGGCCGAGAACTTCCGTCGGGAAGGCAAGGCGCGGCTGCAGCGCGTCAGCGAGAAAGAGCCTTACACCGATTTCGAACGACGCATGCTTGATTCGCCGTCGATGGCGCCCCGTGGATCGGCCAGCAAGCTGATGCAGGAATACAACACGCTCGTTTTCCAGAGCAACCGCCAGTAGTGCTCCCACTCATGGCGTGATCAGCGTGCGCCGGTGTACATCGCCGGCGCTCGCATCAATGACTGAACGCATCCGGCAGCTTGCCGCCGCACTTGCGGCAGTGCAGTGCATCCGGTTCATGGCCTTCCAGCCCACAGTCCGGGCAGCCACGCGCATCGCGGCGTGCGGCCTGCTCGGCTTCACGCATGGTGCTGGCCAGTTCGGCGGTGTAGATGCCGGTGGGCACGGCGATGATGCTGTAGCCGATCAGGATCAGCACCGAGGTGACGAAGCGGCCGAGCACGGTCTGCGGCACGATATCGCCGAAGCCGACCGTGGCCATGGTCACCACCGCCCAGTACATGCTGGCCGGGATGTTGGTGAAACCGTGTTCGGGGCCCTCGATCACGTACATCAGCGCACCGGCGATGATGGTGATGGTGATCACCGTGAACAGGAACACCAGCACCTTGCGCCGGCTGCGCCACAGCGACGTCATCAGGACGCCGCTTTCCTCGATGTAGCGGGTCAGCTTCAGGATGCGGAACACCCGCAGGATGCGCAGCGCGCGCACCACCAGCAGGCTCTGCGCGCCGGGGATGAACATCGACAGGTAGGCGGGCAGGATCGACAGCAGGTCGATGATGCCCCAGATGCTCACTGCATACCGCAGGGGGCGCTTGACCACCGCCAGCCGCAGCAGGTACTCGGCGGTGAAGATGATCGTGAATCCCCATTCCAGGATGTACAGGCCGGTGGACCATTCGGCATGCAGGTGCTGCACGCTGTCGATCATCACCACCAGGATGCTGGCGACGATCGCCACCACCAGGATCAGGTCGAAATTGCGCGAAGGGCGGGTGTCATGGCGGTAGATGATGTCGAACCACCGACGGCGCCAGCCGGTCTCGGTGGCGGGGTTGAGCTGGGGGGCGGAAAACGGTCGCATGGGCGCATTGTGCCGCAGGGGTTCCGGCGCGAGAATGGGCGTTCCTGAACCCTGCCGACTGCCATGACCGCCGCGACCGATCCGCTGATCTCCCTTTCGCACTATTACCTGCCGGTCTACAAGCCCCGCCAGGTGGTACTGGAGCGAGGCCAGGGCGCCCGCGTATGGGACAGCCAGGGCCGTGAGTTCATCGACCTGGCTGCCGGCATCGCCGTGTGCGGCCTGGGCCACAACGATCCGGACCTGGTGGCCGCGCTGGTCGAGCAGGCCGGCAAGCTCTGGCACACCAGCAACGTGTTCTACAGCGCACCGCCGCTGCACCTGGCCGAGGAACTGGTGAAGGCCAGTCGCTTCGCCGAGCGGGTGTTCCTGTGCAACTCCGGCGCCGAAGCCAACGAAGTGGCGATCAAGATGGTCCGCAAGTGGGCCTCCAGCCAGGGCCGCCCGGCCGACAAGCGCGTCATCATCACCTTCCGTGGCAGCTTCCACGGCCGCACCATGGGCGCGGTGACCGCTACCGCGCAGCCGAAGTACCAGGAAGGCTACGAGCCGCTGCCGGGGGGCTTCCGCTACATCGATTTCAACGACGAAGTGCAGCTGGAAACTGCGATGGCCGCCGGTGACGTGGCGGCGGTGATGCTGGAGCCGATCCAGGGCGAGGGCGGCGTGATGCCGGCCAAGTCCGGCTTCCTCAAGCGCGTGCGCGAACTGTGCGACCAGCACGACGCGCTGCTGGTGCTGGACGAGATCCAGGCCGGCATGGGCCGCACCGGCACGCTGTTCGCGCACTGGCAGGACGACGTGGTGCCGGACATGGTCACCCTGGCCAAGGCACTGGGTGGCGGCTTCCCGATCGGTGCGATGCTGGCCGGCCCGAAGGTGGCCGAGACCATGCAGTTTGGCGCGCACGGCACCACCTTCGGTGGCAACCCGCTGGCCGCTGCGGTGGCCCGCGTGGCGCTGCGCAAGCTGGCCTCGTCGGAGATCGCCGCCAACGTCAGCCGCCAGTCGAAGGCGCTGCGCGATGGCTTCGCGCGCATCAACGAAGAGTTCGGCGTGTTCAGCGAGGTGCGTGGTCGCGGCCTGATGCTGGGTGCGGTGCTGAGCAAGGACTTCGCCGGCCAGGCTGGTGCGATCCTCGACCACGCTGCCGGGCAGGGGCTGCTGACCCTGCAGGCCGGCCCGGACGTGCTGCGCTTCGTGCCGTCGCTGAACATCACCGACGAAGAAGTGGCCGAAGGCCTGAAGCGCCTGCGCGCGGCAATTGCCGCGTTCATCGCCGCGCGCTGACGCCCTGGCGTCGGGGTCGGATCCCTCTCCTGCGCAGAGGGCTCTGGCCCCGATCAGCCCACCGCGTAACGCTTCAACACCTTGCCCAGCCCACGGCCATCGCGCACGGTTTCCGCGTGCAGGCCGGCGGCGCGTGCGCCGCGCACATTGGCGAACAGGTCATCGACGAACAGCGTGCGCGCAGGTGCCACGTCCAGTGCTTCCAGCGTGCGCAGGAACACCGCGGGCGCCGGTTTGCGCAGGCCGAACTCCGCGCTGCAGAACACGCGCTCATGCAGGGCCGGGAACAGTTCCGGTAGCAGAGTCGGCAAGGCCTGCTGCATCAGTGCGCCATTGTTGGTCAGCACCGCCATCGGCAGCTGCAGGGCCTGCAGCCGTTGCAGCACGGCCGGCTGCGGATGGCTGGCGGCCTGTCGCGCCGCGATCCACGTGTGTACATCAACGGTGCGGCCCAGCTGTTTGCTCAGCTGCGCCAGATAGGCCGGGCCATCCAGCGTGCCATTGTCATGCGCCGCTTCCAGCCCGCTGTCGTACAGCGCGGCCTGCACGGTTTCCGGCGCGACATCCAGCGCCTGTGCCAGATGCAGCACGCGCTGCGCGCGCTGGTACTGCACCAGCACGCCGTCCACATCCAGCAGCAACAGATCGATCCGCATCGGCCGAGCATGCCATCGCGGTGGATGCGCGGAAACCCTGGAGTGCGCGTGCGACAGACGGTCGCAGACGCGGCCACAGGAGGCTGCCTAGAATGGCGCTTGAATCCGCAGGAGATGCAACGATGAAGGCTTGGATGGTGGCAGTGGGACTGGGCGCGCTGATGCTGGCGCCGTCGGCGATGGCGCGGGTGTGTGCGGTCAGCATCGACAGCACCGACCAGATGAGCTTCAGCAGTCGCGAGATCAAGGTCGCCGCCGACTGCACCGCCGTGGACCTGACCCTGCGCCACACCGGCAAGCTGGCTGTCACCGCGATGGGTCACAACTGGGTGCTGACCCGTACCGCCGATTACCAGCCGGTGGCGATGGCGGGCATGCGCATGACCCTGGCCGACAGCTACCTGCCGAAGGCCGACAAGCGCGTGCTGGCGCACACCAGGGTGATCGGCGGTGGCGAGACCACGCGCGTGCGCTTCTCCACCCAGGGCCTGCAGAAGGGCGGTGACTACACCTTCTTCTGCTCGTTCCCCGGCCACTTCGCGATGATGAAGGGCAAGTTCGTCTTCGGTTGAAAAAAAGGGGACGGAGGGGATTAAGTCGTTTGTGCACAAACGACTTAATCCCCTCCGTCCCCTTTTTTGCGATCAGCCCTTGGTAGCCCTGAACGCCACGCGTGCTGCGGCCAGCGTCGCCTCGATCACGGCATCGTCGTGGGCGCTGGACAGGAAGCCGGCCTCGTACGCCGACGGGGCCAGGAACACGCCCTGCTCCAGCATCGCGTGGAAGAAGCGGTTGAACGCCGGAATGTCACAGGCGGTGGCCTGCGCATAGGTCTCCACCTTCTCGCTGGTGAAGAACAGCCCGAACATCGCACCCACGCAGGTGGTGGTCACGGCGACACCGGCGTCGGCGGCGGCCGCTTCCAGACCCGCACACAGGCGTGCGGTGCGCTCGGCCAGGTCGGCATGGAAACCCGGCTGCTGGACCAGCTCCAGCATCGCCAGGCCGGCAGCCATTGCCACCGGATTGCCGCTCAGCGTGCCGGCCTGGTAGATCGGGCCGGCCGGTGCGATCTGCTGCATCAGCTCGCGGCGACCACCGTAGGCACCCACCGGCATGCCACCGCCGATGATCTTGCCGAAAGTGGTCAGGTCCGGGGTGATGCCGTAATGCGCCTGCGCACCGCCGAGGGCAACACGGAAGCCGGTCATCACTTCGTCGAAGATCAGCAGCGCGCCATGCTTCGTGCACAGCGCACGCAGGTGTTGCAGGTAGCCCTCGCGCGGCGGGATGCAGTTGGCGTTGCCGACCACCGGTTCGATGATCAGGCCGGCGATGTCGTCACCCTGCTGTTCGAACAGGGCGGTGGCCGCTTCGAAGTCGTTGTAGGGCAGGGTCAGGGTCAGTTCGCTCAGGCCGGCCGGGACGCCCGGCGAGGTCGGCACGCCCAGGGTCAGCATGCCGCTGCCGGCCTTGACCAGGAACGAGTCGCCGTGGCCGTGGTAGCAGCCTTCGAACTTGACGATGCGGCTGCGGCCGGTGGCGCCACGCGCCAGGCGGATCGCCGACAGCGTGGCCTCGGTGCCGGAGTTGACCATGCGCACCATCTCGCACGATGGCACCAGGCGGGTGATGGTCTCGGCCATGGTGACTTCGGCCGCGCACGGCGCACCGAAGGACAGGCCATTGTCGATCGCCTTCTTCACCGCCTGGCGCACGGCCGGGTGGTTGTGGCCGACGATCATCGGGCCCCAGGAACCGACGTAGTCGATGTAGCGGTTGCCATCGACGTCGTACAGGTAGGCGCCATCGGCGCGTTCAACGAAGAACGGCTCGCCGCCGACCGACTTGAACGCACGTACCGGCGAATTGACGCCGCCCGGCAGCAGCTGCTGGGCACGGGAGAACAGGGCGTGGGACTGGTCGTGGTTCATGGGGCTTTCCTGGGCATTACGCGAACTGGGCGAGATAGGCGCGCTGGGTCGCGACCGGGTCCGATGCGGCATAGATACCGCTGACCACGGCCACCAGATCGGCGCCGGCATCGATGATGGGACCGACATTGTCCGGCGTCAGGCCGCCGATCGCCACCCGCGGCACGCCGAGTGCGGCGCTTTGCCGCAGCAGGTCGGTGTGGGCGCGGCTGCTGGTGACCTTGGTGGTGGTCGGGAAGAAGGCGCCGAAGGCCACATAGCTGGCGCCGGCCGCCACGGCCTTCTCGGCATTGGCCAGCTGGTCGTAGCAGGAGGCGCCGATGATGGCCTCGGCACCGAGCAGCGCGCGCGCGCTGGGGATGTCCCCGTCGGTGCCGCCCAGATGCACGCCAGCCGCGCCCACGGCCTTGGCCAGCACCGGATCGTCGTTGACGATCAGCGGCACGCCGTGGGCGGCGCACAGGCCTTGCAGGGCCGTCGCCTGTTCCTGCCGCAGCGCGTCGCTGGCGGTCTTGTGGCGGTACTGCAGCCAGGTCGCACCCGCGGCCAGCAGCGGCGCGGTACGGGCCAGCAGGCGCGCGGTATCGGGCTCGTCCGGGGTGATCAGGTAGACGCCGCGGGGCGCCGGGGAAGCAGAAGTCATCGATGGCTACCGGTGCGTGGGCTGCAATGGGACAATGGCCGCCCGTGAATCCAGCCCCGATTATCCGATGAGCGACGCCAGCCCCACCACCCTGCGAACCTGGATGTGCGTGGTCTGCGGTTTCCTGTACAGCGAAGCGGAAGGCTTGCCGGAGGAGGATATTGAGCCCGGGACGCGTTGGGAGGACATTCCCGAGACCTGGACCTGCCCGGACTGCGGGGTGACCAAGGCCGATTTCGAGATGGTCGAGGTCGACTGACCGGCGGGCCACCCGGCCCATCCTGTGGGTGCGGACCGTTGGGGTGGGTGTGGACCGGTGGTCCACACACCGACACCCTCAATGCAGCCGCGGCACCGGCCCGCCGAGGTCGATCAGCTTCTCGCGCAGCCACTGCGCATCGCTGGCCTCGGGATTGCGCTTCAGGTACTGCCCCAGGTCATGGCGGGCACCGGCCAGATACTCCAGTTGCAGGTACGCCAGGCCGCGGTCGCGCAGCGCGTCGTCCTGCTCGGGCGCCAGTTTCAGCAGGCGGTCGGCACTGCGTGCGGCACGATCCCATTCACCGGCTTCGGCGTAGACACCATGCAGGTTGCGCAGCATGCGCATCAGGATCGCGCGCGCCGGCGCCGGGTCGAGGATCTGCGCCAGCACCTGGTCATCGGGCATCTGTCCGCCCAGGTGTGACTTGGCGCGTTCGCGCAGTTCGTCCACGTCCAGTGGCCGGCCACCGTTGAACGGGTCCATCACCAGTACGCCGTCGTCCACCGGCAAGCGCACCAGGAAGTGGCCGGGGAAGGACACGCCATCCAACGGTATGCCGAGCCGGCGCGCGACTTCCATCTGCACCAGCGCCAACGAGATCGGATTGCCCAGGCGCCGCTCGAACACCTGGTTGAGGTAGCTGTTGCGCGGGTCGTAATACTCGTCGTGGTCGCCGCTGTAGCCCAGCTCGTCGAACAGGTGGCGGTTGATCGCCGCCATTTTCAGTGGGCTGTTGTCGATGCTCTCCACTTCCGAACGGAGGTGGTCGACATGGCTCTGGATCAGCGCGTCGTAGGTGGACGGCTGCAGATCGGGGTATTCATCGCGCGCGATCAGCAGCGCGGTCGGCAACAAGGGCAGCGCCTCGTCTTCGAGGTCGGCCAGTGCATCCCAGTCGGGGAGTGTGATCCGGTCCTGCATGACCACAGACTGGCGTCATTCGCAGGCGGTTTCAAGCGGTGCCGCGTGAAAAATCCGGGGGTCAGATCCCTTTCGCGTGCGAAAGGGATCTGACCCCTGCGGAGTTGCCGGCCAGCGGCCGGCGCTACCGCGGGCAGAACCCTGTCACTCGATGCCTGGGCCGAACTTCAGCTCCGTGCCGTCCTTCAGCTTGAGCTTCTCGGCCTGGCCGGCGTTGAGCTCCAGCACGTAACGTGCCGGGCCACCGCTGGGGTAGGGCGGGCACATGTCGCCGGCCGAGCACGGCGGCACATCACGCTGCTGGCTGACCAGCTTGCGCTGGCTGTCGAAGTACAGGATGTCCAGCGCGATCCTGGTGTTCTTCATCCAGTACGCCTGCATTTCCTCGCGGTCGTGGATGAACAGCATGCCGTGGTCGGCCGCCATCTGGTCGCGGAACATCAGACCGCGTGCGCGGGTTTCATCGTTGGTGGCCAGCTCGACCTGGTAGCGGGCGCCATCCAGTTCGACCCAATGGCGGGCCGCGTCGGTGGCGCAGCCAGCCAGGGCCAGCAGCGGGAGCATCAGCAGCGAACGCAACAGCGACATCGTCAGGATCCTTCGAAAGGGTCAGAGCACGACCGGCGGCTCGCCGCCGACGATCACCACATCGGCGCGGCGGCGTGCGAACAGGCCGACGCAGACCACGCCCGGCAGCTGGTTGAGCTCGCGCTCCAGCTTTTCCGGATCGGTGATCTGCAGGTTGTGGATGTCCAGGATCTGGTTGCCGTTGTCGGTGACCACGCCTTCACGCCAGGTCGGCTGGCCGCCGGTCATGTCGCGGATCTGGCGGGCGACCAGGCTGCGCGCCATCGGGATCACTTCCACCGGCAGCGGGAACCTGCCCAGTACCGGCACCTGCTTGCTCGGGTCGATGATGCAGATGAAGCGCTCGCTGGCCTCGGCGATGATCTTCTCGCGGGTCAGCGCGGCGCCGCCGCCCTTGATCAGGCACTTGTTGGCGTCGCACTCATCGGCGCCGTCCACGTACAGCGACAGGTTGCCGCTGTGGTTCAGCTCGATCACCTCGATGCCGTGCTGCTTCAGGCGCGCGGTGCTCTGCTCGGAGCTGGAAACAGCGCCCTTGATGCGGTGCTGGATGCGGGCCAGGGCATCGATGAAATAGGCCACGGTGGAACCGGTGCCGACACCGACGATCATGCCGTCTTCAACGTACTCGATGGCTTTCTCGGCGGCCAGGCGCTTGGCTTCGGACATGGGAGAACTCTCAGGCAGGGAATCAGGATTTCTTTTCCAGCGACAGCAGCAGCTTCCACTGCGCGGCGGTCACCGGGAACACCGACAGGCGGTTGCCCTTGGCAACCAGCGGGAAGCCCTCGCCGAGTTCTTCGGCGTGCAGCTTGATCTCGTCCAGCGCGATCACCTGCTTGAGCTTGCGGTCGAAGGCCACGTCCACCAGCATCCAGCGCGGGTTTTCGCGCGTGCTCTTGGGGTCGTGGTAGTCGGATTTCGGATCGAACTGGGTGTCGTCCGGGTAGGCCGTACTGGCCACCGTGGCCAGGCCGACGATGCCCGGCACCTTGGTATTGGAGTGGTAGAACAGGATGCCGTCGCCCACCTGCATGCCATCGCGCATGAAGTTGCGCGCCTGGTAGTTGCGCACCCCGTTCCAGGGTTCGACCTTGACCTTGGCCAGGTCATCGATGGAGAAGGCGTCCGGTTCGGACTTCATCAGCCAGTAGCGCTTGCGGGCGGTCATGCGTTCACGGGGGCAGCGGAGGGGAACAGGGTGCCGTCTTCGGTGCAGATCGCATCCACCGGCACGTCCCACGACGCCACCGGCAAGGACTCGACCTGCTGCACCGCGAACGCAGCACCGACCAGCCAGGGCGGCGCCGGCCGGTCGTGGCGGAAGGCGAAGCTGCGATCATACCAGCCGCCCCCCATGCCCAGCCGCCGGCACTGCGTGTCGAAACCCACCAGCGGGGCCACCACCAGCGCCATCTGTGCTGGTTCCAGGGTGTCTTCCAGCGCCACGTCCGGCTCGGGAATGCCGTAGCGGTTGCTGGTCAGCGGCTGCCCCGGCCGCCACGGCGCGAAGCGCAGCACGTCGCCGGCCAGCACCGGCAGGCAGTAGGTGAGGCCTTCGGGCAACTGCAACTGCCAGCGGTGCAGGGCGATCTCGCCATCCAGCGCCCAGTAGCCGGCCACGGCGCCTTCGCGCGGGGCGAACGGCAGGGCGAGCAGGGCATCGGCAAGCGATTCGGCGGCGGCGATGCGCTCAGCGGCGGAAAGGTCGCGGCGGCGTTGCCGCAGGTCGTGGCGCAGGGCCTGGCGCGGGTCGGTCATGGCAGCGTGCGGCAAGGATCAGCCGTCATTGTGCCGGAAAGAACAAGGGCGACGCCCGAAGACGCCGCCCTTGCTGGAATATTGCATTCTCCGCAATGTCGATGCATGCGAAACGACCTTGAACCCGGGGGCTCAAGTGGGAACGCTGGAGAACCATCGGGCTTCCCGCTGCAAGGCGGACCTGCACTCCCGGCGCTGTCGCGCTCCCGGTGTCGTTCTTAAGGGACAAGGCGAATGTTTGCACATGCCGTCGAGTACCGCAGAGAACGCGTGGCCATTATAGCCAGCACGCAGGATCTGGATAGGCCGTTCGTCGGCAACAGTCCGTGCCAATTCAGATATGAGAAGACGCGTTTTGCACGATCTTCAGGCGCCGCCGTCGATGGCGCGGTCCAGGCGCCGGTTCAGGTCGGCCAGGGTCTGCTGCAGGGCCACGGCCTGGCGGGCGTTTTCGTCGCGCAGCAGCTGCAGTTCGTGGGCCAGGTTCAGCGCGGCCAGTACGGCAACGCGATCAACCGCGGCCATGCGGTTGCTGCCGCGGATCTCGCGCATGCGCGCATCCAGCAGGCGTGCGGCGGCCATCAGGCTGTCACGTTCATCGCCGCCGACGCCCACGGTGTATTCACGATCGAGGATGCGGACACTGACCGGTTCGGCGCTCATGTGTGCTGCTCCAGGGATTTGAGCCGGCTGATCATTGCTTCCACCCGCGAACGTGCCTGCTCATTCTTGGCCAGCAGCGTCGAGCGCTCGGCCACCAGCTGTTCCTGCTGGTGGCGCAGGCTGCGGTTCTCCTCGGCCAGGCGCTGGTTGCGTTCAAGCAACGCTTCCACGCGGGCGGCGAAGTCCTGCAGCTGGGCAAGGGGATCGGCGGGTTCCATGCGGGCACGATAGGCAAGCCGGGTAAGGGCGGTCAAGCGTTGTCGCAGCAAGGCTGGACGCCTGCGGAGAGGATGCCGTCGGGTTGCTACACTACGGGGTCTCACGGGCGCGCGCGTGCGCGCCCCGGGTTTCCTTTCCGAACGAGCCGCACGATGACCGAACTTCCCTCCGTCGACGACGTTACCCGCGCCAGCCAGGCGTTGGGCCTGGGCGCCACCGCTGCCGAGCTGCACGGCGCGCTGTGCGGCTGGCTGGCTGCCGGCGGTGCCCCCGGCAACGACTGGCCGGCGCGCGTGCTGGCCGACGACAACCTGCCGCCGGTGGCCGCCGACAGCGTGCTGGGGCAGCTGCTGCAGGCCACCATCAAGCAGCTGGAAGACCGCGACTTCGCCTTCGAGTTGCTGCTGACCGACGGCGACGACGTATCCGCGCAGGCCGATGCCATGTTCAGCTGGACCCGTTCCTTCCTGGGCGGCTTCGGCCTGGGCAGCGGCGGCCGCCGCCCGACCCTGTCCGAAGAGGGCGAGGAAGCGCTGACCGACATGGCCAGCCTGGCGCGTGCCTCCAGCGAGGATTTCGAGGCCGGTGGCGATGATGACGACGAAGCCCTGTCGGAGATCGAGGAATTCATCCGCGTGGCGGTGCTCCTGCTGCACGGCGATGTGGTGCTGGCCTCGCGCCATCGTCAGCGCCTGAACTGATGGACATCAAGCAGCGCACCGGCATTGCCGCCGGCGAGTACAAGCGTCGCCGCCGCCAGCTGATGGACATGGCCGGCGAGGATGCGATCCTGGTGCTGCCGGCCGCGGCCGAGAAGGTGCGCAGCCTCGATACCCATTATCCGTTCCGGCAGGATTCGGATTTCCAGTACCTGAGCGGCTTCCCGGAGCCGGAAGCAGTGCTGGTACTGATCCCGGGCCGACGCCACGGCGAGGCCATCCTGTTCTGCCGCGAGCGCGATGCCGAACGCGAGGCCTGGGACGGCAGCCGCGCTGGCCAGGAAGGCGCGGTGGCGCAGTACGGCATGGACGATGCCTACCCGATCGATGATCTGGACGACATCCTGCCGGGCCTGCTGGAAGGCCGCTCGCGCGTCTACTACCACTTCGGCCGGGATGCCGACTTCGACCTGAAGCTGATCGGCTGGGTCAACCGCGTGCGTTCGCAGGTGCGCCACGGTGCGCAGCCGCCGCACGAGTTCCTCGAACTGGGCCACCTGCTGCACGAGCAGCGCCTGTTCAAGTCCGGTGCCGAAGTGGCGTTGATGCACCACGCCGCGCAGATCAGCGTGCGTGCGCATCTGGCCGCGATGAAGGCAGCCAGGGCCGGCATCCACGAGTACGAACTGCAGGCGGAGCTGGAACGCGTGTTCCGCGCCAATGATGCGGTGCCCGCGTACTGCAGCATCGTCGGCGCCGGCCGCAACGGCTGCATCCTGCATTACCGCGACAACAACGCGCGTTCGCGCGACGGCGAGCTGGTGCTGATCGACGCCGGTGCCGAGTACCGTGGCTACGCCAGTGACATCACCCGCACGTTCCCGGTGAATGGCCGCTTCAGCGCCGAGCAGCGTGCACTGCACGACCTGGTCGGCGATGCGCAGGCCGCTGCGTTGGCCCAGGCCAGGCCGGGCGTGCCGTACGAAGCCGGTCACCTCGCCGCAGTGCAGACCCTGACCGAGGGCCTGCTGCGGCTGGGCCTGCTGAAGGGGACGCTGGAAAAGAACCTGTCCGAGGGCCTCTATCAGCGCTTCTACCGGCACAAGACCGGGCACTGGATCGGCATGGACGTGCACGACGTGGGCGACTACCGCCTGGCCGGTGACTCGCGTCTGCTGGAGCCGGGCATGGCGTTCACCATCGAGCCGGGGTTGTACATCGGCGTGGATGACACGACGGTGGAGCCGCGCTGGCGCGGTATCGGCATCCGTACCGAGGATGACGTGCTGATCACCGATGACGGCCATCGCGTGCTGACCGAAGGCCTGGCGCGCAGCGCCGACGAGATTGAAGCGGTGATGGCGGGGTAAGGGGTTTCGGCAGGGCTTGCAGCCCTGCACCCGCTGCAATCAACGGCAACTGCCAATGCCAGAGCGGCATTCCGTGGGATGGCGGGGCGGTGTGGGTGGTCAGGACACGCCGTAAACCCATCCATGGGGGCTCGATGGCGCCATCCATGGCGCCAACGGTCCTGCCCACCCACACCGCCCCACCCCTGACAGATTCCTGTGGCTGTTGGTGGGTGCCGACCGTTGGTCGGCACATCTGTCAGATATCGAATGAATCATCCACGCATGGCGTGGATCTACGGGCAATTGCGGCTGTTGGGTAGGTGTCGACCTTGGTCGACACCGAGCGAGCGCAGCGAGCGACCCGCTTCTGCTTTTCTTTTTCTTTTCCGTGGTTGGACGCGCGCAGGAAACTGTCAAAGGCCGGGCGGGGTGGGTTTGCAGGACCGTTGGCGCCATGGATGGCGCCATCGAGCCCCCATGGATGGGTTCACGGCGTGTCCTGCAAACCCACCCCGCCCGGCAAAGCGCGGCTTTTGCTCCAAGCGACCAACCACGAGGGGCTCAGCCGTTCGCCGCCGCAAACGCCGGCCGCGTCAGGTTGTCCGCTTCGCCCTCGGTGCACAGCACTTCGTCTTCGATGCGGATGCCGCCATACGGACGGAAGAAATCCACGCGGTCCCAGTTGATCGCATCGCCATGGCCGGCATCCTTCACTTCGTTCAACAGCATGTCGATGAAGTACAGGCCCGGTTCGATGGTCACCACCATGCCCGGTTCCAGTACGCGGGTCAGGCGCAGGTACGGGTGGCCCGCCGGGCGCTCGATGCGGCCACCCTCGTCGCTGGCGGCGAAACCGGCCACGTCGTGCACCTGCAGGCCGATCAGGTGGCCGATGCCATGCGGGAAGAACGCGGCGCTGACGCCGGTTTCCACTGCAGCCTGTGGCGAGACCTTGATCACCCCGAAGTCCTTCAGCACGCCCATCAGGGAAAGATGTGCATCCACGTGCAGCTGCTTGTAGTCAAAGCCCGGGCGCACCGCTGCGCACATCTGCTGCTGGGCCGCATCGACGGCGGCGATCATCGCGGCGAACTCGTCGTGGCCCTGCGCGGCGTAGGTGCGGGTGATGTCGCTGGCGTAGCCGTGTGCGCTGGCACCGGCATCGATCAGGAAGCTGCGCAGCGGCTGCGGTGCCTTGCGGCCCAGCTCGGTGTAATGCAGCACGGCGGCATGCTCGTTCAGCGCCACGATGTTGCCGTAGGGCAACTCGTTGGCGTCCAGGCCAACGGCCTGGCAGTAGGCCATGTGGATGCTGAACTCGTCGGCGCCGTTGCGGAACGCAGCCTCGGCGGCGCGGTGGCCGCGCACGCCCAGCACCTGCGCCTGGCGCATCAGCGCGATTTCATACGGCGTCTTGCTGCCGCGGTGCCACTCCAGGTAGTTCACCACGGGTGCCGGGTTGTTCGGCACGTAGTTGCCCAGCGCGCTCTGCGGCTCGCCGAGGATCGCGCAGCGCGACGGGTCGGCCGGCAGCAGCGCCAGCGCCTCTTCGGGCTTGCGGATGATGTGGATGTCGAAGTGCTCCACCCACCAGCCGCTGGGGGCGTCCGGCACCACGTGCCAGTAGTCGAAGGGCTGGTGGAAGATCACTGCCGGGCGCTTGCCCGGGGTGAACACGATCCAGCTGTTGGGCACGCGGGTCAGCGGCAGCCAGGCCTTGAACTGCGGGTTGACCGCATACGGGTAGTCGCGGTCGTCGAACACCTGGTAGTGCAGGGTGCCGCTGGGCACCACCAGGTGATCGAAGCCACCGCGGGCCAGCGCCTGTTCGGCACGTCGGCACAGCACGGCCAGGTGGTCGGAATACAGGGCGCCGGGGTCTTGCTGGATCATTGCGGTGGCTCGACACGGAAAACGGCCCTAGATTCTGCCGCATACCGCGAAAAACCGCTGTGCCGGAACCGGCACTCAGGCCGTCGAAACCGGTCCCTCGTCGCTGTCCTCGCCCACCCACTGCCGCAGCAGCTGCCGATGTTCGCGCGACAGGGTCAGGAAGCGGAAGCCGGTCCAGCTCTGCCCGGGAACGTGTGCGGGCTCGCTCCACAGCAGATGCACGCCTACGTCGATGGCCTGCTGGCGGCCATCACCCAATGGCAAGGGAAAGCGCAGCTGGTACAGCGCATCCTCGCGCAGCGGCATGCTGGCCAGCATCAGCATGCCAGTTTCGGAGACATTGCCGAGGCGCCCGACCACGCACTCGCGCATCTGGTCGGTAACCGGCACCAGGTCCGAGACCTGGCGGCGCGGCGCGCGGCGGGTGTCCTGCGGCGGTACGGCTTTCATGCGGGGGTCTCCTGTGCGCGAGCCGTGGCCAGTGCGCGCAGCGCACCGAGGCTGGCTTCCCAGGCACGGTCGACCAGCCGGCCCTTGTCTTCGGTGACCAGCTGCGCGCGCCCGGCACTGATCTGCCGTGCCAGCGCATCCAGGTCGGTATCGGTGATCTTCTGCCCGCGCGCATTGACGAACAACGCGTGGCCGGTCAGCAGGCTGTACCAGGACAGGCGCTGGCGGCGCATCGTGCCATCGCCCGTGTCGATGTCGAACCAACTGCCGAACGGCAGGCTGGACAGCTGTTGGTAGGCGGCTTCTTCGGCGCTGCTGCGCGGCGTGGCAGGTGCGGCGCCGCTGTTCGTGCCGGCGTGCTCGCCCAGGCGCGCACGTGCCTTGAGGCGTGCGCTGAGCTCGGTACGCGAGGTGCTTTCATCCTCGCCGCCGGGCGTGGCCAGCCTGCGCGCGACAGCGGCGGCTTCCTCGGCGTGGTAGCCGACCTGCAGCAATGCGGCCTCCACGTCCGCTGCCAGTGCGGTATCGGTGCCGCTGGGGGCGTCGATGGCCTGCGCGGTGATGGCAGCGATGCGCTCGGTCTGTTGCAGGCGCTCCTGCCATTGCGGTGAATCGTCGCCATGGCGCAGGCGGGTGAGGGTCAGTGCATCGGCCCAGGCCTGGCGCAGCAAGGTCTGCACGAAACGCGGTGGCGACCGGGTGTCGCAGCACTGGTCGATCTGTGCGGTGGCCTGGCGACGGGCCAGTTCCAATCGTTCCTTGCCGCGCGCGGCTTCCACATGGCGGCGCTCGGCCAGTTCGGCACGATGGGCCGCCGCGCGCTGGTGCTGCTGCACGTCTTCACTGGCGGCGGCAAAGGCTTCCGGCGCACGCGCATCCTGCCCCAGCAGGCCCTGCACGCTCTGCGCCATGCGCTGCAGCAGCTGCGGGTCGACATCCTCATCGCCCAGCCAGTTGGCGCCGACTTCGGCGATCTGATTGAGCAGCTCACGCGCGGGGTGTTCGTCGCGCACGAAGAAGCCCGGATCGGCCATGGCGGCGCGTGCCAGGGGTACCTGCAGGCGGGCCAGCAGCGCGGCCGGCACTGGATCGGGACGCTGCTGCTGCTGCACCTGCTGCATCAGCATGCGCAGCAGGTCGAGGTTGTCCCGGTCGTGACTGCCCAGCTGGGCCTGCGCACCATGCTCGCTGCGCAGCTGCGCGACAACGGCAGCCTGCAGGTCGGCCACACCGGTTGCCGCACTGGACTGGGCCTGCAGGCGCGCGAGTACCGCGTCGACTGCCGCGCTGGGCACCGCGCCGCTGTCCGCCGGGGCAGGGCTGCCGTGCCGCGCCTGCTGCAGCAGTTCATGCAGTGCACTGCCGGTGGAGGTGGTCACGCCCGGCGTGGCGGGGCCGCCTGCGCCGCCCTCGTGGAAGGCGTCCTGTACCAGGCTGGACCAGGAGCCGGCCGGTGCCGAACCGTTCCAGCCGGTCAGGGGGGCTGCGGGGCGCTTGGCCGGCTGCGTGGTGCGGCCGCCCCCCACCGACTGGGTGATGATCCGCCGCGTGCTCGACGAGCGTGCCAGGTAGGGGGTGTAGACCAGTCCCGGCAGTACACCGGACTGGGCCAGCAGGGCATTGGCACGGTCAAGGATATCGCCCAGCCGTTCCAGCACCTGCCGTTCGAAACTGCGATACAGCGCCAGCTGTACCTCGACGCTCAGCGCGTCCTGTTCGGCAATCCGGCGCACCATCGCGCACAGTGCCTGCGGTGCCAGCGGCAGGGTGTCGGCCTCGAAGGCCGGCGCCGCCGCCAGTACGCCCAGGCGTTGGCCCAGCAGGTTCAGTGTGTTGGTTGAACGCAGGGTTTCGCGCCGCACCATCTCGGTCAGCAGCAGGTCGCGATCCACTTCGTGCTCATCAACCAGCGACAGCCCGAGCATGCCCGGCAGCGCTGGCGGCCCAGCACTGGTACTGACACCGCTGACCGGTTCGCGCAACCGCGCGAGGGCGTCGGCCACGGCATCGAGCATGCGATCGGCGAAATGGCCGGCGAAGGCGTGCAGCTGTCCACGCTGGGCCATCAGCTCGGCCTGCTGCTGCGGATTGCGTGCGCGGTCGGCGTCGTGCAGCAGGGTCTGCTCCAGCGCCTCGACGGTCAGGATCAGGGGCGCCGCCAGCGTCTGCCGGCACAGGCCGATCAGCGCGCCCAGCAGCTCACGTACCCGCGGTGGCAGATCGCTGGCGGCCAGGCGGTTCTTGTCGGCAGGAGTGATGGAAAAGACAGCTGACATCGGCAGGCGGTACCCGGATTCCCGCGGATCGATCTGGTGAATCTACCGTGTCGGCCGATGTCGGCGCTACTTTAGGCTGAACGTGAATCGCATCCGCCGGGCCTGGCCCGTCCGATGAACGGTAGTGCCGGCCGCTGGCCGGCAGATACGTCTTCACCGGATTGCCGGCCAGCGGCCGGCAGGACCCTCTGTCAGGCGAGGATCAATCTTCCAGGAACAGGCTCACCACATCGTTGGTGAAGCGGCGGCCCAGCTCGGTCGGCTGCACATGGCCATCGGTCATGTCCAGCCAGCCGCGCTGCACGGCCTCGGCCAGGGGAGCGTCCAGCACGCTGCGCGGCAGCCCCGTGCGCGACTCGAAATCGCGCAGGCCGAAACCTTCGTGCAGGCGCAGCAGGTTGAGCATGTATTCGAACGGCAGGCGCTCCGGCGCGATCACATCGTCGCCGCCGAACGAGGCGGGCGTGCCGGCGCTGTCCAGGTAGGCCTGCGGGTGCTTCAGCTTCCAACGCCGCAGCACATGCTCCTCGGCGCCGGAACTGATCTTGCCGTGCGCGCCGGCACCGATGCCCAGGTAATCGCCGAAGCGCCAGTAGTTCAGGTTGTGCGCGCTCTGCCGGCCGGGGCGCGCATAGGCGCTGACCTCGTACTGGCCGAAACCGGCCTGTGCCAGCAATGCCTGGCAGTGTTCCTGCATGTCCCAGGCGTTGTCTTCATCGGGAATGCCCTGCGGCGGCCGCGCGAAGAACACCGTGTTCGGTTCCAGGGTCAGCTGGTAGTGCGAGATATGCGCCGGCTGCAGCGCGAACGCGCGTTCCAGATCGGCCTCGGCGCCGGCCAGGGTCTGTTCCGGCAGCGCGTACATCAGGTCGATGTTGAAGTTGTCGTAGCCCGCATCCTGCGCCATCTTCACCGCGCGCTCGGCTTCGCCACTATCGTGGATGCGGCCCAGGCGCTTGAGCATCGCATCGTCGAAACTCTGGATGCCGAAGCTGAGTCGGTTCACGCCGGCCGCGCGATAGCGGTCAAAGCGGCCATGTTCGGCGGTTCCCGGGTTGGTTTCCAGGGTGATTTCGGCATTGGGCGCGAAACGCAGGCGTGCGCTGGCCTGTTGCAGGAAGCGGTCGATTGCCTCCGGCGGGAACAGGCTGGGCGTGCCGCCACCGAAGAACACGCTGTGCACCACCCGGCCCCAGACCAGCGGCAGGTCCTGGTCGAGGTCGCGCAGCAGTGCGTCGATGTAGGCGTCGAACGGCAGCTCGCCCTTGGCCTGGTGCGAATTGAAATCGCAGTACGGGCATTTGCGCACGCACCACGGCAGGTGCACGTACAACGACAGCGGTGGCGGCACCAGCCGCGGCGGGTTGTCGTGGTCGGCGGAGCAGGCTTCGCCGGGCAGGTGGTTGCAGTGGTCGTGGGCGTGCGGCATGGGCTTCTTCGGTAGTGCCGGCCGCTGGCCGGCTTCCCTGGGTCGATCGGGTAGCGTCAGTACAGCGTCGCCAGCTGCTGCTTGAGCTGCTGCAGGGCAATGGCGCGGTGGCTGATGGCGTTTTTCAGCGCCGGCTCCATTTCCGCGGCGGTCAGGCCGTGGGTGGTGTCCAGGAATACCGGGTTGTAGCCGAAACCATTGGTGCCACGCAGTTCGCGGATGATCTGCCCTTCCCAGCGGCCTTCGCAGATCAGCGGCTGCGGGTCGGTGGCGTGGCGCAGCAACACGATCACCGCATAGAAGCGGGCGCTGCGCTGGCCATCGGGAATGTCGGCCATCGCGTCCAGCAGCTTGGCATTGTTGGCCGCAGCATTGGTCGGGTGGCCGGCATAGCGTGCGCTGTACAGGCCCGGCGCACCGCCGAGGGCATCGACGATCAGGCCCGAATCATCGGCCAGCGCCGGCAGGCCGGTCGCTTCGCAGGCCGCGCGCGCCTTCAGCAGCGCGTTCTCGACGAAGGTCAGGCCGGTCTCTTCCACATCGCCCAGCCCCAGTTCGGCGGCCGAGGTGATCTGCAGCGGCAGATCGGCAAGGATCTCCTGCATCTCCACCAGCTTGCCGGCGTTGTGGCTGGCCAGTACCAGTTTCTTCATTGACGGGGCTCCAGCAGGTCCCAGGTGTTGCCATACAGATCGCGGAACACCGCAACCGTTGCATAGGGTTCTTCGCGCGGCGCTTCCAGGAACTCGACGCCGGCGGCGACCATCGCCGCGTGGTCGCGGCGGAAGTCGTCGGTGTTGAGGAAGAAGCCGACGCGGCCGCCGGTCTGGTTGCCGATGCGGCTGCGCTGCTCCTCGTCGCTGGCGCGGGCCAGCAGCAGGGCGGCGGCGCTGCCGTCGGTCGGGCCGACCACCACCCAGCGCTTGTGGCCCTGGTCGATGTCCTCCAACAGTGCGAAGCCGAGCTTGCCGGTGTACCAGGCAATGGCTTCGTCATAGTCGGCCACCACCAGGGTGGTCAGGGCGATGCGGCGGTTCATGCCGACAGCGCCGCCTGCTGTGCGGCCAGCAGTTCGCCCACGCCCTTTTCGGCCAGGCCCAGCAGCGCATCCAGTTCATCGCGACGGAAGGCGTGGCCTTCGGCGGTGCCCTGCAGCTCGATGAAGCCGCCACCGTCGTTCATCACCACGTTCATGTCGGTGTCGCAGTCGCTGTCTTCGGCGTAGTCCAGGTCCAGCACCGGGGTGCCGCGGTACACGCCTACCGATACGGCGGCCACTGCGCCCAGGATCGGGTTGCGCTTGATGTCGCCACGCTTCATCAGCACGTTCACCGCATCGACCAGCGCCACGTAGGCGCCGGTGATGGCGGCCGTGCGGGTGCCACCGTCGGCCTGCAGCACGTCGCAGTCGAGGGTGATGGTGCGCTCGCCCAGCGCGTTGCGATCCACACAGGCGCGCAGGCTGCGGCCGATCAGTCGCTGGATCTCCAGGGTGCGGCCACCCTGCTTGCCACGGGCCGCTTCACGGTCGCTGCGGGTGTGGGTGGCGCGTGGCAGCATGCCGTACTCGGCGGTGACCCAGCCTTCGCCCTTGCCGCGCAGGAAGCCCGGCACGCGGTTCTCGACGCTGGCGGTGCACAGCACACGGGTTTCACCGAAGCACACCAGCACCGAACCTTCGGCGTGGCGGGTGAAGCCGCGTTGGATGACGACCGGGCGGAGCTGGTCGGGCTGGCGGCCGCTGGGGCGGGAATCGGACATGGTGCGGGTTCCGTAATGGCAAGGGAGTACGCCGCCACGCCCGCGGCCTTCACGGGGCGGGCAAGGGGGCTCTGGTGAGGGCGCTAGGGTACCATTCCCCCTTTGCACGCACCGGACACAATCCATGATTCGAAGCATGACCGCCTATGCCGGCGGCGAGCGGGTCACCCCGTGGGGCACGCTGGGCTGCGAGCTGCGCTCGGTCAACCACCGCTTCCTGGAGGTCGGCACCCGCCTGCCCGAGGAACTGCGGGCGCTCGAACCGCAGCTGCGCGAGCGCATCGCCGCGCGCCTGAGCCGCGGCAAGCTGGATCTGGTGATGCGCCTGCGCGCGCCGGAAGCCGCCGCCAACCTGCAGGTGGACGAGGCCCTGCTGGGCCAGCTGGGCCGCCTGGCGCACCGCCTGACCTCCGATTTCCCCAATCTGCAGGTCAGCTTCACCGACCTGCTGCAGCTGCCGGGCGTGACCCGTGGCGAGGCCACCGATGCCGCGGCCCTGCAGGTCGAGGCGCTGGCGCTGCTGGACCAGGTGCTGGATGGCTTCGTCGAGGCCCGTGAGCGCGAAGGCGGCAAGTTGTCTGCGGCCATCAGCGAGCGTGTGGACGGCATCGAGCGCATCGCCACCGAAGTGCGCACCTTGATTCCGGCCATTCGCGACGGCCAGCGCGCCAAGCTGGCCGCCCGTCTGGCTGACCTGCCGCACCCGGTCGACCCCGGCCGCGCCGAGCAGGAGCTGGTGCTGTGGCTGCAGAAGCTGGACGTGGATGAAGAGCTGGACCGCCTTGGCAGCCATATCGTCGAGATTCGTCGCGTGCTCAAGCAGCGCGAGCCGGTCGGCCGCCGCCTGGACTTCCTGCTGCAGGAGTTCAACCGCGAAGCCAACACGCTGGGCTCGAAGTCGGTGGACAGCCGGACGTCCAATGCCGCGGTGGAGCTGAAGGTGCTGATCGACCAGATCCGCGAACAGGTTCAGAACATCGAGTGATGTTCTGCGCAATCGCCTGGGAGGATCACAGTCCTTCCAGGTAGTCCGCAGCTATCGCGACGCAGTGGTCGAAGTCTGGCGTTTAGTCCAGCGTGTCGATGGCCTTGAACGCAATCTTCAATGTCGGATGGGGATTGCGGATCTGATCAAGAAACGTTGATCGATGGCGGACCAGTGCGTCTGCTGCGGCCGCCAGCGCGTCCGGCTCGCGTTCGATGACCAGCGCAAGATCGAACAGGTCTCGGGCCGTTGTTCTATGCCCGCGATGGAACATTTTCTTGGCGATGATTTCCGCCGACGTTTCCACGCGTATGCGCCGGCCATCGATCGTCCATTCCTCCCAGGCGTCATCGAGAAGATTGGGAGCTGCGACGAAATCCACCTCGCCTTCCTCGAACTGCAGCTTGACCCATGCGCTGGGATCTTCGCTGTAGTCGCCGGTAAGGCTCGCGGCCACATCGCTCAAGCGGGGAGTGACGAAGCCCAGGTACTGTGGGTTCGGCACGAAGATGTCGATGTCCTTGCTGAGCCGGTGCCGATGTCGAAACATCAGTACCGTTCCGCCACCCAACGTCCAGAACGGATCGGTGATGCCGCCGTGGCGCCGGATCTCCCCGATGAGGACAAGCGCCCGGGGTAGCAGCGCCTGCCAGGCGCCGGCCGGCAATTCGCGGTTCACATCCACAGGTCCTTGCGGTGAGCAGAAAGTGTGTTGGCCATCTTCGCCACGTTGCGCCAGATGCGTCGTGGTGGCATCTGCGCGCCGATTGCAGCTTCCTCGACCGCCATCACCATCATGGCGGGAGGGGCTTCATCCAGCAGGTGCGCCATCTGCGCCGCGTAGGTGGCAGGAACTTCCCCGCTGACCAGTACGCGGGCCAGCTCGCCCGCAGTCAATTCGCTTGCGTAGCTCACGTTCGCGGTTCGCGCGGCCATTTTCAGGCCTTGCTTGCGCAGCCGTTTTTCGGTGGTGGGTGCCGGAACATCCAGACCGAGCACGGCCATCAGCTGTCCCACGCGATTGACGCCCAGATCACTAAGGGTGCCCCCTTCCAGGCCGACCACGGTCTGCCGGGAAAGGCTGCTGAGATGAGCCAGTTGGCCTTGCGACAGGCCAAGCTGCTCACGGCGGGTACCAACCGCCTTGCCGATGTCGATCAGGTTCATGGCTTTAGTGTCCAATATTTTGGACATGATTCAAGTGCCCGGAAGTGGCACGTTGGCAAACCTTCACGTCTCAAACCACGCTGACGCCCGGCGCTCCTTCGCTCAAACGCCCGACCACGGCTGCCTGGCCGAACCCCGCGTCGTGGAAGCAGGCCAGCACCGCGTCCGCCGCTTCCGGGGCGCACGACACCAGCAGGCCGCCGCTGGTCTGAGGGTCGGTCAGCAGCGGCTGCCAATGGGCGGCCAAGCCCTCGGCGAAGCGCACCTCGGCGCCATACGAGGCCCAGTTGCGGTGGGAAGCGCCGGTCACGCAGCCACGCTGCAGCAGCTCCAGCGCCTGCGGCAGCAGCGGCACCTGTGCACTGTCCACCTCGGCAGCGACACCACTGGCGCGGCACACTTCCAGCAGGTGGCCGAGCAGGCC
Organism: Stenotrophomonas sp. PE591; assembly: GCF_018320795.1. Classification (NCBI taxonomy): domain Bacteria; kingdom Pseudomonadati; phylum Pseudomonadota; class Gammaproteobacteria; order Lysobacterales; family Lysobacteraceae; genus Stenotrophomonas; species Stenotrophomonas sp. PE591. Next base: position 59,308 of record NZ_JAAOKO010000008.1, read on the forward strand.
GAAGCCGGTGACGTCGGTCATGGCATGCACACCGTCCAGGGCGGCCAGCGGCACGCCCACGGTGTTCAGGCGGGTGGTCGACGCGATCATCTGCTGGTAGCCGTCCGCCTCGAGCACTTCCTTCTTCAGCGCCGACGAATACACGCCCACGCCCAACGGCTTGCCCAGCACCAGCACGTCGCCGGCGCGGGCATCGGCATTGCGCTTGAGTCGTTGCGGGTCGAGCACGCCGATCGCGGCCAGGCCGTAGATGGGTTCCACCGAATCGATGCTGTGGCCACCAGCGACCACGATGCCAGCATCGGCGCAGGCGCGTTCGCCACCCTGCAGGATGCCGCGGATCGTGTCCTGCGGCAGCGTATTGATCGGCATGCCGACGATGGCCAGTGCGAACAATGGCCGCGCGCCCATCGCGTACAGGTCCGACAACGCGTTGGTGGCGGCGATGCGGCCGAAGTCGAACGGGTCGTCGACGATGGGCATGAAGAAATCGGTGGTGGCGACGATTGCCTGGCGATCATCGAGGCGGTACACCGCGGCGTCGTCGCTGGTCTGGCGCCCGACGAGAAGCTCAGCCGGAGCGGGAAGCGCTGGAACGCCACGCAGCAGTTCGCTCAGCACGCCCGGCGCGATCTTGCAGCCGCAGCCGCCGCCATGCGCGAGAGAGGTCAGTCGTTGCGGGGCATCGGCCGTTGAAGAGGCGGGGGACTGCGCGTGCGTGGCCATGCCGACATCTCCTGCGGGAACGCAAATGGCGGAAGGCAGCAGGAGTCGAACCTACCAGGGAACGATCGACGCCCCCTACTGGGTTTGAAGCCCAGCCGCATGCCCGGATGCGCATGCCTTCCGAAAGTACGGCGGTACCGGTGGGCTCAGTCGCGGGCTGCGTTCCACTGCAGGTCGCCGCGCGGCCGATGCTGGTCACCGACGCGTCGAGTGTAGCCAACGCGATTGAAGAACTCCAAGATCTGGATGCTGCGTTTGCGGCCCAGGCCGATGGCATCGCGGAACGTGGCCGCATCCACCGTGCCGCTGGCCTGTGACAGCTGCGCGACGATCGCGGCGAGTTCCGCAATGCGTGCGGGTGCATAGAACAGGTCCGGCACCACCTGGAACAGCTCGCCACGTGCGGTGGCGCGGCGCAGGACGGCGCGGACTTCGTCTTCGGCCAGGCCGATCTCGGCAGCAAGGGTGCGCACCCACGGCGGATCGAAGCCACCGGCGTGCAGTTGCGGCAGCACGCGTTCCAGCAGCAGACGCTCGCGTTCCGGTGGCGCATGGTCATGCCCGGGCAGGCGCCACCAGGCACCCACGCGTTGCACGCTGCCGTCGTCCAGCAGTTCCTGCAGCAGCGCATTCCAGAGGCTCGCTGCAAGCGCGGGCAGGGTGCTGCGCTGCAGGCGGCCGCTGTCGACACCGGGTTCGTCCGGGCGTCGCTCATGCCATTCACGCAGTGAGGCGATCACCTGCTCGCGCAATGCCTGCCAGTGCGACACAAGGATGACTACCGTGTCTTCGCGGGTGACGATGCGTCGCGTGTCTGCAGGAAGATCGATCCGGTCGGCGGCGCGCCGGCAGTAGCGCTGCAGCGCGGCCATGGCAACGCCGAAGGGCGCCTGCTGCAACAGTGGGCCGATTCCCGCACCCGCGGCCAGTTGCTCCAGTGCTCCCAGCCATGCGAGCCGTGCAGGACTGCGCCGGCGCCGCTGTGGCGGGTCCGGATCGAGCACGAGGCCGCCGCCCAGCGTGTGGGTGGCCGCTGAATCGCGGGCAATGAAGCGATCGCCACACATCGCACAGACCGGAGCATCGAACACCAGCTGCACCAACTGCCCATCACCGTGGTCATGGTCCTCCAGCAGCACCACATGGGCCTGCCGGTGCATCGTGCCCCAGTGGATATGCAGCGGTGCCCAGTCGCGCAACGGTGCGGCCAACGCGGACAGCCGCAACCGCACATCAACGCGGGTGGTGGCCAGCAGTGCGCGTGCGTCGGCGATCCAGTCACCGCGGCGGATGTCGTCACGGGCGATGGCCGCCAGGTTCAGCGCGCAGCGCTGCCCGGCCATCGCGTGGTCACTGGCCTGGTTCTGCGCGTGGATGCTGCGTATGCGCACTTCAGTGGCGGCCGGCATCAGCTGCAGATGCTCACCCACCGCGGCGATGCCGCCGTGCACAGCGCCGGTCACCAGCGTGCCGTGGCCGGCCAGCGAGAACACGCGGTCCACCGGCATGCGGAACAGCTCGCTGCGCAGTTCGGCCTGGCGCGTGCTGGCGTCGTCCGCCGCCCACGCGTGCAGCTGGGTACGCAGCGCGTTGATGCCAGCATCGTCGGGTGCGGTGCTGTTGCAGGTGAACACAGGGGAATCCTGCAGCGGCGTGCCGGCCAGCAGGGCAGCGACCTCGATCTCGACCCGGGCCAGGCGCGCCGCATCCACACGGTCGATTTTGGTGAGCGCCACCGCACCCCGGTTCACGCCCAGCAGCTGCAGGATGGCCAGATGCTCGCGGGTCTGTGGCATCACGCCGTCGTCGGCAGCGATGACCAGCAGGGCGACGTCGATACCCGTGGCGCCGGCCACCATCGTGTGCACGAAGCGCTCATGGCCCGGCACGTCAACGAAACCCAGGGTCGCGGCCGGGCCTTCGACGTCCCGGCTTTCCACCGGGACATAGGCGTAGCCCAGTTCGATGGAAATACCACGCGTACGCTCTTCCTGCAGGCGATCGGTTTCGATGCCGGTCAGTGCGCGTACCAGGCTTGTTTTGCCATGGTCGATATGCCCGGCGGTGCCGACGATCATGCCTGCAGCGTGCTCCATTGGGCGAGGAAGGTCGCTTCGTCGGCCGGTTCCAGGCAGCGCAGGTCCAGCCACAGCGCGCCATCGGCGATATGGCCCAGCACGGGGCGCGGCAGCTGACGCAAGCGCTTGGCCAGGCGATCCAGTCCGCCACGGCGCGCGCTGGTAATGCGCAGTCCGGCGCTGGCCAGCTGCGCCTGTGGCTGGGCGCCGCTGCCGATCTGGCTGTGCATCGATGCCCGTTCAAGACCGTAGTCGGCCGCCAGCGCGGAACGCATCGGCTGCAGCAGGCGCTGGGCCTGCGCATCAATGTCATCCTGCGTGCGCGAGAGCGTGCGCAGTGTCGGCAGCCGCTGTGCCAGCAGCTCGGGTTCGCGGTACAGGGCCAGCACCGCTTCCAGTGCGGCCAGGCCCATCTTGTCCATGCGCAGTGCCCGCTTCAGCGGGTTGCGGTTGATCCGCGCGATCAGGTCCGCGCGACCGGCGATGATGCCGGCCTGCGGGCCACCCAGCAGCTTGTCGCCGCTGAACGAAACCAGATCGGCGCCGTCCGCCAGTGTTTCCTGCACGGTAGGCTCGTGCGGCAGGCCGAACGTGGCCAGATCGCACAGGCTGCCACTGCCCAGGTCCACCACCAGCGGCAGGCCGTGTTCGTGCGCGATCGTGGCCATCGCCGCCGTGTCGACCTTGGCAGTGAATCCGCTGATCGCGTAGTTGCTGGCATGCACCTCCATCAGCAGCGCTGTGCGCGCGCCGATGGCGTTGGTGAAGTCGGCCGGATGGGTGCGGTTGGTGGTACCCACTTCCAGCAGCCGCGCGCCCGCGCTGCGCATCACATCCGGGATGCGGAAGGCGCCGCCGATCTCAACCAGCTCGCCGCGCGACACCACCACGTCGCGGCGGTTGGCCAGGCTGTTGAGCAGCAACAGGACCGCTGCCGCATTGTTGTTGACCACGGTGGCGGCTTCGGCACCGGTCAGCTCGCAGATCAGTGCCTGTACCCGCGCATCGCGGTCGCCGCGACGGCCACGGATGACGTCGAACTCCAGATCGACCGGCGCGGTCATCGCGCGGGTGACTGCCTGCACCGCGGCCTCGGGCAGCAATGCGCGACCCAGGTTGGTATGCAGTACGGTGCCGGTCAGGTTGAACATCGGTTGCAGGTCCAGCCGTGCATCGGCTGCCAGTGCGGCCTCGACCGCTGCCACCAGCGCCGGGCCGTCGACCGCTTCCTGCAGCTGCGCGGTCGACAACTGGCTGGCGCTTACACGCTCACGCAGCACCTGCAGGTGCGAACGCAGCAGCTGGGTGATGCGGCTTCGACCGTGGCCTTCGATCAGTGGCGCCAGTGCAGGCAGGCGCAGCACCCGGTCCAGCGAGGGCAGGGTGGCGGCCGATGCCGGGGCGGGGGGCATGGCTGTCATCGCCTCAATCGCCGTCGGATTGCCACAGCAGAGGATTCTGGCTGGCACGCGCATAGCCTTCCTCGGCCAGCAGCAGATCCAGCGCCAGCGTGCCGAGGTCATCGGCCACCGGCTCAAGTGACGGGTCCTTTTCCAGATACAGGATCTTGCGGTAGCTGTGGCAGTGGTCGCAGGTCTCGGCACGCACCGCGCTCTCGCGCACCGCCTCGCCGCTGTCGCCGTCCACATCGGCCAGGGCGCGATAGGCGATGTCCTTGCCGGCGGCACCACACTGGCTGCACTGCACGCGCACGTAGTGCCACTGGCAGGCGCACAGCGAGCACGACAGGTAACGGTAGGACGCATAGGGTGGCCGCGCCTGCACCACGCTGGTCACCGGCAACGTGCCGCACAGCGGGCACAGCCCTGGCGCATCAGCCAGCGGCTTCAGGTCGGTAGGGCGGAAGCTGGCTGCGAGCACCGCCCAGTAAACCTGCAGTGCGTTCATCACCAGCAGCGCAGCGACCGCATCCACCGACGGCGCGTCATCGCGCTCCAGCACCGCGTGCGCCTGCGCATCCAGCCAGGCGTCGTCGGCCGCGGCGACGCGTTGCAGCTCCTGCCGGGTTTCCACCGGCAGCCCGGCTTCGTCGGCACAGTGCTGGCACAGCGTGCGCAGCCAGTCGCGCCAGCATCCATCCAGCTGAAGCGTGTTGGCCGGCCGCAACGGCATGCCGGCACCGGCCGCCGCTCTCGACTGCTGCGCACGCGCCTGCGACTGCAGCGCCTCGCGCTGCTGCGGTGTCAGTTCATCCAGCAGCGCCTGCTGTGCATCGGCCAACGCCGCCAGCAGCTGCAGGTAACCGCCGATGGCACTGTGCGCGGCCAGTCTGCGCAGGCGCGTCGCGCGCTCAGCAAACAGGGACGTGACATCGGGCAGGATGATGCGCGGGACATCGCGCGATGCGAGCGTCTCGATCTCACCGGGTTCAAGGATGCGTTGCGCCATGCAGGGCCGGCCAGAAGAACCAGGCTCCATCCTCGCCGTTGTCGGCGCTGGCGTCCAGCGTGTTCCAGGCAGCGCAGTCGAGCAAAGCAGTCGATCATGGCTCGACTCTACAAAATTCGGTTTCGGTCGTTGCCATGTTCATTGTGTCGACCAAGGTCGACACCCACCAAGAGCAGCTCATGCCATTCCGACAGCAGCGGGAAACTGTCGAAGGCGGGGTGGGTCCGGTTGCGGGGGTGTCCGCGGCATGGATGCCGCGGCCAAGCCCCCAAGGACGGGTTTACGGCGTCCCCCGCAACCGGACCCACCCGGCCACCCCTGAGGAAGCCAGCTTTTGACGTTGACGTTGCCTCTGCGGGTGCAGGGCCGCAGGCCCTGCCGCTAACCCTCTTCCCGACGTCCGCGCAGGATGTCCCTGAACCACTGCCGGTGGTGCTTGTACGCCCACCCATAGGTCACCTTGCCCTGGGTCATCGCCCGCACCGAGCCCTTGATCCAGATCGCCGCATAGATGTGCACCACGATCGCGCACACTAGCACCCAGCCGAACAGCGCATGGGCCAGCACCGAGAAGCGGATCACCCCGATCGGGAAGAAGTGGCTGAAGTACTGCCGCCAGATCACGAAGCCGGTCAGCAGCAGCGCCGACAGGCAACCGATGATGGCCCAGAACAGCAGTTTCTGGCCGGCATTGAAGCGACCCACCGGCGGCAGCTTCTCATCCTCGTTGCGCAGCACATCGCGCATGCCGCGCATCCACTTGCCATCGTCGGCGGTCGGCAGATTGTCGCGCCACATGCGGAACGCCAGCAGCGCAAAGCCCACCACCATGGCCAGCCCGATGAACGGATGCAGGATGCGCGTCCAGGGGCCGCCACCGAACAGCTGGGTCAACGGGAACAGGGCAGGGTGGAACAGCGCCAGCCCGGACAGCGCCGTCAGCACGAAGCAGATCGCCACGATCCAGTGATTGATGCGGGTCGGCGCGCGGTAGCGGATGATCTGGCGCGGGTGCGGGGCGTACTTCATGACCGCGGCTCCTCTTCGATCTTTTTCGCCTCGTGTTCGGCTTCCTCTTCTTCCTCGTCATTGACCGTATTGCGGCCGATGCCGATGTAATGCAGGAAGCCGGCGAAGGCCGTGGCGGCAATCGCCAGCACGCCCAGCGGCTTGGCCACGCCCTTCCACACCTCCACCATCGGGCTGATGCGCGGATCCTTGGGCAGGTCGGCATACAGCTCCGGCTTGTCCACGTGCTGCAGCACGTACATCACGTGGGTGCCGCCGACGCCCTGCGGGTCGTACAGGCCGGCGTTCTCGTAGCCGCGCGATTTCAGGTCTTCCACGCGTCCGGCCGCATGCTCGGTCATCGCCTGCTTGCTGCCGAAGGTAATCGCGCCGGTCGGGCAGGTCTTCACGCAGGCCGGTTCCTGGCCCACCGCCACCCGGTCCGAACACAGCGTGCACTTGTAGGCCTTGTGGTCCTTCTTGGAGATGCGCGGCACGTCGAACGGACAACCTGTCACGCAGTAGCCGCAGCCGATGCAGTTCTCTTCCTGGAAGTCGACGATGCCATTGGCGTACTGGATGATGGCACCGGGCGACGGACAGGCCTTCAGGCAGCCCGGATCGCTGCAGTGCATGCAGCCTTCCTTGCGGATCAGCCACTCCAGCTTGCCCTTCTCGTCCTCGTACTCGCGGAACTTCATCACCGTCCACGACTGGTCGCTCAGGTCGGGCGGGTTGTCGTAGCTGCCAACGCAGCTGCCCACTTCGTCGCGCAGGTCATTCCACTCCATGCAGGCGACCTGGCAGGCCTTGCAGCCGATGCACTTGCTCACATCGATCAGCTTGGCGACCTGGCCGGTGTGCGCACCACGCGCCTCCGGCGAGGGCGTGGTGGTGGCCGAGCGGCGGATGATGTCCAGGGATTGCAGTGACATGGCGTGTCTCCTACACCTTCTCGACCTTGACCAGGATGCACTTCGATTCGGGCGTCTGCGAGTTGCCGTCACCGATGGCGTTGGTCAGCGTATTGGCGATGTATCCAGGCTTGGCCGCACCGAGGAAACCCCAGTGGATCGGCACGCCCACCTGGTGCACGGTCCGGCCATCGATCTGCAGGGCCTTGATGCGCTTGGTCACCATGGCGACCGCTTCGATGTGGCCGCGCTTGGAACTGACCCGCACGCGGCTGCCGTTGTTGATGCCCAGCTCGTCGGCCAACGCCGCGCCGATCTCGACGAACTGCTCGGGCTGGATGATGGCGTTCAACTTGCCGTGCTTGGTCCAGAAGTGGAAATGCTCGGTCAGGCGGTAGGTGGTGGCCACATGCGGGAACTCGTCCGGCGAACCGATCTGTGCGCGATCGCTGGCGAATACGCGGGCGGCCGGGTTGTTCAGGGTCAGTGCCTGGCCGGGGCTGAGCGGGTTGCTGCGCAGCGGTGTATCGAACGGTTCGTAGTGCTCAGGGAACGGGCCTTCGGCCATGCCGGCCTTGGCGAAGAAGCGCGCGATGCCCTCCGGGTTCATGATGAACGGGCCCATTCCGCCGGCGGGATCTTCGTCGGCCTTGAAGTCGGGCACGTCCACGCTGCCCCAGTTTTTCCCGTTCCACGCCAGCAGCGTGCGCCGCGGATCAAATGGCTTTCCGGCGACGTCGCACGAGGCGCGGTTGTACATCACGCGACGATTGGCCGGCCACGCCCAGGCCCAGCCCAGCGTGTTGCCGATGCCGGTGGGGTCGCTGTTGTCACGCCGCGCCATCATGTTGCCGGTCGGGCCCCAGGCACCGATGTAGATCCAGCAGCCGGAGGCGGTGCTGCCGTCGTCGCGCAGGTCGCCGAATGCGGCCAACTGCTCGCCGGCCTTGCGCACCAGCTTGGTTGGGTCCTTCGGATCGAACACGTCGGTCAGCGCCTTGCCGTTGTATTCCATCGCCAGTTCTTCGGGCGTGGGTACCTCAGGGTTGGCGTAGTTCCAGGCCAGGTCGCGCACCGGCTCCCACCACGCCCCGCCGTCCTTCTCGTACATCGCTTTGATGCGATGGAACAGCTCGGACATGATCTCGATGTCGCTGCGTGCTTCTCCCGGTGGGTTGGCACCCTTCCAGTGCCACTGCAGCCAGCGCGAGGAATTCACCACCGCGCCGTTCTCCTCGGCGAAGGAGGTGGTCGGCAGGCGGAATACTTCGGTCTGGATCGTGCTCGGGTCGACGTCGTTCAACGCACCGTGGTTCTGCCAGAAGGCGATGGTCTCGGTTTCCAGCGGGTCCATGCTGACCATGAACTTCAGCTTGGAGAACGCGCTGATCAGCTTGCCTTTGTTCGGCGCCGAGGCCAGCGGATTGAAGCCCTGACAGATGTAGCCGTGGATCTTGCCTTCGTTCATCAGCTCGTACGCCTGCAGCATGTCGTACGGCTTGTCGAGCTTGGGCAGGTAATCGAAACACCAGTTGTTGTCGGCGGTGGCGGCGTCGCCCCACCACGATTTCATCAGGCTGACGTGGAACTTCGGGTAGTTCTGCCAGAACGACATCTGGTTGGCGCGCAGCGGCTTCTGCGTGCGCTTGGCGATGTAGGCCTCGTAGTCCTGCTCGTCCTGTTTCGGCAGGGTCAGGTAGCCGGGCAGCAGGTCGGACATCAGGCCGATGTCGGTCAGGCCCTGGATGTTGGAGTGCCCGCGCAAGGCGTTCATGCCACCACCGGCCACGCCGATGTTGCCCAGCAGCAGCTGCACCATGGTGCCGGCACGCACGTTCTGCGCGCCGATCGAGTGCTGCGTCCAGCCCAGCGCGTACAGGATGGTCATCGCCTTGTCCTTGCCGGCGGTGGACGCGATCATGTCCCAGATCTGGCGGATGCTGTCGGCCGGCGTGCCGCAGATGCGTTCGACCATCTCTACCGTGTAGCGCGCATAGTGCTGCTTGAGCAGGTTGTAGACGCAGCGCGGGTCCTTCAGCGTCGGGTCGCTGCGCACGAAGCCGTCGTCACCGTAGGCGTAGTCCCAGCTGGAGCGGTCGTAGCTGCGCTTTTCTGCGTTGTAGCCCGAGTACAGGCCGTCCTTGAAGGCGAACTCGTCCTTCACCAGGAACGACATGTCGGTGTAGTTCAGCACGTACTCGTGCTGGATGCGGTCCTCGGTCAACAGGTAGTTGATCAGGCCCCCCAGGAACACGATGTCGGTACCGGTGCGGATCGGCGCGTACACGTCGGCCACCGCGGCCGAGCGGTTGAAGCGCGGATCGACCACGATCAGGCGTGCCTTGTTGTGTGCCTTGGCCTCGGTCACCCATTTGAACCCGCACGGGTGCGCCTCGGCGGCATTGCCACCCATGATCAGGATCAGGTCGGCATTCTTGATGTCGACCCAGTGATTCGTCATCGCACCACGGCCTAGCGTCGGGGCAAGACCTGCCACCGTCGGGCCGTGTCAGACACGTGCCTGGTTGTCGAATGCCAACATGCCAAGGGAGCGCACGACCTTGTGGGTCAGCACCGCGGTTTCATTGCTGGTGGCCGAGGCCGCCAGCATGCCGGTGGTCAGCCAGCGGTTGACCGTCTGCCCGGCCTCGTTCTTCTGCACGAAGTTGGCATCGCGGTCTTCCTTCATCAGCCGCGCGATGCGGTCCAGCGCATCGTCCCAGCTCAGCCGCTTCCACTCGTTCGAGCCCGGCGCGCGGTACTCGGGGTAGAGCAGGCGCGACTTGCTGTGGATGATGTCGGCCAGGCCGGCGCCCTTCGGGCACAGCGTGCCGCGGTTCACCGGATGGTCCGGGTCGCCTTCGATATGGAAGATGCTCGGCTCGGCGTTCTTGGCACCATCGCCGAGGCTGTACATCAGGATGCCGCAGGCCACCGAACAGTAGGTACAGGTGTTGCGGGTCTCGGTCGCGCGGGTCAGCTTGTACTGCCTGACCTCCGCGAGCGCGATGCCGGGCGCGAAGCCCATCAATGCCAGGCTGGAGCCGACCAGGGTTGTCCCGGTCACTTTCAGGAACTGGCGGCGGCTCATCGATGGCATGCCGTTCTCCTGGGATGGCGGGGAGGCGCAGGCCTCCGGGCTGTCGTTGGGTACGGCCCGGTTATAGCACAGGCCCCCGTACGCCCATGTGGCACAAGGCCCGGCGCCTGCCGGACGGGCCCGGAAAGGCTTGCTCTGGTAAAGTTGCGTGCCCGCCCCCCGGGGAAGCGTCTGCCGGGCCTGGTTCCAGGATGTTCCGCGCAGCCCCCGCCGTCCTGGCGCGATCCTCCGCGCCGGATCTGGAACACCGAGGAAAAATTTTGCGAAATCAACCCGTTGGATCCCCCGCATGAGCGCCGCGTCGAAGCCGTCGGACGCCGTTGCGCGCGGCACGCTGTACATCGTTGCCGCCCCGTCCGGTGCCGGCAAGAGCAGCATCGTCAATGCCACCCTGGCGCGTGACCCGCAGATCGCCCTGTCGATCTCCTTCACCTCGCGCGCGATGCGCCCGGGTGAAGTGAACGGCCAGCACTACCATTTCGTCTCTGCGGAGAGGTTCGAGGAAATGATCGCCGCCGGCGACTTCTTCGAGCATGCCTGGGTGCACGGCGACTGGAAGGGCACCGCCCGGCAGTCGGTGGAGCCGCAGCTGGCCGCCGGCCAGGACGTGCTGCTGGAAATCGACTGGCAGGGCGCGCAGCAGGTGCGCCAGCTGGTGCCGGGCACGGTCACCGTGTTCATCCTGCCGCCGTCCAAGCAGGCCCTGCAGGACCGCATGCGCAAGCGCGGCCAGGACAGCGAGGCGGTCATCGCCCAGCGCCTGGGCGCGGCACGCGATGAAATGCTGCACTTCAACGAGTTCGACTACGTCATCGTCAATGAGGTGTTCGACACCGCCGTGGACGAGCTGTGCGCCATCTTCACCGCCAGCCGCCTGCGCCGGGAGGCCCAGAAGGTCCGCCATGCCGGCCTGATCCAGGCCCTGCTGACCCCCGATCCGGGTGCAACTGACTGATTCCAAAAGAATCGGGTGGGGGTTGGCTTGATTTTGTCCAGCCCCTGCCAGTACACTCCGTCCCCTTTCCCTCATTCGACTGAGCGGCCGACCGGTCGCCGGGAGCCCGTATGGCCCGCATCACCGTAGAAGATTGCCTGGAAGTCGTTAACAACCGTTTCGAACTGGTCATGATGGCTTCCAAGCGTGCCCGCCAGCTCGCCAACGGCGTGCAGGCCACGCTGGACAACAGCGAGACCGAGGACAAGCCGACCGTGCTGGCGCTGCGCGAAATCGCCGCCCGCAAGATCGACAACGCGCTGATCGACGAAGTCGAGAAGGCCGAGCGTGAGCGCGCCGAGCGCGAAGCGCTGGAGTGGGCTGCCGCCGAAGTGGTCGCCGACGAAGACATGTCCAAGAACGACGATTGATCGCATCGATCAACGTTATTGCTGGATCGCCGAACAGCCCGCCCCGTGCGGGCTGTTTCGCATTCAGGATTTGCCGTAAACGTCGCGCTGGAATAGGCTTCGGGCATGAACCCAGGCCCCACTGCCAAGGTCGCCGCAGCCCCCGCTGCCGCCGTACCCGACTACGTCCTCCAGCTTGAACGCGCCGCCCATTACCTGCCGCCGGAACAGCTGCCGCTGCTGCGCCGTGCCTGGGAAGTCGGTGCCTCCGCGCACGCTGGGCAGACGCGCAAGTCGGGCGAGCCCTATATCACCCATCCGGTGGCCGTGGCCCAGGTGCTGGCCGAGCTCGGCCTGGACGTGGAAGCGCTGATCGCCGCGATCCTGCACGACACCATCGAAGACACCCCGCTCACCCGCGAGGCGCTGGCTGCCGAGTTCGGCGAAGCCGTGGCCGAACTGGTCGACGGCGTCACCAAGCTGGACAAGCTGAAGTTCCGCGACCGCCAGGAAGCGGCCGCCGAGAGCTTCCGCAAGATGCTGCTGGCGATGTCGCGCGACCTGCGCGTGATCATGATCAAGCTGGCCGACCGCCTGCACAACATGCGCACGCTGGGCGCGCAGAGCCGTGAAGCGCGCGGCCGCATCGCCCGCGAGACGCTGGAGATCTACGCACCCATCGCCCAGCGCCTGGGCATGAGCCTGGTCAAGAGCGAGCTGCAGAACCTCGGCTTCAAGGCGCTCTACCCGTGGCGCCACGCCATCATTGAAAAACACATCCGCAGCCAGCCGGTGGTGCGCCGCGAGGCGATGGCGCAGGTGGAAGTGCAGCTGTCGCAGCGCCTGGCCAAGGAGGGGATCGAGCATCGGCTGATCAGCCGCATCAAGACCCCGTGGAGCATCTACAACAAGATGCGCGACGAGAACAAATCCTTCGACCAGGTGATGGACGTGTTCGGCTTCCGCCTGGTCGTGCGCAGCGTGCCCAGCTGTTACCACGCGCTGGGTTCGGTGCATGCCACCTTCAAACCGCTGGATGGCCGCTTCCGCGATTTCATCGCCATTCCCAAGGCCAACGGCTACCAGTCGCTGCACACCGTGCTGTTCGGGCCGTACGGCTCGCCGATCGAAGTGCAGATCCGTACCGAGGAAATGGACCTGATCGCCGAGCGCGGCGTGGCCGCGCACTGGACCTACAAGTTTGGTGGCGATTCGCCCAACAGCGCGCAGAGCCGTGCCCACGCCTGGATCGTCGAGCTGATCGACTCGCAGCGCGCTGCCGGCTCCTCGCTGGAGTTCCTCGACAACGTCAAGGTCGACCTGTTCCCGGACGAGGTCTACCTGTTCACGCCGAAGGGCAAGATCCTGGCCCTGCCGCGCAATTCCACCGCGCTCGATTTCGCCTACGCCGTGCATACCGATGTCGGCAACATGGCGGTGGCCTCGCGCGTTGACAAGAAACTGGTGCCACTGCGCACCAAGCTGGTGTCGGGGCAGTCGGTGGAGATCATCACCGCACGCTCGGCCACGCCGAAACCGCAGTGGCTGGAATTCGTGGTCACCAGCAAGGCGCGCACTGCCATCCGCCACCAGCTCAAGCAGCTGGAGCACGAAGATGCCGTGCAGCTCGGCCACCGCATGCTCGACCGTGCGCTGGAGGCGATGGATTCGTCGCTGGAACGGCTGCCGAAGGGGCGCCTGGATGCGTTCCTGGCCGAGCATCGTTTCCCGCGCCTGGAGGCGCTGCTGGCCGAGGTCGCGCTGGGCAACTGGATGCCGACCCAGGCCGCGCAGGCGCTGATGGCCTACGCCGAACTGCGTGGCGGCCCGCATTCGCGCCACCATTCGCAGGAAAAGATCCTGATCAACGGCAGCGAGCGCGGCGTGGTCACCTTCGCCGGCTGCTGCCAGCCGATTCCCGGCGACGAGATCATGGGCTACCACACCGCCGGCAAGGGCATCGTGGTGCACCGCATGGACTGCCCGAACCTGGCCGAGCTGCGCAAGTCGCCCGAGCGCTGGGTGCCGATCGGCTGGGACACCACCGTCTCCGGCGACTACGACACTTCGCTGGTGGTGGAAGTAGAGAACGGCACCGGCGTGCTGGCGCAGCTGGCCGCCGCCATCGCCCAGAGCCATTCCAACATCGAGCGCGTGGACTACCTGGACCGCGACTTCAACGCCGCCGTGCTGGCGTTCAACATCCAGGTACGCGACCGCAACCACCTGGCCGAAGTGATGCGCCGCCTGCGCCGCCTGTCGGTCGTGCAGTCGGTACGCCGCCAGTAGGTCCTGCGCGGACCCGGTAGTGCCGGCCGCTGGCCGGCAACCTCATGAACATCGGAAGCACCGCGAAGTTGCCGGCCAGCGGCCGGCACTACCGGAGCGGTGCGGTAGATCCACGCCATGCGTGGATGCACCCCCAGCCGGTACAATCATCGCTCTGTTTTCCCCCAAGCACCGGAGCGACCCATGTCCCGCCAGATCATCAACACCGAAAAGGCCCCCGCCGCCATCGGCCCGTACTCGCAGGCCGTGCGCGCCGGCAACACCGTGTACTTCTCCGGCCAGATCCCGCTCGACCCGGCCACCGGCGACATCGTCGGCGCGGGTGACGTCGAAGCACAGGCCCGCCGCGCCTTCGACAACCTCAAGGCTGTGGCCGAAGCCGCTGGCGGCTCGCTGGACAAGGTCGTGCGTCTGGGCCTGTACCTGACCGACCTGGGCGAGTTCGCCAAGGTCAACGCGGTCATGCAGGACTACTTCCAGGCCCCGTACCCGGCCCGTTCCACCATCGAAGTGTCCGGCCTGCCGAAGGGCGCCAACTTCGAGGTCGACGCGGTGATGGTCATCGACTGACCGCCACGTGGCACGCAAGGCGGCGGTCACCCCGGTCCTGTCACCGTCCGGCGAAGCATCCCTGGCGATGCTCGCGGGCGTCGGTCCGGCCGTGGCCGCCAAACTGCAGGCGCGTGGCCTGGCCACCCTGCAGGATCTCTGGCTTCATCTGCCGCTGCGCTATGAAGACCGGACCCGGCTGACCCGCATCGAAGACCTGCGCAACGGCGTACCGGCGCAGGTGGAAGGGCGGGTGGTCGCGGTCGAGCGCGGCATGCGCTACCGGCCGATGCTGAAAGTGGCGGTGGAAGACGAAGGGCGGGGCACTTTGGTGCTGCGCTTCTTCCACTTCCGCCAGCAGCAGGTCGGCCAGTTCGCGGTCGGCAACCGGCTGCGCTGCTTCGGCACGCCCAAACCGGGCCAGCTCGGCCTGGAAATCGTCCACCCCAGCTACCAGGTGCTGGGCCGCAACGACGATCCCGAACTCGGCGACCGCCTCGACCCGGTGTATCCCACCGTCGAAGGCGTCGGTCCGATGACCATGCGCAAGCTGATCGGCCAGGCGCTGGACCGCCTGCCCGAGGAAAGCGCGCTGGAACTGCTGCCCAGCGGCTGGCTCGATGGCCTCGGGCTGCCGTCACTGCGCAGCGCGCTGCTGACCGTGCACCGGCCGCCACCAGATGCCGATCTGGCCGCGCTGGCCGCCGGCACCCACCCGGCGCAGCGCCGCCTGGCGATGGAAGAACTGCTGGCCCATCACCTCAGCCTGCGTCGCCAGCGCATTGCCTTGCAGGCACACCGTGCGCCGCCGCTGGCCGGTCCTGGCAAGCTGGCCAAGGCGCTGCTGAAGCAGCTGCCGTTCGCGCTCACCGGCGCGCAGGCGCGCGTGTTCAAGCAGATCCGCGAAGACCTCGCGCGGCCCAGCCCGATGCTGCGGCTGGTGCAGGGCGATGTGGGCTCCGGCAAGACCGTGGTCGCCGCGCTGGCGGCGATGCTGGCGGTGGAGCAGGGCAAGCAGGTTGCATTGGCTGCGCCCACCGAGCTGCTGGCCGAACAACATCTCAACAACCTGCGCGGTTGGCTGGAGCCGCTCGGTGTGCGCATCGCCTGGCTGGCCGGCAAAGTCACCGGCAAGGCGCGCGCCAAGGTGATGGAGCAGGTCGCCAGCGGCGAAGCGCAGGTGGTGGTCGGTACCCACGCGCTGATGCAGGAGGCGGTGGTGTTCCAGGATCTGGCGCTCGCCATCGTCGACGAGCAGCACCGCTTCGGCGTGCACCAGCGCTTGGCGCTGCGCGACAAGGGCGCGGGCGGCAACAGCGTGCCACACCAGCTGGTGATGACCGCCACGCCGATTCCGCGCACGCTGGCGATGTCCGAATACGCGGACCTGGATGTGTCGGCCATCGACGAACTGCCGCCGGGCCGCACTCCGGTGCAGACCGTCGCGCTCAACAACGATCGTCGTCCCGAGCTGATCGAGCGCATCGCACTGGCCTGCCAGGAAGGGCGGCAGGTGTACTGGGTGTGCACCCTCATCGAGGAAAGCGAAGAACTGGATGCCACCCCGGCGCAGGCCACCTACGAATCGCTGCAGGCGCTGTTGCCGGGCGTGCGCGTGGGGCTGGTGCATGGCCGTCTGAAAGCCGCCGAAAAGCTGGCGACGATGGTGGCGTTCAAGGCCGGCGACATCGACCTGCTGGTGGCGACCACGGTAATTGAAGTGGGCGTGGATGTGCCGAACGCCTCGCTGATGGTGATCGAGAACGCCGAGCGCCTGGGCCTGGCCCAGCTGCACCAGCTGCGCGGCCGCGTCGGCCGTGGTTCTGCGGTATCGCGCTGCGTGCTGCTGTACCAGGCACCGCTCTCGCAGATGGCACGCGAGCGCCTGCAGACCATGCGCGAAACCAACGATGGTTTCGTCATCGCCGAGAAGGATCTGGAACTGCGTGGTCCCGGTGAATTGCTGGGTACCCGGCAGACCGGCCTGGCCGGTTTCCGCATCGCCGACCTGGCCCGCGACGCCGGCCTGCTGCCCGGCGTGCACGACCTGGCCGAGCGCCTGCTGGACCAGCAACCCACGCTGGCCGATCGTGTGGTGCAGCGCTGGATCGGCACCGCCGTGCGTTACGCCTCGGCGTAAGTGGCGGGGTCAGACCCCTTTGCACAGCAAAGGGCTCTGAACCCATCCCCGGGATGCTCATCCACGCATGGCGTGGATATGCTGTAGAGCCGTGCCCGGCTGCCGTTCGCGCTGCGCGCGTGAGTCGGGCAAGGCTCGACTCTACAGACAGCGCTTTCGATCATTTCCATGTTCATCCACGCATTGCATGGATGTGTCGACCAAGGTCGACACCCACCAACAGCCGCGAAAAACTGTCGAAGGCGGGGTGGGTCCGGTTGGGGGGGGGGCGTGAGCCGCATGGATGCGGCGACCGAGCTTACATGGACGTACTTGCAGCGTCCCCCGCAACCGGACCCACCCCGCCATCCCCCAGGAAACCAGCTTCTGCCGTTGCTCTGGCGTTTGCCGTTGATTCGGCGGGTGCAGGGCGCAGCCCTGCCGGCCCCCCCAACCCCCGTACTTGCAACGGTCATCATCCCGGTCCACACTTCGTTGCCGATCTGAAGACGGCAACGATGACCCACAAGATCCCCCTGTTGATCGACACCGACCCCGGTGTGGACGACGCCTTGGCCCTGCTGATGGCCTTTGCCGACGAACGGCATGACGTGGTCGCCCTGACCATCGCCGCCGGCAATGTCGGCCTGCAGTACACCGTCCGCAACGCCCTCAAGCTCTGCGACATCGTCGGCCGCACCGACGTACCGGTGTTTGCCGGCAGCCCGGATCCGCTGCTGCATCCCTCCGTTGACGCTGCCCACGTGCATGGCCGTGACGGCTACGGCGACGTGGACCTGCCGCCGCCGAGCCGCCAGGCTGAAGCCGAACACGCCGCACTGGCCATCCTGCGCCTCTCGCACGAGCACGCCGGCGAACTGATGCTGGTGATGCTGGGCCCGCTGACCAACCTTGCCCTGGCACTGAAGCTGGACCCGACCCTGCCCGAGCGCATCAAGCGCATCGTGGTGATGGGCGGCGCGGTCACCTGCCACGGCAACATCACCCCGGCAGCCGAATTCAACATTGCGTTCGACCCGGAAGCGGCGCACGTGGTGTTCACCTCGTTCAAGCACCTGCTGGTGTCGGACTGGGAGGCCACCGTCGCCCATGGCCTGCCGCTGCAGGACGCCGAGAAGTGGCTGCAGGCCGATTCCGATCGCGCCCGCTTCTACGAACTGATCTCGCGCAAGACCCGTGGCCTGTCCGAAGACAGCAAGGGCGGGCGCTGGTACACCGCCGATGCGGTGGCCATGGCCTGGGCGCTGAACCCCGAAGGGCAGCTGCGGGTCGAGTCGCGCCCGCTGAACGTGGAGCTGAACGGCACGTTCAGCCGCGGCGCCACCATCGTCGATTGGAACCGCCAGACCGGCCAGCCGGACAACTGCGATCTGCTGATGGCCTACGACCAGCAGCGTTTCGAGGCCCTGGTGCGCCAGGCCCTGGGTGCGGACTGACGTCGATTGACCGGCACCGGTTGCCCCGGGCGGCAACCGGTGCTTATAATGCCGCTCTTGACCACCAGCCCATTTACGGTGTGAGCCCATGAAGGCCGATATCCATCCGAACTACCGCGACGTCGTCTTCCATGACGTCACCTCCGATTTCAAGATCCTGACCCGCTCGACCATGGCGACGAAGGAAACCATCCAGTGGGAAGACGGCAACGAATACCCGCTGGTCAAGGTTGAAATTTCCTCGGCTTCGCACCCGTTCTACACGGGCAAGCACAAGGTCATCGACACCTCGGGCCGTATCGACAAGTTCCAGAAGCGCTACGCGCGCTGATCTGTCGATCCAGCTTCGAACCAACGGCCGCGCTCTGCGCGGCCGTTTGTTTTTCCCCAACGCCAACCCAACGGGCGTTTGGATGGACGGAACACTGCGTTCGTGTGACAACGCTTTTGCCGATCCGGGCCGCTCAACGGCCGGTGTCTGGCTGCCTGTCGTATACGACTTCTGTCTAGCGCCGGGCAAATGCTGCTGTGCGATAATGACCTGATCCCCGGCACAGGCCGAGGACGTCATTCACGTGCCTGACCAATGCGCTTGGGCAGGCGCCTTCCCATGAAGGAGCGCACACAGTGTCCGATCTTGATCAGGTCACGCTCAACGCCGGCGACAAGTCGGTCGTTCTGCCCGTCATCAAACCCACCCTTGGCAACGACTGCGTCGACATCGCGAAGCTGACCAAGGAAACGGGGTTCTTCACCTACGATTCCGGCTTCACCGCGACGGCCAGCTGCAAGTCCGCCATCACCTACATCGACGGCGACAAGGGCGTGCTGCTGTACCGCGGCTACCCGATCGAACAGCTGTCGGAAAAGTCGAGCTACGTCGAAGTGGCCTACCTGCTGATCAACGGCGAGCGCCCGAGCGCCGAGCAGCTGAAGGCCTTCACCGATGAGCTGACCGCCGAAGCCAACGTCGATGAGTCGATCAACACCCTGATCGGCAGCTTCGCCAAGGATGCCCATCCGATGGCCATCCTGGCCGCTGCAATCGCGCAGCTGTCGGCCATCTACCACGACTCGCTGGACCTGTCCGACGCCGAACAGCGCCGCCAGGCTGCCGTGCGCCTGATCGCCAAGGTGCCGACCCTGTCGGCGCTGATCTACCGCCATGGCAAGGGCCTGCCGGCCAACAAGCCGGACACCTCGCTGGACTACGTCAGCCGCTTCCTGAAGCAGACCTTCGAGTCGGCTGACGGCCAGTACGACCTGAACCCGGACGTGGTGAAGGCGCTGGACCTGCTGTTCATCCTGCACGCCGACCACGAGCAGAACGCCTCGACCTCGACGGTGCGCCTGGTCGGTTCGACCGGTGCCAACCCGTACGCGTCGGTCGCTGCGGGTGTCACCGCGCTGTGGGGTCCGGCCCACGGTGGTGCCAACGAAGCCGTGCTGAAGATGCTGGAAGAAATCGGCAGCGCCGACAACGTCGAGTCCGCCGTGGTCAAGGCCAAGGACAAGACCTCCGGCTTCCGCCTGATGGGCTTCGGCCACCGCGTCTACAAGAACTTCGACCCGCGCGCCAAGGTCATCGGCGAGATGACCAGCAAGGTGCTCAAGCAGCTGGGCGTGCAGGATCCGCTGCTGGACGTGGCCGTGAAGCTGGAACAGGCCGCCCTGCAGGACGAGTACTTCGTCGCCCGCAAGCTGTACCCGAACGTCGATTTCTACAGCGGCATCATCTACAAGGCGCTGCAGATCCCGACCGAAATGTTCACCGTCATGTTCGCCCTGGGCCGTACCTCCGGCTGGGTGTCGCATTGGCTGGAACAGCAGGTCGACCCGGAAATGAAGATCGGCCGTCCGCGCCAGGTCTACACCGGCAGCGACGTGCGCGACTACCAGGGCTGATCGCCCGGCGTGAGTTGTGAGAAGAACGCCCCGCATCCGCGGGGCGTTTTTTTTGGAGCGGACCTGGTAGGTGCGGACCGTTGGTCCGCACGATTTCGGCGCCCGCGAAAAATCATCCACGAACGGCGTGGATCTACCACCGCAACCGCCTTCGGTAGGTGCCAACCTTGGTTGGCACGCTCTCCCATCCACGCGTGGCGTGGATCTACCGCGTTCCCGCTTCTGGTAGGTGCCAACCTTGGTTGGCACGCGCTTCATCGCGCCAAGACCGCGTGATTCAAGGGTCTCGCCAGCTTCACAAGCGCTCGCGCAGCCTCAGGACGCCAGCTGCATCCGCAGCACCTGAAATGGAGCGTCCATCCCGATGAGTACCCGATTCGACCCACCCGAGCGCGGACCGCTCGGCCCTGACGTCGCCGCCGTCGTCACCGCCCCGATCGTCGCCCCTCCCAGCGAAAGCGCCGTTTCCTGGGGCGCGATCTTCGCTGGCGCCACCGCTGCCGCTGCACTCTCCCTCATCCTGCTGATCCTCGGTGTTGGCCTCGGCCTGTCGTCGGTGTCGCCATGGTCGTTCGAAGGCGTCAGCAAAGAGACCTTCGGTTGGTCCAGCATCATCTGGCTCACCTTTACCGCACTGGCCGCTTCCGGCCTGGGCGGCTACCTGGCCGGCCGCCTGCGCACCAAGTGGACGCAGATCCACGGCGATGAAACCTACTTCCGCGATACGGCGCACGGCTTCGTGTCGTGGGCTGTAGCCACCCTGCTGACCGCGGGCCTGCTGACCTCCGCCATCGGTGGCGTGCTCGGCGCAGGCGCCAAGGTCGCAGGCGCCACCGCAGGTGCTGCCGCTTCCACCGCCAGTGTTGCCGCAGCGGGCGCGGGCAGCACTGCTGCGGCGGCCCCGGAAGGCGACCTCAACTACTGGGTGGATTCACTGTTCCGCAGCACGACCAGCGCAGGGCCGACTGATCCTGCAGCGCCGCCGCCGGGTGCACCGATGGATCCGAATGCCGCCCCACCGCCGCCCGCCGCAAGCGTCGGCCCGCGCGATGCGCGCGTGGGGCCGCCGCCGCGCCCGATGCCGGGTAATGGTCCGATGGGCGACCGCCGCGAAGTGCGTGCCGAAGTGAACCGCATCATCGTCAACAGCCTGCAGGGAGACGGCCTGGACCCGGACGACACCCAGTACCTGGCGCAGCTGATCGCGCGCGAAACCGGCATGAGCCCGGCCGAAGCGCAGGCGCGCGTGACCGATGTGCAGACGCGCATGCGTGCGGCGCTGGAAAAGGCCAGGAATACCGCCAAGCAGGCCGCCGACGATGCCCGAAAGGCGACCGCCTATGCCGCGTTGTGGCTGTTCATCACCCTGCTGATCGGTGCGTTCTTCGCCAGCCTCAGCGCCACCTGGGGCGGTCGCCGACGCGACCTGTAACCCGCCTTCCACGCAAGGAGACCTGCAATGAAAATGATTCTGCTCTGGTTGTTGGGCGTACCGATTCCGCTGCTGATCCTGTACGCGATCTTCTTCTGATCGTGCGCCAACACGATGCGTCATCAGGCCGCCGAAAGGCGGCCTGATGCCATCCAGCAGATTCACGCCATGCGTGGATGACCCGTTGTAGAGTCGAGCCGTACTCGGCTCACGCGCGCAGCGCGTGTGTTTCTTGCAGTGTCGGAAGAGCAGTCGACTAACAGTCGACTCTACAAATCCAAGGCAATGAGGTTTATTGCATTCAAGCAGTGAGGGAGTTTGCATAACCCTCAAACATTGAGCGCCTTCAAGAATTCTTCTTAACCTCCCGCGTTTTAGGAATGCTTGAATGGCCTGCATGGCAGCGCATTTCTAACATTCTCTCCGTCGCCCGCAACCACCTCTGCGGGCGGCGCCTCTCTCCCTTTCTCCTTAGGGGAGGGGGGCTTTCATATTCCCCCTGTCCGAGAGAGACACCCATGCACGCCATTCTCAAGAAGGCCGCGCTCGCTGCAGCGCTGGCCACTGCTTCGCTGTCCGCGCACGCCGTGGAAACCCAGATCACCGTCTATGCCAACGTCGACCCGACCCTGGCCTTCCTGCAGCACGACGGCAGCCCGCTGCCGGATTCGATCAAGCTGGTGCACAACCCGCTGACGGGCCTGGTGCCGTGGAGCCGCCAGGTGCGCATCTTCTCCAACGATGAAGCCGCCGATGTCGCCGTGCGCCTCGGCCACGCCCCGACCCTGGTCAGCACCGCTGCCGGTGCCGCATCTGTGCCGCTTTCGGTGTCGCTGAACAACAAGGCGCTGACGATCGCTTCGCAGGACTTCGCTGCTGCTGATCTGTTCGATGGCGCCACTCCGGGTGCATCCATCACCATGCCGTTCCGGATCGCCCAGACCACCGCCACGCCGATCTCGGTTGCTGGTGACTACGAAGGTCTGGTCAGCGTGATCATGGTCCAGAAGGCCGCCAGCCCGTAATCCCCGCGCCGGCCCGGGTAGCGGGCCGGCCGCTTCCGGAAATCCCCCATGAAAGCTCCTGCCCCCGCCCTCACCCGGCTGGCGGTCGCGCTCGCCTTGTCGCTGGCCACGCCGCTGGTCGCGGCACGTGGCGTGCCGCCCGGCTTCGAAGATCTGGTGGAAGGCCAGATCGAACAATTGGACATCCGCCTGTTTGGTCGCTCGGCCGGGCTGTCGCCGGTGCGCGTCACCCTGGAGCACGTGCAGCTGGAAGATGCTGCGCGTGTGCTGCAGGCGCTGGATCTGTCCGCCGAGGCACAGGAGGCACTGCTGCCCGCCCTGTCGCAGCCGCTGCCACGCAACAGCCATCTGGCCTGTCGCTACGGTGGCGCCAGCGCAGGCTGCGGCTATCTGGAAGCGCCTGACGAACCCTCAGCCGTGCGCGCGCTGTATGACGAAGGCGAGGGCGCGGTGCGCCTGTTCGTCGCCCGCCAATGGCTCCCGGGCGAGCCGGCCGCCGAGCGCTTTCATCGCGTCAACACCGGTGCCGAGAACGCGTTCCTGCACCAGCAGACGTTGAACGTCAGTGGTGGCCGTGACTACCAGTCATTGGCCGCGCGGGGCACTGGCGTGCTGGGCCTGTTCCAGCGCGGCCATGCCGCAGCGGAATGGAACTTCAGCCACCAGCGCTATGGGCGTTCCGGCACCCGCAGTGAGCTGCAGTTCGACAATGTCTATTACCGCCATGACCTGGGGGCCGAGCACTACCTGCAGGCTGGCCGCATGGACCGTCGCAACCTGTCCAGCCCGCAGGGCGGCACCTTCGGTTTCGGCATGCTGCCGCTGGATCGCTTCCAAGGTGCGCGCCTGGGCACTACCCAGGCCTATGTGGACGCTGATGCCGCCGTGCAGTCCACGCCGTTGACGGTGCTGCTGGCGCGCGACGCGCGGGTGGATGCGTTCGACGGCCAGCGGCTGCTGCAGACCTATTACCTGCAGGCCGGCATCAATCAGCTCGACACCCGCAGCTTTCCCTTCGGCAGCTACACCGTCAGCCTGCGCATCTACGAAGACGGCGTGATGGTGCGCACCGAGGACGCGCCGTTCGACAAGGGCGGCGACTGGACCAACAGCCAATGGCAGTGGTTCGTGCAGGGCGGCCGCCGTAGCGAGCGCCGCAGCGACCGTTTCGACAATGAGCGCGTGGCCATGGCCGGCATGCGCGTGCCACTCGGGCGCGATCTGGCGGTCACCGCCGGTGCCGCAGATCTGGGTGGTTACAGCTATGGCGAACTGCGGGTTGACCTGCGTCGACTTTTTGCCACCCAGGAGCTGCGCGTCTCGATGGCCGGCATGCGCGGCAGCGACGGCAGCCATGGCCAGCAGCATCAGCTGTCGTACCGCCGCAAAGCCTCGTGGAGTGTCTACCAGCAGCGCATGCGCGGCAAAGCGTGCCAGTTTGAAGCCGACGCGCGTGACCGGCTGGGTTGTACCGATTCGCTCAGCGCCTCGATCGCGCTGCCGCTGGCCGGTGGCAGCGCCTACGTGGGCTACACCCGTCGCCAGACCTGGCGTACCGGCGTGGTGCCCGGCCTGGGCGAGGATCCGTTGTCGGGTCTGGACCCGCTGTTGCCCCCGCTGTTGCCACAGCCGCGCCGCGAGCCACAGCTCAGCCGCACCTGGCAGGCCAGCTACAGCCGCACCCAGCGCTGGCAGGACTTCAGTGTCTCGTCGCGCGTAGGCGTCTGGCTGCAGCACAACAGCGACCCGCTAGGTCTGGGCCAGCAGCGTGACCGCGGCATCTATTTCAATCTCAGCCTGACCCGCCAGCAGCGTGGCGCGGGCGGCTCGGCGCAGCGCCGCTACGGCGTGGATGTGCGCCAGCCGCAGCACCAGCGCCCGGACATCAACTACAGCGTCGGCCAGACCCTGCGCAGGGAAGCTGACGCACAGTACCGCGAACTGTCCGGTGAACTGCGCGGCAACAACAGCCAGCGCTACAGCGCCTCGCTGAGCGGACAGCTGCAGAATGCCATTGGCCACACCGGCGCCACCGTGGCCCGTTACCAGCAGCACGGCCGCAGCGAGCTGGCCTACAGCGGCACGCACAGCTCCGGCTTTGCACTGGGACGGCGCGGCTTCTACTGGGCCGGCAACAGCGGCGCCGATGCCGGGCTGGCCGTGCAGGTAGACAACGTAGACGATATCGACCTGCGTGGCGTTGCTGCCGAACTGCAGGTCGGTGGCCTGCGCACCCAGCGCCTGCAGCTGGGCGAGCGCCGTCTGCTGCCGCTGTCGGCCTACCAGTCGCATCGCGCCGAGGTACAGGACGCAAGCACGCTGGACAGCAACGCCGCGATCCGCGTGACCGGTGCCACCGGTGCACGCCCCCTGTTCCTGTCGCCCGGCCGGCTGGTGCGGATGCCGGTGCCGATCGAGGTGACCTACACCTTCATCGGCAGTGCCCGCGACATTGCCGGTGCGCCGCTGGGCGGCGCCCGCATCCTCAACGCGCCAGTGCCCGGCACCAGTGCCAACGGCGGCTTCGTCGCCGATTTTCCCCGTCGCGAGACAACGCTGTACCTGCTGCAGGGCGACCGCTTGCTGCAGTGCCCGCTGCAGGTGCGCGAGCGCCGCCAGGTGGTGCTGCTGGTCGGTGCCGTGTTTTGCGAACCGCTGGCCGTGGCCCAGCTGCCGGCAGACATCCGCCAGCAGGCCCGGGTGACCCGCCTGCTGCAGGAACGCGCGTTGATTGCCGCGACCCCTCGAACCGCTGCTGCAGGAGGTACGCCATGAACCGGCGTTGGATGTGGGTGTTGATGCTGGTGTGTGTGCTGCTGGTGATGGCGCCGAGGGCGTGGGCGCAGTGGCCGCCGGAGACGCATCCAGCGGATCAGAGCAGGGACATCGTGATGACCTGGGATCGCTCGGCAGTGCCGGGTGATGTGGAGTTGTGGGGGCCGAGGACGGTGCTGGGATTCAGTCACGATGTGGCGTTCAAGTACGGGCAGATCCATGTGGTTTGTGAGTCTGCCTTTGACGCTGAGTTCGGGCGGTGTCCGACGGAAGGTGCACTTCCTCTGATTACAGGGACATCTGAGGTTGTATTGCGTCTTGTGGAGCAACGGACGGGACTGATTGCAGAAGCTCGCGCGATCGGAAGTCTGCAGAGAATCATGTCAGGTCGCATCTGCGCACTTGACTTCTGGGATGAAAATCCGCGGCCTTTGTACTCTGCGTACTGGTTTCTGTGTGGTGTGGGCAGCGGCGCAGATCAGCCGATTGGAACCGGCGTCGAGCTGATCCTGCCTCAACGCGAGATCTCACGGCTCGTCGCAGGCCACTGGAAGGCCTCGATGCGCCTGAACATCAAAGCCGACCCTGCCGCAGGACCGGTCGCCACCGCCGTCTTCAATTTCGATTTCACCATCACCGACTACGACGCGATCTCGATCTACTTCCCTGCCTTCGAGAGTTCATCGCCCCACATCAATCTGAATCTGCGCTACGACCCGATCCGCCAGACGGTGGGGGGGCGTACGCAGCTGGACATGTGCCTGTACGACGGCTTGGGCTCGCAGAGCGAGTACCTGGGAGTGACTGTACGTGATAGCAGCGGCCGGCCACCGGGGGGCGACGACTTCTCGGCGTGGCACCAGGACGGCGGCAGCGATGAAAGCCAGCGCCTGGATTTCAACGTCGGCCTGAACTACGGCGGCAGCCGAAGAACGATGAAGAACGGTGTGGAGCAACTGCTGTACGGCATCGAAAGCGGCGAGATCCGAATGATCGTACTGCCCGGCACAGGTGAGTCCGTGTACTGCGTGCCCACGCCACTGACGCTGGAAACACCGCTGGTTCCTGTCGCCAGCAAACGCCCCGGTTTCTACAACGGCGAGCTGCAGGTGCAGCTGCGCGCGCCTACCGCCCGCCCCTGATCCCACGGAGGACACGATGAACAAACCCATGCTGCTCCTGTTGCCGTTGAGCCTGCTGCTGGCAACGCCTGCCCACGCCAACCTTGGCATCTATCCCATGCGCGCGGCGGTGGATGCCAAGCAGGGCGCGCAGATCCGCGTGTACTCGCAGTCCACCCAGCCGCAGTTCGTGCAGGCCACCCTGCGCCGCATTGCGGATCCTGCGGGGAAGGCCGAGGCGGAGGTGGAGGTTGAGCCGGATGAAGCCGCCATCGCCATCACCCCGGGCAAGTTTGCGCTGTCTGGCGGCGGCAACCGGCTGATCCGCGTCATTCCACTGCAGCCGGTCGAAAAGGAAGCGGCGTACCGCATCTATTTCGAAGGCGTGTGGGGCCCTGATGAATCACCCATGCAAGACGCAGACGATGGGTCGCGCGCGAACGTGGGCGTCAACCTGGTGTGGGGCGCGCTGGTGAATGTCGTGCCGGCCGACGGTGTAGTGGATCTGCAGCTGCAGGACGACACGTTGCATAACACCGGCAGCCTCCGTGTGGGCATTACCGGGGTGACCGAGTGCACGCAGGCAGGCGTCTGCGCCGACCACGAGGTGTCGCAAAGCTTGTATCCCGACGCCGACCTGAAGCTGCCGTTCCAGCCCAAGCCCGGCAGCTCTCTGCAGCTGCGTTATCGGCTGACCGGGAAGGGCCATCACGAACATACGCAGACCTTGGCGGCTTCCGCCAGCTGAGTTTCCCGAACTGCCCCACGCACGACGTGGGGCGTCTCTCACCTTCGATGTTAAGGAGAAATCATGAATAGAATCTATCGCCGTATCTGGAATGCCATCCGGCAGTGCTGGGTTGTTGCCAGCGAGCTGGCTTCCCCTAAGGGCAAGGCCAATCGGACATGTTGCGCTGTACTCCTGATGACTTCGAGCCTACCCGTTGTCGCTCATGGATCCACAACCGAGACGGACGAAGACCAGCACGCGACATTGCATCGCGAAGCGTTGATGGCGGAATCGGAGCCCGGGAGTAGGTCAGCTGTGTTCGCCGTACATCAGCCTGTCCTGCCGTCCACGGATACGCTGCTCGCATCGTCGCAGCTTGGCATCTCAAGCTACAGTGGCCCCATCTACCAGCCCGGAAAATCGGTCCCCGTCCTGATCGTAGATCCCGATTACAAAGCTTCGTCGTTTCTCGGCTATGACTTGGTTCTGTCAGGATCGCGTTCAACTCTGCATGGCCATCATTCGGTTGCCTATGGAAATGGCATCAGTGCCATCGGAGACAACGTAACTGCCATCGGTAGCAATTCGATAAGCAGGGGTGGCTATTCAACCGCCGTGGGTGCTGGCGCACAAGCACTTGAGCTCGGCGCAAGCGCTTTTGGCAATTTTGCGAGGGCCGAGAAGAATAACGCCGTCGCCATAGGAAGCGGCGCACGCGCGTGGTCTGCCAATTCCGTTGCTATTGGTGCCAATTCAGCAGCAGTGGATAGCTTCACCGTCTCTGTTGGTAGTTCAGTGCAGACCCGGAGGATCGTCAACGTTACAGATGGCCGGGTCACGGCCGCGAGCACTGATGCTGTTACGGGCCGGCAGCTGTATGCAACGAACTCGAAGATCGGCGTGATCGATGGAATGATCCGTAGTGGACAGCATTCCGATGCATACGCACTCGGTGCAGGTTCGGTTACGGCATCGGCCAAATCCATCTCGGTTGGCAGCGCCAGCAACAAGCGGCGGATTCAGTATCTGGCCGACGGTACTGTAGCTGCCGGTAGCACCGATGCAGTCACAGGCAGTCAGCTCCACAGCACCATTCAGGCGGTATCCGCGGCGAGGACGACGGCTGACGCAGCCAAAGCCAGTGCTGCAACCGCGCAGAATCTGGCACAGAGCGCGAGCAATCGCATCGACGCCACCACGCTGGCACTCGGAAAGGGCGCAGTCGCAGAGCATGGCAGCTTCGGCATTAGTACCGCACTCGGGAACAATGCCAAGGCCTACAACGGACAGAGCATTGCCGTGGGCTACGACGCGCTGTCGGGCGTCGATGCTGATGGCAAGAAGGTGACGGGCCAGAACGCCGGTGTCTCGATCGGTGCCAGCACGCGCAGCGCGAACGGTGCCGTGGCCGCTGGCTTCCGCGCCAGCGCTACCGGGAACTTTTCCATTGCCGTGGGTGGCGATGCCAAAGCCGCAGCCGAACATGGCACCGCAATGGGCTATCTGAGCAAGGCCAGCGCCAGCCAGTCGACTGCCCTGGGACGCGGCAGTGAGGCGACGGCTCAGTTCGCCACGGCTTCGGGAAACCTGGCCAAGGCTACTGCCGTCAGTGCCGTCGCGCTGGGTGACCGCGCGCAGGCGACACATGAGAATGCAGTGGCATTGGGCGCAGGCGCAGTCACGGCTTCGTCCAACTCCGTCTCGGTGGGCAGCGCCAGCCGGAAGCGGAAGATCCAGTATGTGGCTGATGGGGCGGTGAGCGCGGGTAGCACCGACGCGATTACCGGCAACCAGCTGCATGCCACCAACCAGGCCGTAACCAAGGCGCAGACCGTGGCTGACGCTGCGACGACGACCGCCAATGCGGCGAAGGTCAGCGCGGACAAGGCGTTGGCTGACGCTGGCGTACTGGGCGGGCTGGTTGGTCAGGTCGCTGCCAACGGCAATGTCCGGCTTGGTGGGAAGAACAGCGGCACGGTGCTGGATGTACGTAACAGCGCCAACGCGAACAGGAAGGTAACCGGGGTGGCCGACGGCGCGTTGACTGCCACCAGCTATGAGGCTGTCAACGGCCGGCAGCTGAGCGCCACCAATGACAAGGTGGCGACGGTGGAGGGTGTCGCCACGTCTGCAGGCGCGGACGCTACCGTGGCAAAGGCGGATGCGGCCAAGGCGTTGGCCGAGACAGCGGCGCTGGGCGGTCTGGTGGCGCAGACGTCTGCATCTGGCAATGTGCGCCTGGGTGGGAAGAACAGCGGTTCGACCCTAGACGTGCGCAACAGCGCCAATGCAAACCGGAAGATCAGCGGCGTGGCGAACGGCGTCATTGATGCCAGTAGCACGGAGGCTGTGTCGGGCCGTCAACTCTACGCGACGAACAGTCGAATTTCGGATTTGGAAAGCGCCAATCAGTATCTGAGTGTGGGTGTTGACGCATTCAGCGTGCGCGCGGAGGCAGCCTTGCTTGGCGTTGCACTTGGAGATTCAGCGAAGGCCGGAGCTGAGGGTGGGACAGCATTGGGCGCCTTCGCAGGAGCGCTGGGAAAGAACTCAGTGGCAGTTGGCCGTGGAGCAGGGGTCTCTGGCGAAGCATCTGCTGGGTTTGCGATGGGAGTCGGCGCTCAAGTATATGCAGTCAACGGCATCGCAATCGGTGCGGGTACTGTTGTTGAAGAATCAGCACCCGGCTCATTGGCGCTGGGGGCGGGCTCCTTTGCAGATGAAGGAGGGACGGCCTCCTTTGGTAATGCCACAGTTCAGCGTCGTCTTACCAACATTGCCAGCGGTACCGCTGACCACAACGCCACCACCGTCTCTCAGCTTAAGGATTCCCTCGCTACCCTCGGCGGCGGTGCAGGCATCGATGCCAGCGGCAACATCATCGATCCCACGTATGCAGTGCAGAGCGGAACGCAGAACACCGTCGAGGATGCATTGATGGCACTCGATGGCGCCGTCATCGCCTCAAGCCGTCGCGTGGACAAGGTGGAAGGTCAGCTGAGCTCGATCTTCCAGGATTCACCGTCGGCCCGTGCCGATGGCATGAACCAGATCGCGCTGAATGGCGCGAATGGCATGGTGCTGACCAACCTGGCTGACGGCCGAGTAGCCCCAGGAAGCCGTGATGCCGTAACCGGCAGTCAGTTGTACGCTGCAGAGCAGAAGATCTCGCAGAATCGGAATGATCTGGAGGCGATGCGCAAGGAGCGGGAGATGGGTGAGCAGGCAATGCGTGGATTGGATGCGAGCGGTCCGATCGATTTCGGTGGTGCGCGCTTGACTGGTGTGGCCGAGGCGAACCTGTCGGCTGATAGTTCCGATGTTGTGCGTGGCAGTCAGCTCTATGAGACCAATGAAAAGCTGCAGAAGCTGTCTTCCGTGTCGCGGTTTGTTGCTGTCGGTGACCTAGGCCCTGGACAGGCAGCGAAGGCGGGGCCGGTCGGGGTTGCAATTGGTGATTCCGCTGAGGCTTCATTGCTAAGTGAAGGGGCAGTTGCCATTGGGAGCTTCGCGACTGCCGCTGGGAAGAATTCAGTGGCGCTCGGCAGAGCTGCTTATGTTGATGCGATGGCAGTGAATGGCTTCGCTATCGGCGTCTTCTCTTCTGTCCACGAAGAAAATGGTGTCGCAATCGGTGTCGGCAGCGCGGTGAAGGAGGGCGCAAGCTCTGGCGTTGCTATTGGGGCTTGGTCGGTTGCAGATGAGGCTGGTACTGTTGCGTTCGGCAATAGTGAGATGAAGCGCCGCCTCGTAAACATCGCCAACGGCACCGCCAACCACAACGCTGCCACCGTCGGCCAGCTGCGCGGCGCACTGTCCGCTCTCGGCGGTGAAGTCGATGCCAACGGCAACATCCTCGGCCCCAGCTTCAACGTTCAAGGCCAGTCCCAATCCACCCTCAATGGTGCATTGGAAGCGCTGGACGGTGCCGTGGTCAGCACCACCTCGCGGGTGAACCAGGTCGAATCCCAGCTCCGCTCCGTCTTCCAGGAAACCCCCTCGGTCCGCGCAGACGGTACCCAACAGCTCACCCTGGCCGGCGCCAACGGCATGGTCATCTCCAACGTGGCCAACGGCCTGATCGCGGCCGGCAGCCGCGATGCGGTCAACGGTGGCCAGCTGCACTCGATGCAGCAGCAGATCAACGGCCGCATGGATGGGCTGGAGCAGCGCATCGACGATCAGCCGCAGGCCCGCGCCATGGCCGCAGCGTCCACGCCTTCGCCGTCCACCGAAGAGATCGCGCCGACGCCGGAGACCAGCGGCTCGCCGCAAATTGCCTCAACCGGTGAAGGTGACAAGCCGACGCCGCAGCCGAAGTCGAAGCAGGACGACACGCCCAAGCCGCAGGTCGACACCGCCGACCTGGAGAAGATGCTGGCCCGTGCCAACGAGTACACCGATGGTGCGATCAGTAACTTCGAGCGTCGCCTGGACAAGATGGACAAGCGCTTCAACCGTATGGCCGCGATGAGCAGTGCGCAGAGTGCGATGGCGATGAACACCGCAGGCCTGGCCACCTACAACCGCCTGGGTGCGGGCGTGGGCTACAGCGAGGGTGAGTCGGCGATGGCGGTGGGTTACCAGCGTGTGCTGAACGAGAAGGGTTCGGCCACCTTCAGCCTCAATGGTGCGTTCACCAACAGCGGTGAGCGCAGCATGGGCGTCGGCGTGGGCATCGGCTGGTAAGCCATGCAGCCCCGGCGTGGTGCGCGTAATGAACCCCGCCGCGCCGGGGTCCTTGCCGAGGAGATGGCAATGTACAGATGGGTACGCGGAATTATCAGCTATCGCACGTTCTATATCTGGCGGGCGCGCTTTCGCTACTACACCCGGAACCTGGATCTATGGACGCTGATGAGCGGGCTATGCATCGCCGGTCTGCTGCTGGTGCTGTGGTACCTGTGGCAGATGCTGGGCGTGCCGCCGCCGCGCGTGCACCCTCAGGCAGCGGCGCTGCGCATCGACGGCGTCACCAGCGAGGCGATCCATCGCATCGTGCTGGTGCGCCACGCGGGCAGCACGCCGGGGGCCCCGTTCACTACGCCGGAAGAGGTGCGGGCAAGCACGTTGCGCACGATGCGGGTACGCCAGGTGATGGACAGCGAAGTGGTGTGGCGGCTGAAAGCCGACATGCTGGCGGATATTGCTGACTACATCACCGCCACGGGCGGGTGCTTCCCGTACAACTGCCGGCGGGTCCTCGATCGATTGGGCTACGTGCGCCAGGCGGGGGTTGAGAACGCGCAGATCAATGCGGCGCTGTCGACAATCCTGGAGGTGCCGCTGGACCAGATGCCGCCGTTGGAGGCAGACGAGCATGAGCGTGTGAAGAGCGGGTGGTCGGATGGATTCGACGACATCTACTACCAGTCCTGGTTGCTGCGGGATCTGCAGGTCATGCACGCGCAGATGATGCGGGAGTATCCGCAGCGAGCCCCCGCACCGTGGTTGCCGCGGTTGTTCGGCGACCCGCTGCGCGATACCCGTTTTGTCTGGTAGCGGGAGCATGATGGGCATCATCTGCCAGGGCAGGTAACACCGCTTTTGTAGGGTCGAGCTTGCTCGACTGCTCTTCGGTCGGCAATCGATTGCCCGAAGCACAGTGCGGACCAACGGTCCGCACCCACCCAAGGCGGGCACCGCTGCGCTACCGTCACCCGCCGATGTACGCGGTGATCTCCGCTTCGGCCAGCAGCTGCCGTAACTGCGCCACCGACGCACGTCGCATCGGCTTCTCATCCACCGGCGACAGCGGTGCCTGGCGCAGGGCATCGTAGGGCAGCACGGCCAGGTCGAAGGTCAGCTCCTCGGCACTGAACACCCACACCGGCACATCCAGGCTGCGCTCGCGATCCATCCGCAGCCGGCGGGTCCGCGATTCGGCGGGAATGCCGTGTTCGTCCAGGAAGCGGTGCACGGCTTCCGGGTCGTCGCTGTGCAGGTGCAGCTGCACGGGGCTGTTGGCGTCGGCGGTGCCGTCCAGCACCGGGCCGGCCAGGCGCGGCGCGAAGCCGTGCAGGAACTCCAGCGCACGCATGGCGGCCTCGCGGCGGCGCTGCAGTTCGTTGCCGTGCTGGGGGCCGGAGAACAGCCGCTGGTACTCGCGCAGGGCGTCTTCGATCTCGGTGTTGCGGGGCAGGGAGGCATCGTCGTGGATGCCGAGCCGGCTGGCGGCCTTCAACTTGGCCTGGTGGTAGTCGCGGATGCCGCCTTCAGCCATCAGGCGGGCGGCTTCGTGGGCGAGGCGGTGGCGCCGCTCGCGGGTCTGGCTGGCAGCATGCTGACGAGCGCGGTGCATGCGATGACTCCCTGTTGCGACCTGGCTACAGATTAGCGCACGGATGTGACATCTGCGTGGGTATGGCGCGGAGATGCCAACCAACGGTTGGCACCCACCAACGCTTTGGTAGGTGCCGACCTTGGTCGGCACGGGGCGCCAACCAAGGTTGGCATCTACCAGAGCAGCGCGGGACCGTGCCCGGCGGATGCATCGGTGCCAACCAAGGTTGGCACCCACCGACGCTTTGGTAGGTGCCGACCTTGGTCGGCACGAGGCGCCAACCAAGGTTGGCCTCTACCAGGGCCGCATCGGTGCCAACCAACGGTTGGCACCCACCCATACCTGCCTCTTAGAAGATATCGAACGCGGCGGCGTCGGCCTGCGGCGTATTGAGGTTCAGGTCGTAGTCGGTCAGGCGGTCCATGTCTTCCACCTTCACCCACTCGGTGGCGCCGTTGAGCGTGGCCTGGACCATGCCGCTGGGCGGCTCGTTCTGCGCGATCGGGGTGTCCTTCAGCGCGGTGCGCATGTAGTCGATCCAGATCGGCAGGGCCGCCTTGCCACCGTACTCGCGGTAGCCCAGCGAGCGGAAGTCGTCGCGGCCCACCCACACGGTGGTCACGTACGGGCCGCCGAAGCCGGAGAACCAGGCGTCGCGGTGGTCGTTGGTGGAGCCGGTCTTGCCGCCCACGTCCTCGCGGCCTAGCACCTTGGCCTGCACGCCGGTACCGCGCTGGACCACGTCGCGCATCATCGATACCAGCTGGTAGGCGGTGCGGGCGTCGATCGCACGCGGGGCGGTGCGGGCATCAGGGTTGGCCGGCGCGGCCGGGGTTTCGGTCTTGGCTTCGGCCTTGGCCGCAGCGGCCGGATCCACTTTCGGGGCCGGGGCGCCGAAGTTGAAGCCGTCCACCACCTGGTTCACCGGCTGGTCGCTGCTGCCGGCGCAGTCGCGGCAGGCCAGCGCCGGGTTTTCCTTGAACACCAGGTTGCCGTCGCGGTCATTGACCTGGTCGATCAGCCAGGTGTCCACGCGCGAGCCGCCGTTGGCGAACACAGCGTAGCCACGGGCCACCGACAGCGGGGTCAGCGAGGCGGTACCCAGCGACATCGACAGGTTCGGCGGCAGTTCGGATTCGGCGAAACCAAATTCGCTGATGTACTTGCGCGCGTAGTCCACGCCCATGCCATCGAGCAGGCGCACCGAGACCAGGTTGCGTGACTGCACCAGCGCTTCGCGCAGGCGCATCGGGCCGCGGAAGCCGCCACCGTCGTTCTGCGGGGCCCAGGTCTTGCCGCGGCGGTCGCGGAACACGACCGGGGCGTCGAGCACGATCGAGGCCGGGTTGTAGCCCTTGTCGAAGGCCGCGGCGTAGATGAAGGGCTTGAAGCTCGAACCCGGCTGGCGGCGGGCCTGGGTGGCGCGGTTGAACTTGTTTCCGGAGAAGCTGAAGCCACCGACCAGCGCCTTCAGGGCGCCGTTGTGGGCGTCCAGCGAGACCAGCGCGGACTGGCCGCGCGGGATCTGGTCCAGCAGCCACTCACCTTCCTTGGCACCGGCACGCACGCGCACGATGTCGCCGCGCTGCACCAGCTTGCCCGGGGTCTTGTTGGTCCACTTGGCGGCACCGGCCGGCAGCACGATCTCGCTGCGGTTGGCCAGCACCACGGTGGCGCTGCCATCGGCGCCGGTGCTGGCGACGATCGCCGGCAGCAGGCCGGCCTGGCCGTACATGCCGCGCAGGTGCTCGGCCAGGGCGGCGGCGTCTTCACCCGCACCCACCTGCACCTGCTTCTCCACGCCGTGCCAGCCGTGGCGGTGGTCGTACAGCAGCAGGCCGTCGCGGACCGACTGGTTGGCGGCGGTCTGCAGGGTGGAGTCGATGGTGGTGGTGACGTGGTAACCCTTGTTGACCACATCCCCGCCGAAGCGGGCGATCATTTCCTGGCGCACCAGCTCGGCCACGTACGGCGCGTCGACCTGCACCGGCGGCTCATGGGCGGTGGCGTGCATCGGCACGGCCTTGGCCGCGTCGGCCTCGGCCTGACTGACGAACTTCAGGTCGGCCATGCGCTGCAGCACGTAATTGTCGCGGCGCTGGCGGGCGCGCTCCGGATTGGAGATCGGATTGCCCGAGGACGGGAACTTGGGGATGCCGGCCAGCGAGGCCATCTCGTCCAGGTCCAGCTCGTTCAGCTTCTTGCCGTAGTAGAACTCGGCGGCGGCGGCCACGCCGTAGGCGCGGTTGCCGAAGAAACTCTTGTTCAGGTACAGCTCGAAGATCTCGTCCTTGCTCAGCTCGGACTCGATCTTCCGTGCCAGCAGGATCTCGGCCAGCTTGCGGGTGTAGCTGTACTCGGAGCTGAGGAAGAACTGGCGGGCCACCTGCTGGGTGATGGTGGAACCACCCGGCACGCGCTTGTCGTTGGTGGTGGCCAGCAGCCACACCGCACGGCCGATGCCCATGTAGTCCACGCCGCCATGCTCGTAGAAGCGGGCGTCCTCGGTGGCCAGGAAGGCCTGCTTCAGGCGCTCGGGCACGTCCTTCATGGTGATCGGGGTGCGCCGGGTCTCGCCGAACACCGCCATCAGCTTGCCGTCGGCAGCATAGACGTACATCGGCTCCTGCATTTCCACGTCGCGCAGGGTCTGCACGTCGGGAAGCTTGGAGGACACAGCGTAGTACAGACCGCCCACGGCGGCCGCGCCGATCAGCGCCAGGACCAGGACAATCAGGAAGATCCAGCGCAGCCAGCGGCGGAGTCGAGTCATCGGGTTCAGATTCCGATTGCGAATTTCGTGGTCGCAGAGTATAGATTACGCAAGGTGGCGGCTGGGGTCGGCACCGGGGAGCGCAAGGGGAACAGTCAGGGGCTGCATCGTGAATCCGTGAGGAACTTCACAGCAGGGCCGTTGCCATTTGCTAAGAATACGTTATTAATGCTCGGGCGCAGGTCTTGCGTCCAAGTGCCCGTCGGCAGGGGAGAAACCGTGGGGCTCATCCCAAAAAGTCAGTCGCCGCTTGTAGGCGTCGACATCAGTTCGACTGCGGTAAAGCTTTTGCAGCTGTCCCGCAGCGGCAATCGTTTCCGTGTGGAACATTACGCTGTGGAACCTCTTCCGCCGAATGCGGTGGTAGAGAAGAACATCGTGGAAGTGGAGGCCGTGGGTGAGGCCATCCGCCGTGCCATGAACCGTTCAGGCAGCAAGGCCAAGCTGGCCGCTGCCGCCGTCGCCGGGTCGGCGGTGATCACCAAGGTGATCCCGATGCCGGCCGAGCTCGACGAGAACGACATGGAAGCCCAGATCGAGCTGGAAGCGGTCAACTACATTCCGTACCCGATCGAGGAAGTGAACCTGGACTTCGAGGTGATCGGGGCGATCCCGAACAACCCGGAGATGGTCCAGGTGCTGCTGGCCGCGTCGCGCTCGGAGAACGTGGAACTGCGCCAGTCGGCCCTGGAACTGGGTGGCCTGCAGGCCAAGGTGATGGACGTGGAGGCCTTCGCGGTCGAGAACGCCTACGCCCTGGTCGCCAGCGAGCTGCCGGTGTCCATCGACGGCGTGGTCGCGCTGGTCGATATCGGCGCCACCATGACCACCCTCAACGTCCTGCGCGGCGGCCGCAGCCTGTACAGCCGCGAACAGGTGTTCGGTGGCAAGCAGCTGACCGACGAGATCATGCGCCGTTACGGACTGAGCTACGAGGAGGCCGGACTGGCCAAGCGCCAGGGCGGGCTGCCGGAAAGCTATGAGATGGAAGTGCTGGAGCCGTTCAAGGAAGCCACGGTCCAGCAGATCAGCCGCCTGCTGCAGTTCTTCTATGCGGGCAGTGAGTTCAACCGCGTCGATCACATCGTGCTGGCCGGCGGCTGCGCCGTGCTGGGCGGGCTGCCGGAAATGGTCGAGGAACAGCTGGGCGTGCCGACCGTGGTCGCCAACCCGCTGGCACAGATGACCCTGGGCCCGAAGGTGAACGCGCATGCGCTGGCCCAGGATGCCCCCGCGCTGATGATCGCCACCGGTCTGGCACTGAGGAGCTTCGACTGATGGCACGCATCAACCTATTGCCCTGGCGCGCCGAACGGCGCAAGCAACGCCAGCGCGAGTTCTACGCAATGCTGGGCATGGCCGCGATCGGTGGCCTGCTGCTGTCGCTGCTGATCTGGTTCTACTACGACCGCCAGGTGAGCGGCCAGATGGACCGCAACGCCTATCTGGAAGCCGAGATCGAGAAGGTCAAGGAACAGAACAAGGAGATCGATCGCCTCGATGCGCAGAAGGACCGCCTGCTGGCCCGCAAGAAGGTGATCGAGGAACTGCAGGCCAAGCGCTCGCAGATGGTGCACCTGTTCGATGCGTTGGTGCGCACGATCCCCGACGGCGTGGTGCTGACCGCCCTGCAGCAGGAGGGGGACATGCTCACCCTCGAGGGACGCACCCAGTCCAATGCACGCGTGTCGGCTTACATGCGCAACCTGGAAACCTCCGGCTGGATGACCAACCCGGAGCTGTCGATCATCCAGGCCAGTGCCGGCGACAAGAGTGCAGCCGGTCCGGTATCGGACATCAAGGCACTGCCGTACATGTTCAAGGTCACGGTGAAGCTGCCGGCGCAGAGTGAAGAGACAGGCACTGCCGGTTTGAACGCGGATGGCAGCGTGGCGGCCGCCCCGGCTGCGACGCCTGCCGTGGCGCCGCTTGCCGCCGGCCCCGATGCGGCGGCCCCGGCTGCTGCACCAGCACCGGCCCCGGCCCAACCGGCGGCGGCCCCGGCCGCAGCACCCGCCAGCGCACCGGCGCCTGCACCGGCCAAGCCGAACCAGCCCGCCGCACCGGCTCCGGCCGCCAGGCCTGAGGGCAGCCGCCTGGCGCAGCCGCCGCAGGCCTCTTACGCCCCGCTGCAGGGGGACCGCGCATGAGCCAGAAAATCGATCTGAAGAACCTGGATTTCAACGACATCGGCAACTGGCCGCAGAAGGCCAAGATCGTCTTCTGTTCGTTGCTGGCCCTGGTCATCATGTTCGTGGCGTGGATGCTGCTGATCAGCGGCAAGCGCGATGAACTGGCCAGCCTGGAATCGAAGGAAAGCGATCTGCGTACCGAGTTCTCCAAGCAGCAGGAACGCGCGGTGAACCTGGGGCCGCTGAAGCAGCAGCTGGCGCAGATGGAGCAGGTGCTGCAGCAGATGCTGCGGCAGCTGCCCAGCAAGACCGAAATGCCGGACCTGATCATCGACATCTCGCAGACCGCGCTGTCCAGCGGCCTGACCAGCCAGCTGTTCGAACCGGAACAGGAGCAGGTCAAGGAGTTCTACGCCGAGAAGCCGATCAAGCTGAAGATGGTGGGCAGCTACCACCAGTTCGGTGCGTTCGTCAGTGGCGTGGCCTCGCTGCCGCGCGTGGTGATCCTGACCATGCACGACATCAATCTGAAGCCGGCGGACAAGGCTGGCGGTGGTTCGCGTGCCGGTGCGCTGGAATTGTCCGGCACGGTCAAGACCTACCGGTATCTCGACGAGACCGAGGTGCAGGAACAGCAGAAGGCTGAAGCCGGCAAGGAGGGCAGCAAGTGATCCGTTCCTTCTTTGCACGCTGCGGGATGGCCGCTGCCGTGTTGCTGCTGGCCGCCTGCGGCCGTGGCGTGACCAGCACGCCGGGCGATGCGCCGAATCTCGAGAAGTGGGTGGAAGGCGAACGTGCCCGGCCGGCGCAGCCGCTGGAACCGTTGCCTGTGATGCAGCAGTTCGAGACCTTCGAATACTCCGCGCAGGGCCTGCGTGATCCGTTCACCGATGCCTGGACCAATCCGCAGGGGAATGGCGGATTGCGGCCGGATCCGAACCGGCGCAAGGAGCCCCTGGAGGGCTTCCCGCTGGACGCACTGGACATGGTCGGTACCATCGGCACCGGCGGCGGCACCGTCGCACTGGTGATGGGGCCGGACAAGGTGACCTACCGGGTGCGCCCGGGCGGTTACCTGGGGCAGAGCGACGGGCGGGCCACTGCGGTCTTCGAAGACCGTGTGGAGCTGATCGAACTGGTGCCGGATGGCGCGGGTGGCTGGCTGGAACGGCCGGCAACGCTCTCGCTTGAAGATCAATGATCGTTTACTGGGGATAGCACGATGACCTTTCACCAAGCCAAGGGGCTGCGTCCCAACCGGCGCTCTACCTTGAACCGTGTCAGCGCGTTGGGAGTCGCGCTGATGCTGGCCTGCGCTCCGGCGCTGGCCGCCGCACCGGCGGAGAAGCCGGTGGGCACCACCGTCGCACCGGCCGCGGCACCGGCCGGCCTGTCGGTGGCCAAGATCGATTTCAAGCGCGGCGATGATGGCGCGGGCCGCCTGATCGTGCAGTTTGACGGCCAGGGCGCGATCCCGGACCTGCGCACGCAGGGCAACAGCGTGGTGGTCGACGTGGGCAATGCCCGCCTGCCGGCCAACCTGCAGAAGCCGTTGAACGTCGTCGACTTCGCCACGCCGGTGCAGCGCATCGACGCCAAGCCGTCCGGCGCCGGCACCCAGCTGGTGCTGAGCACCGGCGGTGCGGTGGAGTCGCTGGCCTACCAGAGCGGCAACGAATACGTGGTGGAGATCAGCGCGCGGCAGGCTCCGGCCGCCGTCGGTGCAGTGACCGCCGGCAGCGTCACCCAGGCCGCAAAGGCCGTCGGCCAGCGTGGCTTCACCGGCAAGCCGGTGACCTTCAACTTCCAGGACGTGCCAGTGCGCACCGTGCTGCAGTTGATCGCCGAAGAGTCCAACCTCAACGTGGTGGCCTCCGACTCGGTGCAGGGCAATGTGACCCTGCGCCTGGTCAACGTGCCGTGGGACCAGGCACTGGACATCGTGCTGCGTGCCAAGGGCCTGGACAAGCGACGCGATGGCAGTGTGATCTGGGTCGGCCCGCAGGCAGAGCTGGCCAAGTTCGAGCAGGAGAAGGAAGACGCGCGCATCGCCATCGAGAACCGCGAAGACCTGGTGACCGATTACGTCCAGATCAACTACCACAGCGCCACCCAGATCTTCAAAGCCCTGACCGAAGCCAAGGGCATCGGCGGTGGTGGCGGTGGTGGCGCAGGTGGCGGTGGTGGTGGGTCGTCGCAGGAGGAGAGTGGCTTCCTGTCCGGCCGTGGCCGCATCGTTGCCGACGAGCGCACCAACACGCTGATGATCAGCGACATTCCGAAGAAGATCGCGCGCATGCGTGAGCTGATCAACGTGATCGACCGCCCGGTCGACCAGGTGCTGATCGAAAGCCGCATCGTGATCGCCACCGATACGTTCGCGCGTGAGCTGGGTGCGCGGTTCGGCATCAGTGGCAGCCGCGACAACGCCTACTTCAGCGGCAATCTGGAAGCCAACGAGGCAACCCGCAAGTCGCAGGTCGAAGCCAATGCGACCAACGCCAAGGCCTACCGCGACTGGCTGGCCGGTGGCAGTACGGGCCCGGCGCCGGTGCCGGTCGGCTCGGCAATCACCCGTGGCCTGAACTGGGCCATGCCGGCGGCGTCCACCAACCCGGCAGGCTCGCTTGCGCTGTCGATCCTCAATGCCGGCTACCTGCTGGACGTGGAGCTGTCGGCCATGCAGGAGGAGTCGCGTGGTGAAGTGATCTCCAACCCGCGCGTGGTCACCACCAACCAGCGCGAGGCCCTGATCAAGCAGGGTAAGGAAATCGGCTATGTGACCATCAGCGCCGGTGCGGGCGGTGTCGCTACGCCGAACGTGCAGTTCAAGGAAGTGGTGCTGGAACTGAAGGTCACCCCGACCATCACCAACGACAACCGCGTGTTCCTCAACATGCAGGTGAAGAAGGACGAAGTGGACCGGCTGATCCAGTTGGAAGGCTATGGCACCGTGCCGTCGATCAACCGCCGCGAGGTGAACACCGCGGTGCTGGTCGAGGACGGGCAGACCGTGGTCATCGGTGGTGTGTACGAGTTCACCGACCGCAACAGCATCAGCAAGGTTCCGTTCCTGGGCGATGTGCCGTTCCTGGGCAACCTGTTCAAGAAGCGTGGCCGCAGCAAGGACAAGGCCGAGCTGCTGGTGTTCGTTACCCCGAAGGTGCTGCGCGTAGCCAGGCAGAACTGAGCCAGCGCACCCGCGACACGAAGAAGGGCCGCCATGTGCGGCCCTTCTTCGTGTCGCGGGTGCCGGACGTAATCCGCGGATGCGGATGATCCGGTAGATCCACGCCATGCGTGGATGAGAGGCCCGTTCAGCCGTTCTTGATGCCAATCGCAGGGCACCCTGCGATGATGTCGGGAACCCGTGCCGTCCCGCGCCGGTCAAAGGCCCCCATGAACCTGCCACCGCCGATGCCCGAAACCGTCTCGCCGCCGCCCGCGCCGGCCGCCTCCCGCCTGCATGGCGCCTTCAACCAGTTGCGCGACGCGCTGTCGGCCGAAATCGTCGGCCAGGCGGCTTTGGTCGAACGCCTGTTGATCGCATTGCTGGCCGACGGGCACCTGCTGGTGGAGGGCGCGCCGGGCCTGGCCAAGACCACGGCCATCCGCGCACTGGCCTCGCGCCTGGAGGCGGATTTCGCCCGCGTGCAGTTCACCCCCGACCTGCTGCCGGCCGACCTGACCGGCACCGAGATCTGGCGCCCGCAGGAAGGGCGCTTCGAATTCGTACCTGGCCCGATCTTCCACCCGATCCTGCTGGCCGATGAAATCAATCGCGCGCCAGCCAAGGTGCAGTCGGCACTGCTGGAAGCGATGGGCGAGCGCCAGGTCACCGTTGGCCGCCACACCTATGCGTTGCCGCCGCTGTTCCTGGTGATGGCCACGCAGAACCCGATCGAGCAGGAAGGTACCTTCCCGCTGCCGGAAGCGCAGCTGGACCGTTTCCTGATGCACGTACGCATCGGCTATCCGGACCAGGCCGCCGAATCGGAGATCCTGCGGCTCGCCCGCGAGCGTGCCCGTGGCGCACTGGGCGAAGCGGCACCCGCACCGGAGAAGCTGCCGATGCAGGATGTGTTCGATGCCCGCCGCGAAGTGCTGGACCTGCACATGGCGCCGGCGCTGGAGCGCTATCTGGTCGAACTTGTGCTGGCCTCGCGTGATCCGTCGCGCTATGACGCCGGCCTCGGGCGCCGCATCGCCTGGGGCGCAAGCCCGCGTGGTTCCATCGCGCTGGAGCGCTGCGCCCGTGCACGCGCCTGGTTGGCCGGCCGTGACTTCGTCACCCCCGACGATGTGCGTGCGGTTGCCGCCGACGTGCTGCGCCATCGCGTGCTGCCCAGCTACGAAGCCACCGCCGAAGGCTGGGATGGCGAACGCCTGGTGCAGGAGCTGCTGGCCCGGGTGCCGGCACCCTGAGCCCGCGCATGACCGATCCATCCCTGGAAGCCGCATCCACCGTCAGCGATGGCGACGGACTGCGCCCGCACCTGTCCGAACTGGTGGCCCTGCGCCGGCTGGCACAGCGGCCGCCGCCGCCACGCCGTGGCCGTGCCGGCAACGCCGGGCAGGCGCCGTCGCCGCTGCGTGGGCGTGGCATGGAGTACGCCGAGTCACGCGAGTACGTGGCCGGTGATGATGCACGACATATCGACTGGCGCGTGACCGCGCGGACCGGCCGTGCCCATACCAAGCTTTTCCAGGCCGAACGCGAGCGGGTCAGCCTGATCGTGGCCGATACGTCGCCGGCGCTGTATTTCGGCACCCGCGTGCGATTCAAGTCGGTGCAGGCGGCACGCGCGGGCGCCGTCGCCGCGTGGTCGGCGCAGCGCCGCGGTGATCGCGTGGGTGCCCTGCGCGGCAGCGACCGCGAAGCGCCGATTGCACCCGCGGGTGGGCCGCGTGGTGTACTGCGCGTGCTCGACGCACTCACCCGCTGGTACGCACAGCCGCCCGCCGACGATCTCGGCCTGGAACGCGCGCTGGACCATGCCGCCCGCGTGCTGCGCCCCGGGGCGCGCATGCTGGTGCTGGCCGATCCGCAGCAGGCCGCGCGGATTCCCGTCGTGCGCTGGAGCGCGCTGGCCCAGCACCATGACCTCAGCCTGGTGCTGCTGGTCGATCCCCTCGAGCTGCAACCGCCCTCGGCGGCCCTGCAGTTCCAGACCGCGCAGCAGCGCATTGGCCTCGACCTGCGTCGCAGCGAGGTGCAGGCGCACTGGCAGGCGCACTTCGTCGAACCACTGCAGGCGCTGCGCCGCCAGCTCGGCGCACGCCGCGTTGACGTGCAGGTGTTGTCCACCGATGCGCCCAGCGACGCCTGGTTGGCACCACCGGTAACCGAGGTGCCGGCATGAGCGCCAACCTTCCGCTGCGCGATGTACAGTTGCCGCCCGCACCGTCGTGGTGGCCGCCGGCCCCCGGTTATCTGATGATCGGCGGCGCGGTGTTGCTGGTGATCCTGGCGCTGGCCCTGCTGTGGTGGAAACGCCGCCGTCGTCGCCAACGCTGGTTGCAGGCGTTCGACCAGGAGCTGGCCACCACCGCCGATGCCACCGCGGAGCTGGCGGCGATCGCCGGCCTGCTGCGTCGCGCCGCGCGGCAGGCACAGCCCGGCAGTGAATCCCTGCGTGACGATGCCTGGTGGCAGCGCGTGGATCCGAAGGGCACGTTGCCGGGTGCGCGCCGCAGCCTGCTGGCCGAAGGTGCCTATCGTCCCCGCGTGGACGCCAGCGAAGTGGCGGCCGTGCGTAGCTGGGCGCGCGAGCGCTACCTGGCGATGCTGCTGGAACGCCGCCGATGAACCTGCTGGCAAGTTACTGGCCATGGCCGGACCTGCAGCTGGCGTGGCCGCTGGCCCTGCTGGCGTTGCCGCTGCCACTGCTGATGCGCTGGTGGAAGCGTCGTGCCGACCCCGGCGCTGCGCTGCGCGTGCCCTATGCGGCGACGGAACTGGAAGCGCTGGCCGGTGGCGGCCGCGTCGATGTTTCGTGGCTGCGTACGCTGCTGTTGTGGCTGGGC
The DNA here is from genome assembly GCF_018320795.1 of Stenotrophomonas sp. PE591. Taxonomy (NCBI): domain Bacteria; kingdom Pseudomonadati; phylum Pseudomonadota; class Gammaproteobacteria; order Lysobacterales; family Lysobacteraceae; genus Stenotrophomonas; species Stenotrophomonas sp. PE591. The sequence goes on from NZ_JAAOKO010000008.1 coordinate 103,504, forward strand.
TGGTGCGCGCTGTGCGTCGCACTGGCTCGCCCGCAACAGCTGGGCGAAGCGATCACGCCACCGCAGCAGGGCCGGCAGATGATGCTGGCGATGGACGTGTCCGGCAGCATGGGCGAGGGCGACATGGTGCTGGGGGGGCAGGCGGTGGATCGCCTCACCGCAGCCAAGGCCGTGCTGGCCGATTTCCTGGATCGTCGTGCCGGCGATCGCATCGGCCTGCTGATCTTCGGGGACCGCGCTTATACGCTCACGCCACTCACTGCGGACCTGGCCAGTGTGCGCGACCAGCTGCGCGACAGCGTGGTCGGCCTGGCCGGGCGCGAGACGGCCATCGGTGATGCCATCGGCCTGGCGGTGAAGCGCCTGCGCAGCCAGCCGGAAGGGCAACGTGTACTGATCCTGCTGACCGACGGCGTCAGCAATGCCGGCGTGCTGGAACCGCTGCGTGCGGCCGAAGTCGCGCAGGCCGAAGGGGTACGCATCCACACCGTCGCGTTTGGTGGCGATGGCAGCATGCGCTTCCTCGGTATTCCGATTTCCGCTGACCAGGACCCGGTCGACGAGGCCACGTTGAAGAAGATTGCCAGCCTGACCGGTGGCCAGTTCTTCCGTGCACGCGATACCGCGCAGCTGGCCGGCATCTACGCCGAACTGGATCGTCTGGAGCCGATCGCTGCGAAGGGGCCGAGCCTGCGCCCGCGCGAGGAGTGCTATGCGTGGCCATTGGGCCTGGCCTTGCTGCTGGGGGCATTGGCATGGGTGTGGCCGGAGCGCCGTCGATGATCGCGTTTGCATCCCATCTTCCCGACTGGAATGCACTGCACTTCCTGCGCCCGGAATGGCTGTGGGCCTTGCTGGCCTTGCCGGTGATTCTCGCCGTGGCGCTGTACCGGCAGCGGCGCAGCGATGCGTGGCGGCAGGCGGTGGATGCGCACCTGTTGCCGCATCTGCTGGCGGCCGGTGCTCGCCGTCGCGTGCGGCTGCCATTGGCAGTGCTGCTGGGTTGGACGCTGGCAGCACTGGCGATGGCGGGGCCGAGCTGGCGGCAGCAGGCACAGCCGATGTTCCAGCCCAGCGCACCGCTGCTGATCGTGCTGGATCTGTCCAGCCGCATCACTGCCACCGACCTGCCACCGTCGCGCCTGCTGCAGGCAAGGGCCAAGGTCGGCGAGCTCCTGCGCGCACGCAAGGGTGGGCAGGTGGGGCTGGTGGTGTACGCCGAAGATGCCTACACCGTCGCGCCGCTGACCGATGACGGCAGCAACGTCGCGCTGTATCTGGATGCCTTGTCGCCGGATGTGATGCCGCGTGATGGCCAGCGTGCCGACCGTGGCATCGACTGGGCCACGCGGCTGATGCGGCAGATCGCTGCAGCGCAGGGACAGATCCTGCTGGTCACCGATCAAGCCGATGATGAAGCTGCATTGGCGGCCGCGCAGGCACGTGGGCTCGGCCTGCAGGTGTCGGTGCTGGGGCTCGGTACACCGGCGGGTGCGGCGTATCGTGACGACAGCGGACAGATCCGCCAGGCTGCGCTGGACGAAGGTCGCCTGCGTGCGGTGGCCACGGCAGGTGGCGGTCGCTATGCGCGCATCACCGCCGATGGCAGTGACCTGCGCGCACTGGGTGTGCTTGATGCACGCGAAGGTACTGCGGCGCAGCGGCCCGGCGAGGGCAGGCAATGGCGCGATGAAGGATTCTGGCTGCTGCCACCGGTGATGCTGCTGGCGCTGCTCTCCTTCCGCCGCCGCGCGCTGCTGGCCGCAGTGCTGGCGGTGGGCCTGCTGCCATGGATGGGGGATGTGCAGGCGCAGGCAGCTCCAGCGCCCGCTTCGCCGCCATCGCAGGGCACGCTGTGGAAGCGGGCCGACCAGTTGCAGCACCAGCGCCTGGCCGACGGCGTGCAGGCCTATCGCGCGGGCGACTTCGCCACTGCGCGCAATCAGTTCGAGGGCATCGACAGTGATGCGGGCTGGTACAACCTGGCCAACACGCTGGCGCGCCAGGGCAGCTACGACGAAGCCATCGCCGCCTACGACCGCGCGCTGGCGCTGCATCCCGGCATGGCCGATGCGGTCGCCAACCGTGCCGTGGTTGATGCCGCACGCAAGCGCAAGCAGTCGGGGGGGCAGGGCCAGGACCAGCAGAAACCGCAGCAGAACGGGCAGCAGAAGCAGCAGAACAATTCACAGGGCCAGCGGAACCCGCAGGGCCAGCAACCGCAGCAGGGCCAGAAGGATCCAGGACAGGGTCAGCCACCATCTCAGCAGGGCCAGCAGGGGCAGCCCCAGGCGGGTAACGACAACGCGCAGTCGGCGCCTCAGCCCGGTGAGCGTGGCCGCGATGGACAGCAGGCGCCACCACAGGTGGAGGATGCCAAGGCGCAGGCCCAGGCTGATGAGCAGCAGCGCCAGCGCATGCAGCAGGCGATGCAGCAGGCACGTGAGGGCAAGGGCGAACAGGATGGCAAACCCGTGCCAGGCAGTGACGGCACTACTCCGCGCCAACGCGAAGAGCAACAGGCGGTGGAGGCGTGGATGCGACGCGTGCCGGATGATCCGGGCGCATTGCTGCGGGCCAAGTTCCAGCTGGAAAACGAGCGCAGGAAGAGGGAAGGGCGATGACGCGGGCGATCAACATGCACGGGCACTGGCCCCGACAGGTACTGGCGACGCTGCTGCTGTGGCTGCCGCTGCTGGCCTGGGCGCAGCCGCGCGCGTGGCTGGACCGCGACCGCATCGCGATGGGCGACACGGTCACGCTCAATGTCGAGAGCGACCAGGGCGCCCCTGACTTCACACCGTTGCGTACCGACTTCGACCTCAGCGGGCAGACCAGCAGCCGCCAGGTGGAGTGGAGCAACGGCAGCATGCAGCAGCGCAACCTGTATGGCGTGGCGCTGACGCCACGGCGTAGTGGTGCACTGGTGGTGCCGGGCCTGCAGGTGGGCAGCGTCCGTACCGCGCCGCTGACCCTGCAGGTGGATGCCGCTGCCGTGGCCGGCCCCGACAGCAATGCGATGGCATTCATCGAAACCGTTGTCGATGACGAAACGCCGTATGTGCAGCAGAGCGTAGGCGTGGTGGTGAGGCTGTTCTTCGCCTCTCAGCTGGCCTCTGGCGAACTGGTGCTGGATACCCCGGCGGGTGCGTCGCTGCAGCGGGTGGGCGATGACCGCACCGATGTGCGCCAGGTCAACGGCCGCCGCTACAACGTGGTCGAGCGCCGCTTCCTGCTGATCCCCGAGCGCAGCGGTGCACTTCGGCTGGCCGGTGCGCGCTTCAGTGGGCGCAGTGCCGGTGGCTTCTTCGACGACTTCTTCGGCGGCGGCGACGGCCGCATGAATGCCACCGGCGCCGACCGCACGTTGCAGGTGCAGGCGCAACCGGCACAGGCGCCGCAGCCATGGCTTCCGCTGCAGAGCCTCCAGCTGCGCTACACCAGTGCGCCGACCAGTGCCCGTACCGGTGAGGCCGCCACTGTGGTGGTCGAGGCGATTGCCGAAGGGGCAACCCGCGCACAGTTCACCGACCTGCCGGTGCCGGATCTGGGCACCCATGCGCAGGTATTCGCCGAACCTGCGCAGTACGAAGAATCGTTCAATGGCAGCACGCCGCGGCTGAAGATCACCCGCCGCTATTCGATCGTGCCGCGCCAGCCAGGCTCGCTGGTGGTGCCGGGGCCGCGCCTGCCGTGGTGGGATGTGCGAGCAGGCAAGGCGCAGGAAGCGAAGCTGCCGGACCTGACACTGGCTGTCGCAGCCGGCAGTGGCGGTGGCAGTGCTTCACCTGCGCCGCTGCCGCCGATCGACACCGATGCTGCGCTGCCGGGCGGCGATGGCCAGGACAGCCGCATCGCCGCGACCGATCCGCGCGCCAGCGGCCTGGCCGAACGCCCGTGGCCGTGGATGGGCGCGGCCATCGGCCTGGCGCTGCTGTGGCTGCTGACCCTGTTGTGGGGCTGGCAGCGAGGCCGCCGGCCGCGTGCGGCGACGCCTGCAGCCGGCAAGCCCTCTGTGCCGACTGTGGCGCGCGGACGTGCCGGCCTGGCCGAGCTGCGCCGCACGCTGGATGGCGAAGGCTTCGATCAGGTGGAAGCGCAGCTGTGCGCGATGGCCGAGGTTGAGCGCATCGAGCAGGTCATCGCGCGGTTGGATGACCCTGGCCAGCGCCAGGTGCTGCAGGACCTGCAGCAGGCACGCTGGGGCGGGCAGGGCGATCTGGCATCGCTGCGCGCGCGTCTGCGCGAGGTCTTCCGTGACGGACCGCACTGGTCGGCGGCTACCGGCGCCGCTGACACTGGCCTGGCGCCGCTGTATCCAACGCGGCGAACCTGAACCGGCGCCGCTTGCGCGCTTTGTTAGAGTGCATTCATTTTTCGAGGAAACCCGCGCATGACAGCAGCTGCTGCCGACAAGAAGAAGTTGCCCCTGCATTGGAAGATGGGCATCGGCTTTGCGATCGGCCTGATCCTGGGACTGATCGTGCACGCCCTGGGCGGCAGCGTCGATGGTCTGCAGGCCGGTGCCAAGTGGGTAATGGACTACATCACCACCCCGGCGTCGGGCCTGTTCCTCAACCTGATCTTCATGCTGATCGTGCCGCTGATCTTCTCGGCGCTGATCATGGGCGTGTCGGAGATGGGCGACATCCGCGCCCTTGGCCGCATCGGCTGGAAGACCCTGGCGTATACCGTGCTGCTGTCCGGCATTGCCGTGGGCATCGGCCTGGTGCTGGTCAACCTGCTCAAGCCGGGTGCCGGCGTCGATCCGCAGGTCGCCGCGATGATGCTCTCGGAGAACGCCGAGCGCAGCAAGGAAATCGTTGCTGGCATCCATGGCACGCCGAAGGGCATGGACATGTTGCTGTCGATCGTGCCGAGCAACGTGCTGCAGGCCGCGTCCGACAACGGCGCGATCCTGTCGCTGATGTTCTTCGCGCTGATGTTCGGCATCGGCATGGTGCTGACCGACAACGAGAAGGTCGCGCCGCTGCGCCGCGCCATTGAAGGCGTGTTCGAAATCTCGATGACCCTGATCAACCTGGTCATCCGCCTGGCCCCGTATGCGGTGGCCTGCTTCATGTTCAACCTGGCCGCGCTGTTCGGCTTCGAGCTGATCATCCGCCTCGGTGCCTACGTGGGCGTGGTGGTGCTGGCACTCGGCCTGCACATGATCGTGACCTACGGTACCGCCGTGTGGCTGTCCGGCCGTTCGCCGCTGTCGTTCTTCCGCGATACCCAGGAAGCGACGGTGATGGCGTTCTCCACCGCCTCCAGCAACGCCACCCTGCCGACCGCGCTGCGCGTGGCCGACCAGATGGGCCTGCCGCAGCGCGTGTCGCGCTTCGTGCTGACCGTGGGCGCCACCGCCAACCAGAACGGCACCGCGCTGTTCGAGGGCGTGACGGTGATCTTCCTGGCCCAGTTCTTCGGCGTGGACCTGAGCATCGGCCAGCAGATCATGGTGATGGCGGTCTGCATCCTCGGTGGCATCGGCACCGCCGGCGTGCCGTCGGGCTCGCTGCCGGTGGTGGCGATGATCTGTGCGATGGTGGGCGTGAACCCGCTGGGCATTGGCCTGATCCTGGGCGTGAACCACTTCCTGGACATGTGCCGTACGGCGCTGAACGTGACCGGCGACCTGGCCCTGACCACCCTGGTGGCCAAGGGCGAGTCCCACGACGGCCCGGCGCTGGGCCAGCAGCAGGACTAAGTCCAACGCCACAGCTGGCGACCTGATCGGGGTCGGATTCCTTTCCGCAGGGAAAGGGCTCCGACCCCTTTTCATGTGCGGAATCCGGCGGAGACCACGACGCTGCCGGCCAGCGGCCGCCACGACCAGGCCAGGTGAACCGACCCCCGGCCCGGCGACTATGGGACAATAGGCCGCCCGCACGTCCGCGGCCGCCTCCCGATTCCGACAGAACCATGACGCAGCCTACCCGTCGCCAGTTGGCCAACGCCATCCGCTTCCTTGCCGCCGATGCGGTTGAAACCGCAAAGTCCGGCCACCCCGGCATGCCCATGGGCATGGCCGACATCGCCGAAGTCCTCTGGAACGACTACCTCCGCCATAACCCGAGCAATCCGCACTGGTTCAACCGCGACCGTTTCGTGCTGTCCAACGGCCACGGTTCGATGCTGCAGTACGCACTGCTGCACCTGAGCGGTTACGACCTGCCGATCGAACAGCTGAAGCTGTTCCGCCAGCTGGGCAGCCACACTGCCGGCCACCCGGAACGCCACGAGACCCCGGGCGTGGAAACCACCACCGGCCCGCTGGGCCAGGGTTTCGCCAATGCCGTGGGCTTCGCCCTGGCCGAGAAGCTGCTGGCACAGCGCTTCAACCGCCCGGAGCTGGAAGTGGTCGACCACCGCACCTGGGTGTTCATGGGCGATGGCTGCCTGATGGAAGGTGTGTCGCATGAAGCCGCTTCGCTGGCCGGTACCTGGGGCCTGCACAAGCTGGTCTGCTTCTGGGACAACAACCACATCTCCATCGACGGCAACGTCGAAGGCTGGTTCACCGACAACACCCCGGAGCGTTTCGAGGCTTATGGCTGGAACGTGGTGCGTGATGTCGATGGCCATGACCCGGAGAGCATCAAGGCCGGCATCGAGGCCGCGCTGTCGCAGAGCGACAAGCCGACCCTGATCTGCTGCCGCACCACCATTGGCTTTGGTTCGCCGAACAAGGCGGGCAAGGAATCCAGCCACGGCGCACCGCTGGGCAAGGACGAACTGGAAGCCACCCGCAAGCAGCTGGGCTGGGAATACGGTCCGTTCGAGATCCCGCAGGCGATCTACGACGGCTGGCGCGCCAACGGCGCCGGCACGCTGCGCCAGGCCGAATGGGAACAGCTGTTCGACAAGTACGCCAGCCAGTACCCGGCTGAAGCAGCCGAACTGACCCGCCGCTCGCATGGCGAACTGCCGGCCGACTTCGTTGCCAAGGCCGATGCCTACATCGCCCAGGTGGCCGCTGAAGGCCCGACGATCGCCTCGCGCAAGGCGTCGCAACTGGCCATCGAAGCCTACGCCCCGCTGCTGCCGGAAATCGTCGGCGGCTCGGCCGACCTGGCGCACTCCAACCTGACCCTGTGGAAGGGCAGCAAGTCGGTCGCCAGCGACGACGCCAACGCCAACTACGTGTACTACGGCGTGCGCGAGTTCGGCATGACCGCCATTGCCAACGGCCTGGCCCTGCACGGTGGGTTCATTCCGTTCGACGCCACCTTCCTGGTGTTCAGCGACTACGCCCGCAACGGCGTGCGCATGAGCGCGCTGATCCCGGCCCACGCCATCCACGTCTACACCCACGACTCGATCGGCCTGGGCGAAGACGGTCCGACCCACCAGCCGGTGGAGCACCTGGCCTCGCTGCGCTACATCCCGAACAACGACGTGTGGCGTCCGTGCGATGCGGTCGAGTCGGCGGTGAGCTGGAAGGCTGCGATCACCCGCCAGGACGGCCCGAGCTGCCTGGTGTTCAGTCGCCAGAACCTGCCGCACCAGCCGCGCAACGCCGAGCAGATCGCCCAGATCGAGCGCGGTGGTTACGTGCTGGCCGATGCCGACGGTACCCCGGACGTGATCCTGATCGCCACCGGTTCGGAAGTCTCGCTGGCCACCGAAGCCAAGGCCCAGCTGGACGCGGCCGGCCTCAAGACCCGCGTGGTCTCGATGCCGTCCACCGACGTGTTCCTGCGCCAGGATGCGGCCTACCGTGAATCGGTGCTGCCGAACGCCGTGCGCAAGCGCGTGGCGGTGGAAGCCGGCGTCACCGGTTTCTGGCGCCAGTTCGTCGGCCTGGACGGTGCCGTGATCGGTATCGACACCTTCGGCGCCTCGGCCCCGGCCGACCAGCTGTACAAGCACTTCGGCATCACCACCGCGCACGTGGTGGAAGCGGCCAAGTCGCTGTAAGCAGCTTCGCGACGTAATGAGAAAAGGCCGGCGCACGCCGGCCTTTTCTTTGCCGCAGGAAAAAGGGGACGGAGGGGATCAAGTCGTTTGTGCACATGCGACTTAATCCCCTCCGTCCCCTTTTCTCAGGCGGTGCGCGCCAGTGCCAGCCGCAGGAGGCGCGCGTCCAGCCGTTCGGCGAAATCCTTCGGGGCCTGCAGGCCCATGCGCTGCAGGTACACCGCATCGCCATCGCCGGCCGGTTGGCGCAGCGCTGCCCAGACCGTGCGCAGCTTGTCGCCGCGGGTCTGAGTGTTGGCCTTCAGCCAACCCAGCGCCTTCACCAGCACCTGCTCGATCTCGTTGAAGTCGCTGCCCAGCGGATAGTCCGGCAGGCTGCCGTCGGCGCGGAACGGTGCCAGTGCCGCCGCCAGTGCCTGCGGCGTGTTGCGCTGCTGGCGCTGCGGATCCGGTTGCGTGGCTGCCAGCAGCTTGCGCGAGGCGTGTGCCTGCTGCAGCAGGCCGCTCTGGAACGGGGCTTCGGTGATCGCCGTCATCGCATGCACGCAGTCCTCGTCCGTCAGTCCACGCAGATCGGCGATGCCGTATTCGTTGAGGTAGATGTCGCGCAGGTGGCGCGGGATGGTGGTGTGCCCATAGTTCCAGCGCACGTTGGATTCGCGCTGGCCCTTGTCATCGCGCGCCGCGCGGAACATCAAGACGCTGCGCGCTTCCGGCAGGGCATGTGCCATCGCCACGAAGTTGTACTGGCCACCCACGCCGGACACCACACGTCCGTCGTCCAGTGCATCCGACACGGCCGCGCCCAGTGCAGTGGCCATCATGCAGGAGTTGAAGAAGCGCGCATGGCGGCGTTGCAGGCGCTCCAGCGTCTCGTTGCCGCCATACAGCTGGTTGATTTCGCTGATGCGGCGCATGCCGATCGCACGGCATTCGTCTTCCGGCAGCGTGCGCAGCCACTCGTAGAACTCCGGCGAGCCCAGGTAGAACGCGCCGTGCAGGTACTCGCCCTCGGCCGCCAGGGTGGCGTGGTCGATGGACAGCGTGCTGCCGTTCTCGATGCGCTGCATCAGCGCCAGGTCGTCGTGCACCTTGCGCTTGATCACCCCGGTCTGCACCAGCCGGCGGAAGCCTTCGTTGAGCATCTCGCTGCAGCCGTACAGGCCCACCTCGAACGGATCCAGTCCGCCGATCTCCTGCACCAGCGGGTGGCTGGCAAGCTGTGGATCCAGCGCATGCAGCACGCGGCGGTAGCGCGCGTTGTCGGTGTGGCGCAGCACCAGCGCATGGCTGAGCGCGTCGGCCAGCGTGCCGATGCCGATCTGCAGGGTGCCGCCGTCGCGCACCAGCGTGCTGGCGTACAGGCCGATGGCGTAGTCGGCATCGCCCACCGGCTGCCGCGGCAGCCCGAACAGCGCCGGGTACGGCGGCGGCGGGGTGATCACCAGATCGAAGAACGACACATCGACCGTGGCCGAGCCGCCCATGTAAGGCAGCTGCGGATCGATCTCGGCGATCAGCAACGGGCGCGGCAGCCCGCGCGCGGTCATCGCATCCAGCGTGTCCTGGGTGATGTCGTTGTTGCACGACAGCGAAAGCCGGCGATCGTTCGGCCGCATCGCCACCTTCTGCACGATCACCTGCGGCGCGCGCTGCGCGACCGCATCGGCGGCGTGGGTGTAGTTCAGGCTGGTATAGCTGGATTGCGCCTGGCGCGAACCGAGCAGGGCGCCGGACTGCATGTAGAACTCTTCCACCTGCACATGTGCCGGCAGTGCATCGCGCGCGATCGCATCGGCATAGGCCAGGCGCGGGAAATCGTCGCCGAAATGGCGCTGCGCGAACGGCGCCATGAAGCGCGCTTCCAGGCCGTTGCCGCGCGCCTTCGGCGGGTTCAGCGACAGCGCGGTATACAGCTGCAGCGGTCGCGATGGGTCGTGCTCGACGCGTGCATAAAGGGCATTGAGCAGCCGATGCGGCTTGCCCAGTGCCAGCGGTGCCCCGATCCGCAGCGGCCCGTCCACGCGCGCAAGCAACCAGTCGACGGCGGCGTCCAGGTCGGTGAGGTGTTCGGTCATGCGCGGCGGTCCTGCGTGTGGGGGAGTGCTGGCATTACAGCATGTCGGGCTTGAACCGCCGTCGACGCGAGACTTCGGCGCCGGACACCATGAACTGGCCATCGCCCCGGTAATGCACCGTGCGCGGCAGTTTCGGCCGGGGCGCGACGTGGGCGCGCACGATTTCCCAGATGAACAGGTTGCTCGATTGCACCTGGCTGTCGTCGTAGAGTCGGCATTCGAAGCACGAATGACATTGGCCGACCAGCGGCGCGCCGACCTCGCGCGCGGGCAGCGCATCGAGCTCGAAACGGGCGAACTTGTCGACCTCGCGGCCGCTGCAGTTGCCGATGTCCACCACGGTGTCGAGCAGCTCCACGCCGGGCACGTTGATCACGCATTCGCCGCTGCCACGGGCCAGCGCATGGCTGTGGTTCGCGTCCCAGAGGTAGGTGGCGACCAGCGAGGGCGAGAAGCCCATCACCATGTGCCAGCCCATCGTCATCAGGTTGCGCTGGCCACGCCAGGCGGTACTGACCAGCACGATCGGGCCAGGTTCGAGGAAGCGGCGGGCCTGCTCGACCGGGAAATCCTTCTTGGGCAGCGGCTTCATCCGGGGCCTGGGGCGGGAGGCATCGATGCTGGCGCAGCCGGGATGAACCTGGAGTCGAGGGGCTTGACAGATGATTCGATTACGCGCGTAATCTTTGCGTCGATTACGGATGTAAACCATGACCCCGATCAGCGAAGCCGAAGCCGTTGTGATGGAGGTGCTGTGGCAGCAGGCACCGCGTAGCGCCGATGAAGTGGTAGCCGCACTGGCCCACCGCGACTGGGCCGAACCGACCATCAAGACCCTGCTCAATCGTCTGCTGACCAAGGGCGCGATTGCTGCCGAGCGTGATGGCCGGCGCTACCTGTACCGGCCGCTGCTGCAGCGCCAGGCGTGGGTGGAGGCGCAGAGCCAGGACTTCATCGGCCGTGTCTTCGAAGGGCGCGTTGCGCCGTTGGTCGCGCACTTCAGCGAACGCGGCCAGTTGAGTGCGCAGGACATCGCCGAACTGAAGAAACTGATCCAGGAGCTGGACCATGACTGAGCTGCTCAACGGAGTGTGGCAGGCCAGCCTGTGGTTGGCGGTGGGCGCGGTCCTGCTGGCGGTGATGCGGCCGCTGCTGGTGCGATTGGGGGGCGCTGGTCTGGCATACCGCAGCTGGTGGGTGCTGCCGATGCTGCTGCTGGCACTGATGCTGCCGTTGCCGCAGGTTGCGTTGTTGCAGCAGGTACCCACGCTGCCGCTGAAAGTGCTGCCCGGTGCCATTGATGGCGCGGCCGGCCAGTCCTTGCCATGGGCCGGGTTGTTGCTGGCATTCTGGGCCGTGGGCACGGGCATCTGCCTGCTGCGCGACCTGCGTGCGCAGCGCCGTTTCGGACGCAGCATGGGCCCATTGCGTGCGCGTGCCGATGGCAGCTGGCAGGCCAGTGGCGATCCCGGGCTGCCGGCGCTGGTCGGCCTGTGGCGGCCGCGCATCGTGGTCGGCCCGGCATTCGACCAGCAGTTCACCGCACAGGAGCAGAACCTGATCCTGCAGCACGAGCGCAGCCACCGTCGCAATGGCGACCACTGGGCCAACGGCGCGCTGCTGCTGGTGCGCGCGCTGTTCTGGTTCCACCCGCTGCTGCCATGGGCCGCACGCCGCTTCCTGCGCGACCAGGAACTGGCCTGCGATGCCCGCACCATCGGCCCACAGCCTGCGCTGCGCGGCCTCTACGCCAGCACGCTGCTGAAGGCGCAGCTGGTCCACCCGGTTGCGCCCGCGGTCTGCCATTGGCGCAGCCAACCCGTGTTGAAGGAGCGTATCGCCATGTTGAAGCAGTCCAAGCGGAAGGCATTGCCGTGGGTGTCGGGACAGGTACTGGTGGTCGGGGTGTGCCTGGGAATGGGAGCGGTGGCGTGGGCCAGCCAGGGCGGAGGCGCGGGAGGCCCGGCAGGGTCCGTCATGGATCGGGAGATCCAGGTCGACAAGATGCCGCCGCCGTCCTATCCGAAATCTGCGGTCGAGCAGCGCCAGGTGGGCGTGGTGAACCTGCGCGTGGAAGTGGACGCCCAAGGCCATCCCACCGACGTCCAGGTGCTCAGCGCCACCAATCCGGGGGTGTTCGATGCTGTCTCGATTGCTGCGGCGCGCAGCTGGAGCTATCGGCCCGCAGTGAAGAACGGCAAGCCGGTGGCCGGTGCCGTGCGCGTCCCGATTACCTACGCCATGGATGACACCGAGGACACGAAGTGAAGCGAGCGCCGCTGCTGATGATGGCCGTGCTGCTGGCGGGATGTGCAACCCAGGATCGCCTGACCACCGCCGATATCCGCAGCGAGAATGTGGGTCACCAGCGCCTGCGACCCGATGCGGGGGGAGGGACCGGCCAGATCCAGCCCTACGCACTGGCCGCCAGCGAAGGCTACCGCATGCCACAACTGCATACGGCACCGGACCCGGTAGTGGGGGAGCGTGATCCACGCACCTCGCTGCCGCCGACTACGGTCTGCCTGCAGGTGGTGGTGGATGCGCAGGGCAGCGTTGAGCGCAGCATCCCGCTGACCGACCGCAGCGAATGCAGTGCGGGTGAGGCACCGGAGAATGCGCCCTTGCTGCAGGCAGCGCAGGAGGCGGTTGCCATGTGGAAGTACTCGTCTGCCGCAGTCTGCCACTTCGCGGCAGGTAAAGTGCCGGCTGATCGCGGCGACTGCCGCAGTGCCGAGCGGGTCGAACCGGTGGCCGTCACCCTGCAGTACGCCTTCACCTTCGAGGTCGTGAAGGGCCGGCAGACGGTCCGCATGCAGGGAAAATGATCGCGCGTGATGCCGGGTAGCGCCGGGCCATCCCCGGCCAGTACAGCGGCGTCGATCAGGCCCCGCCCTGGATGTTGGCCTTCACTGCGGGCTGCATCAGTTTCGGTTCTTCCAGCGTGGCATCGCGGGCCTGTCGCACGCTGACGAACTCCGCCTCGGCTACGCCGTCATGCACGTGGATGTTGTGCGCGCGCTGTTCGCCGATGGTGGTTTCGTTGGCAAATCCGCGTCCACCCGGGCCGTAGTCGTGGCAGACGAACACGCGCGTTGCATCGGGCAAGGCCAGCAGGCGCTGGATCGAGCGGTACAGCTGCGCGGCATCACCACCGGGGAAATCACAGCGGGCAGTGCCGCCGTCGGGCATGAACAGCGAGTCGCCGGTGAACAGCGCATCGTCGATCAGGTAGGCGATGCTGTCGCTGGTATGGCCGGGCACGGCGATCACCTGGCAGCGCAGTTCGCCCAGAGCGAAGGTCTCGCCGTCGCTGAACAGGTGATCGAAGATTTCATCTGCGGCAGGAAGCTGCAGGCCATAGCGTGGTGCAAACGTTGCCTGTACCGCGCGGATGCCTTCGCCGATGGCCAGCGTGGCCTGCGGGAAACGATGCTTCAGGCGGCGCCCGGCCGACACATGGTCAGCGTGGGCATGGGTTTCCAGCAGCCAGCGCAGCTGCAGGCCGTGTTGCTCGATGGCCTGCAACGCGGCCTGCAGCGGCGCTTCACTGCTGGCGTCGGTATCCGGGTCGTAGTCCAGGACCGGGTCGATCAGCGCTGCCTCGCTACTGGCCGGGTCAATGACCAGGTAGCTGAAGGTATTGCTGTCACGGTGGAAGAACGACTGCACCTGGACTGACATTGGAACCCTCCTCAGCGCGCGCCGAGCACGCGGTTCAGCAACTGCGCCAGGTTTTCACCGGCCAGTCGCAGCTGCGCTTCGGCCAGCGGCCGGTAGCGCTCGGTGTATTCGTCACCGATTTTACGCGTGGCCGGATAAACGCCAGCTTGCATGGAAATGCGGCAGCTGGCCTCGGCCCACGTCTGCGGGTCGCGCTGCGGGTTGGACTGGCGCGCCAGCTTCGGCGCGCGCTGGCTCTGCAGCAGCGGCAGGTAGCCCGCGTCGTCCAGCTTGCGGGTGTTGAGCATGCCGCTGTCCCACAGCGAGTGCAGGTTGGTACCGCGGTTGCCGAACTGCAGCTGGAAATCGTTGCCGCCCTTGTCGTGCGCGTAACCGGCGTGCATCGGCTGATGGATGTCGCCGACCAGGTGCACGACGAACTTCAGCGCCTGCAGGCGCTCGCCATCGGTCAGGCTGCGATCGCCGAGGATGGTGCTCTGCGCCTTCAAGGCTTCGACGATGCAGTTGCCGTTCCTGCAGTGCTTCGGTGCTTCGTAATGGCAGTTGTCTTCGGCGATGTTGACGTAGTGCCAGCCGGCCGAGCGACGGCCCAGGCCCGGATCCTTGGCACGCAGCTGGTCGGCCCAGGGCGCGATGCTGGCCAGCGTGGCGTCCGGTTCGGTGGCCAGCAGGCGGTCCACTTCTGCGCGGGCGGTGGGATTGAGGCGGGCGTCGGCGACTTCGGCGACAAGGCGGTGGCCTTGCGCGCCCCAGGCATGGGCCGGGGCGGAAGCGGACAGCAGGGCCGGCGCCATGGCGGCGGCGAGGAACAGGGAATGCAGGGCTTTCATGTGCACATTCTAGCTGGGTAGGTGGATTGAAGAGCGGCGCGTTCCTGTTCCGAAGTGGGAGCGCAGCGGGAGGCGCGGCGTGTCCCGGCTCTGCTCCCCGCCTGGCCCCAGCTCCGGAACCGCTTCAGTCCCAGGCACAAAAAAAGCCCCGGCAATCACCGGGGCAACATGCTGCGAGGGTTTTGCGTATGGCGGGGGAGCGGGGGCGAAGCCCCCGCGCCCAACACACCGCTTAGAACTTGAAGACGTACGAAGCGCCGTAGACCAGCGGATCGATGTTGACCGTGCCGATCTTCTCGCCGTTCAACTTCACCTTGCTGTCGATGTCGATCCAGCGCATGTCCACACGCAGGGCGCCCTTCTCGCCGATCGCGAAGTCGATGCCCGCATGCGCGGCCAGGCCCCACGAATCCTGCAGCTTCAGCTTGCTGCCGGCCAGCGCACCGGTGGTGTCTTCGCTGAAGAAGGTCGTGTAGTTCACGCCCGCGCCGACGAACGGCGAGACCTTGCCCTTGCTGTTGAAGTGGTACTGCAGGGTCACCACCGGCGGCAACTGCTTGGTGCTGCCGACGCGGCCGAGGCCATTGATGTTGATGTCGTGCTTGAACGGCAGCGCGGCCAGCACTTCGATGCCCAGGTTGTCGGCAATGAAGTACTCGCCGGTGATGGTCGGCTTGACGTCGTTGTCGACGTCGACCTTCAGCGTGTGGCCGGCCAGCCAGCCGTTGTTCGACTTCGGCGCCACCTGGTGGACGCCGGCCGAGACGGTCCAGTCGCCCTTGGACTGGGCCATGGCCGGGGCGGCGGCGAGGGACAGGGCGGCGGCCAGGCCGGCCAGGATCAGGGGGGAGGTCTTGCGCATGGGGGTGATCTCGTTGCTGGGTGGATGGCGACAGTCTCGGCCTCACGCCGTGCTAACGCTTTGATCCGGATCAAATCCTGTCCGCCGGCCCTCTGGCCCGGGCGCTGGCCCACGGTGGCCAGCCCCGGTTTGCTAGACTTGTGGGCCCTATCCATCCCGCCGCACCCGTAGCGGCCGCAGGAGCTTGAGAAATGGCAATCAAGGTTGGTATCAACGGTTTCGGTCGCATCGGGCGTAACGTCCTGCGCTCGGCGGTGCTGAACTTCGGCGACGACATCGAAATCGTGGCCATCAACGATCTGCTGGAGCCGGACTACCTGGCGTACATGCTCAAGTACGACTCCGTGCACGGCCGCTTCAAGGCCGACGTGGCAGTGCAGGGCAACGACCTGCTGGTCAACGGCAAGAAGATCCGCCTGACCCAGGAACGCGACCCGGCCAACCTGAAGTGGGATGAAGTCGGTGCCGACGTGGTGCTGGAAGCCACCGGCCTGTTCCTGACCAAGGAAACCGCGCAGAAGCACATCGATGCCGGCGCCAAGAAGGTCATCATGTCGGCGCCGTCGAAGGACGACACGCCGATGTTCGTCTACGGCGTGAACGACAAGACCTACGCCGGCCAGGCGATCATTTCCAACGCCTCGTGCACCACCAACTGCCTGGCCCCGCTGGCCAAGGTCATCAATGACAAGTGGGGCATCAAGCGCGGCCTGATGACCACCGTGCATGCGGCCACCGCCACCCAGAAGACCGTCGATGGCCCGTCCAACAAGGACTGGCGCGGTGGCCGTGGCATCCTGGAGAACATCATCCCGTCGTCCACCGGTGCGGCCAAGGCCGTCGGCGTGGTCATCCCGGAACTGAACAAGAAGCTGACCGGTATGAGCTTCCGCGTCCCGACCTCGGACGTGTCGGTGGTCGACCTGACCGTCGAACTGGAAAAGGAAGCCACCTACGCCGAGATCTGCGCGGAAGTGAAGGCACAGAGCGAAGGCCCGCTGAAGGGCATCCTGGGCTACACCGAAGACAAGGTGGTGGCCACCGATTTCCGTGGCGAAACCTGCACTTCGGTGTTCGACGCCGACGCTGGCATCGCCCTGGACGGCACCTTCGTCAAGCTGGTCACCTGGTACGACAACGAGTGGGGCTACTCGAACAAGTGCCTGGAAATGGCCAAGGTCATCGCCGCCAAGTAAGGCCGGCGAAGATCGCACACGGACCCCGGCCTGGCCGGGGTTCGTCGTTTATGGGGCCGGCCCTGTCGTAGCATGAGCCGGTCGACCGCTGCCGTTGGGGCGCGGGAACGCTATGGAAGCACGCAATGGAAGCACTGATTGCCCTGGTCGTACTGGTCCTGCTGGCCATCCCGCTGCTGCTGGTGGTGGCGCTGGTGATGATTGCCGGCCTGCGCCGCCGCGTCGCCGCGCTGGAAAGCGCCATGGCTGCCGCGCCGGTCGCCGCCATGCACGCGCCTGAACGGCCTGCGGCCCCCCCTGTGGCCAGTGCCGATCCACCGTTCCTGCGGCCGGTGGCGGCTGCTGCACCGCCTCCGCCTCCGCCTCAGCCAACGCCGGTGCGCGAAGCGGTGCCTGCGGCAACGGAGGCGCCGCGCCCGATCGCACCACCGCCGGTGCCACCCGCGCCGATGCAGCCACCGTTGCCTTCCGGACCGGTGCTGCCGAACTTCATCGAGCGCGGCATTGGCGCGGTCAAGCGCTGGTTCACCGAGGGCAACGTGCCGGTGAAGATCGGCATGCTGGTGCTGCTGGCCGGTGTCGCTGCGCTGCTGAAGTACGTCAGCGACCAGGGCTGGCTGGTGCTGCCGATCGAGCTGCGCCTGGCCGGTGTCACCGTCGGTGCACTGGGCCTGCTGGCGTTCGGCTGGCACCAGCGCGAGCGCCGGCGCCTGTTTGCGCTGGCCTTGCAGGGCGGTGCCATCGGCGTGCTGCTGCTGACCATCTTCGCGGCCTTCAAGCGTTTCGAGCTGATTCCGCCGGGCTTCGCCTTCGTCAGCTCCATTGCACTGGTAGCCGCGCTGTGCGTGCTGGCGGTGGTGCAGAACTCGCGCACGCTGGCGGTGCTGGGCATCCTCGCCGGTTTCATGGCACCGCTGTGGCTGTCCACCGGCAGCGGCAACCACGTGGGGTTGTTCAGCTACTACGCCGTGCTCAACGCCGGCATCTTCGCCATTGCCTGGTTCCGACCGTGGCGCGCGCTGAACCTGCTGGGCTTCGCCTTCACCTTCGGTATCGGCACGTTCTGGGGCGTGCTGCAGTACGCGCCTGACAAGTTCAGCAGCACCGAGCCGTTCCTGCTGCTGTTCTTCGCCTTCTACCTGCTGATCCCGTTGCTCTACGCACGCCGGCAGCCCGCCGGGCAGCGTGACCTGGTCGATGGCAGCCTGGTGTTCGGTACGCCGTTGGTCGCGTTCTCGTTGCAGGCGGGGATGCTGTACCAGCAGCCGATGACGCTGGCGCTGTGCGCACTGGGCCTGGCCGCGATCTACGCGGCGCTGGCGTGGGCGTTGATCAGGCGCGCGTCGTACACCGTGCTGGCGCAGTCGCACGCGGTGCTGGCGGTGGGCTTTGCCACGCTGGCGGTGCCGCTGGCCTTGTCGGCGCGGGCCACCGGCGCGGTCTTCGCGCTGGAAGGCGCCGGACTGGCCTGGTTGGGCCTGCGCCAGAAGCGCTGGCTGCCGCAGGTGTCCGGCGCGCTGCTGCAGATGGGCGCTGCGTTCGCCTTCGTGGCCGGTGGCGATCACTGGCATGAGGACCTGCGCTTCCTGATCAATCCGACCGCCATCGGGGCGCTGCTGCTGGCCCTGGCCGGCTTCGCGTCGGCCTGGAGCTACCAGCGCAGGTCACGCCACGAGATCGCCCTGGTCTACTACCTGTGGGGCCTGCTGTGGTGGCTGGGCGGCATGGTGCATGAGATCACCCGCTTCTTCCCGTACCGCACCGAAGTGGACGCGTTGCTGGTGCTGGCCGCCGTCACTGCCTGGCTGGCCGCCGAAATGCAGCGCCGTCAGCCGGCACGCGCACTGGGCGTGACCGCGCTGGCCATGCTGGCGCTGGGCTTCCCGCTGGCGCTGATGCAGAGCGACGCGCACCATCAGCCGTTCGCCGGCTACGGTGCGCTGGCCTGGGCGGTGTTCGCGGTGATGGGCGTGCGCACGCTGCTTTGCCTGCGCCAGGGGGGCGACAGCGTGGCGCGCATCGCGCAGTTCCTGTGGTGGCTGTTGTGGCCGTCTCTGCTTTCGCTGCTGGCCCTGTGGGGCGGTGGCGAGGCCGGTCTGGCACGGGGCTGGACCACGTTGCTGGTGACGGTGCCGTGGCTGCTGATGGCGGCGCTGTCGCTGTGGCGCTGGAATGCGCTGCGCTGGCCGCTGGGTGCAGCGTTTGATCGCGTGCGCCAGCCGCTGCAGTGCGTGCTGTTCGGCCTGTTGTCGATCGGCTGGCTGTCCGGACAGCTGCTGCCGGGCGATGCTGCACCGCTGCTCTGGCTGCCGGTATTGAATCCGGCCGAGCTCGGACAGTGGCTGAGCCTGTTGCTGCTTGCACGCTGGCTGTACAGCGATCAGGCGCCGAAGACCCTGTTGGGAATCCGCATGCCGCTGCTGTCACTGGCAACGTTCGTCGCGCTGACCAGCGTGGTGCTGCATGGCGTGCATCAGTGGGGCGGCCTGTCGTGGAGTGCGTCGATGATGCGTTCCAGCCTGGCGCAGACCAGCCTGACCGTGCTGTGGAGCGTGCTCGGCGTGATTGCCTGGGTGTGGGGATCGCGCCGTGGCCAGCGCGTGTTGTGGATGGTCGGTGCCGTGCTGATGGGCGTGGTGCTGGCCAAGCTGGTCATCGTCGATCGCCAGCACCTGGGCAACCTGCTGGGCATCGCATCGTTCATCGCCTACGGCCTGCTGTGCACGGTCGTGGGTTATCTGGCACCGGCGCCGCCCAGCGCGGCGCCGTCCGTGGAGGAAAAACAATGAGGAAGTGGAGCAGGGCGCTGCTGCCGGCGATGTTCGGCATGCTGGCCGCCGTCGCGGTGCAGGCCGCCGACTACCGCACGCAGTACGCCGAGCAGTGGCCGCTGACGCTGTCCAGCGCACAGTCCGGTGCGTACAGGGTGGTTCTGGAGCCGGCGATCTATCGCCGTGCAGGTGCCGCAGACCTGGGTGACCTGCAGGTGTTCAACGCCGCCGGCCAATCGTTGCCATCGGCATTGCTGGCGCCGGACCAGCCACTGGCACAGCCGCCGGTGCAGCGTGAGCTGCCGTGGTTCGCGCTGCCGCCGCTGGCCGAAGCACAGCGCAACGATCTGCAGTTGCTGACCGAGCGCGATACCGATGGCCGTGTCCGTCGCGTCGAAGCACGCGTGAGCGGCGGTGCGGCAGCGAACGGGCAGGGTGGTTGGCTGATCGATGCCAGCGTGCTCGGCCAGCAACCGTTGGCGGCACTGGTGCTGGACTGGGCTGACAGCGGACAGCCGTTGCAGGCGCAGGTGCAGCTGGATGCCAGCGACGACCTGCAGCACTGGCGTCCGATCGGGCGTGACATCCCGCTGGTCGACCTGCAGCGTGCTGGCAAGCGCCTGCTGCAGCGCCGCCTGCAGGTGGACGGCGAGGCGCGCTATCTGCGCGTGCTGGCGCAGGGCGATGCGCGCCTGCCGACGCTGCGCAGCGTGCTGGCCGAGCTGCCGCCGGCGCCGGCCACGCTGCCGTGGGAGTGGCTGTCGCTGGAACCGACCTCGAAGGGCAAGGGTGAATACACCTTCGAACTCGACGGCCGTTTCCCGGTAGCGCGCGCGGATGTGACCAGCACCGACAACAGCCTGGTGCAGTGGACGTTGTTCAGCCGCGATGACGAGAGTGCGGAATGGCAGCGCCGCAGTGCGCCATGGATCGCGTACCAACTGCAGCAGGGCGCGCAGGGCCAGCGCCAGCAATCAGCGGCCCAGCCGCTGGGGGGCGTGCATCGTGACCGCTACTGGAAGCTGGTGGCGAACCCGGCGGAAACTGCGACCGCACCGACCCTGCGCTTGGGCTACCAGCCGGAAGTACTGGTGTTCCTGAGCCAGGGGGCAGCACCGTATGCACTGGCAGTGGGCAGCGCGACCGCGCGCCGCATGGAAGCGCCGATCGGTGTGTTGATCGAGGAACTGCGGCAGCGCAATGATCCGTCGTGGCAGCCGACGCTGGCGCGCCTGGAGGGCAGCCCGGAGCCGCTGGCCGGTGACGCGGCGCTGAAGCCGCAGCACGATTGGAAGGCGTGGTTGCTGTGGGCGTTGCTGGGGCTGGGTGTGTTGGTTGTTGGCGGCCTGGCGGTCAGCCTGCTTCGGCAGAAGCCGGCGCCTTCGGAATAGGGTCCAGCGAACGGCGGAGCCCCTCGTGGGTGGTCGTTCTTCGAGCAAAAGCCGCGCTTGGCCGGGCGGGTGGGTTGTCTGGGGGACGCCGTGAATACGTCCCTGTAGGCTCGGTCGCCGCATCCATGCGGCTCACGCCCCCAGCCAACCCACCCGCCCGGCCACGGACAGTTTCCGTGTGCGTCCACCCACGTAGAAAAAAAGAAAAGCAAAAGCGGGTCGCGCGCTTCGCGCACCCCTTCTTTCTTCAACCGACACCACACACTGCTCTTGCGTTTGCCATCCGCTCTACCTCATGAACCTGTCGAGGCCGGGGCGGTGCGGGTTGGCAGGGGTGTCAGCCGCATGGATGCGGCTGCCAAGCCTCCACGGACGGATTCACGGCGTCCCCTGCCAGCCCGCACCGCCCCGGCCCACTCACGGCACCACGAACCGCCAGCGCTTTGGCTCTGGCTGTGCTGTTGCTGTTGCTGTTGCTGCTGCAGTTGCAGTTGTGCCTCTGTCTGCCACAGGCATGGACCCTCCCACCACCCGCACCCGATACAATGGCCGTCTGCCGCATCCCGGCATCCTGTCCCCGAGCCAAAGAGTTGCCCATGTCCATCGTCCGCATGACCGACCTCGACCTCTCCGGCAAGCGCGTGCTGATCCGCCAGGATCTGAACGTGCCGATCGAGAATGGCCGCATCACTTCCGAACAGCGCATCACCGCTTCGCTGCCGACGCTCAAGCGCGCGCTGGAGCAGGGCGCGGCGGTGATGGTCACCTCGCACCTGGGGCGCCCGAAGGAAGGTGTGTGGAGCGAAGCCGATTCGCTGGCGCCGGTGGCCCAGCGCCTGTCCGAGCTGCTCGGTCGCGAGGTTCCGCTGGTGCGCGACTGGGTCGACGGTGTAGAGGTCCAGCCGGGCCAGCTGGTGCTGCTGGAAAACTGCCGCATGAACGTCGGCGAGGGCAAGGACGATGAAGCCCTGTCGAAGAAGTACGCCGCCCTGTGCGATGTGTTCGTGATGGACGCCTTCGGCACCGCGCACCGTGCGCAGGCCTCCACACACGGTGTCATCCGCTTCGCCCCGGTTGCTGCCGGTGGCCCGCTGCTGATGGCCGAACTGGACGCGCTGGCGCAGGCGCTGGATGCACCGGCCAAGCCGCTGCTGGCCATCGTCGCCGGCAGCAAGGTCAGCACCAAGCTGGAACTGCTGGCCAACCTGGTCGGCAAGGTCGACCAGCTGATCGTCGGTGGTGGCATCGCCAACACCTTCATCGCTGCCGCCGGCTACAACGTCGGCAAGTCGCTGTACGAGCCGGACCTGCTGGACACCGCGAAGAAGATCGTGGCCGATGCCAAGGCGCGCGGCGCCGACATCCCGCTGCCGGTGGACGTGGTGACCGCCAAGCAGTTCATGCCCGACGCGGTCGCCGAGGTGAAGGCGGTCGACGCCGTTGCCGAAGATGATCTGATCCTGGACATCGGCCCGCAGACCGCGGCGCAGTACGCGCAGCTGATCGACAAGGCCGGTACCGTGGTCTGGAACGGCCCGGTCGGTGTGTTCGAGTTCGAGGCCTTCAGCAAGGGCACCGAAGCGCTGGCCCGCGCCATCGCCAGCTCCAAGGCGTTCTCCATCGCCGGTGGCGGCGACACCCTGGCGGCGGTCGACAAGTTCGATATCGCCCAGCAGGTCAGCTACATCTCCACCGGCGGCGGCGCGTTCCTGGAGTTCCTGGAAGGCAAGACCCTGCCGGCGGTGGCCGCACTCGACGCGCGCGGCGCATGAGTGCCGGGCACGGCAAGGATGTCCTGTTCTTCGACCTGGACGGCACGCTGATCGACTCGCAGGTGGGCATCACCGCCTGCATCGCCTATGCGCTGCAGAAGATGGACCATCCGGTGCCGCCGCAGGAAACGCTGCTGGGCTGGATCGGTCCTTCGCTGCGTACCACCTTCACGCCACTGTTCGTCGAACCAGCGCGGGTGGAGCAGGCGGTGGGCTATTACCGCGAGCGCTTCGACGCCGAAGGCTGGCGCGAACACACGGTGTACCCGCAGGTGGAAGACACCCTGCGCACGCTGCATGGCCGAGGCCACCGCCTGGCGGTGGTCACCGCCAAGAACGAGCCGCATGCGCGCCGCATCCTTGCGCACCTGCCGTTTGGCGGGCTGTTCGAGGAGATCGTCGGTTCGACCCTGGACGGCTCGCGCAGCCACAAGCCCGAGCTGGTCGGGGAGGCACTGCGCCGCCTGCAGCTGCAGCCGGCACAGTGCTGGATGATCGGCGACCGCCGCATGGACATCGAGGGCGCACGCCACCACGGCCTGCGCAGCGTGGGTGTGCTGTGGGGCTTTGGCGGTGAGGCCGAACTGACCGAAGCCGGTGCGGGCCAGCTGGCTCGCGAGCCGGCACAGCTGACGACGCTGTTGGCCTAGCCGCCCCGCCTGGAGAGCTGGCCCCACGCTCGGCTGATTGCGGCCAACGGCGCAGCCGGGCATGGGCCCGGCTCTACAGAACGCCCTGCGCCAGCGTATGTCCGGGTGATGTCCGTTCCATGACCCGCGAAGTCAGGCAGCACAAGGCTGTAACCGTATACATGCGGCGTGAAGGATGTGCTAATTTCCGTTCTTTATCGGGAGAGGCCCATTCACCATGTTCGAGCGTCAGCGTCGCACCAAGATCCTTGCCACCCTCGGTCCGGCCACTGATCCGCCGGGCGTGCTGGAGGATCTGTTCCGCGCCGGCGTCAACGTGGTGCGCCTCAACTTCAGCCATGGTGACCCGTCCGGCCAGGCCAAGCGTGCCGCCGAAGTGCG
Source organism: Stenotrophomonas sp. PE591 (assembly GCF_018320795.1). Classification (NCBI taxonomy): domain Bacteria; kingdom Pseudomonadati; phylum Pseudomonadota; class Gammaproteobacteria; order Lysobacterales; family Lysobacteraceae; genus Stenotrophomonas; species Stenotrophomonas sp. PE591. The sequence continues at coordinate 127,045 of NZ_JAAOKO010000008.1, forward strand.
TGCCGCCGCCGCCCGCGTCGGCGTGGAAGTGGGCATCCTGGCCGACCTGCCGGGCCCGAAGATCCGCATCGAGCGCTTCGCAGAAGGCAAGGTGCAGCTGAAGGCGGGCAACCGCTTCGACCTGATCGCCAGCACCAGCGCCGGCCCGGGTGATGCCACCCAGGTGGGTGTGAGCTACCTCGGCCTGCCGCAGGACGTGGGTCCGGGCGACGTCCTGCTGCTCGACGACGGCCTGATGCAGCTGCAGGTGGTGGAGGTGCAGGGCGAACGCATCATCAATACCGTACTGAACGACGGTGTGCTGTCCGACCGCAAGGGCCTGAACAAGCAGGGCGGCGGCCTCTCGCTGGGCGCGCTGACCGAGCGCGACAAGGAGCTGATCGGCATCGTCGCCAAGATCGGTGTCGACTTCATCGCTGTGTCGTTCTGCCGCAACGCGCAGGACATGAACGATGCGCGTGACATCGCCCGCTCGCATGGCTGTGATGCTGCACTGGTATCGAAGATCGAGCGCACCGAGGCCATCGAGAACCTGGAAGAAATCGTCGAGGCCAGCGACGTGGTGATGGTCGCCCGTGGCGACCTTGGCGTGGAGATCGGCGATGCCGAACTGCCGGGCCTGCAGAAGAAGATCATCAAGGCCTCGCTGGCACAGAACAAGGTGGTGATCACCGCCACGCAGATGCTGCAGTCGATGGTGGAAAGCCCGATTCCGACCCGTGCCGAAGTGCTCGACGTGGCCAACTCGGTCATCGACGGCACCGATGCGGTGATGCTGTCGGCCGAGACCGCTGCAGGTGCCTGGCCGGTCAAGGCGGTCGAAGCAATGGCGCGCATCTGCCTGGGGGCCGAGCGCCAGTTCCAGACCGAGACCGACTTCAACGCTTCGCCGCGCAACCTCGAGCGTGCCGATCAGGCCATTGCCATGGCCACCATGTTCCTGTCCCAGCACGTGGGCGTGCGCGCGATCGTGGCAATGACCGAGTCCGGTGGCACCGCGCGTTATCTGTCGCGTTTCCGCGCCAAGGCGCCGGTGTTCGCGGTGACCCGCCATGACGGCGCGCGCCGGCAGATGGCGCTGATGCGCGATGTGTTCCCGATCAACTTCGACAGCCGCGGCCTGACCCCGCGCGAAGCCGCGCGCGGCAGCATCCGCCTGCTGGTGGAAGCCGAACTGCTGCAGGCCGGCGACCGCGTCGTGTTCACCAGCGGCGAGCACATGGAAACCCACGGTGCCACCAATACCCTGCGCCTGCTGGAAGTGGGTGAAGACGGCCGCGCCATTGGGCTGGGCGATCTGTAAACCCAGTCGGCCTTGGGTCGGAGCCGCTGCGCGCATCCGACCCGGGGTCAGATCCCCAAAGGGGCTCTGACCCCATGCCGCAGGACATCCCTTGTCCTGCGCGGACATTGGAATCGTTTCCATCCTGGCCTCGACACCGGGGCAACGGGCAGCGGGGCTATACTTACGTTTTTCCCGCACCCGCCACAGGAAATACATGAGCATCGAACAGCTGGCCGAAACCGCCCAGGCCATGGTCGCCCCGGGCAAGGGCATCATCGCGATCGACGAATCCACCGCTACCATCGCCAAGCGTTTCGCCGGCGTCGGTATCGAGAACACCGAGGAGAACCGTCGTGCCTACCGCGAGCTGCTGCTGACCACGCCGAAGCTCAACGAGCACATTTCCGGCGCCATCCTGTACGACGAAACCATCCGCCAGTCGACCAGGGACGGCGTGCCGTTCGCCAAGTACATGGCCGACCACGGCATGATTCCGGGCATCAAGGTGGACAAGGGTGCGCACCCGCTGGCCGGCTGCCCGGGCGAGCTGGTCACCGAAGGCCTGGACGGCCTGCGCGAGCGCCTGCAGGAGTACTACAAGCTGGGTGCGCGCTTCGCCAAGTGGCGTGCGGTCATCAACATCGGCGAGAGCATTCCGTCGGGCACCTGCATCGAGTCCAACGCCCATGCGCTGGCCCGTTATGCCGCCCTGTGCCAGGAATGCGGCCTGGTGCCGATGGTCGAGCCGGAAGTGATCATGGACGGCGACCACGACATCGAGACCTGCTACGAAGTCACCGAAGCCACCCTGCGTTCGCTGTTCGACGCGCTGTACCAGCAGAACGTGCTGCTGGAAGGCACCATCCTGAAGGCGTCCATGGTCATCTCCGGCAAGAACTGCGATGAGCAGGCCGACGTCGAGGAAGTGGCCGAGTCGACCGTGATGTGCCTGAAGAGCACCGTGCCGGCCATCCTGCCGGGCGTGGTGTTCCTGTCCGGTGGCCAGAGCGACGAGCAGTCCACCGAGCACCTGAACGCGATGAACCAGCTGGGCAACCTGCCGTGGCCGCTGAGCTTCTCCTACGGTCGCGCCATGCAGCAGGCCGCGCTGAAGCTGTGGGCCAAGGACATGAAGGGCAACTACGCAGCCGCCCAGAAGACCGTGTACGAGCGTGCCAAGGACAACGGCCTGGCTGCGCTGGGCAAGTGGAACGGTTGATCCGTCCCATCGCTGGATGAACAAGGCAGCGCCGGCATCACGCCGGCGTTTGCTTTTGCGGGTATCTTTTCCGCCCCCGCGTGCCCGGCCGGTACGCGGGAACCACATGGAAGGCCAAGGAGAAACAACATGCGTTTGGCAGCAATCACACTGGCCGTAGCCACGGTCCTGGTCGCCGGCGGGTGCAACCGCATCGGCGGCGGCGCAGAGGCAGGCAAGGCCGCGTCGCTCGATTTCGACAAGCCGGTGTCCGGCGAGATCACCTCGCGCAGCGGCATCAACTTCAATGATGGCAGCCATCACCAGCTCTACCAGATCAAGCTGGAAGACAAGGATCTGGTCGGCCTGAAACTTACTGGTGCCCTCAGCGGCTCGATCGCCGTTTTCAACAACGGCAGTCTTGTTTCCACCAGCAACACCGGTTACGAACGCGAAGGCGACGTCTCGCTGGCGTTCCGTGCCAATGGCGGCGGCACCTACCAGGTGGCGGTCAATGCCGATGGCCCGACCGCCTTTGGTCCGTATCGCCTGCGAGCCGAGAAGCTGAAACCTTACGACGGCAAGCCGTTGGCGGGCAGTGGCGAAATCGTGGACATGCTGGCCAGTGATTCGCAGGACTACACCCTGCAGGTGGACAAGGCCGGCCTGTACGAAATCCGCCTGGTGTCGGATGTCTTCGATCCGGTGCTGAAGCTGTCGGGCCAAGGCGTTGAAGCCGAAAACGACGATGGCAACGACAGCACCAACTCGCGGCTGACCCTGTCGCTGAAGCCGGGCAAGTACACCCTGACCGCGCGCGGCCTCGGCAGCGGTGTCAATGGCATGTTCACCCTGTCTGCCACCCGCATCGAACTGCCGGGGAATCTGGTCGAGCGCGATGGCACCGCCCTGCCGAAGTCGGGCAGCGTGTACACCATGCTGGACAACGAAGGCCGTCGCCGCTTCCTGCTGACCCTGGACCGGCCGGCCGACGTGCGCCTGGATGCGATTTCCAGCCAGGTCGATACCGTGCTGCGCGTGGTCGGTGGCGATGTCGAGCTGACCGACGACGACGGTGGCAACGGTACCAACTCGCGCCTGGAAGAGACTCTGCCGGCCGGTCATTACACCGTCGACGTGTCCAGCCTGAACAATGGCGCAGGCATGGTCGAGGTGCGCGTGCAGGTGGAAGGGGCCAGCGCCGAGGGTGCTGCCGCCTCGGCTGCACGTGCCGCTGCCGACGCGGCAGCCGCCGTGGCCGATGACGCCGCTGCGGTGGAAGCTGCCAGTCGTTGAGTGTGATTCACGCCATGCGTGGATGACATCAACGGTGCAACTGAGAAGGCCGGGCAATGCCCGGCCTTTTCCTTTCCGCGCTGCGTCGCGATTCAATGCGCGGCGGCAAAACCCGCGTCACCCAGGGGCGGCAGCATCGACCCGCGCGGTTCGCTGTCGGCGCTTTGCCCGGCGGCACTCAACGCCTGCTGGTAGGCCTTGGCCGTAGCGGTATTGAACGCCACCAGCACGATGCGCATCGGTTGCGCGTGGCTGCGCTGCCAAGCCAGTGTTTCGGTCACTGCGATCTGCGCGGCCTGGTACAGCGGATAGCCGTATACGCCGCAGCTGATGGCTGGGAATGCGATCGACTGCACGCCCAGCGATTCGGCCAGCTGCAGCGACTTCCAGTAGCAGTTGGCGAGCAACGCCGGTTCATCGCGCTGGCCGTCGTGCCAGACCGGGCCCACCGTGTGCAGTACGTAGCGTGCAGGCAAAGCGTAAGCACTGGTGGCGCGCACTTCGCCGGTCGGGCAACGTACGCCCGGGCGCAGCTCCGGCAGCTGCGCGCATTCGGCCAGCAACGCGGGCCCGGCCGCACGATGGATCGCGCCGTCGACACCGCCACCACCGAGCAGCGTTTCATTGGCCGCGTTGACGATCGCATCCACCGCCAGGGTCGTGATGTCGCCCTGCCAAACTTCGATCTTCATGCGTCCGTCTCCTGCCTGTGAGGTGATCCGCGCAGCATCTGCGCCGGCTGTTCCCACGGTAGGGGACAGGGCATCGATACTGCGTCATGACCGTCTCACGCGCTGCGATCCGACGGCCTTCACGCACGATGGCGGGCGACGCCTTCATGCAGGCTGAAGCAGAAGGGAGTCGGAGCCCTTTCCCTGCGGAAAAGGGAGCCGACCCCGGGCATGTAACAGGATGGGGTCAGATCCTTTTCCGGATGGAAGAGGCTCTAGCCCCCGGGTGTCACGGCAGGCCGGCCAGCCAGTCGTCGTCGGAACCCTCATTCACGTCGGCAAACAGCGGCGTGGAGAAGTAGCGTTCACCGGTGTCCGGCAGCATCGCCAGGATCACTGAACCCGGTTCGGCACGTGCGGCCACGTCCAGTGCGCTGGCCACGGTAGCGCCGGCGGAGATGCCGACGAAGATGCCTTCCTCGGCGGCCAGTCGGCGCGCGGTGGCGATCGCGCGGTCATCTTCCACCGTCAGCAGTTCATCCACCACATCACGGTTGAGCACGTCGGGCACGAAGTCCGGGGTCCAGCCCTGGATCTTGTGCGGCTTCCAGTCATCGCCCTTCAGCAGTGCGGCGCCGGCTGGCTCGGTGGCGATGATGCGGGTCTGCGGACGCGCGACCTTCAGCACTTCGCCCACGCCGGTGAGCGTGCCGCCGGTGCCCCAGCCGCTGACGAAGTAGTCCAGCCGCTTGCCGGCGAAGTCGCGCAGGATCTCGGCGGCGGTGGTGTTGCGGTGATACGCCGGATTGGCCGGGTTGGCGAACTGGCTGGCCAGGAACCAGCCGTGCTGCTCGGCCAGTTCGCGCGCCTTGCGCACCATGCCGCTGCCGCGTTCGGCGGCCGGGGTCAGGATCACCTTGGCGCCATAGGCGCGCATCAGCTTGCGGCGCTCCACCGAGAAGGTCTCGACCATGGTCGCCACGAACTTGTAGCCGCGCGCGGCGGCGACCATCGCCAGCGCCACGCCGGTGTTGCCAGAAGTGGCTTCGACGATGGTGTCGCCCGGCTTGAGCAGGCCACGCGCTTCGGCGTCGAGGATGATCGCCAGCGCCAGGCGGTCCTTGACCGAGCCGCCCGGATTGAACGACTCGACCTTGGCGTAGACGCTGACCTGCGGCGGCGCCAGGCGCTGCAGCTTGACGATGGGGGTGTTGCCGACGGTATCGAGGATGGAGTCGTACAGGGCCATGGAAGCGCTCCGGAAACAGGGCCGCGCCGGACGCCGGCGGGCAGAAGGGGAGGGCTGGCTGTTCAGGCCAGCGGCTGCCGGCTGACCGTAGCGCCGGCATATGACGCCCGGAAATGACCAGATACCTTTCTTAAACAACCTTTGGTTATAAGCTGGTGACGGCAATTGACCCTAGAGTGGACCTCCGCCCCACGCCGCCCGCCTCCCATGACGCTGACCCAGCTGCGCTACCTGGTCGCCATCGCCGACGCCGAGCTGAACATCACGCTGGCCGCCTCGCGCGTGCACGCCACCCAGCCCGGCCTGTCCAAGCAGCTCAAGCAGCTGGAAGACGAGCTCGGCTTCTTGTTGTTCGTGCGCAAGGGCCGCAGCCTGGAGTCGGTCACCCCGGCCGGCACCGAGGTCATCGCCCGCGCCCGCGCGGTGCTGGCCGAGGCCAACAACATCCGCACCTACGCGGCCAACCAGCGCCGCGAGAGCCAGGGCCAGCTGATCCTGACCACCACCCACACGCAGGCGCGCTTCGTCCTGCCGCCGGCGGTGGCAGCGATCAAGCAGGCCTATCCCCAGGTGAGCGTGCACCTGCAGCAGGCCGGTGAAACCGACGCGCTGGACCGCTTGAATCAGGGTGACGCGGATATCGCGATCATCAGCACCGCCGGCAGTGAGCCCACCGATGGCATCGCGGTGCCGCTGTTCCGCTGGCGACGCCTGGTGGTGGTACCCAAGGGGCACCCGCTGGACCGCGCCGGCCGCGCGCCGGACCTGGCCGCGTTGGCCCGGCAGCCGCTGATCAGCTACGAATCCTCGACCCGCCCGAATTCCTCGTTGCAGCGCGCCTTCGCTGCAAACGGCCTGGCGCCGGACCTGGCGCTGACCGCGCTCGATGCGGACCTGATCAAGACCTATGTGCGTACCGGTCTGGGCGTAGGCCTGCTGGCCGAGATGGCGGTCAGTTCCAGCGACGAAGACCTGCGCTCGTGGCCGGCGCCGGACCCGATCAGCGAGTGCATTGCCTGGGCGGTGTTGCCGCGCGACCGGGTGCTGCGCGATTACGCGCTGGAGCTGGTGCACGTGCTGGCACCGCAGATTGATCCGCGCGATCTGCGCAGGGTGCTGGATGGCAACCAGGCCGCCGCGTGGCCGGTGCCCCCGACGTGGGAGTCACTGACCCAGACCATCACGGTGTGAGGGGTTGGTCGAGCAGGGCTTGCAGCCCTGCACCTGCTGCGGACAAAGGCAACAGCAACAGCAGAAGCGGCATTCCGTGGGTTGGCGGGGCGGTGTCGGAGTGCGGGGACGCTGCAAGTACGTCCCTGTAAGCTTGGCAGCCGCATCCATGCGGCTGACACCCCGCACTCCGACACCGCCCCACCTCTGACAGATTCCGGCGGCTGTTGGTAGGTGTCGACCTTGGTCGACACGATAGATCCACGCCATGCGTGGATGCTTTTCGATTCCAGTTCGAAATATTCGATTCCGATTGAGATTCATCCACGCATGGCGTGGATCTACAGCAGATCGCGAGAATCTGTCGAAGGCGGGGTGGGTCCGGTTGCGGGGGCGTGAGCCGCATGGATGCGGCGACCGAGCTTACATGGACGTACTTGCAGCGTCTCCCGCAACCGGACCCACCCCGCCTACCCACAGGAAGCCCGCTTTTGCTTCGGCTGTTGCTGTTGCTGTTGCTCCAGCTCGCAGCGGGTGCAGGGCGCAGCCCTGCCGATAAACCCCCTCCTGCGACGGTTCGTCGCACGGGTAACCCTGGACCCGCCTCTACACTAGCGGGGTGACCCGCCTGTCCCGCCCGCAGCGTCTTCTGCTCCAGCTCGCCGTCCTGGCGACGCTGCTGATGGTGCTTGCGCCGCTGGTCAGCCGCGCGCTGCAGGTGCCGCCGATGGACCACACCGCAATGGCGGGCATGGACCACGCCGCCATGGGTCACGACATGCATGACATGGCCATGGCCGGGCACGATCAGCACGGCGCCGCGCCGGCAGCGCCTGACCGCCCGGCCGATCCCCACGCCATGCATGGCGAGGCCTGCGAATACTGTGTACTGGCCATGCGCCTGCTGCCATGGTTGGCGGTGCTGGTGCTGCTGTTGCCGTTGCTGTGGCGGCCGCGCCTGGTGTTCCCGTGGTCGCAACAGGTGCTGCCCGTACCGCACTGGCCCGCACATGCCGCACGTGGGCCACCGCGCGTCTCCATCGTCCGCTGATATCCCCGTGAATCTGCCGCACGACGCCTGACCGGGCGCCGTGCGCGCGTGCGTACCTTGGAGCTGTTCCGATGAAAATGACTTCCCGCCCCGCGGGCGCCTGCGCGCGCCTGCCGGTTGCCCTTGGCCTGGCCGTGGCCGCGTCACTGGCCCACGCTGCGCCCGCCGACGAGGCGCGCACCCTCGACACGATGGTGGTCACCGCCGCCGCACCGTCCTCGCCGCTGCACTGGGTGACCGATCCGCGCCTGCCGCGGCAGCCGGTGCCGGCCAGTGATGGTGCCGATTACCTGAAAACCGTTCCCGGCTTCTCTGCCATCCGCAATGGCGGCACCAACGGCGACCCGGTGCTGCGCGGCATGTTCGGTTCGCGCCTGAACATCCTCAGCAACGACGGCAACCTGATCGGTGCCTGCCCGTCGCGCATGGACAATCCGCTCTCCTACATCGCGCCGGAAAGCTTCGACCGGTTGACCATCATCAAGGGCCCGCAGAGCGTGCGCTGGGGCGCAGGTGCCTCGGCCGGTACCGTGCGCTTCGAGCGCGACACGCCGCGCTTCGATGAACCCGGCCTGCGTGCCGATGCCAGTGCGCTGGTCGGTTCGCGCAACCGCAATGACCAGGTGCTGGACCTGACCCTGGGCAATCCGACCGGCTATGTACGCGCCAGCGGCAACCGCTCCGAGGCCGATGACTACAAGGATGGCCACGGTGACGTGGTGCCGTCGAAGTGGCGCAAGTGGAACGGTGACGTGGCCATCGGCTGGACGCCGGATGCCGACACGCTGCTGGAGATTTCCGCCGGTGCCGGCGATGCCATCGCGCGTTACGCCGGGCGCGGCATGGACGGTGCCGCGTTCGAACGCACCAGCTATGCCGCGCGCTTCGAGAAGCGCAATCTGCCCGGTGCGTGGGACACGTTGCAGACCAACGTGTACTACAACGAGGCCGACCATGTGATGGACAACTACACGCTGCGCACGCCGAACCCGCACAGCATGATGCCGATGCCGATGGCGTCGAACGTGGATCGCCGTACCCAGGGCGGCCGGGTCAGTTCCGATTGGCGCTGGCAGGACGTGCAACTGGTGGCGGGTGTGGACGGCGAAGACAGCCGCCATCGTGGCCGCATGGGCATGGGCCGCGACACCTACCGCCAGGCCGCCTGGGAGACCGATGCCAAGTTCCGCCGCTACGGCGTGTTCACCGAGTTGACCCTGGGCGCCGGCACCGATCAGCGCTGGATCAGCGGCCTGCGCATCGATCGCGCCAGCGTGCGCGACGAGCGGCAGTCGCTCCGCGGAATGATGGGCGACATGCCCAATCCGACTGCGGGCCAGCGTCGCAAGGAATGGCTCGGCAGTGGCTTCCTGCGCTACGAGCAGGACCTGGCCGACGGCCTGACCTGGTACGCCGGGCTCGGCCACAGTGAACGCATGCCCGACTACTGGGAGCTGTTCTCGCCCAACCATGGCCCGGCCGGCGCAGTGAACGCGTTCACCGGCGTGCAGCCCGAACGCACCACCCAGCTCGACGTCGGCCTGCAGTACAAGGGACCGCGCGTGCAGGCGTGGGTTTCGGCGTACGCCGGGCAGATCCAGGACTACATCCTGTTCACGTACCAGGGCAGCGGCATGATGGGCATGAGCCAGGCCGGCAATGTCGACGCGCGCATCGCCGGTGCCGAGGCGGGCCTGGAAGTGAGCCTGGCCGGGCAGTGGAAGCTGGGCGGCACGCTGGCCTATGCCTGGGGCGAGAACCGCGACCAGCAGCGTCCGCTGCCGCAGATGCCACCACTGGAAGCACGCCTGAGCGCGAACTGGGAAGGCCAGCGCTGGAGTGCCGGGGCACTGCTGCGTGCGGTGACCCACCAGCACCGCGTGGCCGAGGGCCAGGGCAACGTGGTCGCACAGGACCTCGGGCCGAGTGCAGGTTTCGCCACGTTCGCGCTCAACGCCGCGTACCGTTTCAGTTCGCAGCTGCAGCTCAGCGCGGGCGTCGACAACCTGTTCGACCGCGCCTACAGCGAGCACCTGAACCTGGCCGGCAGTGCCGACTTCGGCTTCCCGGCCGACCCGGTGCGCATCAACGAGCCCGGGCGCAGCCTGTGGATGAAGGTGAACTACCGGTACTGATCCGCCGGGTGAAAAAAAACCGGGGCCGGATCCCCGCCAGGATCCGTCCCCGCCCGACGCCCTCTGTCGGGCAGCTTCGACTCTACGATGGCAACGCCCGTGGTGCACGGCTGGATACAACCCGACACACGCCGACACCGCCAAGGGCAGCCTTGCACGGAACGGGTTCAAGGCGCTATCACGGCTTCGGTTCCACGATGGTAAACGCTTGGCACATACCGCTTTTGCGGGGCCTTGCCTACACTCGGCGGCCGTGGATCAATCAGGACCATTCATGTTGGCTCGTATCGCTTCGACCCTGGCCCTTGGCCTCAGCCTGGCCGTGTTGGCCGGGTGCGCAGGCAAACAGGAGGCCGCCGCGCGTCGGCAGGGCGAAGCAGTGCCGGTCACGGCGCAGGTGGTGCAGCCCACGCAGTGGAACGACACCCTGCAGGCGCTGGGCACGGCCAAGGCGCGCGAGTCGATCAGCGTCACCGCCAAGGTCAGCGAAATCGTCGAGAAGGTGCATTTCGAAAGCGGCCAGCACATCGCCGCCGGCGCACCGATCGTGACGCTGCGCGGACAGGCCCAGGAAGCGGCGCTGGTGCAGGCGCAGGCCACCTTCCACGAGGCCGACCAGTTGTACAAGCGCCAGCGCGAGCTGGCCTCCCAGCGGCTGGTGTCCAGCGCCACGCTGGATACGCAGAAGTCGATCCGTGATGCCGCCGAGGCGCGCGTGATGCAGATGCAGGCCGACATCGGTGATCGCCGTGTGCGCGCACCGTTCGCCGGCGTGCTCGGCATCCGCCAGGTCAGCCCGGGCTCGCTGGTGACCCCGACCACGGTCATCGCCACGCTCGACGACATCGAGCACATGCACATCGATTTCCAGGTGCCGGAAGTGGAACTGGCCGCCCTGGGCGTCGGTGACAAGGTCAGCGCCACCAGCGTGGCGTGGCCGGGCCGCACCTTCGAGGGCGTGGTCAGTACCATCGACGCACGCATCGACCCGGCGACCCGTGCGGTGACCGTGCGCGGCGATTTCGCCAACAGCGACCATGCGCTGCGCCCGGGCATGCTGCTGGACGTGCGCCTGTTCCGCCCCGAGCGCCCGGCGCTGGTGGTGCCGGAAATCGCCGTGGTGCAGGTGGGCCGCGACACGTTCGTGTACCGCATCAAGAGCGACGACAGCGTCGAGCGCGTGGACGTGGTGACCGGTGCGCGCCGCGCCGGCGTGGTTGAGATCAAGCAGGGCCTGGAAGCCGGCCAGCGCATCGTGGTCGATGGCACCGGCAAGCTGCGCCCGGGCCTGAAGGTCGCGGCCAAGGATGCGGCGCCGGCCAGCGGTGCCAAGCCGGCGGATGCACCGGTGCCGGTCGCGGCCGAGGGCCACGGCGGATGAAGCTGTCCGACATCTCCATCCAGCGGCCGGTGTTCGCCGTGGTGATGAGCCTGTTGCTGCTGGTGCTGGGCGTGATGTCCTTCACCCGCCTGACCCTGCGCGAACTGCCCGCCATCGATCCGCCGATCGTGTCGGTGTCGGTGGACTACACCGGCGCCTCGGCGGCGGTCATCGAAAGCCGCATCACCCAGGTGCTGGAAGATGCGCTGGCCGGCATCGAAGGCATCGATACGATCAATGCGCGCAGCACCAACGGCCGCTCGCAGGTCAGCATCGAGTTCACCTCCAACCGCGATATCGAAGCGGCGGCCAATGACGTGCGCGATGCGGTCAGCCGCGTCGCCGACCGCATGCCCGAAGAAGCGCGTCCGCCGGAAATCGCCAAGGTCGAGAGCGATGCCGACCCGATCATCTGGTTCAACATGGTGTCCTCGACCATGGACACGCTGGAGCTGAGCGACTACGCCGACCGCTACGTGGTCGATCGTTTCTCCAGCCTCGATGGCGTGGCCCAGGTCCGCATCGGTGGCCGCCAGCGCTATGCGATGCGCATCTGGCTGGACCGTGACCAGCTGGCCGCGCGCGGGCTGACCACTGGCGATGTGGAAACCGCACTGCGCAACGAGAACGTGGAATTGCCGGCCGGCCGCATCGAGTCGACCGACCGTGACTTCACCCTGCGCGTGGAGCGCAACTACATCAAGCCGGAAGACTTTGCGACCATCCCGCTGGGCAAGGGCCGCGACGGCTACGTGGTGCGCATGGGCGACGTGGCGAAGATCGAACTGGCTTCGGCCGAGCGTCGCGCGTACTACCGCAGCAACGGCGAGCCGGGCATCGGCCTGGGCATCGTCAAGACCTCCACCGCCAACTCGCTGGACGTGGCGCGCACCGCGCGCGCTGAAGCCGAGCGGGTGGCACTGACCCTGCCCAAGGGCACGCAGATCTTCGTCGCCTTCGACAACACCACCTTCATCGAAGCCGCAGTTGACCGCGTCTATGCCACGCTGGTGGAAGCGATGATCCTGGTGCTGGCGGTGATCTGGCTGTTCCTCGGCAGTTTCCGCGCCGCGTTGATCCCGGCGGTAACGGTGCCGGTCTGCCTGGTCGCGGCGTTCATCGCGCTGTATGCGTTCGATTTCTCGATCAACCTGCTGACCCTGCTGGCCCTAGTGCTGTGCATCGGCCTGGTGGTGGACGATGCGATCGTGGTGGTGGAAAACGTGCAGCGCCGCATCGACCTGGGCGAGCCCCCGCTGGTGGCCTCCAAGCGCGGTACCACGCAGGTCGCCTTCGCGGTGATCGCCACCACCGCGGTGCTGGTGGCGGTGTTCCTGCCGGTCGGTTTCCTGGAAGGCAATACCGGCCGCCTGTTCCGCGAACTGGCGGTGGCGCTGGCGGCGGCGGTTGCGTTGTCCGCGTTCGTGGCGCTGACGCTGACGCCGATGATGGCCTCCAAACTGCTCAAGCCGCACAGCGGGCAGGCACCGCGCGGCCTGCATGGCTTCGTCAACCGCAACCTGGAGCGCCTGGCCTCCGGCTATGGTCGCGTGCTCGACCATCACGTGGACCGCACCTGGATCTACCTGCTGGTGATGGTGGCCGCGCTGGCCGCCAGCTGGGGCCTGCTGAAACTGCTGCCGTCGGAGCTGGCGCCGGCCGAAGACCGCGGTTCGTTCCAGATCATGATCGACGGCCCGGAAGGCGCCGGCTACGACTACACCGTGCAGCAGGTACAGCAGGTGGAAGCGCTGCTGGCCCCGCACGTGGGCGCCGACAAGCCGATCGTGCGTGCCAACCCCCGCGTGCCCGGCGGCTTCGGTGCCAGCGAGGAAATGCACACCGGCCGCGTCAGCATCTTCCTGCAGCCGTGGCGCCAGCGCAGCGAGGCCACGCCGGACGTGGCCAACGCACTGCAGAAGGAGCTGGACACCATCCGCGGCGTGCGCGTGCGTACGCAGGTGGGCGGCGGGCTGGTGCGCAGTGGTGGCCAGCCATTCCAGATCGTGCTGGGCGGCCCGGAATACGCCGAGATCGCGCAGTGGCGTGACCGCATCCTGCTGCGCATGGCCGACAATCCGGGCCTGGTCGGCCCGGATTCGGACTACAAGGAAACCCGGCCGCAGATGCGGGTGAACATCGACCGCCAGCGTGCGGCGGATCTCGGCGTGCCGGTCACCGCGATCGGTTCGGCACTGGAAACCATGATGGGCTCGCGCCGCGTCACCACCTTCGTCGACAACGGCGAGGAGTACGACGTGCTGGTGCAGGCCGGTCGCGATGGCCGTGCCAGCCCGGCCGATCTGGCCGCGATCCGTGTGCGTGCCACCTCCGGCGAACTGGTGCCGCTGTCCAACCTGGTCACGCTCAGCGAAGTGGCCGAGGCGGGCACGCTGAACCGCTTCAACCGCCTGCGCTCGATCACCATCACCGCCGGCCTGGCACCGGGCTATCCGCTGGGCGAGGCCATCGCCTGGGCGCAGAACGTGGCCCGCGAGGAACTGCCGCAGTACGCGCAGGTGAACTGGAAGGGCGAATCGCGCGAGTACCAGAGTGCGGGTGGCGCGGTGCTGCTGACCTTCGCCATGGCCCTGCTGGTGGTTTACCTGGTGCTGGCCGCGCAGTTCGAGAGCTTCATCCACCCGCTCACCATCATGCTGACCGTGCCGCTGGGCGTGCTCGGTGCCTTGGTCGGGTTATGGGTGAGCGGCGGCACGGTGAACCTGTTCAGCCAGATCGGCATCGTCATGCTGGTCGGCCTGGCAGCGAAGAACGGCATCCTCATCGTCGAATTCGCCAACCAGCTGCGCGACGACGGAAGAACCGTGCGCGAGGCGATCATCGAATCGGCGATGGTGCGCCTGCGCCCGATCCTGATGACCTCGATCGCCACCGTGGTCGGCGCGATTCCACTGGTGGTGGCCGGTGGCCCCGGCTCGGCCAGCCGTGGCACGATCGGCATCGTGATCATCTTCGGCGTGACTCTTTCGACGTTCCTGTCGCTGTTCGTGGTGCCGGCGTTCTACGCGCGGCTGGCCCCGTACACCCGCTCGCCGGAAGCGGTGAAGCGCGAGCTGGAGAAGCAGGAAGCCGAATCGCCCTCGGTGGGCGGGCATGCCTGACCGGCAGGCCGACGGGGTCGGACCAGGGGTCGGATCCCTTTCCGGAACGGAAAGGGCTCTGACCCCGCCACTACAGGGAGAAGGTTTCCGCCTGCGCCCCTGGCGCCCGGATGATCTGGAATCCCTGCTGCGCCACGCCAACGACGCCGAGGTGTCGCGCGGCCTGCGTGATCGCTTCCCGTACCCGTACACGCGCGAGGATGGCGAGGCCTTCCTCGCCGGCCGCGTGCTGGCCCCCGGAACCCTGAACCTGGCCATCGAGATCGACGGCCAGGCCTGCGGCAGCGTCGGTGCCCAGCAGGGCGTGGCCGAGCGTGGGCATACCGCCGAACTGGGTTACTGGCTCGGCCAGGCCTACTGGGGCCAAGGCGTGATGACCCGCGTGGTTGGCCTGTTCGCACCGTGGGTGATGGACGAACTACGCCTGTTCAGGCTGCAGGCCACCGTGGTCGACTTCAACCTCGGCTCGGCCCGTGTACTGGAGAAGAACGGCTTCCAGGAAGAGGGCGTGGAGCGCTGTGCGGTCTACAAGCGCGGCGTCCTGCACGACCTGCGCCGCTTCGCCCGGGTGCGCACCCAGCTGCCCTGAGCAGCCGGGGAAGGGGAGGGGTAGAGTCGACTGTCAGTCGACTATCGCGCGCAGCGCGGGCTCTTCTGCGACCAGGGCCAACGGCAGTGGACCAACAGTCGACTCTACCGGGCATCATGGCGTCAGCGCAGCCATCCCACCCACCCATCCCGCAGCCCCCATTGATCCGGCGCTACCGCAGCGGCCTTCGATCAGGGAGAATCGACCGGTCCCTTCCAGCCGACGGGACGTCCTTACAACCCGCCGACTGGAGAGAGCGCGCGTGGAAGCAACCGTACATTTCATCAACAGCATCATCTGGAGCAAGGCACTGATCTTCGTGTGCCTGGGCGCCGGCCTGTTCTTCAGCCTGCGCACGCGCTTCATGCAGATCCGCGGCTTCGTCGAGATGTGCCGCCTCACCGTCAGGGGTGAGAAATCCGACGCCGGCGTGTCCTCGTTCCAGGCCCTGGCCATGTCGATGGCCGGCCGCATGGGCATCGGCAACATCGCCGGCGTGGCCACCGCCATCGCCTTCGGCGGCCCCGGCGCCATCTTCTGGATGTGGGTGATGGGCTTCCTCGGCGCGTCCACCTCGTACGTGGAATGCACCCTGGCGCAGATCTACAAGACCAAGGACGCCGAAGGCCGTTACCGCGGTGGCCCGGCGTACTACATCGAAAAGGCCATGGGCCTGAAGTGGTACGCGCTGGCCTTCGCCATCGCCACGATCATCGCCGCCGGTTTCCTGATGCCCGGTGTGCAGGCCAACGCCATCGCCGACAGCATCATCAACGCCTGCCGCGGCACTGCGCTGTGCGGTCCGCTCGATGGCCAGGCCTTCGGCATGGAATCGGTGCAGGCGCTGAAGCTGGGCATCGGCATCGTGGTCGCGTTGCTGCTGGGCGTGGTGATCTTCGGTGGCGTCAAGCGCATCGCCAACTTCGCCGAGGTGGTGGTGCCGTTCATGGCGGCGGCCTTCATCCTGACCGCCATCGTCATCATGATCATCAACTACGACCGCGTGCCGGAGATGTTCAACATCATCTTCAGCAGCGCCTTCGGCACCCACGCCGCGTTCGGCGCGATGATGGGCCTGGCAGTGGAGTGGGGCATCAAGCGCGGTATCTACGCCAACGAAGCCGGCCAGGGTTCGGGCCCGCATGCAGCGGCCGCCTCGGAAGTCTCGCACCCGGCCAAGCAGGGCTACGTGCAGGCCTTCGCCATCTACTTCGACACCATGATGGTGTGCACCGCCACCGCCTTCCTGATCCTGGCCAGCGGCACCTACAACGTCTACTCGCCCGCAGGTGCCAGCGCCCCGCCGATCTTCCAGGGCCTGGCCGGCATTCCCGAAGGCGCCGGTTACGCCCAGGCCGGCGTGGAAGCCGTGCTGCCGGGCTGGGGTTCGGCGTTCGTGTCCATCGCCATCTTCTTCTTCGCCTTCACCACCATCATGGCGTACTACTACATGGCCGAGACCAACCTCAGCTATGTGAACCACAACAGGAAGCGCCCGCTGACCGTGCTGGTGCTGCGCCTGGGCATCATCGGCATGGTGGTGTTCGGCGCGTTCCATAATGCGACCCTGGCCTGGGCGCTGGGTGACATCGGCGTCGGCCTGATGGCCTGGCTGAACATCATTGCCATCCTCATCATCCAGAAGCCGGCCATGCTCGCCCTGCGTGATTACGAACGACAGAAGAAGCTCGGCCTCGATCCAATCTTCGACCCCGATGCCCTGGGCATCAAGAACGCCGATTTCTGGCGTCAACGCAAGCTGGAGTTGTCCCGTAGTGAATGATCCCTGGAAGAATGCCCGCCGCCCGTCGTCGCGACCGCCGCGGGCCACCCCGTTGCCACCGCGTGAGGGCGGCACCCCGCCGCCGCCGGGGCGCGGCAACGACGAACTGCGCCTGTATGGCTGGAACGCCGTGCAGGCGCTGTTCGCCAATCGCCCGCAGGCGCTGCGCAAGCTGTACCTGGTGGACGCGCTGATTCCGCGCATGCAGCCGGTGCTGAAGTGGTGCGTGGCCAACCGCGTGGGCTATCGCGTCGTCGAGGAAGGCGATCTCAACAAGCTGGCTGCCACGACCCATCACGAGGGCCTGGTGGCCGACGTGCTGCGTGCGCCGGTCGTGCCGCTGGCGCAGTGGCTGGCCGATCTGGAGCAGGGCCCGGTGCTGGCGTTGTGGCTGGATGGTGTCGGCAACCCGCACAACTTCGGCGCGATCCTGCGCTCGGCCGCGCATTTCGGCGTCAAGGCGCTGCTGCTGCCGGCCGGCAGTACGCTGGCGCTGTCCGGTGCTGCCGCACGCGTGGCCGAAGGCGGGGCGGAGTCGGTGCCGCTGGTGCAGCTGCCGGAGACTGCAGAGGCGATGGCGCAGCTGCGTGCGGCCGGCTTCGGGCTGGCGGCGACCCTCGTTGAGGGTGGCGACGACGTGTTCCGTGCGTCGCTGCCGGAGCGGCTGGTGTACGTGATGGGCGCCGAAGGCGAGGGCATGGACCGCGGCCTGGCCAGCGAATGCGACATGCGGGTCTCGATTCCCGGCAGTGGCGCAGTGGAGAGCCTGAACGTGGCCTCGGCCACGGCCGTGCTGCTGGCGCAGTGGGCAAGTCGCCGCGGGTGATCCCGTATCCGGGCTCGCATGATCGGGGTCGGATCCCTCGCCGCAGGCGAGGGCTCTGACCCTGCCGGGTTCCTGAGTCAGGACCCGCCTTGGTGGGTGCGAACCTTGGTTCGCACCGCTCCTGCCGCTGCGCTCGCCGGGCATGGCCCGGCGCTTACCGCATCATTCGTTCGGCGGCGTGGTCGCCTTGGCTTCGCTGCCGAAACTGCCATCGGCTTCCGCCGCCAGGTACGCGAACACCGTATACGCGGCCACGTTCTGCGCCAGCGCCTTCGGGTCGATCTTGTCCAGCGTGTCGTCGGCGGTGTGGTGCAGGTGGAAGTAGTCCGAGCCGTCCTGCGCCAGCCACGCCCACGCACCGCCCTTGGCGGCCAGCGGGCCGACGTCCGGGCCCGGGCCACCCTTGTCGGCCTGGTACTCGATGCCCAGCGGCTTCATCACTTCGGCAATCTGCTTCGTCGCTTCACGTGAGCCTTCCGGATTCGGTGAACCGGTATTGAAGGCGTAGATGCGGCCTGCGCCGAAGTCGCTCTCGGCGGCCAGCTGGTGCAGGGCCACGTCCTTGGCGTGTGCCTCGGCATAGGCCTTGCCGCCGTAGAGGCCCTGTTCCTCGTTGGCGAAGGCGATCACGCGGATGGTGCGCTTCGGTGCCTGCTTGAGCTGGCCGATCAGGTGGCCGGCGGCCATGGTGATGCCCACGCCCGCGCCGTCATCCACGGCGCCGGTGCCCAGGTCCCACGAATCCAGGTGACCACCGATCACCACCACTTCCTTCGGCAGGCTGCGGCCGGTGATCTCGCCGATCACGTTGTACGAGGTGGCGGTGCCGTCCCAGCCGCAATCCAGTGCCACCTTCACCGTGGTGCTGCCACGCGCCAGCAGGCGGGCCAGTTGGTCGGCATCGGGCACCGACAGCGCGGCCGACGGCACCGGGGTCAGGCCGTCATCGAAACGGGTGATGCCGGTGTGCGGCACGCGGTGGGAGTCGGTGCCGGCCGAGCGCATCAGGAAGCCGACCGCGCCCTTGCGGATCGCTTCTGACGGTCCCTTGCTGCGGATTGCACCGCCGCGGCCGTAGTCGCGGCCATCGCGGAACGGCAGCATCTGGTAATCGACGAAGGCGATCTTGCCCTTCAGCGAACCGGCGGGTGCCGCCTGCAGGGCGGCCAGATCGGCGAAGCGCACCACCTCCGCTTCCACCGTGCCGCCCGGGCTGCCGCCCAGCGCAGTGATCTGCAGCGGCTGCGGGTTCCTGCCGGTCACGGCAGCGTGTTCACTGCGGCGCTCCCACTTCGGGAAGGTCACCGGTTCCTTCCACACCTTGTCGAAGCCCAGTGCCTTGAACTTGGCTTCGGCCCAGGCCACGGCGCGGGCGTCGGCCTCGCTGCCGGCGATGCGCGGGCCGATTTCGGTGGTGAGCGATTCGACCACCTTCCAGCCGGTGTCATCGGCCAGCGCCTGGTCGCGCAGCTGCGCGGCGGTGGCCAGCGACGCCGGGGGCAGGGTGGTGGTATGCGGCGCCGCGAAGGCCGGGGCGGCCAGCAGGGCGAGGGAGGATGCGATGGCAAGGACGCGGCGACGCATGGACAACTCCGGGAAGGGACCTAAGCCTTGGAGCTTAACAGTCGTTCAGCCCGGCGCATGGGCGGGAGGTCATGGCTGGCGCGAACGCTGTTTTCCGCCATGTCCGGCAAAGCGAAAGCCCCGCCGGAGCGGGGCTTTCGCGCAGTCGCGGTAGTGCCGGCCGCTGGCCGGCTTCCGTATGTGCTGGCCTTGCCGGCCAGCGGCCGGCACTACCGTTCTGCCGCCTTATTTCTTCAGGCTGTCGCGGATCTCGCGCAGCAGCACCACTTCCTCGGCCGGTGCGGCCGGTGCAGCCTCCTGCTTGCGCGACAGGCGGTTGATCGCCTTGACCACGATGAAGATGGCGAAGGCCACGATCACGAACTGGATGATGGTATTGATGAAGTCGCCGTAGCCAACCACCACGGCCGGAATCTCCTTGCCATCCGGACCCAGGTGGGCCGGCGACAGGGTCCAGGCCAGGCTGGAGAAGTCCACGCGGCCGATCAGGTAGCCCAGCGGCGGCATGATGATCTTCTCGACCAGCGCCGTCACGATCTTGCCGAAGGCCGCGCCGATCACCACGCCGACGGCGAGGTCGATGACGTTGCCGCGCATCGCGAATTCCTTGAACTCGGTGAGCATTCCCATTGTTGTTTTTCTCCGGTGGGGAAGTGGACAGCGCGCAGGGTAGCGCAGGTAATGTCAGCCGGCGATCACGCCGTGGCGCTCGGCCACATTTTCCAGGCGCGCGCTGAAGCGGTCGCCGGGCTTCAGTGCAGCCACGCCTGACGGGGTGCCCATGAACACCAGGTCGCCGGCACGCAGCTGCCACAGCTTGGACAGCTCGTGCAGGATCTCCGGCACGTTCCAGATCATCTGGTCCAGCAGCGCCTGCTGGCGCACCTCGCCGTTGACCTCCAGCGACAGGTTGAGCGCGGCCAGGTCGCCGACCTCTTCGGCGTGGACGATTTCGCTGATCGGCGCGGAGGCATCGAAGCCCTTGGCCGCATCCCACGGGTGGCCCTTGTCCTTGGCCGCAGCCTGCAGGTCGCGGCGGGTCAGGTCCAGGCCGACGGCGTAGCCGTAGACCAGCGCGTCGGCGTCGGCCACGGCCAGCTCGCCTGCGGGCGCGTCGCGGCCGATCGCCACCACCAGCTCCACTTCGTGGTGCAGGTTGGCGGTCGCCGGCGGGTAGGGGATGGCGTCGTCATGGCCGACCACGATCGCATCGGCCGGCTTGCTGAAGAACATCGGGCGGCCACGGTCATCGGCCGCCGGCACAGCCGCGCCCATTTCGCGGGCGTGGTCGGCGAAGTTGCGGCCGACGCAGTAGATGCGGTGCACGGGGAAACTGCCACCACCCACCACCGGTACACGCGGCAGGGCTACGGCAGGGATCACATCGGGGACATCGGACATGCGGGCATCCAGGAAGGGCGTGCCCGCAGTCTAGAACGCATGGCGCCCGCCGTCAGCGGGCGCGGAAGACCCGGATCAGCGCGAGGCCGGCAGCACCGGCTTGCGCACCACGCGGTACTCGCCTTCGACCACGGTCGGATCAACCGGACGAGCAACGCCCGGCTTGCGCGAGGCCAGCAGCTTCCACGCCAGGCCGACCAGGATCATCGCTGCACCGACGAACACGCCGATGAACACCATCGCGGCCAGGATCGCCAGGCCAAGCAGGCCCACGGCAACGCGCACCAACGGATGGCGCGGCTTGCGCGGCGCGAACAGGGTGCGGAACTGGTTGAAGGCGGATGCGCGATTGAACATGGCGGCTCGATAGGCTGGGATCAGCGAAACCAGAGTATCGGGACGCGCCACTGTCATTGAGTGAAAAACTCGTTAAATATAGCCTGTGCTTATTACGGATCAATGACTTGTGTTCATGTCGCAGCCAGTCACCTGAGTGGGCGTGCGACAATGCGGGTTTACTGTCCGAGCCTTCGCCATGACTGCCCCTGCCGCCCTGATCGCCCTTGATGCCATTGCCGATGGCGCGTTTGCCGAGGTCGAAGCGGTGGTTGATGGCGATGCCGAATCGCTGGTGCTGTACCGCGACGGTGCGCAGGTGCGCGCGTTCCTGAACATCTGCCCGCACGCCGGCCGCCGCCTGGACTGGGCCCCGGGCCAGTTCCTGAAGAGCCGTGAAGGCCACCTGGTCTGCGCCGCGCATGGCGCCTCGTTCGCGCTGGACAGCGGCGACTGCGTCGCCGGCCCGTGCAAGGGCGACCGCCTGCGCGTGGTGCCGGTAGACGTGCGCGACGGGCAGGTTTACCTGGCTTGAGGCAACCGGTGTGCGAACCAAGGTTCGCACCCACAGGATCAATGGGTATCCACATCAATGGGTATCCAGAGATTCATCCACGCATGGCGTGGATCCACGGTGTCGACCAAGTCGACAGCTACCAGAGCGAGATCGGTGCCGACCAACGGTCGGCACCCACCACCAGCCTCGTGAAACTGTCGAAGGCGAGGTGGGTCCGGTTGCGGGGGTGTGAGCCGCATGGATGCGGCGATCGAGCTTACATGGACGTACTTGCAGCGTCCCCCGCAACCGGACCCACCCCGCCATCCCACGGAATGCACGCTTTTGCCGTTGATGTTGCCGGCCAGCGGCCGGCACTACCGGGGTGCAGGGCGCAGCCCTGCCAACAAACCCCACCCCTCAGAACATCAGATTGATCATCAACACCACCACGCAGGTGTAGATCAGCGACAGCGGGCCGCCGACCCGCCACATCTCGCGCGGGGTGTAGTTAGCCGGGCCGGTGATCATCGAGATCACCGGGTTGGAGGCCGTCATCAGATTGTTGGACGCCGACAGCGCCACGATCAGCGCGAACGCGGTCGGGTTGCCGCCCGCCGCCAGTGCCAGGTTCACCGCGATCGGCACCATCACGATGGTCGCGCCCACATGGCTGATCACCAGCGAGAACGCCGTGGTCAGCAGCGCCAGCGCCACCTCCAGCACCCACACCGGGATGCCGGTGGGCAGCTTGTCGATGGTATGGCCGGCCACCCACGCCGCCGCACCACTGGAGTCCATCGCCCAGCCGAGCGGGATCAGCCCGGCCATCATGAACACCGTCTTCCAGTTGATCGAGGCATAGGCCTCGTCCATGCGCAGAACACCGGTCAGCAGCATGCCGGCCACGCCGGTCATCAGCGTCAGCGCCACCGGCAGCTTGCTGGTCAGCGCGATCAGGATGGTCAACGCGAAGATCGCCATGGCGATCTTGAATTTGTGCGGGCGTTGTTCGCCGGTCGGGTAGTCGGTCACCACCACGAAGTCGCGGCTCTTGGCCGCCTGTGCCAGGTCGGTCCAGATGCTGTGGAAGACCAGCATGTCGCCTGCACGCAACTGCACGTCGCGCGCGTCCTCGCGGATCACCTGCTTGTCGCGGTTGATCGCCAGCAGGCTGATGCCGCGCTCCTTGCGCAGGCGCAGGTCGGCCGCGCTCTTGCCGATCACGTTCGAGGTCGGCGGTACCACCGCCTCGGAAATACCGGCGCGGCTCGGGTTGAACAGGTCACCCAGGTGCTTCAGGCGCGAAGACATGCGCAGGAACTGGTTCTGCGCGAAGTCGTTGATCTGCTCGCGCGGACCCATTGCGCCGAGCACGCTGCCCACCCAGATGCGCATCTCCGCCGGCGGCGCCAGGCGGGTGTCATTGCCGGTTTTCAGGGCCAGCAGCAGCGGGGCATCGTGCAGGTTCTCGGCCTCGCCCAGGGTCATGCCGACCAGCGGGCTTTCGGCACTGACCACCAGCTCGAACACATCGCCTTCAATGCCATAGGTCTTGGCGAAGTAGCTTTCGGTGCGCGCCGGGGTGACCCCGTCGTTGGCCAGGTTCTCTTCCTCGATCAGCTTGCGGTCGCCGTAGTAGCGGAAATACAGCAGCGAGGCGATCAGCAGCGCCACGCCGATCGGCAGCGGCGCGAACATGCGCAGCGGCTCGATGGTGGCCAGGCCCGAGGGCAGGTTGTTGTTGGCCGAGGCCAGCAGGTCGTTCAGCAGGATCAGCGGTGAATTGCCGACCATGGTCAGCGCACCGCCCATCACGATCGCCGCCGAAATCGGCAGCAGCAGGCGCTGCAGGGTCAGGCCGGTGCGCGCTGCCAGTCGCGAAGCCACCGGCAGGTACAGCGCCATCACCGACGGGTTCTGCATGAAGGACGAGTTCAGGCCGGCAATGGCGGTGGTCATCATCAGCAACCGCTGCTCGACGCCATGACCGCGTCGCAGCAGCCACGCGGCCAGCCGGTTCAGCGCCCCGGTGCGGTCCAGGCCGGCACCGAGGATGGTGGTGGCGATGATGCTCATCACCGCGTTACCGGAGAAGCCGCCGAAGATTTCCTCCGGCGCGATCAGCCCGGTGACACCGAGCACCACCAGCACCACCAGCGCGACCACGTCGGCGCGGATGCGTTCGAACAGGAACATCGCCATCGTGAAGCCGACCAGCCCGAGCACGAGCTTCATGTCGTTGGTCAGCGTCAGCGCGGTATCCATGTGGGGCGCGGCGTCCTCAGGCGATCGTCAGGTGCGGTCGTACAGCAGGTCCCAGACGCCATGGCCGAGTTTCTGGCCGCGGGTCTCGAAGTGGGTCTGCGGGCGCCAGTCCGGGCGCGGCACGCTGCCACGCGGGCCGGCACGGTTGACCAGGCCGGCGGTGGCATCGAGCACGTCCCACATCTGCTCGGCGTAGTCCTCCCAGTCGGTGGCACAGTGCAGGCGACCGCCCGGGCGCAGCTTGCGCACCAGCAGTTCGGCGAACGCCGGCTGCAGCAGGCGGCGCTTGTTGTGGCGCTTCTTGTGCCACGGGTCCGGGAAGTAGATGCGCACTTCATCGAGCGCGCCATCGGCGATCTCGTTCTGCAGCACTTCCACCGCGTCGTGGTGGTACAGGCGCACGTGGTCGGCGTTGTCGTCGGCCAGCGCGTTCAGCAGCCGGCCCACGCCCGGGGCGTGCACTTCGATGCCGATGTAATCGCGCGACGGGTCGTGCTGGGCGGCGAAGCGCAGCGCGGCACCGTTGCCGAAGCCGATTTCCAGCACCTTGTGTGCCGGGCGGCCGAAGGTGGCGTCCAGGTCACGCGGCTGGCCGGTGTAGTCGAGGCCGAAGCGCGGCCAGCGCTCGTCGAACGCGCGCTGCTGGGCGGGGGTGAAGCGGCCTTGGCGCAACACGAAGCTGCGCACCTCGCGGCGGCCCTCGCTTACGGTGAAGGGCTTGGGCGGAGCCTTGGAACCGGCGCTGTCGAAAGGATTGGTCATCAGCCGATCAGCCCATCCACCGGGGAGGAGGCGCTGGCGTAGCGCTTGCGCGGGATGCGCCCGGCCAGGAAGGCCTCGCGGCCGGCCTCGACCGCCTTGCGCATGGCACTGGCCATCAGCACCGGGTGGCGCGCACCGGCAATGGCCGTGTTCATCAGCACGCCGTCGCAGCCCAGCTCCATCGCAATCGCGGCATCCGACGCGGTACCGACGCCGGCGTCGACGATGATCGGCACCTTGGCGTCTTCGATGATCTGCAGCAGGTTGTACTTGTTCTGGATGCCCAGGCCCGAACCGATCGGCGCGGCCAGCGGCATCACTGCGGCGCACCCGATTTCTTCCAGGCGCTTGGCCAGGATCGGATCGTCAGAGGTGTAGACCATCACCTCGAAGCCGTCCTTGACCAGCTGCTCGGCAGCCTTGAGGGTCTGCACCACGTCCGGGTACAGGGACTTCTGGTCGCCCAGCACTTCCAGCTTGGTCAGGTTATGGCCGTCCAGCAGCTCACGGGCCAGGCGGCAGGTGCGCACGGCGTCTTCGGCGGTGTAGCAGCCGGCGGTGTTGGGCAGGATGGTGTAGCGCTCCGGCGGCAGCACGTCGAGCAGGTTCGGCTCACCCGGGTTCTGCCCGATGTTGGTGCGGCGGATCGCCACGGTGACGATCTGGGCGCCCGCGGCCTCGGTGGCCAGGCGGGTTTCTTCCAGATCCTTGAACTTGCCGGTGCCGGTCAGCAGCCGCGAGCCATAGGTCTTGCCGGCGATCACCAGCGAATCGGGGGAGACATGAACGTTCATGGCGCGATTATCGCCTATCCGCCTGAAGATGGGATCACGCAAGGCGGTGCTGTCCGCAGGAGGGCGAGGGTAGTGCCGGCCGCTGGCCGGCACATGCAGGGTGCCTGACAGCGTCGGATTGCCGGCCAGCGGCCGGCACCACCCGGAGGTCTCAGCCCCCGCCCAACGCGTGCACGATCTCCACCACGTCGCCTTCGGCCAGGACGTGCTCGCCGTGGCGGCTGCGGCTGACGATCTCGCCGTTGACCTCGACCGCCACCCGGCGCTGCAGCAACTGTTCGGCCTCGAGCAGGTCGTGGAGGGTTGCCGAAGCGGGCAGGGCGCGGGGTTCGCCATTGAGCTGGATGTTCATCCGTGCATTGTCGCCGATAGCCCGCCGGGATCGGAACACTTGCAAATTGAACGGGGCGCCAGCTCCGGCACAGCAGGTTTCCCGGCGATCGGGCGACAATCCATGCGGCGGCGCAGCGTGAGCAAAACGCGGCGCAGTGAAACCATTCACCGTGCGCCGGCGTACGTCCGCCGGGTCCTCAACGATATCCCCACAGGAGTTTTTTCATGCTGCTCAGCAAACGCCCGATCCGCACCCTGATGGCGGCCGCGATCGCGCTGGCCGCGCTTCCGGCCATGGCAGGCGAATCCCCGTATTCCAAGGCCGTGTTCTTCGGCGACAGCCTGACCGATGCCGGCTATTTCCGCCCGCTGCTTGATCCGGGCGTGCAGCCGGTCACCGGTCAGTTCACCACCAACCCGGGCTGGGTGTGGTCGCAGCAGGTCGCCAATTACTACGGCCTCAACGGCGGTGCCAACGGCAACGGCCAGAAGGGTGACAACTATGCTGTCGGTGGCGCCCGCGTATCGGTCGACGAAGCGGGTGGCCTGGGTGCCATTCCGTCGCTGAAGTCGCAGGCCGCCCGTTACCTTGCCGCAAATGGCGGCAAGGCTGACGGTAACGCGCTGTACACCGTCTGGGGAGGCGCCAATGATTTGTTCGCGGCCACCCGTGCGGCGGCAGGCGGCGCGTCCCAGGCCCAGGTGCAGGGCATCATCGGCGCAGCGGTCACGGACCAGATCGCACTGGTGGGGGCACTGAAGCAGGCCGGCGCCCAGTACGTGCTGGTTCCGAACCTGCCGGACGTGGGCATCACTCCGCAGTTCCGTGGTCCCAATGCCGCCGCCGCCACCGCACTGTCGGCCGGCTACAACAAGGCCCTGTACGGTGGCCTGAAGCAGGCCGGCATCGAGTTCATCCCGCTTGATACCTTCAGCATCCTGCGCGAAGTAACCGCCAACCCGGCGATGTACGGCTTCACCAACGTCACCAGCACCGCCTGCAAGATCGATCCGAACAACGCCACTGCAAGCATCATTGGCTGCAACCCGACCAGCTACGTCAGCCCGGATGCGGCCAACACCTATCTGTTCGCCGATGGCGTGCATCCGACCACGGCGGGCCACCAGCTGCTGGGCCAATACGCGGTCTCGGTGCTGGAAGCCCCGCGCCTGCAGCAGGTGCTGAGCCACTCGGCACAGACCATCGGTCGTTCGCGTGCCGATCAGGTCAGCATGCACCTGGGCGGTCGTCCGGCCGACGGCCTGTCCTGGTGGGGCGGCGTCCGCGGTGACCTGCAGCGCTACGACCACGCGGATCTGTACGACGGCCTGGCGCCGGCCGGCCTGTTCGGCATCGACTGGGCGCGCGACGGCATGGTGGTCGGCGGCTTCGCCGGCTTCGGCCGCCTCAACGCCGACTTCGGCAACAGCCGTGGCGATTTCACCCAGAAGGACACCACCGCCGGTCTGTTCGCCGGCTGGTACGGCGATCGCATCTGGGTGAACGGCCAGGTCAGCTACACCTGGCTGTCGTATGACGTGAACCGCAAGGTCCAGCTCGGCCCGGCCACCCGCGAGCACGGTGGTTCGCCGGACGGCAGTAACCTGACCGCCGCCCTGAACGCCGGTTACGAGTTCGGCACCGAAGGCGGCTTCCGCCACGGCCCGATCGCTTCGGTGATCTGGCAGAAGGTGAAGATCGATGGTTACACCGAAAGCGCTGCGGCCGGCACCCTGGCCACCGCGCTGGGCTACGACCGCCAGAACGTTGATTCGACCGTTGGTCGCATCGGTTGGCAGGCCCGCTTCGATGGCGGCACCCTCAAGCCGTACGCGCAGCTGACCTACGACCATGAGTTCGAAGACACCAAGCAGGGCAGCGCGTGGCTGCAGACCCTGCCGGAACTGGGCAGCTACCGTGTGCCGGGCCTGAAGTTCGACAAGGACTACGCGACCGTCGTGCTGGGCGCCCGCACCGAACTGTTCGGGCTGCAGAGCAACTTCGGCCTGAGCGCTTCGGCCGGGCAGAAGCGTGCCCAGGACGCAACGCTGTTCGCCAACTTCAGCGGCACCTTCTAAGCAGAAACCAGGTGGGGTCGGCCCTCTCGGCAACGAGAGGGCTGTGACCCCGGCCTGATGCGATGGGCACCATTGCGCAACACGGGGCCCAGCGCATAGACTTCCCACCGCAACGCGGGCGTAGCTCAATGGTAGAGCTGTAGCTTCCCAAGCTACTGACGTGGGTTCGATTCCCATCGCCCGCTCCATGTCTCCAGCGGTCTGCATCAGGCAGACGCTCCGCGATATCCGAACCCCGCTTTTCCGCGCATGGATCTCGGTCGAGATGCCCGGTGAATGCCAGGGCTGGACGTGGCTTCGCAAACATCCCTTGGCCGGATCGGTCGAGTCCGAATGCATCCTTGCGCAGAGCCTGCAGGACAGGAACTGCCCCGCTGCAGCTGCGGCTGCTGTGGCCTCCCGGGCCCGGTCGAGCTGCGGAGTTCAGTTGATGCTTGGCTTCGCAATGCTAGAAGATCGTCAGCTGTTGACGCCCAACATCCGTTGCCCGGAGCGTGAATGATCGCTGCACTTGTGCCCATCAGGCGATGCCTTGATTTTTCCGGACGATCCGACCGGCGGGAGTTCTGGTCGTATTCGCTGCTGGCCGGGTTCGTGATGGCGGTGAGCTACAGCGTGATGGATCGCGGTTACTGGCTGGTCGGGTACCTGTCATTGGATTGGGAAACGTCCGAGAGCCTGTGGAAGGTGGGATGGGTCATGACCGTCTGCGCTGTCTTCGTCTTCCTGCCTCCGATGCTGGCCCTGACCGTGAGGAGATTGCACGACATCGACGAGTCAGGCTGGTACACCGTGATCGCGTTCATTCCCTTGGGGGTGTTCGTCCTCTTTCCGGTCATGCTGCTTCCCGGGAGCGAGGAAGAGAATCGATTTGGCGCAGTTCCAGGAGCGCAGGATGCTTGAACCGGCATCGGCCGCAATCGATCGGATCGGCATTGAAGACGTCGACGGTTCGCTGGGGCGCCTCTCTCATCCGCATGTCCCTTGATCGAACCGCCCTGCGGCGCTACACCCAGTGGTTGCCGTTCCTGGCCCTGGTCGCCGTCTGTGTGGCCTGGTGGTCGCCTCTGGGAGTGATTGCCGGCCTTGCCGTGTGCCTTGCGTTGGGGGGCGCGCTGCAGCGAATCGATCTGGTCGGCAATGCCGTGGGCGGTTCACGACTGCGCTCGCGATCGATGAAGCCCTTTGCCGAACGGCCGCCCGCACATGATGTGCTGTTGGATTGGGGCGAGCTGGGCATGGGCGGACCGGCGTACAGCACGCAGATGCTGCGCGATGGCGCCATCGTTGAAGGCGTATCCACTGGAGGCAGTCGTGATGCCAGTGGTGAATGGCAGGACCTGCCGGGAGGCGCGCTGCGCCTGGCCAGCGGGTATGTTGATCGATGCGAAGCAGTGATCGTCTACGACGAGCGCCAAAAGACGGTGCAGGTGCTTGCGGCTGACCCCGGCCAGTTCCGGCAGCAGCTGGGCGAGCGCCTGCAGACCGATGGGGAGGCGGGGGCGGCGTCGTGGCTGCGCAGCCAGTCCGGCGGCGTGACCCAGCTGCATTCCTGCCGAGGCCTGTGGCTGGAGCACGGCCATCCGGCGCTGGCCGCCGGATGGCCGCGGGAGCTGAGGCACGTCCTGCCTGATGCCCGGGTGCTGCGCGCGGTCCCACTGCTTCCCGATGATCTGCGCGTGACTGCGCATCCGGCCCTGTTCGCGTGCATCTGCCCGTATGCCCTTTACCTTGACGACGCCTCCAGTGGTCGCCATGCCTGTGATCTGGAGACCGTGATCGCGAGCCCGTCGGGACGCTGCCTGGTGGTGGCCGGCAGTGTGCTTGATGAAAACCTGCGACCCATCGAGGGCGTGTGGCTTGTCTGCTGGCAGGGTCGTTGGCAAGCCTTTGCCCGTCATGCGATGGGGGGCTTCGGCAAGGCCCGGAGCGTGGCCTGGATCAATGTGATCGATGCTGACGATGACGGCACACTCCAGTGCGAAGCCTATGAGGAACGCTGGGAGTCCGATGCCGTCCATCGAAACCCCACGCGCCACACAGCCTTGGAGCTGCCTGTGGAATGGCGTGAAACCGGGTTGGCGCTGCGCGCCCGGGATGGGCGCTTCAGGCTGCGCCTTCCCTCGCGCTGATCAGGCCTCGGCGGCGCGCGCGCTCGTTTCCCGCAGCGACTGTGCATATTCCTCGGTGAACAGCCCCGACAACGCCTGGCGCTGCTCCGCATCGATCTCGCGCGAGGCGTTGGCCGTGTAGTCGAAATGAACCATCACGCAGCGCCCGCTGGCTACCAGGGCCTCGAACTGGAACGCCTGCTGCACGATCGACAGCGAGGAGCGGCCAATGCTCTCGATCCGGGTCTCGATGCGCACTTCGTGTCCCGCCTGTATCTGCTGCAGGAAGTCGATCTCGTAGCGGCGCAGGATCAGTGCCAGGTCGCGCATGCTGGCCTCGCGGCTGAAATGCCGGAAGATCTCCTGGCGGCCTTCCTCGAACCAGACGGGCAGGGCGGTGTTGGTGACGTGGCCGAGTACATCCACTTCGGAGAAGCGCGGGAATACGGTGATCGACATCGGGTTTCCTTGCGGTCTGGCCTGCCCCGCAGTGTGCCGCCTGCGCCGGAGCAAGCCACGCCGCAGGGCATCATCCACCCGCCACACGCCCGCGCTATGCTGCGCGCCTGCCGCCCGATCCTGCCGCGATGAAGCTCGCCATCCTGTCCCGCAACAGTTCCCTGTATTCCACCCGCCGGCTGGTCGAGGCGGCGCGCGCGCGCGGCCACACCGTGCGCATCCTCGATCCGCTGCGCTGCTACATGCGCATTGCCGCCGATGGCTTTTCGATGCATTACAAGGGCCGGCCGATGACCGGCGTGGACATGGTCATCCCGCGCATCGGTGCCTCGATCACCCGCTATGGCACGGCCGTGCTGCGCCAGTTCGAACTGATGGGTGCACGCACCCCGAATCCGTCCGACGCGATCCTGCGTTCGCGCGACAAGCTGCGCGCACACCAGCTGCTGGCGGCCAAGGGCATCGACATGCCGGTCACTGTGTTCGGCGACAACCCCGACGACACCGTCGACCTGTTGTCCATGCTGGGCCCACCGCCGCATGTGGTGAAGCTCAATGAGGGTACCCAGGGGCGCGGCGTGATCCTTACCGAGAAGGCCAGCGCCTCGCGCGGCATTGTCGAGGCCCTGCGCGGGTTGTACGCCAATTTCCTGATGCAGGAATTCATCGGCGAGGCCAAGGGCGCCGACCTGCGCTGCTTCGTGGTCGGTGACCAGGTGGTTGCCTCGATGCAGCGGCAGGCGCCGGAAGGTGACTTCCGCTCCAACCTGCATGCCGGGGGTACGGCGGTGGCGGCCAAGGCCAGCCGTGCCGAGCAGCAGGTGGCGGTGCGGTCGGCCAAGGCGCTGGGACTGTCGGTGTGCGGGGTGGACCTGATCCGCTCCGCGCGCGGCCCGCTGGTGCTGGAGGTCAATTCAACGCCGGGGCTGGAAGGGATCGAGGCCGCCTGCGGCGTGGACGTGGCCACGCGCATCATCGAGCACGTCGAGAAGCTTAAAAAACCCTGATTATTCAGCGGCTTGAGATTCTCACGGGCGGATGAGGCCGGCTTTAACAAGCCTTTAATCGGCCCACGCGTAGGCTTCAGCGAACCGCAGCTCTGCCTCTCAGCAGGATCGGTATCGGGATACAACTTCAGACCCAGGCGGGGGCACCGCCTGGGTCTTTTTTATGCCTGCCCGCTGTCCCTTGTGGAGGTGGCGTGACGGCCGTAGAGTGGCCCCCATCGTTCCTGGATGGATCGGAGGCTGGCGATGTACCGCATCACGATGATCGCGTTGTTGCTGGGCCTGGCCGGATCTGCTGCGGCCAAGCCGGAGAAATCCGTTGTGCAGATGGACCGGCAGTCGCCGGTGGCCGAGCAGGTGCGCCAGGTCGAAAAAGCCCTGGATGATGGCGATTACAGCGAGATTTCCGCTGATGACCGCAGCACCGTGCGCGAAGCGCTGGCCCGGATCACCGCGCGGATGGGCGGCCACCAGAGCGTGCAGGAACTGCCGCCGCAGGTGCAGGGGGAGGTCTTCAACGACCAGGAGCGGATCAATACCCTGCTCACCCGCGCCCACGAGGACAGCCGGCAGATCTGTCAGCACACGCGCAGTACCGGCAGCAACATGCCCAAAAGCCGCTGCCTGACGGTGGCCGAGCGCCGACGGATCGAGGAAAAGGGCAAGGCGCTGTTGAACGACCAGCGCACCTTCAACAACTTCAACCCTGCCAGCTCGCGGTAGGGCTTCCGCTGCCCCGACCATTGGCACTTGCTGGCGTGAAGGGGGTGCGAATAGAGTCGGGATTCGCCACAGACAAGGATTTGTTTGCCATGAAACAGGCTTTGATGTCGGCCGTCCTGTTGTCAGGACTCGCCCTGGTCAGTACCGCATCGGCATCCAGGGGCAAGGACGTGTTCGTGCCCGGCCAGCCGCTGCAGCAGCAGATCGCGCGTATCGAGGTGGAGCTCAAGGACGGCGAAACCTATTCGGAACTCAAGCAGGACGAGCGCACCCGCGTCAACGACGCCCTTGCACGCATGCGCGCAGCGGTGGAGCAGTACCCGGCACGCGATTCCATGCCTGAACCGGTGCAAACCCAGGTCTTCAACGATCAGCAGGTCGTGAACACGGTTTTGACACAGGCGCGTGAAGATAGTCGTCTAATATGCCAACGTGAAAAGCCCATCGGTTCCAACCGGACCACGACGCAGTGCATGACCGTTGCCGAGCGCGCTCGGCAGAAGGAACGGGCACAGCAGGACATGAGGCAGGTCATGCGCGCCGGCAGTACAGTCAATTAGAGGTGACAGTGAGAATCCTGGTAATCGAAGACAACAGCGACATTGCGGCCAACCTGGGCGACTATCTGGAGGACCGGGGGCATACGGTGGACTTCGCGGCTGACGGGGTCACCGGCCTGCATCTGGCCGTGGTGCACGAGTTCGACGCGATCGTGCTGGATCTCAACCTGCCAGGCATGGACGGCATCGAAGTCTGCCGCAAGCTGCGCAATGAAGCGCGCAAGCAGACCCCGGTGCTGATGCTGACGGCCCGCGATTCGCTGGACAACAAGCTGGCCGGCTTCGATTCCGGTGCCGATGACTACCTGATCAAGCCGTTCGCGCTGCAGGAAGTGGAAGTGCGTCTGAACGCCCTGTCGCGCCGCGGCAAGGGCGTGCAGACCCGCGTGCTGGAAACCGGCGACCTGGAATACAACCTGGATACGCTGGAAGTGCGCCGCCAGGGCAAGCTGCTGCAGCTCAACCCCACTGCGCTGAAGATCCTGCAGGCGCTGATGGAAGCGGCACCGGCGGTGGTGACCCGCCAGGAGCTGGAAACCCGCGTGTGGGGCGAGGAACTGCCCGATTCGGATTCGCTGCGCGTGCATATCCATGGCCTGCGTGCGGTGGTCGACAAGCCGTTTGAAGTGCCGCTGATCCAGACCCGCCATGGCATCGGATACCGCATCGCCACCCCGGAAGCCTGATTCCGTGGCAGCCAAGGGGGAGCGCCGGCGCACGCCATACCGGCGGCGCCTGCGCAGCCGCATCATCGTCTCGTTCGTGTTGTTGGGCTTCTGCCTGACGACACTGTTCGCGTTCGCCACCAACTGGGCCCGCATGCGGGTGGAAAACCAGTTGGTGGAAGACGTGATCAACCACAACATCGAAGAGTATGCGCGGCGCTTCTACGAGCATCCGGGGCGCAATCCGGCAGTGCCCGTGCAGCAGATCCGGGCGTACGCCTACTCGGCTGACAAGTTCGACAAGGCCCGCGAGTCGTGGCCGCAGTGGGCCGACCTGCAGAACGGCAATTACAACCTCAGTGGCACCGACGAGCAGGGGCAGCCGTATGCCTACAAGCTGGCGGTACGCAAGGCCGACGACGCCTGGTTCTTCCTCGCCTATGACATGACCGACAGCGTGCGCGGCGGCAAGCAGCTCAACCGCGCGCTGGTGTTGTCGGTGCTGGTGTTCAGCGTGCTGTCGCTGGTGCTGGGCTGGTGGTCGGCGTCGAAGGTGATGAAGCCGGTGTCGGACCTGGCCGCGCGGCTGCGTGCGTACCGTGGCGGTACCAGTGAGCCCGAGCCCTTGGCGCCGCGCTTTCCCGATGACGAGGTGGGGCAGCTGGCACAGGCGCTGGACGACTATTCCTCGCGGCTGACCGAAGTGGTGCAGCGCGATCGCGAGTTCAATGCAGACGTCAGCCATGAACTGCGCACGCCGCTGGCAGTGATCCGCGGTGCCACCGAGCTGCTGCTGACCCGGCCCGGCCTGGACGAGAAGGTGCTGCAGCGCCTGCAGCGTATCCAGCGTGCCGAGCAGCAGTGCAGCGACCTGATCGGCGCACTGCTGCTGCTGTCGCGCAACGAGCGCGGGCAGGGCACCAGCAACGTGGCCCGCGTGGCCGAGCAGCTGCTGGATGCGCACCGCGCGCAGCTGGGTGGCAAGCCGCTGGAGCTGCTGCTGGAAGGCGAGCGCAACCTGGTGATCGATGCACCCGAGGCGGCGCTGTCGGTGGCGCTGGGCAACCTGATCGGCAACGCGGTGAAGTACTCGCAGGATGGCGAAGTACGCGTCTTCGTGGGCGCCAATTCGGTGTCGGTGACCGACAGCGGCCCGGGCCTGAGCGAGGAAGATGCGGCCAAGCTGTTCCAGCGTGGCTACCGCGGCACGCACGCTGGTCATTCGCAGGGCGGCGGCATCGGCCTGTCGATCGTCAGCCGTCTGTGCGACCTGTACGGCTGGCAGGTGAGCGTGCGTCCCGGTGGCGAGCGTGGCGTGATCGCCACCCTGACGTTCTCGCCGAAGCCGTTGTAAGCAGCCCTGCTTGGGTGGGTGCCGACCTTGGTCGGCACGGACCCTGCCGACCTTGCATCACGCCCTGTGTCGCTTGTGCCACTGAATCCCCCGCACGCGAACATCGCATCACAGGCCCGACACAACACCACCGTGATCGCTGCCGCGCCCCGCGCGTGTTCCAACGCACGCATTGGCAAGCCCGCGCCGCACTTGGGAATTTCCTTACAGATCGCCGTGCGCGGTGATGGCCTGATGACCTGGCCGGGGCCGGTGCCTTGGCCGGGATTGGCGTCCTGAAATCAACTGTCAGATGGAAAACTTCCGATGCCTCGCGCGGCATCGCGGACAATGCACTGTGCTCGCTTCATGGCGGGCGGTGCGTGGGGATTCCCGGGAATCCGCCGGAGTTTCCATCCATCTGGGAGTTGTCCGGTACGCCAACCCGCACCGTCCGCCACCTTGCATCTGCAGGTGGCCTGCCGTCTGCGAGGAGCTTCACCATGTCCACCCGCGCGCTGTTCCTCCAGTTGCACGCCCTGATCGGCGATGCCGCCCACCTGCTGCCTGCCGACGTCGCCGAGCGGGTCGAAGTTCTGCTGGATGACCCCAGGGACCTACTGCCCGCCCTGCTGGCGCGCATGGATGGCCGCGACGCCGCCGACGGCCAGCGGCTGGATGTGCAGGGGGCCAGCCCGGCGCAGGCCGCCACGATGGCTGGTCTCAGCCGCACGCTTGCCGGCCTGAATACCCTGATCCAGCTGCTGCACGCTGCCGAAATCGCGCGGGAGCAGGGTGGCGCCCGCCAGCAGCTGGAGTAGATCCACGCCACGCATGGATGCGCTTTGGTAGTGCCGGCCGCTGGCCGGCAATCGAATCGACCAGTAGATCCACGCCACGCATGGATGCGCCTTGGTAGTGCCGGCCGCTGGCCGGCAATCGAATCGGCCAGTAGATCCACGCCACGCGTGGATGCGCTTTGGTAGTGCCGGCCGCTGGCCGGCAATCGAATCGGCCAGTAGATCCACGCCACGCATGGATGCGCTTTGGTAGTGCCGGCCGCTGGCCGGCAACCAGGCCTCAAGCCCCGGCCAAGCCCAGATACCGCGCATGCAGCTGTTCCACCTGCACCTGCAGGTCCTCCGGCTGCCCATCATTGACCACCACGTCATCGGCCAGCGCCAACCGTTGTGCGCGGCTGGCCTGCGCAGCAATCATCCGGTCGGCCAGCGCAGCATCAATGCCATCGCGCTGCATCAGCCGGGCGTGCTGCACGGCTTCCGGTGCATCCACCAGCAATACCCGGTCCA
This sequence comes from Stenotrophomonas sp. PE591, assembly GCF_018320795.1. Lineage (NCBI taxonomy): Bacteria > Pseudomonadati > Pseudomonadota > Gammaproteobacteria > Lysobacterales > Lysobacteraceae > Stenotrophomonas > Stenotrophomonas sp. PE591. The sequence continues at coordinate 163,022 of NZ_JAAOKO010000008.1, forward strand.
GCCAAGGATAGGCCTTCCGCCCGCCCACCTCGGTCAGCAGCGGAATGGCCGCAATCGCATAGGGGCTCTCAGCCTGCTCGCACTGCTGTTGCATCAGCAGGCGGATGGCCGGGTGGGTGATGGCTTCCAGCGCCGTCCGCTCGGCCGGATCGGCAAAGACGTGGGCGCGCAGGCGGGCCCGGTCCAGGCTGCCGTCGGCCAGCAGCATGTCGGCGCCGAAACGCTCGGCAATGCGGGCCAGCGCCGGGCTGTCGGCAGCCACCACGGCCCGGGCGGCCAGATCGGCATCGGCCACCACGATGCCCAGCGCTTCGAAGCGCCGGGTCACTTCACTCTTGCCCGAGGCGATGCCACCGGTCAGGCCAACCACATAGCGGCTCATGGGGACTCCCCTCAGCGCAGCCCGCTCATCACCATGTACTGCTCCACCAGCGGCGCACCCCACATGAAGTACAGCCAGCCGGCAATGGCCAGGTAAGGGCCGAACGGAATCGGCGTGGCGCGGTCACGGCCCCGGCTGTACAGCCAGATCGAGCCGATGATGGCGCCCAGCACCGACGACAACAGGATGATCGGCAGGATGCCCTTCAGGCCACACCAGGCGCCCAGGGCTGCCAGCAGTTTGAAGTCGCCGTGGCCCATGCCCTCCTTGCCGGTCAGCTGCTTGAACAGCCACCAGACCGTCCACAGCGACAGGTAACCCACCGCCGCGCCCACCAGGGCGGGCTTGGCCGGCATGTACAGGTTGTCGATGCTGCCTATCAGCCCCAGCCACATCAGCGGCAGGGTGAGCTGGTCGGGCAGCAGCTGGGTGCGCAGGTCGATGCCGGACAGCGCGATCAGGAAGCAGGTCAGCACGATGGCGCCGAAACCCTGCCAGCCAAAGCCGAACTGCCAGACGCAGGCCACCACCAGCAGTGAGGTCAGCGCCTCCACCAGCGGGTACTGCAGCGAGATCGGTGCCTTGCAGTGGCGGCACTTGCCGCCCTGGATGATCCAGCTGAACAGCGGGATGTTCTCGTACCAGCTCAGCTTGTGCTTGCAGTGCGGGCAGTGCGACGGCTCGACCACGATCCCCGGTGGGGGCGGCTCATAGAAGTCCGGTTCCTCCAGGACTTCGCGCGCATCGCGCTTCCACTGCCACTCCAGCCGCTTGGGCAGGCGCAGGATGACGACGTTCAGGAAACTGCCCAGCAGCAGTCCGAAGGCGGCCGCGGCGGGGTAGCCGAGGCCAGGATGCTGGTCGAGAAAAGCCATGTATGTGTTATCCGACGACGGCGCCGAGTTTGAAGATGGGAAGGTACATGGCAATCACCATGCCGCCCACAATGGTACCAATGAACACCATGATCATCGGTTCCAGCAGGCTGCTCAGGGCATCCACCGAATTGTTGACCTCCTGCTCATAGTACTCGGCCACCTTGAACAGCATGGCGTCCAGCGCACCGGCCTCTTCGCCGATGCCGGTCATCTGGATGACCATGTGCGGGAACAGGTTGGTCTGTTTCATCGACATGTTCACCGGGTAACCCACCGAGACGTCGTCGCGCATGCGCAGCACCGCCTCTTCGTACACGGTGTTGCCGGTAGCACCGGCCACGATGCCCAGCGCCTCCACCAGCGGCACGCCGGCCTTGAAGGTCACCGCGGTGGTGCGCGAGAAGCGGGCGATGGCGCTGTTGTGCATGATCTGCCCGATCACCGGCACCTTCAGCACAAACCGGTCCATCGCATGCTGCATCTTCGGCGAGCGCTTGTAGGCCATGATCGCGCCGACTGCGGCACCGATCGCGATGAGCAGCATCAGCCACCACCACGACACCATGAACCGTGACAGGTTCACCACCAGCTGGGTGAAGGCGGGCAGCTCGGCACCGAAGCTCTTGAACACGTCCTCGAACTGCGGCACGACGAACACCAGCATGATGCCGCTGACCACCATCGCCACCACCACCACCATGATCGGGTAGAACAGCGCTTTCTTGATCTTGCCCTTCAGCGCTTCGATGTTCTCCTTGTAGGTGGCCACCGTGTCCAGCACGGTTTCCAGCACGCCGGCGCCTTCGCCGGCCCGCACCAGGTTGCGGTACAGTTCGTCGAACTGCACCGGGTGCTTGCTGACCGCCTCGTACATCGAGGAACCGCCCTCGATGTCGGTGCGGATGGTGTCGACCAGCTTCTTCATCCGCGGGTTCTTGTGCCCGCTGGCGATGATGTCCAGCGCCGACACGATCGGCACGCCGGATTTCATCATCGTGGCCATCTGCCGGCTGAAGAAGGCGATGTCCTTGGGCTTGACCGGGCTGCCGGCGGCGCCGAACAGCGGCTTCGACTTCGGCTTGACCTGGCCCGGGTTGATGCCCTGGCGGCGCAGCTCGGCGCGCAGCAGGTTGGCGTTCTTGGCCAGCTGCTCGCCCTTCATCTTCACGCCCCGCTTGTCGGTCCCCTCCCAGACAAACGGCTGCAGTTCCATGGTGGCGCGCGCCACCGGCTCTTTCTTGATCGCACTGCGACTGACAGACATGTTGGCTCCCCAAGACCCGCCATCCCCAGGCGGGTAACTAGCCATCGATGGTAGCGGGTTCAAAGGCGGATGGGCAGTTGGCAGGCGGCCCAGCGTGCGATTTCGTGCCGGGTGCCGACCAAAGGTGACGTACTGCGTCACATTGCCGCGTCCATCGCAGATTCGGAAGCGGGGGGTTCCCATCCGCGAAATTGCTGCCATCATGGGCGCGGGGAAATCCAGGGGGAGGCGTGCCGGGGTTGGCACGCAACCTGCGTTGATCCACCCGCAGGGCATGGGGCCCGCTCAACCGGCGCTGTCCGGTCCGATCCCGTGCACTGAACTCAACCACCACTATCTTGGGGATGTACCAATGAAGAACCAGAAGGGCTTCACCCTTATCGAACTGATGATCGTCGTCGCGATCATCGCCATCCTGGCTGCCATCGCACTGCCGGCCTACCAGGACTACACCGCCAAGTCGAAGGTCACCGCTGCGCTGGCTGACCTGGCCTCGCACAAGACCCAGTTCGAGATGGAAAAGAGCGCCGGCCGTGCGCCGACCTTGGCCGCCGCTGGCTTCCAGGCCAACAACACCGGCTCCTGCTCGACCATCGCCGTTGACGACGATGGCATGACCTGCACCATCCGTGACCCGGGCACCCGCATCGGTGCCGGTTCTACCTTGGCGTTGACCTATACCGATACCGTGACCGACGCCACCGGCGCGATCACCACCCCGGGTGGTTTCTCCTGCGTCGTGACCGTGATGGACGACAAGTTCATTCCGAAGGGTTGCACCAAGTAATAAATATGCTCAGCTGAGTCGCGTGGTAGCGCTGTGCTTCCACGGCTCTCAACAGAGAAAACACAAGGCCCGCTTCGGCGGGCCTTGTGCTGACTGGAATGCGAATCCCGGTCAGCACGCAGCAATGGGGATTGCTGGAACCAACAGGGGGAGTCATGCACACACAAAAAGGCTTTACGCTCATCGAGCTGATGATCGTGGTGGCCATCATCGCCATCCTGGCGGCGATCGCGACGGTGGCGTTCCAGCCCTACGTCGTACGCACGCAGCTGACCGCCGCACTGGCCGACATCACGCTGGGCAAGACCAAGGTGGAAATCCTCGTCAATGAGGGCCGTTCGGCCAGCCTGGTCACACCGAACTACATCGGTGTCGCCCAGAACGCCCACTGCTCCAACGTCGAAGCCGAACTCAGCGACTCCGGTGTCGGCCACATCAGCTGCACCCTGAAGGGACACAGCGCGCTGGACGGCAAGGACCTGATCCTGCGCCGCTCCGCCGAGGGCATCTGGAGCTGCGATGGCAGCGCGTTCGAAGCGCGCTATCGCCCGACAGGCTGCTGATCACACTTCAGCGCTCCGATGGGATGCTGGCTGCCCCTTGACGGGGCTATCATCCCCGGGGGAGTCAGGATCGTGCCTGCCGGGCCGGGAGTGCCGGGCAAGGCAGTGTTGCTCATGGATTGGCGATGCCGGTGGCCATTGGGTCGCGGCGGGTTCTGCTGCCCCGTGCGGTGTCCGTGCAAGACGCACGGCATGGCATGACCCCATGAGCCAAGGATTCATATGAACGCTGTCACCACCGCCAATCTTGTCGGCATCACCGGCCTGGCCCGTCGCCTGGTGCAGGACGGGGCCCTGGACGAGGCCACCGCCCGCGACGCCATGGCCAAGGCCGCCGCCGCGCGCCAGCCGCTGCCGACGTGGTTCGCGCAGAACAAGCTGGTCAATGCCTCGCAGCTGGCCGCCGCCAATGCGGTCGAGTTCGGCATGCCGCTGTTCGACGTGTCCACCTTCGACGCCAGCCAGAACGCGATGAGCCTGGTCAGCGAGGAGCTGCTGCGCAAGCACAACGTGTTGCCGCTGTTCAAGCGCGGTGGCAAGCTGTTCGTCGGCACCAGCAACCCGACCCACTCGCTGGACGAGATCAAGTTCCACACCAACCTGGTGGTCGAGCCGATCCTGGTCGACGAGGACCAGATCCGCCGCACGCTGGAACAGTGGCACGCCAGCCATGACACCCTCGGCGACGCCCTGGGTGGCGATGACGATGGCATGGGCAACCTGGACGTGGCGGCCGGCGACGAGGATCTCGGCGCCACCGGCGGCGATTCCGGCATCGACGCCAAGGGTGACGACACCCCGGTGGTGAAGTTCGTCAACAAGGTGCTGGTCGATGCGATCCGCAAGGGCGCCTCGGACATCCACTTCGAGCCCTACGAAGACGATTACCGCGTGCGCCTGCGCATCGACGGCCTGCTGAAGATGGTGGCGCGCGCGCCGGTGAAGCTGAACCAGCGCATCGCCGCGCGCCTGAAGGTGATGGCACAGCTGGACATCGCCGAGAAGCGCGTCCCGCAGGACGGCCGCATCAAGCTCAACCTGTCCAAGACCAAGCAGATCGACTTCCGCGTCAGCACGCTGCCGACCCTGTTCGGCGAGAAGGTGGTGCTGCGTATCCTCGATGGCAGCGCGGCCAAGCTGGGCATCGACAAGCTGGGTTACGACCCGGACCAGCAGAAGCTGTTCCTGGATGCCATCCACAAGCCGTACGGCATGGTGCTGGTGACCGGCCCGACCGGTTCGGGCAAGACGGTGTCGCTGTATACCGCGCTGGGCATCCTCAACGACGAGACGCGCAACATCTCCACTGCCGAAGACCCGGTGGAAATCCGCCTGCCCGGCGTCAACCAGGTACAACAGAACAACAAGCGCGGCATGACCTTCGCCGCGGCGCTGCGCTCGTTCCTGCGACAGGACCCGGACATCATCATGGTCGGCGAAATCCGCGACCTGGAAACGGCGGAGATCGCGATCAAGGCCGCGCAGACCGGCCACATGGTGCTGTCCACGCTGCATACCAACGATGCGCCGCAGACCATCGCGCGCCTGATGAACATGGGTATCGCGCCCTACAACATCACCAGCTCGGTGACGCTGGTGATCGCCCAGCGCCTGGCGCGTCGCCTGTGCGGCAACTGCAAGCGTCCGTCGAGCCTGCCCGAACATGCGCTGCTGGCCGAAGGCTTCACCCAGGCGCAGCTGGATGCGGGCATCGAGCTGTACGAGGCCGTCGGCTGCGACGAATGCACCGAGGGCTACAAGGGCCGGACCGGCGTCTACCAGGTCATGCCGATGACCGATGAGATCGCCACCATCGTGCTGGCCGGTGGCAATGCGCTGCAGATTGCCGAGGCGGCGCAGCAGATCGGGGTGAATGACCTGCGCCAGTCGGCATTGAAGAAGGCGGCGGCGGGCATCACCAGCCTGGCCGAGATCAACCGCGTCACCAAGGATTGAGGTAGATCCACGCCATGCGTGGATGACGCGATGCATGGGGTTGCCGGCCAGCGGCCGGCACTGCCAGGTTGGTGGTACGCGCCGGGTCAGAGCCCTTTCCTTTGGAAAGGGATCCGACCCCGGGTTTACTCCATCCCCAGCTTCTTCAGCTTGTAGCGCAGCGCACGGAAGGTGATGCCCAGCTGCGCGGCGGTACGGGTCTTGTTCCAGCGGTTCTCTTCCAGCGCACGCTGGATGGCGCTGCGCTCGAGCTGCTCGATGTAGGAGGGCAGGGCGGCGCTGCCCGGCTGCAGGTCGGCCACGGCTTCGGCGGGCGCGGCACTGCCAGGTGCACGCGGCGCGTGCTGCGGCAGGCGCAGGTCGTCGGCGCCGATGCAGTCTTCCTCGGCCAGGGCCAGCGCACGTTCCAGGATGTTCTCCAGTTCGCGCACATTGCCCGGGAACGCGTACTGCGCCAGTGCTTCCAGCGCCGAGGGCGCCAGCAGCGGGGTGGCGCGGCCGTGGCTGCGGGCCAGGCGGGCCAGCACGGCGGCGGCCAGTTCGGGCAGGTCCTGGCGGCGCTCGCGCAGCGGCGGCACCTTCAGTTCGATCACGTTGATGCGGTAGTACAGGTCGTGGCGGAAGCGCCCGTCCTCGACCAGCTCGGCCAGATCCTTGTGGGTGGCCGAGAGAATGCGGACATCCACCGGCTCCTCGTTGGCCGCGCCCACCGCGCGCACCGACTTTTCCTGGATCGCGCGCAGCAGCTTCACCTGCATCTGCAGTGGCAGTTCAGCCACTTCGTCCAGGAACAGGGTGCCGCCATGCGCAGCCTGGAACAGGCCAGGCTTGTCAGCGTGTGCGCCGCTGAAACTGCCCTTGCGGTGGCCGAAGAATTCGCTCTCCATCAGCTCGCCGGGAATGGCACCGCAGTTGACCGGCACGAACGGGCCGGCCGCGCGCGCGCCCTGGGCATGGATGGTGCGTGCAACCAGCTCCTTGCCGACGCCCGACTCGCCGAGGATGTAGACCGGCGCCTGGCTGCGCGCGACCTTGCCGATGGTGGTGCGCAGCACATCCATGGCCTGCGAGTGGCCCAGCAGGCGCCCGCCCTGTTCGGCGTTGGGGCCCGGTGCGGGGCGCTCGGCGTTGTTGAGTTCCAGCGCGTGCTTGACCAGTCCGCGCAGCACCGAGATGTCCACCGGCTTGCTGACGAAATCGAACGCACCGGCCTTCAGTGCCTCCACGGCGAGATCCATGCTGCCGAATGCGGTGATCATCGCCACCGGCGTGCGCGGGTAGTGCTGGGCGATCTCGCTGACCAGTTCGATGCCGTTGCCATCGGGCAGGCGCATGTCGGTGATGCACAGGTCGTACGGATTGCTGGCCAGCAGCTCACGTGCCTCGGCCAGGTTGGCGGCGGTACTGATGCGCAGCCCCATGCGGCCGAGGGTCAGCACCAGCAGTTCGCGGATGTCGCGTTCATCGTCGACGACGAGGGCGCTGCGGGTTTCATTCATGGGCGTGAAAGATAAACGAGGGGGCTGGAAGCGACAAATGTTTGACGCACAGAATGGGGATCAGCTCGGCAGCAGCGTATGTGGACCGGGCAGCACCAGGCGGAAGCAGGAGCCACCGGCCGGCACCGCGATGTAGTCCAGGCGGGCCTGGTTGGCCCTGCACAGCTCGCGCGCGATGTACAGGCCCAGTCCCGTGCCATGCTCGGACGTGGTGAAGAAGGGCCGGAACAGCTGCGCGGCCACGCTCTCCGGGATACCCGGGCCACGGTCCATCACGTCGATCACCGCGCTGCGTTCGTGCTGGGCCACGCGCAGCCGCACCCGTGCAGGCTGCTGGCCGATGCGGCCGTACTTCAGTGCGTTGTGCACCAGCACGGTCAGCACCTGGTAGAGATGCTTGGCGTCGACCTGGGCCATCACCGATGTGTCGCTGATGATCGGTTCGATGCTGTCGGTCTCCAGGGTCTGGCCCTGCTTGTACTCCAGCACGAAGCGGCGCACGAAGGCGACCAGGTCCACGTTCTCCGGCGTGGCGCGTTCGCGCCGAGCCAACCCCAGCACGCTCTCGACGATGCCGTTGGTGCGCTGGCACTGCTGGCGGATGATCTGCAGCAGGCGGCGGTCGCTCTCGTTGAAGCCGGTGCCTTCCTCGAGCAGCTGCACGGCATAGTTGATCGCCGCCAGCGGATTGCGGATCTCGTGGGCCAGGCTGGCCGAGAAGCGGCCCATGGCCGACAGAGTGAGCGATTCGGCGCGGCGCGAGACCACGCTGGAATCGTCCAGAAACACCAGCGCAAGGTCGCTGCCGGCCAGCAGGCGGGCAAAGCGCGGCTGCACTTCCGGCTGGTCGGGGTTGAGCTGCAGCGGCAGCTCGTCCTGTGCCCAGCCATTGCGCCAGCGCTGCAGCCGGCGCGCCAGTTCCGGTGCGGCACTGGCCAGGTCCAGGCGTCCGCTTTCGCCGTTGCCGTCGTTGTCGCCCAGCAGCATCGAGGCGGCTTCGTTGGCCAGGGTGATGCGGTTGTCGGCGTCCACCACCAGCACGCCGGTGCGCATGCGGCGGATGATCAGTTCGTTGATCTGGAACAGGTTGGCGACTTCATCGCCGCGCTGGTTGGCCAGCTGCTGGTTGCGGCGGGCGCGGTTGCCCACCTGGTAGCTGATGAAGGCCAGTGCCAGGTAGCTGGTGGCGAACATCGCCAGTTCGGCGAGGGTGCGGGTGGGGTCGCCGCCTTCCAGCAGCTTCCAGGTGTACTCGACGCCGGTGGCCAGGCTGGCGGCCAGCGCCAGGCCCAGCCCCAGGCTGAGCGGCAGCAGAGTGGCGGCGGCGGCGATGTTGAACAGCAGCGACATCGAGATACCGGCGCTGGCGCCGGGCAGGGCGTGCGACAGCAGGGTGGCAGCCACGATATCCACCAGCACGCCACTGACCACGATCGGGCGCAGCCAGCGTTCGTTGCGGCCGACCACCAGGGCCAGCAGCGACAGGGCCAGATAGATGACCGCAACGACATCGGCCAGCCGCGGGTGGTGGGCTTCGCCGACCATGGCCGACAACGGGCTGTAGAGCAGGGCGGCAATGACCGTAGCGATCAGCACCCGGTACAGCGCGAAGAAATACAGTTCACGCCGCGGAATCGATTCGATGCGGTCAATCAATGAAGCACTGGGTGACACGCCGGAACTCCCCTTCTGGCTGCCTGGGTCTGGATTCTGCGGCGGGCCTGTCCGGCGTCCCCTGAAGTCGGGCCGGCACGTCGCGTTTGCGAAGGGCAGTATAGGGCCCCCGGCCGGGCGCCGCCGAAGTGGTCCGGATCGCGCATTTGGCCCGTTGCGGACACCGGTGGCCAGCCCCGGCCCGGGTGCAACTGCCTGAATGACGGTGGAAATCTGACCGCGTCTGGCGTTTTGTACAGACTTCTTTGCGCCCCGGCGCCGGCTCGGCCACAATAGTGGGCCCGCCGCGGTCCATGCCGGCGCCCCGCCGGGGCCCTGAGGAATTGCGTGCGGTCGTTCCTATTCCCACGGTGACGCATGAATTTCCACGAATACCAGTCAAAACAACTGCTTGCCGAGTACGGCATCCCGGTCCCGGCCGGCAAGGTCGCTGCGACCCCGGACGAAGCGGTTGCCGCTGCCAACTCCCTGGGCCAGGGCCCCTGGATGGTCAAGGCGCAGATCCACGCTGGCGGCCGCGGCAAGGCTGGCGGCGTCAAGTTCTGCAAGACCACCGACGACGTGAAGGCCGCTGCGGCCAAGATGCTCGGCACCAAGATGGCCACCTACCAGACCGCTGGCGTTGAACTGCCGGTCAACCTGGTGCTGGTGACCACCGCCGGCGAGATCGTCAAGGAACTGTACCTGTCGGTGCTGGTCGACCGTGGCACCAAGACCATCACCTACATCGCCTCTTCGGAAGGCGGCGTGGAGATCGAGCAGGTCGCTGCTGAAACCCCGGAGCTGATCCACTCGCTGAACGTCGACTTCGTCGAAGGCGTGCAGGGTTACCACGGCCGCGATTTCGGCTTCAAGCTGGGCCTGACCGCCAAGCAGGCCGGCCAGTTCGCCAGCATCATGGTGAACCTGTACCGCCTGTTCAACGAAAAGGACCTGGCCCTGGTTGAAATCAACCCGCTGGCCATCCTGGACGACGGCAACCTGTACGCGCTGGACGGCAAGTTCGACAGCGACGACAACGCCGCGTTCCGCCAGAAGGCCCTGGTCGCCATGCGCGACAAGACCCAGGAAGATCCGACCGAAGTGATCGCTTCGGAACTGGACATCAACTACGTCACCATGGACGGCAACATCGGCTGCATGGTGAACGGCGCCGGCCTGGCCATGGCCACCATGGACGTCATCAAGCTCAACGGCGGCGAGCCGGCGAACTTCCTGGACGTGGGCGGCGGTGCCAACAAGCAGCGCGTCATCGAAGCCTTCAAGCTGATCCTGTCCTCGGACAAGGTCGAAGGCATCTTCGTCAACATCTTCGGCGGCATCGTCCGCTGCGACATGATTGCCGAAGGCATCATCGCCGCCGTGAAGGAAGTGGGCGTCAAGGTTCCGGTCGTGGTGCGCCTGGAAGGCACCAACGTGGAAGAAGGCAAGCAGCTGCTGCGTGACAGCGGCATGGCCATCATCCCGGCTGACAACATCAACGATGGCGCCAAGAAGATCGTTGAAGCTGTCAAGAACGCCGCCTGATACCGACACCAAGGAATTCCAATGTCTGTTTTGATCAACAAGAACACCAAGGTGATCGTGCAGGGCTTCACCGGCCAGCAGGGCACCTTCCACGCCACTCAGATGATCGAGTACGGCACCCAGGTTGTCGGCGGCGTGACCCCGGGCAAGGGTGGCACCACCCATATCGACCTGCCGGTCTTCAACACCGTTGCCGACGCCGTGCAGAGCACCGGCGCCAACGCCTCGGTCATCTACGTGCCGCCGCCGTACGCGGCTGACGCGATCCTGGAAGCCGCTGCTGCCGGCATCAAGGTCATCGTCTGCATCACCGAAGGCATCCCGGTGCTGGACATGCTGCGCGTCAAGAACGTGCTGACCCGTTCGCATCCGGACACCGTGCTGATCGGGCCGAACTGCCCGGGCGTCATCACCCCGGGTGAGTGCAAGATCGGCATCATGCCGGGCCACATCCACCAGCCGGGCAAGATCGGCATCGTGTCGCGTTCGGGCACCCTGACCTATGAAGCGGTCAAGCAGACCACCGAAGTCGGCCTGGGCCAGTCCACCTGCATCGGCATCGGTGGTGACCCGATCAACGGCCTGAACTTCGTCGACTGCCTGAAGCTGTTCAACGAAGATCCGCAGACCGAAGGCATCATCATGGTTGGCGAAATCGGCGGCGACGCCGAAGAAGCCGGCGCCGAGTACATCAAGAACCACGTGAAGAAGCCGGTCGTCGGTTTCATCGCCGGTGCGTCGGCTCCGGCCGGCAAGCGCATGGGCCACGCCGGTGCGATCGCCTCGGGCGGCAAGGGCACTGCCGAAGGCAAGTTCGCCGCCATGGAAGCTGCCGGTGTTGTCACCGTCCGCTCGCCGGGCGACCTGGGCGCTGCCATCGCCAAGCTGGTCAAGTAAGACCGCTGGGCGGGGGATTGTAGAGTCGACTGTTAGTCGACTGTTCTTCCCACCGGCTGCTGCAAAACAGAAAGGCCGCCTCCGGGCGGCCTTTCTGCATCTGGCGCCCTGGCCATCCCGGCAAGCTCATCCACGCATGGCGTGGGTCTACTGAGCCGGGGCTGTCCACGCAGCGAGCGCGCCCGGCGCGCGCATGGCGCAGCGCTACAATGGCGGCATTGCAACCACAGGCTGGATTCCCATGGCTTCGATCCGCATCGCGATGGCGCAGTTCGACTTCCCGGTCGGCGACGTCGCCGGCAACACCGAGCGCATCATCGAGATGATCGGCCAGGCGCGCGACGAGTACGGCGCCGAGCTGGTGATGTTCCCCGAGCTGGCGGTGAGCGGTTATCCGCCGGAAGACCTGCTGCTGCGCCCGGGCTTCCTGTACGAGTGCGAGCAGGCAATGACGCGCATTGCCGCAGCCTGCCGCGGCATCACGGCGGTGGTCGGCTGGCCGCAGGCGGCTGGCGCGGTGGTCTACAACGCCGCCAGCGTGCTGCGCGACGGGCTGGTCGAGCAGACCTACCGCAAGCGTGAGCTGCCCAATTACGCCGTGTTCGACGAACGCCGCTACTTCGATGTTGATCCGGACGGCGGCAGCTGCGTCTTCGAGGTCAACGGCATTCCGGTGGGCCTGCTGATCTGTGAGGACCTGTGGTTCGCCGAGCCGCTGGCCGACACCGTGCGCGCCGGCGCGCAGCTGGTGGTGGTACCCAATGCCTCGCCGTACGAGCGCGGCAAGCACGCCCAGCGCGATGCGGTGCTGGCCGCACGCACCCGCGAGACCGGGGCAGCGATTGCCTATCTCAATGTGGTCGGTGGCCAGGATGCGCTGGTGTTTGATGGCGCCTCGGTGGTGGCCGATGGCGACGGCACGGTGCACCCCGCCGCTGCCGCCTTCGTCGACCAGTGGCTGGTGGTGGAGTACGACGGCCAAACGCGCCGCTTCATGCCGCACGTGTGGATGGACGACGGCGACGAGAGCATGGACGCGCTGGCCTGGCGCGCGGTGACGCGTGGCATCCAGGATTACTGCCGCAAGAACGGTTTCAAGAAGGTCTGGCTGGGCCTGTCCGGTGGCATCGATTCGGCGCTGGTACTGGCGCTGGCGGTCGACGCGCTCGGCGCCGAGAACGTCACCGCTGTGCGCCTGCCGTCGCGCTACACCGCCGGCATGTCCAACGACCTCGCCGCCGAGCAGTGCCAGGCACTGGGCGTGAAGCTGGAAGCGGTCTCGATCGAGCCGGCGTTCAAGGGCCTGATGGAATCGCTGGCGCCGATGTTCGAAGGCACTGCGCCGGACGTGACCGAAGAGAACCTGCAGTCGCGCAGCCGTGGCGTGATCCTGATGGCGCTGGCCAACAAGTTCGGTGGCCTGTTGCTGACCACCGGCAACAAGAGCGAGTACGCGGTGGGTTACGCCACCATCTATGGCGACATGTGCGGTGGCTATGCGCCGTTGAAGGACCTGTACAAGACCGAGGTGTTCGGCCTGTCCAAGTGGCGCAATACCGTGGGCGGCGCGCCGGTGATCCCGCCGGCGGTGATCAGTCGCCCGCCGTCGGCCGAACTGCGCGAGAACCAGCTGGACCAGGACTCGCTGCCGGCCTATGACGTGCTGGACGGCATCCTGTACCGCTACATCGACCAGGAGCAGTCGCGCACGGAGATCGTTGCCGCCGGTTATGACGCGGCCGTGGTCGACCGCGTGCTGCGCCTGGTGCGCATCAGCGAATGGAAGCGGCACCAGGCCGCGCCAGGCCCGAAGGTGTCGCGCCGCGCTTTCGGTCGCGAGCGTCGCTACCCGATCAGCAACGGCTACAAGGGTTGAGGTAGCCGTTGGCAGGTAGTGCCGGCCGCTGGCCGGCAACCCGTACCCCGCGTATCCACGCATGGCGCGGATCTAGTGCCTTTGGTAGTGCCGGCCCCTGGCCGGCAACCCGTATCCCGCGTATCCACGCATGGCGCGGATCTACTGCCTCCGGTAGTGCCGGCCGCTGGCCGGCAATCCGTATCCCGCGCATCCATGCATGGCGTGGATCTACCGCATCCGGTAGTGCCGGCCGCTGGCCGGCAACCCGTATGCCGCGCATCCACACATGGCGTGGATCTACTGCCTTTGGTAGTGCCGGCCGCTGGCCGGCAACGCCGTATGCCGCGCATCCACGCATGGCGTGGATCTACCGGGCGTCGTCGAGCAGCTGTTCGAGGCCGGCGGTTTCCGCAGCGTCGTTGAAGTGGCCGTCCTCAAGCCGTGCACGCACAAACGCCAGGCCATCCGCCGCCGCCGCGTCGAGCGTGCCGCGATGGTCGACCGGGTAGCGCCGGAACGCGACCGGCTCGCCGCGCAGCGCCAGGCCTGCGGCATACAGCAGGGTGGTCAGATAGGGCACGTCGCGGTCCTCGCTGCCGTGGCCCAGCATCAGCGGTTGGCTGAAACCGCGGCGCGGTACGCCAAGATAGTCGTACAACACGGCCCAGATGCCTGGCACGCTGGTCAGCGGTGCGGTGAACATGCTGCCGGTATCCGCGCCGTCCAGCGTGGTGGCCAGTTCGCCCAGGCACTGCTCGCGTGCCACTGCCACGCGGGTGCGGCCGGTGTCGCTGAGGACGCGGTCGATCTGCGGCGCAACCTGCAGCAGACCGTCGAGCAGATACGCGTGATACGCGTTGAGCGCGCCAGGATTGGCGGTGCGGTTGTCCGGCTTCATCACCAGTGCGGTCAGCTCGACGGCGGTGGGCGTGCCGGTGGTGAAGCTGCCGCGGTAGTGCAGCGACGGGCCAGCATAGGTGGGCGCCAGATGCCCGGCAGTGAGCGCGGCGGCACCACCCTGCGAATGGCCGACCGAGACCCAGCGCGGCGACAGCGTTGCGGTGCCCAGATACTGGCGGCTGGCTTTGACGAGGTCGATGGCATTGCGCGCGGCAGTGCGCACATGCAGATAGGCATGGTCACCTGGACCGCCGAGGCCCTGGTAGTCCGCAGCAACCACCGCATAGCCCTGTGCCAGGAACTGATCGAGGAAGCGGCCGTCGCGTTCGGGTTGGTAGGGGCCGGACACCGAGGGCGCACAGCGATCCGCGATGCCCTGGGTGCCATGTGCCCAGGACACCACCGGCCAGCCGCCTGCAGGCGCCGCGCCGGCGGGCAGGTACAGCAGGCCGGTGCCTTCGGCCAGCTGGCCGCGATGATCCGGGGTGCGGTATTGCAGCTTGTAGGCCTGCGCGGCCTTGGATGGCACCCATGACGCGCGATAGGGGGCAGCAGACAGCAGATCGCCCGGTGCGGGTGAGGCAGCCGCCACGGGGCCCGAGGACAGCGCCAGCAGGGCAGTGGCGAGGAGGCAGGCGAGCGGGCGGAAACGGCGGGGCGGTGGGGTCATGGGGCGCTCCTTCACGGCCGGGATGGCCGTTGCGCCGCAGTGTGGATGGCCTCGCCTACGCCGATTGGGACCGGCGTCGCATCCGCCGGGGATTCGTAGAATTCCTAGTGTCGTGGTCCATGGGCGCGCGAACCCTCCACGCATGGCGTGGATCTGCCGACAAAGAAAAGGCCCCTTTCGGGGCCTTCTTTTACTTCTTTTCCAGTCGCGCGTTGCGCTGGCCGGTGCTGGCGGACTTTTCGCCAGCGAATGGGTTCAGCTTGCGGATCATCCACGGGTACTTCGGCCACTTGCCTTCCAGCCACGGGTGGTCCGGCTGGTTCAGCTGCAGGACGCGGCGGGCGTCGTCGGCCAGGGTCTTGTTGCCCAGGTGGGTGTAGGAATCGGCCAGGACGGCGACGGCATCGTACTGGAACGCGCTCTGCGGATAGGTTTCCAGCAGGTAGTTGGCGCGGCCGGCGGCCGAGACCCAGGCGCCGCGGCGCATGTAGTACAGGGCGTTGTCCAGCTCATGCTGGGCGAACACGTCACGCAGCTCCAGCATGCGCTGGCGCGCATCGGCGGCGTAGCGGCTGTTCGGGTAACGGTCCACCACGATGTTGAAATCCGAATACGCTTGGTGCGGCGTGGACAGATCGCGGCGGCTGGCATCCAGCGACCATACGCGACGCAGGAAAACCGTACTGCGGTTGGAGTTGGCCAGGCCGCGCAGGTAGTACAGGTACGCGATGTTGCGATGGGTCGGGTAGGTACGGATGAAGCGGTCGATGCTGGACACCGCATCGTCGTGCTTGCCGGCCTTGTACTGCGCGTAGGCGGTTTCGATCATCGCCTGTTCGGTATACGGGCCGTACGGATACTGGGCCACGAGGCGGCGGAAGCTGGTTTCAGCCCCGCTCCAGTTGCCACCCTGCATCAGCTTGTGGCTCTTCTCGTACAACTGTTCGACCGGCGTCCCTTCATCGGGGCGATCGCCCTTCTTGGCGCCACGGTGGCAGCCGGTGGCGGCGATGACCAGCACCAGCAGCAGGGCGGTGAGGCGGACGGGCGCGGAGAGCATGGAGGAGCGTCGGATCATGAGGTCAAGGCGGGACGCGGCTGGAATACGAAGGGTCGATGATAGCCTAGTGTCCTGTCCAGCGACTGAAACCGGCCGCCGGGACCCCAAAATTTCAAAGAATGCCCCCTGCCATGTCTGAACAACCCTCTGAATCGGCCCGCCAGGCCATCGTCCCCGACACCGCTGCCGGCCGCCGTTTCGACGCCGTGGTGGCCGAACTGTTCCCCGAATACTCGCGTTCGCGCCTGACCGAGTGGATCAAGGCCGGGGAGGTCCTGCTGGACGGCGCCCAGGTGCGCCCGCGCGATCCGCTGCGCGGTGGCGAGGTGGTGACCCTCAACGTGGTGCTGGAAACCCAGACCGACGCCCAGCCGGAGGACATCCCGCTGGACGTGCTGTTCGAGGACGAGCACCTGCTGGTGATCAACAAGCCGGTCGGCCTGGTGGTGCACCCGGGCGCGGGCAACCACAGCGGCACCCTGGTCAACGCCCTGCTGTTCCGCGACCCGTCGGTGGCGGTGCTGCCGCGCGCGGGCATCGTGCACCGCCTGGACAAGGACACCAGTGGCGTGATGGTGGTGGCCAAGACCCTGGAAGCGCAGACCGCGCTGGTCGAGCAGCTGGCCGCACGCGACGTGCACCGCCAGTACCTGGCCATCGTGATGGGTGCGCTGGTGGCCGGCGGTACCGCCGATGCCCCGATCGACCGCCACCCGCGCGACCGCCTGAAGATGGCGGTGCGCGAGGACGGCAAGGAAGCGATCACCCACTACCGCCTGCGCGAGCGCTTCCGTGCGCACACCGCGCTGGAGTGCCGCCTGGAAACCGGCCGTACCCACCAGATCCGCGTGCACATGGCGCATGTGCGCCATCCGATCATCGGTGACCCGCTGTACGGCGGTGCGCTGAAGCTGCCCAAGGGGGCCAGCGATGAGCTGGTGGCCGCGCTGCGTGGCTTCAAGCGCCAGGCCCTGCACGCCGAGACCCTGGAGTTCACGCACCCGATCACCGGTGAGCTGGTGCGCAACACCGCGCCGGTGCCGGAGGACATGCTGCACCTGATGAAGGTGCTGCGCGAAGACAGCGAGGCCTTCGCCGCGCGCGAGCGGGACCGCTGGTGATGGCCGCCGCGCTGCCCGTGCTGCAGGCGGACTGGCCGGCGCCGCCGGGCGTCCATACGTTGACCACGCGTCGGCACGGTGCGGGCATTTCGCCGGCGCCGTTCGCGCAGTTCAACCTGGGCAACCGGCACGCGGCCGACGGTGATACCCCAGCCAACGTAGAGCACAACCGCCAGCTGCTGCAGCAGGGGCTGGGGCTGCCCTCGACACCGCACTGGCTGCGCCAGGTGCACAGCAGCACCGTGCTGCGCTTCACCGCGCCGCCGGTGCCCGGCGCAAGCGAGCCGGTGGCCGATGCCGCAGTGACCTCGGTGCCGGGCGTGGTGCTGGCGATCCTGACTGCCGACTGCCTGCCCGTGGTGTTTGCCGCCGCCGATGGCAGTGAGGTGGGCGCGGCCCACGCAGGCTGGCGTGGCTTGGCCGATGGCATGCTGGAGGCCACCGTGGCCGCCATGCAGACGCCGCCGGCGCAGCTGCGGGCCTGGCTGGGCCCGGCCGCCGGACCGGCCGACTACGAGATCGGCGAGGAGGTCTACCACGCCTTCGTCGGCCATGATCCGGCCGCCGAGGCGGCGTTCGTGGCCACCCGCGCAGGCCATTGGAAGGTGAACCTGTTCGCGCTGGCGCGGCAGCGGTTGCAGGCGGCGGGCATGGACCCGGCGCAGGTCCATGGCGGCACGGTGTCGACCATGGCCGATCCGGACCTGTATTCGCACCGGCGCGACCGTCGCACCGGGCGCATGGCGACGCTGGCCTGGATCGCGCCCTGACCTTGCCGCTGTTCGCGCGCGTGCTGGGGCCGGCCTTCGTCACCCTGGCCGCGCCGGTGCAGGCGTTGCATGCCGCGCCGTTGCCCTGCCGCTACGTGGGGCAGGCGCATATCGTGAGGGGGCGGCACTGGCTGGTGCCGCTGCTGGCCGCGTTGGCGCGGCTGCCGAAGGACGGTGGAGCGTTGCCGACCGAAGTGGCGTTCAGTGCACACGGGCAGGGCGAGCAGTGGGCGCGGCGTTTTGGCCGCTGGCCGATGGTGTCGCGGCTGTGGGCGCACGAGGGATGCCTGCGCGAGCAGTTGGGCGCGGTGCGCTTCGAGTTTGATCTGCAGGCCCGCGAGGGTGGCATCGACTGGTCGGTGCGCCGGGTCTGGGCGTTCGGGTTGCTGCCGTTGCCGAGGCGCTGGTTTGGTGGCGTGCGTTGCCGCGAAGCCTGGCAGGGTGAGCGGTACACTTTCCTGGTCGATGTGACGCTGCCCTGGGCGGGAGCCCTGATCCGCTATGAAGGTTGGCTCGAACCGCAGTGAGGCCGCCGCCGAGGCGGGCAGCGCGGTGATCGTATTCGATGGCGTATGCGCGCTGTGCAACCGCTGGGTGCGCTTCCTGCTGCGTTTCGACCGCGCGGGGCGCTACCGCTTCGCGGCGATGCAGGGTCAGCAGGGCAGCGCGATGTTGCGCGTGCACGGGCTGGACCCGCAGGACCCGATGTCGTTCCTGCTGCTGGACGCGCAGGGTGCCTGGACCGATACCGATGCGATCCTGCGCGTGCTGGCGGGGCTGGGCGGCGCCTGGCGCCTGACCGGCGTACTACGGGCAGTGCCGCGCAGCTGGCGTGATGCCGCGTACCGCGCGCTGGCGCGCAACCGCTACCGCTGGTTCGGACGGCACGACGCCTGTCATCTGCCCGCACCGGAGCAGGCAGCGCGATTCCTGGATTGAAGGAAAAAGGGGACGGAGGGGATCAAGGCGTCTGTGCACAACTGCCTTGATCCCCTCCGTCCCCTTTTTTCCTCAACCTTCCAGCGCGTCCAGATAGCTGCGGCGCCAGTGATTGATGTCGTAGGTGCGCAGGTGATCCATCATCGCGTGCCAGCGTTCCTTGCGCCTGCTCAGTGACATCGTTGCTGCCGTGGCGATGGCGTCGGCCACGCCGTCCAGATCGTGCGGGTTCACCAGCAATGCCTGCTTGAGTTCGTCGGCAGCGCCGGCCAGCAGCGACAACACCAGCACGCCGGGATCTTCCGGGTCCTGCGACGCCACGTATTCCTTGGCCACCAGGTTCATGCCATCGCGCAACGGCGTGACCAGGCCGACCGCCGCCGCCCGGTAGAAGCCGGTGAGGGTGGCATGGGTGAAGTTCTGGTTGACGTAGCGCAGCGGCGTCCAGTCAGGTTCGGCGTGGCCACCGTTGATGTGGCCGGCGATCTGTTCCAGCTGGCTGCGCAGCTGCCGGTACTCGGTGACATCGCCGCGCGAGACCGGGGCGATCTGCAGGTAGGTCAGCGAGCCGCGCTGGTCGGGGTGGCGCTCAAGATAGCGCTCGAAGCCAAGGAAGCGTTCGGGCAGGCCCTTGGAATAGTCCAGGCGATCCACGCCGATCGCCAGCTGGCGATCGCGCAGGCTGGCGCGCAGGTTCTTCACGGCGGCCTTGGTGGCCGCGGTGCCGGCCTGGCGTGCGATCAGCTCGGTGTCGATGCCGATCGGGAAGGCGGCGGCACGGAAGCGGCGCCCGCCCGGTGCTTCCAGCTCGCCGTTGTCGAGCACGCGGCCGCCGCCGAACAGGCGCAGGTAGGTCTGGAAGCGATCAGCGTCGCGCTGGGTCTGGAAGCCGACCAGGTCGTAGGCGTACAGCGCGGAGAACAGCCGCAGGTGGTCGGGCATCGCCTGCAGCAGGTCGGCAGACGGCATCGGGATATGCAGGAAGAAGCCTATGCGACAACCGATGCCGCGCTCGCGCAGCAGCGCACCGAGCGGGATCAGGTGGTAGTCGTGGATCCAGACGATGTCGTCCTCGCGCAGCAGTGGCGCGAGCTTGTCGGCGAACAGCGCGTTGACCTTGTGGTAGGTCTCGCGGGTGCCGCGGTCGTAGTCGACCAGATCCAGGCGGAAGTGCAGCAGCGGCCACAAGGTGCGGTTGGCGAAGCCGTTGTAGTAGCCATCGACCTCACGCTTGCTCAGGTCCATGGTGACGTAGTCGATGTCACCGTCTTTCTGCCGGTGCAGCGTGCCGCTGCCTTCCTTCACCGTCTTGCCGCTCCAGCCGAACCACAGGCCACCGCGTTCCTTCAGGGCAGCCAGCAGGCCGACAGCCAGGCCGCCGGCGCGGTTCTCGCCGGGCACGGCCACACGGTTTGAAACCACGACCAGACGACTCACGATGCCTCCTGCCAGGACCGCGACAGGCGCATTGCGGCGGTGATCAGGCCGACGTGCGAATAGGTCTGCGGGAAATTGCCCCAGGCCTCGCCGCTGTCGAAGGCCAGATCCTCCGACAGCAGGCCCAGGTGGTTGCGCTGCTTCAGCAGCAGCTCGAACATCTCACGTGCTTCGTCCATGCGCCCGATCGCGGCCAGCGCGTCGATGTACCAGAAGGTGCAGATGGTGAAGCTGGTTTCCGGTTCACCGAAGTCATCCGGCGCGACATAGCGGTACAGCGAATTGCCATGCTTGAGGTCGCGGCCGATGGCATCGACGGTGGCGATGAAGCGGGCGTCCAGCGCGTCGATGAAACCGATATCGGCCAGCAGCAGCAGCGAGGCATCCAGCCGATGGCCACCGAAGGTATCGGTGAAGTGGCCCAGTTCCTCATTCCAGGACTCGGCCATGATGCGCGCATGGATGGTGTCGGCGCGCTCGCGCCAGTAGTGTGCACGGTCATCGCGCTTCAGGCGCACGGCGATCTTGCACAGGCGGTCGCAGGCGGCCCAGCACATCGCGCTGGTGTAGGTGTGCACTTCGGTGCGGCCGCGGAACTCCCACAGGCCGGCATCGGGCACGTCATGCAGGGCGAAGGCCTGTTCGCCCAGCGGTTCGAGGCGGGCGAAGGTGTGTGCGTCGCCGGGATCCTGCAGGCGGCGGTCGAAGAACAGCTGCGTGGAGGCCAGCACCACGCTGCCGTAGACATCGTGCTGGCGCTGTACCCAGGCCAGGTTGCCACGGCGCACCGGGCCCATGCCGCGGTAGCCGGACAGGCTGGGAACCTCATCTTCGTCCAGCTTCGCTTCGAAGCCGATGCCGTACAGCGGCTGCAGCGTGCCGTCGGTGGTGGCCAGGTTGAAGATGTAGCCGAGGAACTGTTCCATCGTACGCGTCGCGCCGAGACGGTTCAGCGCCCGCACCACGAAGGCCGCGTCGCGCAGCCAGCAGTAGCGGTAGTCCCAGTTGCGCACGCTGCCCGGCGCTTCCGGAATGGAAGTGGTCATCGCCGCGATGATCGCGCCGCTGTCTTCGTACTGGCACAGCTTCAGGGTGATCGCGCTGCGGATCACCGCGTCCTGCCATTCCAGCGGGATGGACAGGTAGCGCACCCATTCGCGCCAGTAGTCGCGGGTGCGCTGGAAGGCTTCCTGCACATAGCCGCTGATCGAGCGGTTGAGCGACTCATCCACGCCCAGGATCAGGTGGATGGGATGGTTGAGCACGAACGGCAGGCCATCGCGCACGAAGCGCACCGGCACATCGGTGGTCAGCCGCAGCACGTGCTCGGGCAGGATCCAGCGCACATGGTTGCTGCCCCAGGTGGACTCTGGCACGCGTGCGCCCCAGTCGGCCAGCGGGCGCGCACGAACGGTGATGCGCGGGCTGCCGGCCAGCGGACGCACCTGGCGGATCAGGCTGACCGGCCGGTAGAAGCGGTCGTTCTGGCGCCAGCGCGGGGCGAAATCGAGGATTTCCAATGCGCCGCCCTGCGTGTCACGCAGCACGGTGCGCAGGATCGCAGTGTTGGTGAGGTATTCCTGCTCGCTGCTCGCGAAGTCCTCCAGCTCGATGGCGAAGTCGCCGCCGGTCTGCTGGTTGGGGCCGAGCAGGGCGCAGAAGGTCGGGTCGCCGTCGAAGGTGGGCAGGCAGCTCCAGACAACGCGGGCATGTTTGTCGACCAGGGCGCCGAAGCTGCCGTTGCCGACCACGCCCAGATCAAGATCGGGTTGGGTCATCACGCGGTACATCTCGGTTGCGGCCGTGGGGGTTGGCCGGGTCAATAGGCATTCTCACGCAGCCAGGCGTGCACGCTGCGTATGTCGGGCAGCGCGAACACGGCCGCACTGGGTTCACGTTCACCCACCAGCACGCTCCAGCCATGCTGGCCGTTGGCGGCATCGAAGCCGAATTCGTCGGTGAGGTCATCACCGAGGAACACCGGCAGACGGCCGCGGAAGGGCAGGTACTGCATCATCCGGCGCACGGCACGGCCCTTGTCGGTGCCGACAGGCACGAACTCGACCACATGGTCGCCAGGCTGCAGGCGGTAGCTGGTGCGGCCACGCACGTGGCGGTCAGCGAACGCGCGGACATCGCTGGCGGCGTGCGGCGCACCGCGCCAATGCAAGGCCAGGCCGACGCCCTTGTCTTCCACCAGCACGCCAGGATGCCCATGGGCGAAGCGCATCGCCTGCTGATGCAGCGCGTGCAGCCATTCGGCGGTGTCGTCGTCGTGTTCGTCGCGCAGCACACGACCGTCTTCGCCACGCAGCTCATGGCCGTGCAGGCCGGCGGCGGGTAGTTGCAGGGGGGCGAACAGTTGATCCAGCTGTTCAAGCGGGCGACCACTGACCAGTGCCACGGCACCTTCCAGGCGGTCGCTGATGCGGCCGATGGCTTCACGCACATCCGGCAGCAGCTGCACGGCATCCGGGCGTGCAGCGAATTCGATCAGGGTGCCATCGACATCGAGGAACAACGCACAGGCGTCGTCCAGCAATGGCGGTGGCGGACGCAGGGGGAGCGGTTCAGCCATGACGCCCAGCTTGCCAGCGTGGGCGTGTACGCGGGGTCGAGGGCAGGCTACGGCGCTGCTTCGGTGGGTGCCGACCGTTGGTCGGCACGGCAGCAGTGCGGACCAACGGTCCGCACCCCCCCCCAAAGCAGATCCGCACCCGGATCACGAAGTTGCCGGCCAGCGGCCGACACTACCGTGTCGTGCGGACCAACGGTCCGCACCCACCCAATGCGATCAGAACGTATAGCGGACGCGGCCGTAGTAGTACGCGCCGTTGCTGCCGATCGGCGACAGCACGTCATACGGCAGGTTGCCGAAGTAGTGGATATCGCTGTTGGATCGATCCGGGTAGTTGTCGGTCAGGTTCTGGCCGCCGATGGCCACGCTCCAGCGCGGAGTGATGCGGTATTCGACCTCCGCATCCAGCTGCCACTCGGCCTGGTAGGTCTGGCGCGGGATGTAGCCGTCACCGAAGTTGAACACGCGGGTGGCGCTGCCGTAGCGGTTCACGCGGGTGCTCAGCGACCAGTGGTCGTTGCTCCACGCGGCAGAGAAGCTGCCGCGGGTACGCGGCGTGGCATCGGTGAGCGTATTGGTCTCTTCGATGCCGAACAGCACATAGTTCGGGTTGAGCGCCTGCAGCTGCGCCGGCGTAGCCAGCACGTTCTTCAGCGTGGTCTTGGTATAGGCGTAGGTGCCGGTCAGCAGCAGCTGGCCGTCGCCCAGTGACTGGCGCCAGTTGCTCACCAGCTCGGCGCCGCGGGTGCGGGTATCGGCGGCGTTGACGAAGAAGCTGGCGCTCTGCAGGCCGCTGACGCCGTAGTTGGCGGCCACGTAGTCGGTCAGCGCATCGCCGGTGATGCTCTCCGACAGCGCGATGCGGTCGTCGATGTCGATCTGGAAGAAGTCCAGTGACAGGTCGAAGTGCTCGCCAATTCGGCTGGTGAAGCCCAGCGAGGTATTGATCGACTTCTCCGGCTTCAGGTTCTGCGCACCGAGGCCACGCGCGATCGGGTTGTTGACCGACAACAGGCGGCCCTGCACCAGCTGGCCGCCAGCGTTGTAGCCGGTGGAGGTGGATTCGTAGCCGATCTGTGCGAGCGACGGCGCACGGAAGTTGTTGGAGATGGCACCGCGCAGCGCGAACGCCGGGGTGAATTCATAGCGCAGGCCGAGTTTGCCGGTCAGTTCACCGCCGAAGTCGTCGTTGTGCTCGTAGCGCGCGGCCAGATCGGTGGAGAACTTCTCGCCGAACTGACTGGACAGGCTGGCGTAGGCGCTGGCGACATCGCGAGACAGGGTGGCCGCGTCCTGCGGGGTCAAGCCGCCACCGGCCTGCGAACCGGTCGGGCGGTCGGTGTACGGGCCGGCCGCATAGCTGGCCGGGTCGCCGGGACGGGTCTGGTAGCGCTCGTGGCGTGCTTCCACGCCCATGCCGAGCGTGTGGCTGATGCTGTCGCTCTGGGTGAACACGCGGCTCAGATCGAGGTTGCCCACGGTCTGCGCGTATTCGTAATCGGCGGTCTTGAAGCGGGTCGGGCTGGTCGGGCCCAGCGAGGCGTTGAGCGAATCACGCAGGCGGTAGGTGAAGTCGTTCTGGCCGTAATCCAGGCTGCCGTCGTAGCTCCATTCGCCCCACTGCCCGCGCAGCCCGGCCACGGCCTGCACGTCGCGGTTCTCGCCTTCGGAGATCGGCCGGTAACCGTTCGGATAGACCTGCTTCCAGTTGGCCTCGCCATCGGGATAGCGGAAGTAGTTGGCGCCTTCGGTGTCACGCTGGTTGAAGGTACCGAACGCGTAGAACGTCGAGGTCTGTCCCACCGGGATCTCGGTGTTCAGCCACAGGTTGATGTCCTTGCTCTTGCCATCGCCCAGCACGTAGTTGCGCTTGCCCTGCAGCGCCAGGTTGTCTGGCGTCTGGTCCCACGGCGGAATCTGGTCGAAGCCGGCGCGGTTGGTGCCGTTGCGGTGCTTGTATTCCAGGCCGACGCGCAGGAAGCCGCCGTCCTCGCCCAGCGAGGTGCCGACCTTGGCGCTGACGTTGCCGGTCTGGCCGTCGGTAAGGGTACGCCCGATCGGCTTGAGGTCGGTGTGGTTGGCGCCGTAGCTGGCCTCGATCTGGCCACCGTCGCCGCCGTTGTCGAGGATCACGTTGATCACGCCGGCCACGGCGTCCGATCCGTACAGCGCGCCGGCGCCGTCGCGCAGCACTTCGATGCGCTTGATCGCGCTGACCGGAATCGAGTTGAAGTCGACCGGGGTGGTGCCCTTGCCGATCTTGCTGTCGGTGTTGACCAGCGCGGTGTGGTGGCGGCGCTTGCCATTGACCAGCACCAGCACCTGGTCCGGCGACAGGCCACGCAGCTGTGCCGCGCGCACGTGGTCGGCGCCACCGGAGTTGGACTGGCGCGGGAAGTTGAACGACGGCAGCAGCGCCTGCAGCGCGCTGCCCAGTTCACCGTTGACCACGCCGGCCTTGCGGATGTCCTCGGCGGTGAGCACGTCCACCGGCGAGGTGGATTCGAGCACGGTGCGGTCGGCGGCACGGGTGCCGGTGACGATCACCGTGTCCAGGTTGGTGGCGTCCTGGGCCAGGGCCGGGACGGCGGCGGAGGACAGCGCGAGGGCGATGGCGAGGCCGAGCGGTGACGCGGGCAGGCGGACGGACATGGGGGCTCCAGCAACAACGACGAGGGGGAAGGGGAGATGGTTTCACTTACATCCATCCGGATGAAGCGATATATTATCTTCGCGTGATGGCCGGTGCCGGTGCAAGCCCCTGCCGGTCCAGCATGAGCTGATGCCCGGCTGGCATCAGCACGCTGGACCGATGGCGCTGTACGCTGCCGGCTCGCCTTTTCCCCCCTTCCCCGGAGCTGTACCGATGAAACACCTTGGCCTCGTCTTCGCCGTGCTGCTGGCCACCAGTGGCTGCGCCAGCCTGTCCTCGCAGGCGCCCAGCGCCTATGCCACGGCCACCACCGCCGAACTGAAGGGCGATGCTGCACGCCCGTCCGCCGGCCACGGCTGGGTGCGCAGCGAGCTGTATTTCGGCGTGGGCGAGGAGCAGGGCGCCGGCAACCGCCCGCAGGCCGATACCATCAGCGAGGCGCAGTGGCGCACCTTCCTGGACAAGGAAGTGACCCCGCGCTTCCCGGATGGCCTGACCGTGTTCGATGCCTATGGCCAGTGGCTGTTCCGCGGCGATGCCGCGCCCAACCGCCTGCGCACCAAGGTGCTGGTGGTGCTGCACGAGGACACCCAGCAGCGCCGCGCCGACATCGAAGCGATCCGCCTGGCGTGGAAGCAGCAGACCAAGCATCAATCGGTGCTGTGGTCGCGGCAGCCGGTCGAGGTATCGTTCTGAGTTGAAGGTGCCGCCGCGGTGCCGCAGGGAGCAATGATGAATTACAGGGAATGCGTGCTGGGCCTGGTGCTGGCGGGAGTGCTGGCACCGTCGGCGCAGGCAAGTGGCGACGACGGCGAAACGCTGCGGTTCCAGGTGGCCGCGCATGTGCAGGCGCATGCCGATCCGCAGCAGGACGGCAGCATCGCCGTGCAGCTGTCACCGTCGGGCAAGCGCCAGACGCTTGAGGGCGCGGCGGATGCCGATGGCAGTTCGCGATGGTCGCTCGAAGATGTCGATTTCGATGGCTACCCGGAACTGGTCGCACGCGCCTCGGTGGGCATGGTCAACGAAGCGGTGACGGTGTACCGGTTCGATCCGGCCAGTGCGGGGTTCCGCGCGCTGCAGGCCGACACCCACGGCAAGGACAGTTGCGGTGACCTGATGGGGTTGAGCGTGGATGCTGCCACTCGAACCCTGACCAGCAGCTGCCGCAGTGGCCCGATGTGGTACACCGACCAGTACCGGTTTGCAGGCGCGAAGCTCCATCTGTACCGCTCTGAGAGCGTGCTGATGCTGGGCGATACCTTGAACGCCGCGCTGCAGTGGGAACAGACCGACGAGCAGGGCCCGTTGGCGGTCTGGCGCACGTATGATCCGGCCGGCCGTGTGCTGGAAAGCGCGATTGCCGATGGCCTGGGCGCACCGCCGGACGGGCCGTTGCAGGGGCAGCAGGCGACCGTGGTACCCGCGCGTCTGTTCCTGTTCGACCGACCCGGCGCGTCCAGCACCAAACGCTACCTGGTGCAGGGTGATCGCGTGGAACTGCTGGATGAACAGGACGGCTGGGTGAAGCTGCGCTACCGCAACCCGAAGCAGGGCGCGGTGGAAGGCTGGATCAACGTCAACGATTGAAGAAAAAGGGGACGGAGGGAATTAAGTCGTTTGCGGCACATACGACTTGATTCCCTGCGTCCCTTTTTTGCAGAGGCATCACTTCATCGGGTCTAGCCTCGGATGTTCCCCCGTTCGAGGATGTATCCGATGAGCAAGCGCGTGGCCGAAATCGTGGTGGACGCCCTGCAGCAGGCCGGTGTCCGCCGTTGCTACGGCATCGTGGGCGATACGCTCAACCATGTGACCGATGCGATGCATGGCAGCGAGATCGCATGGGTGCATGTGCGGCATGAGGAAGTAGCAGCCTTTGCCGCAGGCGCCGATTCGCTGGTGAGCGGCGAACTGACCGCCTGCGCCGGCTCCTGCGGCCCCGGCAGCCTGCATTTCATCAATGGCGTGTTCGAGAGCAACCGCAACCGCGCGCCGATGGTGCTGATCGCCAGCCAGGTGGTGACCAGCGAGCTGGGCATGGAATTCCCACAGGAAGTGGACTTCAAGGCGGTGTACGCCAGTTGTTCGGTGTTCTGCGAGCAGGTGCACAGCGCCGAGCAGGCGCGTCGCGTGGTCACCCTGGCCTGCCAGGCCGCGATCAGCCGCCGTGGCGTGGCGGTGGTGATCCTGCCCGCCGATATCAGCCAGGCCGAAGTGAAGCACGATGTGCCGTTCTCGGTGCATTACACCCAGCCGGTGCTGCGCCCGTCGGATGCTGAGCTGCAGCGCATCGCCGAGCTGCTGGGGCAGGGCAAGCGCATCGGCATCTACGCCGGCGCCGGTTGCCAGGGTGCGCACGCACAGCTGCTGGAACTGGCCCGGCGCCTGCAGGCACCGATCGCGCACACCTCGCGCGCCAAGGACTTCGTCGAGCCGGACAACCCGTACAACATGGGCATGACCGGCATCTTCGGCATCGAATCCGGCTTCCACACGCTGATGGAGTGCGACACGCTGCTGCTTCTGGGCGCCGATTTCGCCTGGGGCCAGTTCTATCCGGACAAGGCCACGATCATCCAGGTCGACCGCGATGGCAGCCATCTCGGCCGCCGCCACCCGGTGAACCTGGGCGTGGTCGGTGACATCGCACCGACGCTGGATGCCTTGCTGCCGATGTTGCCGCCGCGCGAGGACAGCAGTTTCCTGGACGAATGTATCGAACGTCGCGACAAGGCGCTGAAGAAGCGCGAGCAGGAAGAACAGCCGGGCGAGGGCGAGCTGATCCACCCGCAGCATCTGACCGCGCTGCTGTCGAAGTACGCCAGCGACGATGCGCTGTTCACCGCTGACGGCGGCTCGCCGATGGTCTGGGTGCTGCGGCATATCCGCGTCAACGGTCGCCGCCGCACGCTGACCAGCCTGCTGCACGGCACGATGGCCAATGCAATGCCGCAGGCACTGGGCCTGCAGAAGGCGTTCCCCGGCCGGCAGGTGATTTCGTTGTCCGGCGATGGCGGCCTGGCGATGCTGCTGGGCGACCTGCTGACGGCCGTGCAGGAGAACCTGCCGATCAAGGTGGTGGTGTTCAACAATGGCTCGCTGAACTTCGTCGAGCTGGAGCAGAAGGTGGAAGGCTTGCTGGACAACTACACCGACCTGAAGAACCCGGATTTTGGCCGCCTTGCCGAAGTGATCGGCTTCCACGGCCGCACGGTGACGCGCAGCGAGGATCTGGAAGAAGCGGTGCAGGATTTCCTGTCCCAGCGTGGCCCGGCGCTGCTGGACGTGCATACCAGCCGCGCCGAGCTGGTGATGCCGCCGCAGATCGAGGCCAAGCAGGTGGCCGGTACCGCGCTGTATGCAGCCAAGGCGGTGTTGAACGGCCGCTTCGACGACGTGAAGCATCTGCTGGTGGACAACTTCCTGAAGAAGTAGGGGGTTGGTCGATGCAGGGCTGCACCCTGCACCCGCCGAAACCACGGCAACCGCCGAAGCAAGGTCAAAAGCAGGTTTGCCGTGGGTCGGCGAGGTGGATCCGGTTGCGGGGGACGCCGTAAACCCGTCCCTGGGGGCTTGGCCGCGGCATCCATGCCGCGGACACCCCCGCAACCGGACCCACCTCGCCTTCAACAGTCTTCCGCTGCCGTTGGTAGGTGTCGACCTTGGTCGACACGGTAGATCCACGCCATGCGTGGATGAACGAAGGAACGATCTGAATGATCTTCTGTAGAGCCGAGCCATGCTCGGCTCGGAGGTTTCGCGTACAGCAGCCGAGCATGGGCTCGGCGCTACAACGAGCGCCTGCCTTTGCTTTTGATCTTTTGATTCTCTTCCGTGGCTGGCACGCGCAGGAAACTGTCAGGGGCCGGGCGGGTAGGCTGCGCAGGGGCGTGAGCCGCATGGATGCGGCGACCGAGCTTACAGGGACGTACTTGCAGCGCCCCCTGCGCAGCCTACCCGCCCGGCCCACCCCCTGAGGTCCGCCGTCCGCGACCAACCCAGCCACGAGGGGCTCCGCCGTTGGCTGGAACCCATCATTCCGCGACGGAATTGGCACGCTGGCCCCGCTGGGCCTACCATCGGCGGTCCCCACCCCCACCCCACCGCCCCTTCCATGTCCGCTCCCGCTTCCGCCGCACCGCGTCGCTGGTTCGTCGCCGGCGACTTCAACGGCTTCTTCGGCCTGGTCGTCGACAACCTCTCCATCCTCGGCTTCATCGCCATGGCCCTGGTCGGGATCTTCCAGTTCCCCGCCGACGTGGTGTTCGGCCGCATGTTCCCCGGCACCGCCTTCGGCGTGCTGGTCGGCAACCTGCTGTACACCCTGATGGCGCGCCGGCTGGCCGCGCGCAGCGGCCGCGACGATGTCACCGCCATGCCGCTCGGCCTGGATGCACCGACCAGCATCGGCATGGCGCTGCTGGTGCTCGGCCCGGCCTTCCTCGCCTTCAAGCAGCAGGGCATGGACCCGCATGCTGCGGGCATCGCCACCTGGCAGCTGGGCATGGCCGCGCTGGTCATCATGGGCGTGCTGAAGTTCGCGCTGTCGTTCTTCGGCGAAGCGGTCACCCGCGCGCTGCCGCGTGCCGCGCTGCTGGGCTCCATTGCTGGCATCGCGCTGGTGCTGATGGGCCTGCTGCCGCTGCTGGAAACGCTGCGCTCGCCGCTGGTCGGCTTCACCACGCTCGGTTTGCTGCTGTACGTGCTGATCGCCAAGGGCAAGCTGCCGGTGCGTGGCCCGGGCGTGCTGCTGGCCTTCGTGTTCGGCACCGTGCTGTATTACGGCCTCGGCCTGGCCGGGCTGGGCGCACCCGGCTTCCATGTACCGGCGTGGGTGCCGCCGCAGGTGGTGCTGCCGCTGCCGACGCTTGGCTTCCTCGACGGCCTGCCCACCGCGATGACCTACCTGCCGCTGCTGCTGCCGTTCGGCCTGCTGATGGTGGTCGGTGGCATCAACGTGTCTGAAAGCGCACGTGCGGCCGGCGATGATTACCGCACCCGCGACATCCTGCTGGTGGAAGCGGTGGCCACGCTGGTGGCCGGTGTCTGTGGTGGCGTTGCGCAGACCACGCCGTACATCGGCCAGCCGGCCTACAAGCACATGGGTGCGCGCAGCGGCTACACGCTGCTGACCGGCCTGTTCGTCGGCATCGGCGGCATGCTCGGCATCATCTCCGGGCTGGTGCAGTGGCTGCCGCTGGCGGTGCTGGCACCGATCATCGTGTACGTGGCCATCGATATCACCACCCAGGCCTTCCAGGCCACGCCGCGTCACCACACCGGTGCGATGGTGTTCGGCTTCCTGCCGTCGGTGGCCTACCTGCTGGCGATCAAGGCACCCGGCTGGATCGCGCCGGACCAGCTGCCGCAGCTGCTGACCAAGCTCGACGGCCATGGCCTGCCCGAGCTGGCGGTGATCTTCACCCTCGGCAACGGCTTCATCATCACCTCGATGCTGTGGATTTCGGCGGTGGCGGCGATGGTCGATGGCCGCCTGCGCCGTGCCTGCGGCTTCCTGCTGGTGGCTGCGGTGCTGACCCTGTTCGGCCTGATCCACTCGGTGGATCCGCGCGGTGGCGTCTACCTGCCGTGGGAGCTGGACGGCCTGGCGCGCATCATCAGCTGGCAGTTCGCTGGTGCCTACGTGGCACTGGCGTTGCTGCTGGGGTCGCTTTCGCTGCAGAAGCAGCCGGTGCAGCCGCTGGGTGAAAACAACTGACCCAACGGTAGTGCCGGCCGCTGGCCGGCAACCTCATGGGCTTCGGGCGGATCGTGCAGCTGCCGGCCAGCGGCCGGCACTACCGTTCGGCGTCCAGTTCCGGGTAGTGGCGGAAGATGCCGTTGGTGTTGAACGGCAACCGCCGCTCCGAGGCCAGATAGGCGGCGATGTTCGGCCGCTTGGCCACCCGCTCCTGCAGCGCACGCAGCAGGGGCAGGGTCGGCGCCAGTGCCTGCATCCGGCGTGGGAACATGTAGTCCAGCCCGCTCAGCAGCTGGAACAGCGACAGATCCACATACGAATGTTCGCGCAGTGCGTGGCGGCCACCATTGGCAGCCAGCACCTGCTCGAAGTAGCCGAGGAACTTCGGTAGCCGTTCGCCACGCAGGGAGGCGGCCCGTGCCTTGGCTTCGGTCTTCTGCTCTTCGTAGTACTTCGATGCGGCAATTGGATGGTGGGTGTCGTGCACCTCGGCTACCAGATCAGCGATGGTCAGCTGCAACTGCAGCGCCTGCACCCGCCGTGAGGCCGCCTGCGGCACCAGGTCCAGCGTCGGGCCGAGAAAATCCAGGATCGCTGCGACCTGTGCAATGACCTGGCGGCCCGCCTTCAGGAGTGGCGGCGCGAAGGGCTGCGCACCTTCACTGCCGCCATCGAGAAACGGCTGCATCACCGCATCGCCGTGCACCCGCGTCATGTCGATGTAGTCGGCACCGGCATCTTCCAGCGCCAGCCGCACGAACTCGCCACGGCCCTGGATGCCGGTCCAGTAATACAGCGCGTACTGCATGGCGGTGCCTCCTCAGGACAGGACGCATAGCGTCGCGCCACCCACGCAAAGCGCGCGTGAGTGCAATGCCTGCCTGGCGTTGGGCATGGGACGGCGTAGTGTGTTCAGGCCGATGGCGTGACGGTGATGATGTCGTGCTCGTTGACGCTGCCAGCCAGCGTGTAGCGATATCCCTTGGCCAGGACCTCAACGTAGCTGTCATGTGCGGCGAGGATGAAAAGCTGCAGGTCGTGGACATTGCGAGGATCGTAGTGCGCGAGCAGCGCCGCAAGGCCAGGATCGTCGATGACCCGGTAGAAGCCGGGGAAAGGGCAGAGGCCGGTTTGTCGCCAGTACGCGGTTTCATCGGCTGGTCCGGCTTCCTCGACGATCTCGCCGTGGCGCATCTCATGAAGATTGCCGCCCCGGCAGCGCGCTTCATGGACAAGTTCGAAATCCACCTGCAACGAGCGGTAGCGCATGTCCGGTTGCGCTGCATAGTCCTCCAACGTCTGCGCCTCCACGTTCACCTGTGCGCTCGCGTTCTGCTCGCGATATACCAGCGTCAGGTCCAGCGTGCTGATGCGGAAGGGCACGGGTTCCGGGCGAAGCTCCATGGGTCGTTCGTCGAGGGGGCTGGATTGTTCATTGGGCCGTCCGCCGCACCGCGCTGTCAACGCGTTTCCCGAACCTTACCGGAACGGGTGGGGAACCCTCGGAAATCAGCCGGGTCACACCTTGTCCATGCAGGTGAAACGATGAGGTGCTGCATCATGCAGAGTGGAAAGGCGGTATGGCCCTGGGTGTTGGGCGTGGTGGTGATCGGTGGTGCCGGTGGTTGGCTGTTCCGCGATCAGCTGAAGCGCCTGGCAGACGGTGTTTCGGTGCCGGTGCAATCAACCCCCGCCAGTACCAGCGCGCCGCCGCAACCGCAGGCGGCCGCAGAACCCGCGCCAGCACCGCCCGCGATCAGGCATCCGCTGGATACCGAGGCCGCAGCCGATCCGGCGCTGCCGAAGCTGGCTGACAGCGATGCCGCGGCCTGGGGCGCATTGAGCCAGCTGTTCCAAGGCGAAGGTCCGCTGACCCTGCTGCTGCGCGATCATCTGATCCAACGCCTGGTCACCCAGGTCGATAACCTGGACAAGCCCAGCGTGCCGCCGACTGCGCTGGCCGCGCGGCCGCTGCCGGGCAACCTGCAGGTCGAGCCGGGCGAGGGTGGCGAACGCATCGCCGCCAGCAACGCGGCGCGCTATGCGCCCTACGTGCAGGCCTTCACCGCGCTGGACCCGGCGGCAACGGCTACCGCCTACAAGCGCTTCTATCCGCTGATCCAGCAGGCCTATGTGGACCTGGGCCGGCCCGACGGGTACTTCAACGACCGCCTGGTCGCGGTGATCGACCACCTGCTGGACACCCCGGAACTGGCCCAGCCCCCAGTGGTACAGCGCGATGAACGCAGCCGCTACCGCTTTGTCGATCCCACCCTGCAGTCGCGCTCGATCGGGCAGAAGGCGCTGCTGCGGATGGATGCCGCCCAGGCGCGGGCGGTCAAGCAGCAGCTGCGGGCGATCCGCAGCGCGATCACCCGCTGAGCCCGTTCACCGCGTAGAACTGATCGGGATCAACGCGCCGACCACACCGGTTCCGGCATGCTGGCCGAAGCCTGACTGGCCTCGGGGTGCAGTCGCAGCCACCCTTGAAACCGGGTGGGGCAACCGCATCTTTCCAGCATCGCCGGCGCGGGCCGGCCCTGATGACCGATGAGGATTCGCAATGCGGATGGACAAGCTCACCTCGCGTTTCCAGCAGGCGCTGGCAGACGCACAGTCGCTGGCCGTGGGCCGCGACAACAGCATCATCGAACCGGTTCACCTGTTCAGCGCGCTGCTGGACCAGCAGGGCGGCAGCACGCGTCCGCTGCTGGCCCAGGCCGGGGTGAACGTGCCGGTGCTGCGCGAGCGCCTGACCGAGGCGCTGGATGCGCTGCCGAAGGTGTCCGGCCAGGCTGGCAACGTCTCGATGGGCAACGACCTGGGGCGCCTGCTGAACCAGACCGACAAGCTGGCCCAGCAGCACGGGGATGCCTTCATTGCCAGCGAGTGGTTCGTGCTGGCGGCGCTGGACGACGGCGGCACGCTGGGCATGGCGCTGCGCGCCGCCGGTGCCGACAAGACCCGCCTGCAGGCGGCCATCGACAAGCTGCGCGGCGGCGAGAACGTGCAGTCGGAGAATGCCGAGGAACAGCGCCAGGCGCTGGAGAAATACACCATCGACCTGACCGCGCGTGCCGAGAGCGGCAAGCTCGACCCGGTGATCGGCCGAGACGAGGAGATCCGCCGCACCATCCAGGTGCTGCAGCGCCGGACCAAGAACAACCCGGTGCTGATCGGCGAACCCGGCGTGGGCAAGACCGCGATCGTGGAAGGGCTGGCCCAGCGCATCATCAACGACGAAGTACCCGAAGGCCTCCGCGGCAAGCGCGTGTTGTCGCTGGACATGGGCGCGCTGATTGCCGGGGCCAAGTTCCGCGGCGAATTCGAGGAGCGCCTGAAAGGTGTGCTCAACGACCTGGCCAAGAACGAAGGCCAGATCATCCTGTTCATCGATGAGCTGCACACCATGGTCGGCGCGGGCAAGGCCGACGGCGCGATGGATGCCGGCAACATGCTGAAGCCGGCGCTGGCACGCGGCGAGCTGCACTGCATCGGTGCGACCACGCTGGACGAATACCGCAAGTACATCGAGAAGGACGCTGCGCTGGAGCGCCGCTTCCAGAAGGTCTTCGTCGGTGAGCCGTCGGTGGAGGACACCATCGCGATCCTGCGCGGGCTGAAGGAAAAGTACGCCGTGCACCACGGGGTGGAGATCACCGACCCGGCCATCGTGGCCGCCGCCACGCTGTCCAACCGCTACATCACCGACCGCCAGCTGCCGGACAAGGCCATCGACCTGATGGACGAGGCGGCCTCGCGACTGCGCATGGAGATCGACTCCAAGCCGGAAGAGCTGGACCGCCTGGAGCGCCGGGTGATCCAGCTGAAGATCCAGCGCGAGATGCTGAAGAAGGAGAAGGACGAAGCCTCGCGGCAGCGCCTGGCCGACCTGGAAAACGACATCGACGGGCTGGAGCGCGAGTTCTCCGACCTCAATGAAATCTGGAAGTCGGAGAAGGCCGCGCTGCAGGGCGCGACCAAGATCAAGGAACAGGTCGAGCAGGCCAAGCTGGAGCTGGAGGCCGCGCAGCGCCGCCAGGATTTCGCCAAGATGAGCGAGATCCAGTACGGGCTGTTGCCGCAGCTGGAAAAGCAGCTGGCCGCGGCCCAGGAGGCCGAGCACAAGGACTTCAAGCTGGTGCAGGACCGCGTGACCGACGAGGAGATTGCCGAAGTCGTATCGCGCTGGACCGGCATCCCGGTCAACAAGATGCTCGAAGGTGAGCGCGACAAGCTGTTGCGCATGGAAGAGGTGCTGCACAACCGCGTGGTCGGCCAGGAAGAAGCGATCAAGGTCGTCTCCGATGCCGTGCGCCGTTCGCGTGCGGGCCTGTCCGATCCGAATCGCCCGGCCGGCTCGTTCCTGTTCCTCGGCCCGACCGGTGTCGGCAAGACCGAGCTGTGCAAGTCGCTGGCCGAATTCCTGTTCGACAGTGCCGACGCGATGATCCGCATCGACATGAGCGAATTCATGGAGAAGCACAGCGTGGCCCGCCTGATCGGCGCGCCTCCGGGCTACGTCGGCTACGAGGAAGGTGGCTACCTGACCGAGGCCGTGCGTCGCCGTCCGTACTCGCTGATCCTGCTGGACGAAGTGGAGAAGGCGCATCCGGATGTGTTCAACATCCTGCTGCAGGTGCTGGACGATGGCCGCCTGACCGATGGCCAGGGCCGCACCGTGGACTTCCGCAACACCGTCATCGTGATGACCTCGAACCTGGGCTCGCACCAGATCCAGGACATGAGCGCCGACGACAGTCCGGAGGCCTACACGCAGATGAAGGCGGCGGTGATGGGCGTGGTACAGGCGCACTTCCGTCCGGAGTTCATCAACCGCCTGGACGACATCGTGGTGTTCCACCCGCTGGACAAGCAGCAGATCAAGCAGATCGCGCGCATCCAGATGCGTGGGCTTGAGAAGCGGCTGGCCGAGCGCGGGTTGAAGCTGGCGGTCTCCGATGCGGCGTTCGACCTGCTCGGCAACGTCGGTTTCGATCCGGTCTATGGCGCGCGCCCGTTGAAGCGTGCAATCCAGTCGCAGCTGGAGAATCCGCTGGCACAGCAGATCCTGTCGGGTGCTTTCGTCAACGGCGATACCATCGAAGTCGGAAACGACGGCGGCCGCCTGGTATTCGCCAAAGCGTGATTCACACGGGGCGCCGCCTGGCCGCAGCGCCCCGTTTCCTGCGAAGTATGCCGGGCCATGCCCGGCGCTCACTCAGAAGCGGTGCGTATAGCCGCTCATCAAGCCGAACTGGTTCGCCTTCTGCACGATCGGGCTGTCGGCGGCATCACCGAGCAGGCGCGTGCCTTCGGCCGAGATGTACCAGTTGCCGTTGCGGCCCACGCGGTGGCTCCACTTCAGGCCGACACCGGCACTGACCAGGCCGGCCTTTGGCTTGTGCTCGGCAAAGCCGGTACGCGCCGCCTGTTCCGGGCTGACGCCGTACCAGGTCTGCATGTAGCCGCGGTTGCCGTAGTCGGCGGACACGCTGCCGCTGACCACGCCGCCGGCCAGGTCGAACAGCGGCATGCTCAGGTTCAGATGGATCTGCTGGGTGGCCAGGCCGTTCTCTGCCTTGTCCTCGTCCTTGCGGGTGAACTGCCAGGAGCCGCTCAGCACGGCTTCGCCCAGCGTATAACCAGCCGAGACGCCGACCAGGGGACGGGCATCGATATCACCCATGCCGCGCAGGAAGTCGGAACCGCCGAGCAGCGAGTCCTTTTCCTTGCGGATGCCGCTGGCGCCGACATACGCGCGCACGCGGGTGTGCTCGCCGATGGAGGTGCCCCAGCCAATGCCACTGGTGCCCAGAAACCATCCACCCGGCGAGGTGACATCAAAGGACAACGACGGCGTCGCACGATACTCCTCGCTGCCGCTATAGCGCGGCGCCACGCCACCGCCGGCAGCGACCTCGAAGGTCCAGTGGTCATCCTTGGCGTGGGCGATCGGTGCGGCGAACAGCGGCAACAGGGCCAGGCAGAGCAGGGCGGGGGAACGGCGAAGCTGGGACATGGAAACTCTCGACAATGGGAGGAAGGCAGCACGCGCATCCGGCGAGTGCTGCAGGGTCGCTAGCGTGGCGATACGCCGGCGACCGATCCGTCCGCAGTTGTGCGGGAGTTGTAATCAACTGTAATCGCGCCCAGGGGCGTTCAGCTGGCAGCCAGCGGCCAGTGCATTTCCATGCGCGCGCCGCCCAACGTGGCGCGGCTGATGCGAAGTTCGCCGCCGTGGCGGACGGCAATGCGGCTGACGATGGCCAGGCCCAGGCCGAAGCCCCCGGTATCGCGGCTGCGGCTGTCATCCAGGCGGGTGAACGGGCGCATCACCTTCTCGCGATCGGCTTCGGCAATGCCGGGACCGTCGTCATCCACACGCAGGCAGGCGCGGCCGCTGACACCGACCAGCGAGACTTCCACCTGCGAACGCGCATGGCGCAGCGCATTGCCCACCAGATTGCTGAGTGCCAGCTGCAGCAGGCGTGGTTCGGCATCCACCCGCGGCAACGCACTGGGCTGCACGCGCAGTACCACCCCGGCACGTTCGGCATCACGGCGCGCATCGGCCAGGCAGGCCTGCAGCCAGTCGTTGGCTTCGATGCGCTGCATCGGCTCGCCCTCGCTGGGATGCTCCAGCCGTTCGTAAGCCAGCAGTTCGCTGACCAGCCGGTTGAGCTCGGCCAGGTCACCGTGCAGGCCCCGCGCCAGCCGTTCGCGGCGTTCGCGGTCATCGCTGTCCTGCATCAGGTCCAGGCCGAAGGCCACGCGCGCGATCGGCGTGCGCAGCTCGTGGGAGATCGCATGGGTCAGGTCGCGCTGGCGCTGCACCAGTTCGGCCACGCGTGCCGCCATGCGGTTGGAGTGGTCGACGATGACCCGGATCTGCGAGCGTGGCGAGACCTGGGCACGTGCCTGCAGATCGCCCGAACCGATGCGGTCGGCATGCCGGCGCAGCGCTTCCAGGTCGCGCCAGAGCAGGCGCACCCACGCGTACAGGCTGGCGCCCACCAGCAGCAGGATGCTGAGGTAGGCGGCGATGGTCATGTACGTCGTCATCTGCACCGCGCCAGGCAGGCGCAGGTGCAGCCAGCGGCCATCGCTGCCCTCGATGGGCAGCAGGACCTGCTGGTATTGATCGCGCACGATGAAACCATCGGCCTTCACGGCCACCTGTTCCTGCGCGTCGAGTGCGGGAGGTTTGTCGAGCAGGGTCAGGGCGATGCCGTAGTGTGGCTGCCACTGCTGCAGGCGCTCACGCTGCTGGTCGGCATCCAGGCCGGCCAGGCCACTGCGCAGGGCGTACACCTGACCACGCACCTGCTGGACGAAGACGCGATCCTGCACGGGCGTGTAGATGCCGTCCAGGATGTGATTGAGGAAGAACACCGACACCAGGAAGCAGGCACCGGTGATAAACCACAACCACAGGAACAGGCGCTTCATGCGGTCCAGGCCGACGGATTGAACTGGTAGCCACGGCCCCACACGGTCTTGATCCGTCGCGGTTCGCGCGCATCGTCGCCGAGCTTGCGGCGCAGCTTGCCGATGCTGACATCGACACTGCGGTCCAGGCCGTCGAAGCCAATGCCGCGCACCGCCTGCAGGATCTGGTCGCGCGACAGGATCTGCCCCGGCTGGCTGGCCAGCAGCCACAGAATCTCGAATTCGGTAGTGCCCATATCCACCGGCTGGCCATGCAGGTGCACCTCGCGCTGCATGCGGTCGATCAGCAGTTCGCCGTGCATCAGGCGGCAGGGCGTGCCGGTGCTGCTGCTGCCATGGCGGCGCCGCAGCAGGGCGCGCAGGCGGGCCAGCAGCAGGCGCGGTTCGATCGGCTTGTGCACGTAATCGTCGGCGCCCGATTCCAGGCCCAGCACCTGCTCGATGTCGTCCTCGCAGGCAGTCAGCATCAGGATCGGTACATCGGAGAAGCTGCGGATCTGCCGGCAGACGTCGATGCCGCCGAGGCCGGGCAGCATCAGGTCCAGCACCACCAGTTCCGGCGCATGCTGGCGGCAGGCCGCACCGGCGAGGTCGCCACGCGCGACGTGCTGCACGGCGAAACCATGTTCGTGAAGATAGTCGCTGACCAGTTCGGCCAGGCGACGATCGTCTTCCACCAGCAGGACCTGGGTCGGTGTGCCGCTGGCGGTGGGTGTCCAGGGGGATGGCTGCATGCGCGTGGGGCCTCCGTGCCCGGGCAGGAGCGCCCGGCGGCGAAGCCTAGCAACGCCCCGTGACCGCTGCCTGAATCGCGGCCAACCTGATAACCCCCGGTATGGACGTCATCGCCAGCAGCTTTCAGCGGGCGGCCCCCGCTGACCTATGGTGGCGGTTTCCCCGGATGGAGCCTGGCGCAATGAGTGACCCGCAGTGGCAACTGGAAACCCTGGCCGTGCACGGCGGCTACCGTCCCGACCCGACCACCCGCGCGGTGGCGGTGCCGATCTACCAGACGGTGGCGTATGCCTTCGATGACACCCAGCACGGCGCTGACCTTTTCGATCTGAAGGTACCGGGCAACATCTACACCCGCATCATGAACCCCACCACCGACGTGCTGGAGCAGCGCCTGGCCGCGCTGGAAGGCGGCATCGGTGCGCTGGCGCTGGCCTCGGGGCAGGCCGCGATCACCTATGCCATCCAGACCATCGCCGAGGCCGGTGACAACATCGTCGCCTCCAGCGCGCTGTATGGCGGCAGCCTCAACCTGCTGGCGCACACCTTGCCGCAATACGGCATCCAGGCGCGCTTTGCCGACCCGGCCGATCCATCCGCGTTCGCAGGGTTGATCGATGAACGCACCAAGGCGGTGTTCGTCGAATCGATCGGCAACCCGCGCGGCAACGTCACCGACATTGCTGCGATTGCCGAGGTCGCGCATGCCGCTGGCGTGCCGCTGATTGTCGACAACACCGTGGCCACGCCGTTCCTGCTGCGCCCGTTCGAGCACGGCGCCGACATCGTGGTGCATTCGCTGACCAAGTACCTGGGAGGACACGGCAACAGTCTCGGCGGCGCGATCATCGATTCCGGCCGCTTCGACTGGGCCGCACAGCCCCAACGCTTCGCGCGGCTCAACCAGCCTGACCCCAGCTACCACGGCGTGGTCTATACCGAAGCCCTGGGGCCGGCGGCCTACATCGGTCGCGCGCGGGTGGTGCCGCTGCGCAATACCGGCGCGGCGCTGTCGCCGTTCAACGCGTTCCTGATCCTGCAGGGCATCGAGACCCTGGCCCTGCGCATGGAGCGCATCAATGCCAATGCGCTGGCCGTCGCGCAGTACCTGAAGGCGCACGACAAGGTCGCCTGGGTGCGTTACGCGGGGCTGGCCGACGACCCCGAGCATGCCGCCGCGCAGCGCTATCTGGGTGGACACGGCTCGGGCGTACTGACCTTCGGCCTGCCGGGCGGCCGTGAAGCCGGCGCGCGCTTCCTTGATGCACTGAAGCTGTTCACCCGCCTGGTCAACCTGGGCGATGCGAAGTCGCTGGCCACCCATCCCGCCTCGACCACCCATCGCCAGCTGGATGCAGCGGAGCTGGCCAAGGCCGGCGTCAGCGAGGACACCGTGCGGCTGTCGATCGGCATCGAGCATATCGGCGACCTGCGCGCGGACCTGGAACAGGCCCTGGCCGGCGCCTGATAGCCACACGCTTGGTCGTCATCGCCACAGGCGATCACCACTGGCGCTGCAATGCGCTACGGTGGAACTGCCTCTCCAAGGCGTGGCAACGTGGCGATCCAGATCCCCGGTCGATGCGGGTCGACCGGGGATTTTTTTGCTCCCCATGTACCGTTGGCTGGCATCCAACCCGGTAGATCCACGCCATGCGTGGATGTATCTCCATCGGAGTCGAACACTCCGACAGTTCATCGAACAGCATCCACGCATGGCGTGGATCTACTGCAGATCGCAGGAATCTGTCGAAGGCGGGGTTGGGTCCAGTTGCGGGAGTGTCTGATCTGGCCCCCTGAAAACGGACGCCATGAAGCCGTTTCAGGCGGCAGCCCGGAGCTGCCGGGCGTAGTTGTTAGGCGAGTGGTAGCCCAGCGCCGAGTGTAGCCGGGCTGGATTGTAGAAGCCGTGGATGTAAGCAGCGATGGACTGGCTGGCTTGTTCCCTACTGGCGTAAGGCTCGGCAGCCTCTTCTGTCTTGAGCGTCGCAAAGAAGCTCTCGGCCACCGCGTTGTCCCAGCAATTGCCAGGCCGGCTCATGCTTTGGACCACGTCATGGGACTGCAGCAGCTGGCGAAA
>NZ_JAAOKO010000009.1:0-226280 GCF_018320795.1 Stenotrophomonas sp. PE591
AGATTGGCGTTCTCGGCCCGAAGGCGGCTGATCTCGCTTTCCAGGTCGGTGGCTGGCCTGCGAGCCTCAGAGGTCAACGACCGGCCAGCACGGACCGCGTCAAGCCAGTTTGCCAGCGTCTTGACCGACATCTCCAACTGACGGGCCGCTGCGGCAGGCCCGAGCGACTCGGCCAACTCGACGGCTTGGTGCTTGAACTCATCGGTGTAGCTACGACGGGTGATACGGGACATAAGGGACCTCCAAGTGCGATCAAAGTATCGCTTCTTGGCGTCCGCTGACGGGGGGCCAGATCAGTCAGCCGCATGGATGCGGCTGCCAAGCCTCCAGGGACGGATTCACGGCGTCCCCCGCGCACCCAACCCGACCGGCCCGCTCGCAGCTTCTGCTTTCAGCGACCAACCCAAACCCACCCACGAGGGGCGGCGCCGTTGGCTGGAAACTACAACCCGATGCCGGCGTCGCCCTCAGGCTCCAGCGCCTTCACCAGTACCGCCGCCTGTGTGCGGCTGTGGCATTCGAGCTTCTTCAGGATCGCGGTGACATGTACCTTCACCGTGTTCTCGGCCAACCCCAGCGTGTAGGCGATCTGCTTGTTGAGCAGGCCATCGGCCAGGCACAGCAGTACCCGGAACTGCTGCGGGGTCAGCTGGGCCAGGCGGCTGGCCAGCAGTGCGTCGGCCTCGGAGCGTTCGGCGGCCATCGCCGGGAACCACAGGCCACCATCGAGCACCGCCTGCACCGCCTCGCCGATGGTCTCGGCCGGAGCAGACTTTGGAATGAAACCAGCCGCGCCGAACTGCTGGGCACGACGGATCACCCGCGGATGGTCGTTGGACGAGAGGATCACCACCGGAATGTCCGGATGCGAGCCGCGCACGTGCAGCAGCGCGGAGAAACCGTGCGCGCCGGGCATGGTCAGGTCCAGCAGCACCAGGTCCACATCCGGGTGGGCATCCAGCGCTTCGGCCAGGGCATCGGCACTGGCCACCTCGCGCACCTGCGCCAGCGGCAGGCTCTGCCGCAACGACTGCACCACCGCCGAACGCAGCAGCGGGTGGTCATCGGCGATCAGGATGGTGTATTCGCTCATGCCGCCATTGTACGGGCAGGCCGGAGCCTCAGCGCCCTGCCGGCTCCACGCTGCTGCGCCAGGCATCCAGGAACTGGCGGCGCTTGAGCGCGTCCAGGTACACAAGCAGGCCTGGGCCGAGCTGGATCGGACGGCGGCTGCGGCCGGGCGCATCGTCGCCACGTGCGTTGCCGGTCACGATCGGCATCAGGCGTGCCTCGCGCGACAGCACCTGCTGGCCACGCGGTGACAACAGGTAGTCGAGGAAGCGCCGGGCTTCTTCCGGGTGTGGGCCGGTGCGTGGAATCACCGCGGTACGCAGCACCACCAGCGTGTAGTCCTCGGGCTCCACGATCGCCAGCGGCGCACCCGCGTCGATGCGCGCCTGCGCGTAGGAGCCGAGTACGTTGTAGACCAGCGACAGCTGTCCGCTGGCGACCTTGTCCAGCAGCACGCCGGTGCGCTCCTCGCGCACCACGTCGTTGTCGCCCAGCGCGCCCAGCAACGCGCCAGCGATGCTGCCACGCTGTGCGTCCTGGGTGGCCAGCAGGTAGCCGACGCTGCTGCGTTCGATGTCATAGGTGCCAACCCTGCCGCGCAGCGGCGCGCCTTCGGCACGCAAGCGATCGAGCAGCTGGCGGCGCGTGTGCGGCACCTTCGCCACGGCCATCGCGCGGGTGTTATAGACCATCACCACCGGCTCGTAGCTGATGCCGAAGGCCTCGTTGCGCCACTGCGCCCAGGCCGGCAGCGCGGCGGTCTGCGCCGAACGATGCGGCAGCGCGTGGCCATCGTTGACCAGCTTGGTCTGCAGGTCCATGCCACTGGAGATCAGCAGGTCCGGCGATGCCGGCCCGGCGCGGTCATGCAGGTAACGCGCGTACAGATCCTGGGTGATGATGTCCTCGTACACCACTTCGGTACCGGGATGCAGGCGCTGGTAATCGGCGATCACCACCGCGAATACTTCGATATCGGTGGTGCCGTGGATGCGCAGCTGCGCCGTCACGGCCCCCTTCGCAGGGAAACGGCGCACGTCGCCGGGCGCGGCCAGCACCGGCAGGGCCAGCATCAGGGCAACGGCAGCGGCGAACAGGCGGATCATGGCGTACTCCGGGGCAGGCGGATGGTGGCGATCAACCCACCCTGCGGGCGGTTGCTCAGGTCGATACGGCCGCCGTGGCTGTCGACCACGCGCTTGACGATGGCCAGGCCAAGCCCGGCGCCGCCGGACGGCGCGCCTTCGCCACGGGCGAAGCGCTCGAACACGCGTTCGGCATCGGCGGCGGCAATGCCGGCACCGTGGTCGGCGATGGTCAGCACGGCCTGCCCGCCTTCCACGGTCAACGCGATCTGCAACGGGCCGTCACCGCCGTACTTGAGGGCGTTGTCGACCAGGTTCTTGATCGCCTCGCGCAGCAGCAGCGCATCACCGTGCACCTGCACGGGTTCGGCGGTCATCGCCAGTTGTACGCGCGGTGCCGGGCCGGCCTGCGGCAGTGCCTCATGCAGGGCCTGGTGCACGGTCTCGGCCAGGTCCACCGCTGCAAAGCGCTGCAGATGCGAGCGATGGATCACGCTGGCATCGCTGAGCAGCTGGTTCAACAACCGGCTCATGTGGGTGGCATTGCGTTCGATCGCCTGCAGGCTGCGCCGCATGTCCTCGGGGTCGTCGTCATCCAGCGCCAGCTGTGCCTGCGCGCGCAGGGCAGCCAACGGCGTACGCATCTGGTGCGCGGCCTCGGCCATGAACGCGCGCAAGGTCTCGTTGCTGCTGGACAGTCGTTCCATGAAGCGGTTCAACGCCGCCACCATCTGGTCCATCTCGCGTGGCACGCGCGCATCCAGCGGCTTCAGGTCGGACGGCTCGCGGCGCGACAGCTCGCGTTCCACCCGCACCAATGGCCGGAACGCGCGATGCACGCCAAAGGCCACCAGCGCCAGCAGCAGCCCGGACAGCACACCGATCGCCAGCAATGCACGGTTGACCATGTCCTGCGCAACCGCTTCACGTGCACGCCGGGTCTGGCCGACCTGTACCTGCACCTCGCCCTGTGCCGACGCGGCGGCGAAACTGCGGCCGACCACCACGAAGCGCACGGTCTCGCCGCTGTATGCCGCATCAAACAGCTGCGGTTGCGTGCCGGGCCGGCGCGGTGGCGCCGGCAGGTCGCCGTAGCCGGTGATCAGGTTGCCGCGAC
This sequence comes from Stenotrophomonas sp. PE591, assembly GCF_018320795.1. Lineage (NCBI taxonomy): Bacteria > Pseudomonadati > Pseudomonadota > Gammaproteobacteria > Lysobacterales > Lysobacteraceae > Stenotrophomonas > Stenotrophomonas sp. PE591. The sequence goes on from NZ_JAAOKO010000009.1 coordinate 3,274, forward strand.
TGTCGGCGACCCGATAGAACACACGGTCTTCCGGGGCCATCGCCAGCAGGTCCAGCGCGGCATAGGGCAGATCGACCTGCCACTGGCCATCGACCAGGGCCACCGAATCGGCGATGGACAGTGCCGAGGACACCAGCAGATGGTCGTAGGAACGGTTGGCGGCGCGCTGGCCATAGCCGCGCGCGGCAAACAGCAGGGCCACCGCGAACACCGCCAGCAACGCGCCGAGATAGAGCAGCAACGTGCGCCGCAGCGAGCCCGGTGCGGCATTCGCGGTACGCGCGTCAGCCATCGGCGTCGGCGCTGCCGTCACTGGCTTCCAGCAGGTAGCCAACGCCGCGCACCGTGGTGATGCGCAGCGGTGCGCCTGCCAGCTTCTTTCTCAGGCGACCGACATACAGCTCGATGGCATTCGGGCCGGCTTCGTCGTCGAAGCCGAACAGGCCGTTGCCGATTTCGTCCTTTCCAATCACCTGGCCAATGCGCCCGACCAGGATTTCCAGCAACCGATATTCGCGGTTGGGCAGTTCGATCGGTTCACCGTCGAGGCTGACCCGGTGCGCGGCGTTATCGAACTGGAAGCCGCCGATCTGCACCACTTCGCTGGCCTGGCCACGCGCACGCCGCAGCAGCACGCGGCAGCGTGCTTCGAACTCGCGGAAATCGAACGGTTTGCCCAGGTAGTCATCGGCGCCGACATCCAGCGCCTGCACGCGGTCTTCGATGCCATCGCGCGCGGTCAGCATCAGCACCGGCGTGCTGTCGCCGCGCTCGCGCATGCCGGCCAGCACGCGCAGGCCATCGAGCTTGGGCAGGCCGATATCCAGCACCACCAGGTCGAAGCTCTGGTAGCGCAGCACGCTGGCCGCCGCCAGGCCATCGGCCTGCCAGTCCACGGCATGCCCACTGCGGCGCATGCGGCGGATGATCGCATCGGCCAGATCCGGATTGTCTTCGACCAGCAGCAGGCGCATGGGCACGGGGGTGGGAGGGGAAACGAATGCTACCGCATGCCGCTGCCGCGCTCGCCGAGCCCCGCCCGGAGGCAGCAGCGGGCCGCTTTACGCTGCACCGCACAATCCGTTGACAGGACGATGACAGCTTGCCCGACCCAGACTGCGGCCGCGCACCGTCCGGTGCCCACGATTGCCGCGCGCCTGGCGCGCACCTGGGAGGGTTTGTGGAATTCATGTTTGCCTGGCGGCGCCCTGCCGCCATGGTGGCGCTGGCTGCCCTGTCGGCGCCGGCCATTGCCGCCGAAGACGACCGTCCGGTCACCGCCACCCTCGGTGGTCGCCTGCACCTGGACTTCGCCACCTTCGACAACGACAACCGGGGCACCCCGAACAAGGACGACACCGAAATCCGCCGTGCGTGGGTTGACGTGTCCGGCAAGTTCTTCGTGGTCGACTACAAGCTGGAAGCCGATTTCTCCGGCGACCGCGTCGAGGCCAAGGACGTGTACCTGGCACGCAGCTTCGGCAAGGCCGGCAAGCTGACCGTGGGCCAGTTCAAGCAGTACTTCTCGCTGGATGACCGCACCAGCTCCAACTACGGCAGCTTCCTGGAACGTGGCAACGCCGGCACCACGCTGGCGCCGCTGTACCGCCTGGGTGCGTCATGGCAGGCCAACCCCGGTGACTTCACCTGGGCGGCCAGCCTCTACAGCCTGGAGAGCATCGACGCCTGGCAGGTGAAGGGTCGCGCTGCCGGTGGCCGCGTCACCTGGGCGCCCTCGCCCAGCGATGGCGACGTGCTGCACCTGGGCCTGTCGCTGGCCCGCGAGGCCTACGACAATCCCGGCGCCAACGGCGTGCCCGGCCTGCGCATCCGCCCGCGCCCGGCCGGCCATCTGTCGGACGAGAGCCGCCTGACCCTGGTCGACTTCTCCGCCGGCCGCGATACCGACGTCAACAAGTGGTCGCTGGAATACGCGCAGGTGCGCGGCCCGCTGTCGTGGCAGGGCGAGTTCAGTGGCGCCACCTTCGACGACGGCGCGCAGCGCGGCGATGTAATGGCGGCCTACGGCATGCTCAGCTGGTTCGTCACCGGCGAAAGCCGCGCCTACGACCGCAAGACCGGCCGATTCGCACGGGTGAAGGACATCCGCCACAAGGCCGGTGCCTTCGAAGTGGCGCTGCGCTACGACCAGATGTGGGGTGCGCAGCACCTCGATGGCGCGCCGGACCTGCGTCGCGGCAGCACCGAAGCCTGGACGCTGGGTGGCAACTGGTACCTGCGCGACAACCTGCGCTTCATGCTCAACGTGATCGAAAGCCGCAACCGTGATCGCCTGGCCGGGGTCACGGTGGACCGCACGCGCGCGGTCACCGGCCGCCTGCAGTACGACTTCTAGGCCCGACATTCCGGGCATTCCGCCCGGGCCCCTTCCACTCCCCACGTCCTGTTTTCGCAAGGAGTCCGCAGATGATGCTGAGCATCCTCGGCTTTGGCATGGTCATTACGTTCATGTACTTGATCATGAGCAAGCGCCTGTCGCCGCTCGTCGCCCTGATCACCATTCCCATCCTGTTCGCGCTGATCGGTGGCTTCGGTGCCGGCATCGACGAGATGATGCTGGAGGGCATCAAGAAGATCGCGCCGACCGGCGTGATGCTGATGTTCGCCATCCTCTACTTCGGGGTGATGATCGACGCCGGCCTGTTCGATCCGCTGGTGCGGGTGATCCTGCGTTTCGTCAAGGGCGACCCGATGAAGATCGTGCTTGGCACTGCAGTGCTGGCGATGCTGATCTCGCTCGATGGCGATGGCTCGACCACCTACATGATCACCGTCTCGGCGATGCTGCCGCTGTACCAGCGGCTGGGCATGAACGCGCTGAACATGACGTGCGTGACCATCCTCGCCGGCGGCGTGATGAACCTGACCCCGTGGGGCGGCCCGACCGCACGCGCGGCCACCGCGCTGCACGTGGACCCGGCCGACGTGTTCGTGCCGCTGATCCCGTCGATGGTGATCGCCTGTGCCGGCGTGCTGCTGCTGGCCTGGTACCTGGGCCTGAAGGAACGCCGTCGCCTCGGCGTGGTGACCCTGCCCAAGGGCGGCAGCTGGATGGACAACAGCGTGTCCGATGACAGCAACCCGCTGCCGACCGTGGAAGACGCCGAAGACATCAAGCGCCCGAAGCTGCTGTGGGTGAACCTGGCCCTGACCGTGGCACTGATGACCGCGCTGATCATCGGCGTGCTGCCGATGCCGGTGCTGTTCATGGTCGGCTTCGCCATCGCCCTGGTGATCAACTATCCGAACCTGGCCGAGCAGCGCCGCCGCGTGGTCAACCATGCCGGCAATGTGCTGTCGGTGGTGTCGCTGATCTTCGCCGCGGGCATCTTCACCGGCATCCTCAACAACACCGGCATGGTCGAAGCGATGTCGCACAGTTTCCTGGCCGTCATTCCGGAATCGTGGGGCCCGTACCTGGCGGTGATCACCGCGGTGGCATCGATGCCGTTCACCTTCTTCATGTCCAACGACGCGTTCTACTTCGGCGTGCTGCCGATCCTGTCCGAGGCCGCTGGCAACTACGGCATCACCCCGGTGGAAATGGCACGCGCCTCGCTGGCCGGCCAGCCAGTGCACCTGCTCAGCCCGCTGGTGCCGTCCACCTACCTGCTGGTGGGCCTGGCCAAGGTCGAATTCGCCGACCACCAGAAGTTCACCCTGAAGTGGGCCATCGCCATCTCGATGCTGCTGATGGTCGGCAGCCTGCTGTTCGGCCTGTATCCCCTCGCCGCCTGACCCTTTGCCAAGGAGCCTTCTGCAATGACGCTTCGAATCGCTTACGTCACCAGTGGAATGGGCAGTGTCGGCACTGCCATCTGCCAGAGCCTGGCCCGCAGCGGCCACACCGTGGTTGCCGGCTGCGCGCCGAACTCGCCGCGCAAGGCCAACTGGCTGCGCGAGCAGCGCGAACAGGGCTTCGACTTCATCGCCTCCGAAGGCAACGCGACGGACTGGGCCTCGACCAGCGCGGCGTTCGCCAAGGTGCGCGCCGAAGTCGGTGAAGTGGACGTGCTGGTCAACAACTCCGGCGGCAGCCGCGACCTGCTGTTCCGGCAGATGACGGTGGAGGACTGGAACGCGGTGATCGCATCCAACCTCAACGCGCTGTTCAACCTGACCAAGCAGGTGGTGGACGGCATGGCCATGCGGGGCTGGGGCCGCATCATCAACATCGGTTCGGTCAGTGCCCACAAGGGACAGATCGGCCAGGTGAACTACGCCACCGCCAAGGCCGCGATGCATGGCTTCAGCCGTGCGCTGGCTGCCGAAGTTGCGTCGCGCGGGGTCACCGTCAACACGCTGTCGCCGGGCTACATCGCCAGCCAGGCGATCAGCAGCTTCCCGCCGGATGTGCTGGACCGGCTGGCCGCCTCGGTACCAGTGCGCCGCCTGGGCCGCCCCGAGGAAGTGGCCGGCCTGTGCGCGTGGCTGGCGTCGGATGAAGCCTCGTATGTGACCGGTGCCGACTACGCGGTCAACGGTGGCCTGTACATGGGTTGAGCCCGTCTCCACGCAAGGCGTGGACCGCCTCCCCCACGGAGTGCGCGGGGCCGGTGAACCTTCGCTTGCGAGGGGGATCCGGCCCCTTTTTTGTTTCTGCATTTTCGGGACGCATTGCCCGATACATCGGCAGAACCGGTGCTATACCTGCCAACGCTCGCTGAGCCCGATGGATGAACGGCCGGAATCGTGGATCAAGGAGGTTGGCATGCGTGCATTGCTGATTGCGCTTCTTGTGGTCGCCACCCCGCCACTGGCGGCCACGCCACCCACTGCCACTGCGGAAGAGGCGGATGCGACCTGGCGGCTCGTGGAACGCTGGTCCCTGCAGCTGGCACGCTCTGACCTTGTCGCGCAGCTATCACCCCTGGCTCCGGCCGGCTCGCGTTCGGAAGCAAGAAGGGGCCGGGGCGACAGCGCCACCATCGATCTGGGGCCATTCGTGGTCGCCGGGAGGATCAAGGGGCCTTCTGGCCAGATCCACACCGATGCGTCGGGGCGAATCATCAAAGGCATTACGCTGTCGCTGGGCGGCGCCTGCATCTCGCGAAAGCAGATGGGTCGTCGCTACCCCGACTTCAATGTCCTTTCCGTGCCGTCAGGACATAGCCTGGACGAGTCGACGGTGTTCGGCACAGTAGTGAACGGCATCCAGATCGGGTTCTCATTCTCCGAACATGACCGTGACTGCATGGACCAGCTCAAATTGAGCTGGCCTGGGGAGCGCTTCTGATTCCCACCGGCCTACCACCATGACGAACATGTTGCAGGACACGCACCACTGCCCTGCACCGTTCGTTGGTTTTCCGTAAAGAAGGTTTCATGTTCCGTTCGCATAGTGGCCATGCACCGCGCACGCGTGCCGGTGACCACCCCCAATGCAACGGACCACCATGCAGACCCGACACCTGACGATCGCCGTGGCGATCGCCCTCTCCGCCGCCACCAGCGCCCATGCCGCCACCGCCGCCGATACCGGCGCCAGCACCGATGCCGCGCTGAGCGCGCAGACGCTGGATACCGTCTCCGTGATCGGCCAGGGCGAGACCCGCCAGGTGCAGCGCATCACCACCGTCGACAAGCAGGTCCTGCCGCCGGGCACCAGCGGCCAGAAGATCCTCGACCGCCTGCCGGGCGTGTCGGTGCAGTCCAACGACGCCTTCGGTGCCAACGAGGAATCGCAGACCATCAGCCTGCGTGGCTTCGACAAGAGCCGCCTCGGCTACACGCTGGACGGTATCCCGCTGGGCGACAACAGCTACGGCAACTACAACGGCCTGAGCATCGCCCGCGCGATCATCGCCGAGAACCTGGCCGGTGCCGAGCTGTCGCAGGGCATCGGTTCGCTGGGCGTGGCCTCGACCAGCAACCTGGGCGGCACCATCCAGTACTTCTCGATGGACCCGTCCACCGAATTCGGTGGCCGCGCCAGCGTCACCGTCGGCGACAACAGCCAGCGCCGTGGCTACCTGCGTGTGGATACCGGTGACATCAACGGCTTCTCGGCCTATGTGTCCGGCGTGCACCAGGACCAGGACATGTGGGCCGCGCCCTACCAGAACCAGACCACCCGCCAGTTCAACGCCAAGGCAGTGTGGAATGTCGGCGACCACCGCTTCGGTGCGTTCGTGGCCACCTCGCGCGCCAGCCAGGCCAACTACGCCTACCTGTCCAAGGACATGCTGGCGCGTGGCCTGGGCTGGGATTGGAACATCTACGCGCCGGACTGGGATCGCGCCGTGGCCGCTGCGTACTGCGCGCCGGGCACCTACAACAAGGCACGCTGCAAGTTCAGCGGCGGCGTCAACAGCATCGACGATGCCTACTACCAGAGCCGCGCATTGCGCGACGACAATCTCTACTCGGTCGATGCCGACCTGCGCCTGGGCGAGCAGGGCCGCCTGAAGCTGCTGGCCTACCACCACGACAACCGTGGCCAGGGCCACTGGTGGGCACCGGGCCAGCCGTCCTACCCGGGCACCGACAGGATGCTGCCGATCTCGATCCGCAGCACCAACTACACGATCAACCGCGATGGCCTGACCGCCGCATTGTCGTGGACGGTGGGCATCCACGAACTGGAAGCCGGCCTGTGGTATGAGCAGAACGACCACAACGTCTCGCGCAACTTCTACTACATCAGTGGCCCGTTCCTGGACGACCTGTACCTGAAGAACCCCGATCGCCTGCTGTTCAACCAGGACTTCGACATCCGCACGCGCCAGTTCTACGTACAGGACCGCATGCGCTTCCTGGACCAGCGCCTGACCGTGGACGTGGGCATCAAGAGCCCGAACACCCGCATGCGTGCCACCGCCCAGCCGGGCGTGGAAACCAGCATCGCCTCGGGCACGCTGACCGCCAAGGAATCGGTGCTGCCGCAGGTGGGCCTGGGCTTCAAGCTCAACGCCAACAACGAGCTGTTCGCCTCGTACGCCGAAAACATCGCCGCCTTCGTCGGCGGTGGCAGCGGCGGCCCGCTGCAGGTGTCGCCGGAATCGTTCGCGGCCAGCGCCGGCCTGGAGCCGGAGAAGTCCAAGAGCCTGGAAGCCGGCTTCCGTACCTTCGGCGAGAAGTACCAGGCGTCGATCGCGGGTTACAACGTGAAGTTCGACAACCGCCTGCTGTCGTTGAACCCGTGCTCGAGCATCGAAGTCGGCACGCGTCCGGAGTGCGTGACGCGCTTCATCAACGTCGGTTCGGTGAAGAGCTACGGCGCGGAACTGACCTTCATCCTCAAGCCGATCGACGGCCTGCAGTGGTACAACGCGCTGTCCTGGAACAAGACCACCTACGAGGATGACTACACCTCGGGCGGCGCCATCGTTCCGGTGGCCGGCAAGATCACGGTGGATACGCCGCAGCGCATGGCCTCCAGTGAGATCAGCTGGAACCGCGATGGCTTCTTCGCCAGCCTGCGTGCCAAGTACACCGGCAAGCGCTACTACACCTACACCAACGACCAGTCGGTGCCGGGCGTGACCACCTTCGACGCCGGTGCGGGCTACGATTTCGGCCCGGGCCTGGGCCTGCGCAACGTGCGGGTGTCGTTGAACGCGACCAACCTGACCAACAAGCGCTATGCCGGCCAACTGAGCTCGTTCGCGCCGACCGATCCGAAGGGCACGCGCTATGCGATCCATGCGAGCGCGCCGCGGCAGTTGTTCATGACGGTGGCGGCGGAGTTCTAAATCGAAAGCGGGCGCTGCGGCGCGTTGATTGTTCCTGCATGGCGTGGGTAGGCAGGCCCATGCAGGACACGCCGTAAACCCGTCCTTGGGGGCTCGATCGGCGCATCCATGCGCCTCACGGTCCTGCATGGGCCTGCCTACCCCCGCTGGACAGTTCCCCGCGCCGGCGCGGAGGCAATGGAAAGCAAGAGCAAAAGCAAAGCGCCGGGCATTGCCCGGCTCTTTGCTTTTCAAGCGCAATCCCTCTGGTGGACCTGCTACCGCGCCCGCAGAAAACTATCTGGAGGAGGCGGGGCACCCTGGCCAGGACCGTTGGCGCCATGGATGGCGCCATCGAGCACCATGGAGGGGTTTTTGCGTGTCCTGGCCAGGGTGCCCCGCCTCCTCCCCACCGATAGCAGGCAGGCGCTGGAGGATCCGCCAACGCCTTTCATTCCGGCGCCAGCTGGTCCATCCGTATCCGGTTGGCAAACAGCGAGAACGCCAGCATGCCGGCCAGGCCGTTCGCCCGGCTCACCCAGTGCGGCAGCCAGCGCGGAGGCTTCAGCACCCCCGCCTCGAACAACGGCGCGAACGCGATCGCATCGGTCAGGCTCATCTTGCCGGCGAACAACCAGCGGCAGACCTGCAGGCGGTCCTCGGCCAGCATGTGGCGGAAGAAGGTGTGCACCGACACCAGGCCGCGCAGGTACACCGTGTCCTTGGTGAAGGCCAGGCCGCCACTCGGCGGCACGCCGCGGAACACGCGCTGTGCCGAGGCGAAGCTCTCCTCCACGTTCTGTCCGGCGTCGCAGAAATAGCGGAACACTTCGATGAAATCGGCGCCTTCGCGTGCCATCGCAATCGCTTCGGTACGCAGGCTGATGCGCTTGAGGCGCTCGATGTCGATGCTGCCGGTGATCTGCTCGGCGAAGGTGGCCAGACCTTCCTGGGTGGCGGTCACCCGTGGCGAGGACAATGCCAGGCTGGGCAGCACCGGCTGTTCGCGGCCGTTCAATGCGGTCAGCGAATGCACCAGCGCTTCGTGGTGGAACAGCTGCGCGCGGTCGTAGGCACTGAAGCGCGCACTGGTGCGCAGGCGGATGCGGGTCGGGCCGGCAGCTGCTTTGGACACCAGTTCCGGGTCGAGCTGTACCTGGATGATGCGCGATTCGAAGAAGGCGTCCAGGTCGTTCTGCAGCTGCAGCTGCAGCGCGATGGCCGAGACCGGCACCTGCTCTTCCGGCGCCAGCAGTTCGTGGTCCAGTTCGGCGGCAATCTGGATGAAGTGGCGCGCTGCTTCGCGCGTGCTCGGGCCATTGCCCGGCAGCGGCTGCTCGGGTGCGCCGAACAGCTGCACCGAACAGGTATCGACGGCGGCGGTGCCCAGCCCTTCCAGCAGCTGCGCGGCCAGGTCCCAGCTCTGCGCCGACTGCCGCACGTAGTGGCCCAGTGGGTGGCTGTCGTCGCAGTCGGCGGCGATCGCGGCCAGCGCGCGACGTTCTTCGCTGAAGTCCAGCCGTGGGTAATCCACCTTCGGCAGCACCGGCTGACCACGTGCCACGCTGTCCAGGAACGGTGCCTGCACCGTTGCCGGCCAACTGGTCAGGCCCAGCAGGCGGATGCCTCCCACGGCCTCGACCAGGCGCGCATCGAGCGCTGCATGGTGGGCCACGTCACGGTCCAGCGTCGCAGTCGGTTCCATGCGCGGACTATAGCGCCCTGCCCGCGCGTTGGTAGGTGCCAATCTTGGTTGGCATCCGCCGAAGGCGGGCTTCGGACACGTCCGTGCCAACCAGGGTTGGCACCTATCAGGAGCGGGCAGTTGGCACCCGCCCGAAGCAGACAGAGGCAGGTTCATTGCAGGGGTCAGCGCCCATTGCGGTGCAATGGGATCCGACCCCGCGGTACCGATCAGCGCCTACGCGGCTTGCCGGCCGGGCGGAACTGCTGGCCCTTGCCCTTCTTGCCGCCACGCTCCTGCGCGGTCTCGGCCTGGCGGACCGCCAGCTTGGCGGCGGCGGCGGCCACTTCTTCCTTCAGCTTGAAGTAGTTGAGCAGCCGGCTCTCTTCGATCTCACCTGCGTCGATCGCTGCGCGTACGGCACAGCCCGGTTCCTGCTGGTGCTTGCAGTCGTTGAAACGGCACTGTGCGGCCAGCGCTTCGATATCGGCGAAGCCGCCTTCGGACAGCGTCTCTTCACCGGTCGGCTTCAGCTCGCGCATGCCGGGGGTGTCGATCAGGCAGGCGCCGGTCGGCAGCGGCATCAGCGCGCGGTGCGTGGTGGTGTGGCGTCCGCGCGAATCGTTGGCGCGCACCGCGTTGGTCTTCATCCGCTGCTCGCCCAGCAGGGTGTTGGTCAGCGTGGATTTGCCGGCACCGGACGAGCCCACCAGCACCACCGTGCGGCCCGGGCTCAGCCACGGCTGCAGCACCGCCACGCTGTCCGCATCCAGGCCGTTGATCGCATGCAGCGCGATACCCTGCATCTCCAGCTCTTCCAGCACCGCCAGCGCGTCTTCGCTGTACTCGGTCTGGTCGGCCTTGGTCAGCACCACCACCGGTTCGGCACCACCACCGCCGACCAGCAGCAGGTAGCGTTCGATGCGCCTCGGATTGAAGTCGGCATCCAGGCCACAGACGATGAACACCGTATCGATGTTGGCCGCGATCACCTGCTGGTGGTAATGCTCGCCGGCCGCACCGCGCTTGATCGCGGTACGCCGCGGCAGCAGCGCGACGATGCGGATGCCGTCAAGCAGCACCCAGTCGCCCACCGCCGGCCGTTCATGGCTGGGGAAGCGCGGGCGCTGCCATTCCGGCAGCGACTCGGCCTTGATCGACGCATCCGGGCCATCGGCCACCACGTAGTGGGTGCGGTGCTGTTCGATCACCCGTGCCGGGCGGGCCTGCGGATGTGCGGCCATCGCGGCCTGCCAGTCGGCCTGCTGCGCCGGGCCCGGCCAGGGCCAGCCAATGGTCTGCAGGGCGATGAAATCGGGGGTCTGGGTCATCGCCGCCATTCTACCTGTGCCGGCGCCCTGCCAGCCCAGCAATGACGGGCCCGGCGCCCTTGCCATGCATTGCAGCAATTCCGGTAGGATGGAAGCCCCATGCCCTTTGACGGCCCAGCTCCCATGTCCACCAACTCGCCCAAGCCCCTGGCCATCCGCGAGCGCCTTTCCGAAGTGCGCTACGAAATCCGCGGAGAACTGGCGCGGCGAGCCCGGGAGCTGGAGGCGCAGGGCCGCAAGCTGATCAAGCTCAACATCGGCAATCCGGGCGCTTTCGGCTTCCGCGCGCCGGAGCACCTGCAGCGTGCGATTGCTGACGACATGGGCCGCACCGACCCGTACACGCACCAGCAGGGCCTGCCGGTGGCACGTGAAGCCATCGCCAGCTACTACGCCCGCCGTGGCGCGCCCGATGCGCACCCGGACCGTGTCTTCCTCGGCAACGGCGTCAGCGAACTGATCGACCTGTCGCTGCGTGCGTTGCTCAACCCGGGCGATGAAGTGCTGGTGCCCTCGCCCGACTACCCGCTGTGGTCGGCCTCGACCATCCTCAACGATGGCCGTCCGGTGTACTACCGCTGCGCACCGGAGAACGGCTTCCAGCCGGACCCGAGCGAGATCGAGACGCTGGTGTCCTCGCGCACCCGCGCCATCGTGCTGATCAATCCGAACAACCCCAGCGGCGCCAGCTACCCGCGCGAACTGCTGGAGCGCGTGGTCGAGATCGCACGCCGCCACAACCTGTTGCTGCTGGTCGACGAGATCTACGACCAGATCCTGTACGACGACGCGGTGTTCCAGCCGGTCGCGCCGCTGGCCGGTGATCATCCGTGCCTGACCTTCAGCGGCCTGAGCAAGGTGCACCGCGCCTGCGGCTGGCGCGTGGGCTGGGCCCACCTCAGCGGCGACGATGCCCGCCTGGGTGACTTCCGCGCGGCACTGGACCTGTTGGGCGCGCTGCGCCTGTGCGCCAACGTGCCGGGCCAGTACGCCATCGAGGCCGCAGTGAACGGTCCGGACACCATTTCCGAACTGTGCACGCCGGGCGGCCGCCTGTATGAAACCCGCCGCGCGGTCATCGAGGCCTGCGAAGCCAGCGAGCACCTGTCGCTGGTCGCACCGGCCGGCGCGCTGTACGCGTTCCCGGCCGTGGTCGGCGCCGCTGCGAAGGGCTTCGACGACCACAGCTTCGCGCTGGACCTGATGAACAACGAAGGCGTGCTGGTGGTGCCGGGCTCGAGCTTCAACGTGCCCTACCGCCATCATTTCCGCGTGACCCTGATGCCGGAGGCCTCGGTGATGCGCGATGTGTTCGCGCGCATCGACCGCGTGCTGGCGCGGCGTGCCGAGGACGCGACCAAGGTCGTGCCGCTGAAGCCGCGCCGTTCGGTGGCCTGAGCGTGGCGCTGTCCTACCTGGCGCTGGGCGATTCGTACACCATCGGTGAAGCGGTTGCAGTCGAAGGCCGCTGGCCGCACCAGCTGGCCGCCACGCTGCGTGCGCAGGGCATTGAGCTGTCCGATCCGCAGACCATTGCGACCACCGGCTGGACCACCGACGAACTCGATGCGGGCATCGATGCGGCTGCGCCGCAGGGGCCGTTCGATTTCGTCAGCCTGCTGATCGGCGTCAACAACCAGTACCGCGGGCGTCCGCTGGACGAATACCGCAGCCAGTTCCAGGCGCTTCTGCAGCGGGCGATCGGCTTCGCTGGCGGTGATGCCGGACGCGTGCTGGTGCTGTCCTTCCCCGATTGGGGCGCGACCCCGTTCGGCGCAGGCAGTGGCCGCGACCTGGCCGCGATCGAGATCGAGACCGACGAGTTCAACGTGGCAGCCGAGGTGATCAGCACCCAGCAGGGCGTGGCCTTCGTCGACATCACCGATATCAGCCGCGCACAGGGCGAAGACCCGACGATGATCGCCGAGGATGGCCTGCACCCTTCGGCGCGGATGTACGCGCTGTGGAGCGCACGCGCCCTTCCGGTGGCCGCGCACCTGCTCGGCGGCACGGACTGAGGCGATGGACTGCACGCCACGGAACGGCCCGCCCCTGCCCTGCACTCCCCTGACGGCCCCGCAGGCCCGCTTGATTGCCGAGGCCTTCCGCCCGGCGCAGGCCTGGGGCAGCCGCCGCGACTACTACTACACCCGTGGCAAGCTCGGCAGCGATCCGCTGTACGACGGCGTGCTGCAGCATCTGCCTGACGATGGGCAGCCGGTGCTGGACCTGGGCTGCGGGCTGGGCCTGTTCGCCCATGTACTGCGCCAGCGCGGCGGTACCCAGCGCTACCTTGGCGTGGACGTGGATGCCGGCAAGATCACCCGCGCGAAGCGTGCTGCCGCCGACCTGCATGACGTGCGCTTCGATTGCGTGGATGTGCAGGCGCCGCTGCCGGCGCAGGCCGGGCACGTCCTGCTGCTGGACGTGCTGCAGTACCTGGACGCGGGCCCACAGCAGGCACTCCTGCGCGCGGCCAGCGCGCAGGTGGCCCGCGGCGGCCGCCTGCTGCTGCGCACGCCGCTGGCCACCGGCGATGGCCGCGACCGCACCACGCGGGTGGCGGACCGGCTGGCCTGGCTGGTCGGCTGGATGGGCACGCGACCGCGCCACTACCCCGATCCGCAGGTATTGCAGACAACGCTTGCCGAAGCTGGATTGCAGGTGACCGCACCCCGCCCGCTGCACGGGCGTACCCCCTTCAACAGCTGGCTGCTGGTGGCCAAACGCCGCGCGTTGTAGGGCCGAACCCACGCTCGGCTGTGCTGTTGCGGTAGATCCACGCCATGCGTGGATGGCCTCGCGACCACTCCTGTAGGGGCGAGCCCACGCCCGGCTGCCCCAAGCGGCCAGAAGCCTGGTTTACAGGACCGGCAGCCGCGCCTTCAGCCCCCGCTCGTCCAGCGCCTGCAGAACGCGTTCGATGATCACCCGATTGTGACCGTGGGCGGCGCCCTCATGCAGCAGCACGATGGCGCCGGGTTGCAGGTCAGGCAACAGCCGCGACAGCACGCCCTCCGGCGTGCAGCCGACGCCGTCGTAGCCCCGGGCACTCCAGCCCACGCGCACCAGGCCCAGCGCCTTCAACACCGGTGCCACGAACGGATTGGTCATGCCCACCACCGAGCGGTACCAGCGCACTGGATGCCCGCTCAGGGCCTGCAGTGCATGCTGGCAGCCCTCGATCTCCGCCCGCATCGCCGCCGGGCCCAGACGCCAGAAGCGCGCCTGTGGGTGGCTGTGGCTGTGGTTGCCCAGGTCGTGGCCGCGGCGCAGGATCTCCTGCACCAGTTCCGGCTGTGCCAGCGCACGTTCCCCCACCAGGAAGAAGGTGGCCCGCGCCTGGTGGCGGTCCAGCAGGTCGAGCACGGCGCGGGTTTCCGGGCCGGGGCCGTCATCGATCGTCAGCCAGACGCTGTTGCCGGCCTCTGGCAACCGGCTCAGCACCGGTGCGTAGAAGCGGCTGTTGGGCAGGAATATCGGCACCATGAACAGCGCGTGGCTGGCCACCATCAGCGGCAGGCCCCAGTGCCAGCCTGCCAGTACCCATACCAGGATCACGGCCAACTGCGACGCCACCAGCCAAGGCAGCCAGCGCCAGGGCCGGGTCGGGATGCGATGCAATGTTCCTGCGTTGCTCATCCCCCATGATGCCATGAGGGGTAGAATTGATGATTCGAATTCCCGGAAACCCGACGTCCATGTCCCTCGATCCCGCCCTGCGTTCGCGCATCGAATCCATCCTCAACGCCAACCGCGTCGTGCTGTTCATGAAGGGCCAGCCGTCGATGCCGCAGTGCGGTTTCTCGGCCAAGGCCGTGGGCGCCCTGCAGGACCTCGGCGTCGAGTTCGCCCACGTCAACGTGCTGGCCGACCAGGAAATCCGTGAAGGCATCAAGGCCTACGGCGACTGGCCGACCATCCCGCAGCTGTACATCGACGGCGAACTGGTCGGTGGCAGCGACATCGTGCTGCAGATGGCCGCCAGCGGCGAGCTGAGCAGCGTGCTGGGCCTGGCCGCACCGGACCGCACCCCGCCGAGCATCACCGTGACCCCGGCCGCCGTGGAAATGCTCAAGGGCGCGCTGGCCGATGCCCCGGGCGCTGCCCTGCAGCTGAGCATCGACGCCGGCTTCCAGCCGAACTTCCAGCTGGCCCCGCACGACGAAGGCGCGATCGCTGCCGAGTCCAACGGCCTGCGCGTGCAGTTCGACCTGGCCAGCGCGCGTCGCGCCAACGGCATCACCATCGACTGGGTGGACGACATCCGCGGCAAGGGCCTGGCCATCGACAATCCGAACGCACCCAAGCCGGTGCAGGAAATCAGCGTGCGTGATGCCGATGACCTGGTGCGTGCCGGCAACATCACCCTGGTGGACGTGCGCCCGGCCGACGAGCGCGAGATCGCCGCCGTGGGCGTGCCGTTCAAGAGCTTCGACGGCAACGGCCGTGCGCAGCTGGAGGCCCTGCCCAAGGACACCGCACTGGCCTTCATGTGCCACCACGGCGGCCGCAGCGCACAGGCTGCCGAGCAGTTCCGTGCACTGGGCTTCACCAAGGTGTTCAACGTCACCGGCGGCATCAACGCCTGGTCGGAAGAGGTGGACAACGGCGTGCCGAAGTACTGATCGGCACTGAAAAAGGGGATGGAGGGGATTAAGTCGTTTATGGCACAAACGACTTAATCCCCTCCGTCCCCTTTTTCTTAGCCGGCGAACCCGCCTTCGGCCAGGTAATCCAGTTCTTCCGCCGTGGGGAAGCGACCGAGCACGGCATTGCGATGCGGGAAACGACCGAAGCGGCGGATGATGTCGCGGTGCAGTTCGGCGTACTGCAGGTATTCCTTGTCACCCAGCACGTCGAACATCGCCACCGAGCGGTCCTGGTCCAGCGGATCCTCGGAGTGCTCGAACGGCAGGTAGATGAAGGCGCGCAGCTTCGGCACCAGCTGCAGGTCCAGGCCTTCCTCGATGGCGCGCATGGCGTAATGCCGGGCCAGGCCATCGGTGGCGTAGGAATGGGCAGTACCCCGGAAGCAGTTGCGCGGGAACTGGTCGAGCAGCAGCATCAGGGCCAGCGCCCCTTCGGCACTGCCCAGCCAATGTTCGCGCGCGCGCGAAGCGGCGGCGAAATGCTCATCCAGAAACAACTGGCGGAACTGCGCGTCGAACGCGTCGTCGCGGGCGAACCACTTCGCAGGGCCCGCCTCCTTCCAGAATTCCACCACTTGCGCGGCAACGTCCATCACCTACTCCCCAGGGCCGGCGCGCCGCGCCAGGCCATCATCATCATTCGTCGAAGCGCAGGTGGCGGACCGACTTGCCGTTGCGCCGGATAAGCTTAAGCGCCTCGATACCGATCTGGATATGGTTTTCCACGAACTGGGAGCTGACCTTTGCATCGGAGGCTTCGGTCTTGACCCCATCGGGGATCATCGGCTGGTCCGACACCAGCAGCAGCGCACCGCTGGGGATGTGGTTGGCGAAGCCGGCGGCGAACACGGTGGCGGTTTCCATGTCGATGGCCATGCAGCGCATCGCCCGCAGCCGCTCCTTGAAGGCCTCGTCGTGCTCCCAGACCCGGCGGTTGGTGGTGTAGACGGTACCGGTCCAGTAGTCGTGGCCGAGGTCGCGGATCATGGTCGAGACCGCACGCTGCAGCGCGAACGCCGGCAACGCCGGCACTTCCGGCGGCAGGTAGTCTCCCGAGGTACCCTCGCCACGGATCGCAGCGATCGGCAGCACCAGGTCGCCCAGCTGGTTCTTGCGCTTGAGGCCACCGCACTTGCCCAGGAACAGCACCGCCTTGGGCATCACCGCCGACAGCAGGTCCATGATGATCGCGGCATTGGGGCTGCCCATGCCGAAGTTGATCATGGTGATGCCGTCGATCGTGGCGCTTGCCATCGGCCGGTCCAGGCCGATGACCGGCGCACCGGTCAGCTCGGAAAAGGTATGCAGGTAGCCGCCGAAGTTGGTCAGCAGGATGTGCTGGCCGAACTGGTCCAGAGGCACGCCGGTATACCGGGGCAGCCAGTTGTCGACGATTTCCTGCTTGCTTTTCATGGGCGGTCCGGTACGGCGGGGGACCGGGTATTTTCGGCCACCCGGCCGGTGCAGTCGAGCCGCCGTCGACCGTCCTGTGAAGAAGGTCACTTGGCAAGCCCGCCACCACCGGGCTAGCGTCGGCGGTTGGACCAGGTTGCAAGGGGAACTGCATGGCATCGACGTTGTTGCGCGCCGGGGTGGCCCTGGCGCTGCTTTCATTGAGCACGGCTCCGGCGGTGGGCGCCTCGCGCTTCGTCGCCGATCCCTACCCCAGCACCTACCAGGCCCATCCCGATGCGCCGGTACTGATCCAGAACGCCACCGTGCTGACCGGTACCGGCCAGCGCCTGGACAACGCCGATGTGCTGCTGCGCGACGGCCGCATCGTTGCCGTCGGCCGCCAGCTGCAGGCCGATGCGGGCGTCACCCGCATTGATGCACAGGGCAAGTGGGTCACTCCGGGCCTGATCGACGTGCATTCGCACCTGGGCGTGTATCCCAGCCCGGGTGTCGGTGCGCACAGCGACGGCAACGAGATGACCGCACCGGTCACCGCCAACGTCTGGGCCGAACACTCGGTGTGGCCGCAGGACCCGGGCTTCGCCACCGCGCTGGCCGGCGGCGTGACCAGCATGCAGGTGCTGCCGGGCTCGGCCAACCTTGTCGGTGGCCGCGGCGTGACGCTGAAGAACGTCCCGGCCATCACCTACCAGGCGATGAAGTTCCCCGGTGCGCCGTGGGGCCTGAAAATGGCCTGCGGCGAGAACCCCAAGCGGGTCTATGGCGAGGGCAAGGGCGTGACCCCGGCCACGCGCATGGGCAACGTGGCCGGCTATCGTGCCGCCTTCATCGATGCCGCCGACTACATCGCCAAGAACAAACCCAAGCCGGCCAAGCGCAAGAGCTGGTTCGGCAGCGACAAGGGCGACAGCGCCGGTGATGCCGGCGGCAAGCGCGATCTCAAGCTGGACACGCTGGCCGGCGCGATCGAAGGCGACATCCGCGTGCACATCCACTGCTACCGCGCCGACGAGATGGCCACCATGCTCGATCTGGCCAAGGAATTCGGCTTCAAGGTAGCCGCCTTCCACCACGGCGTGGAGGCCTACAAGCTGGCCGACAGGCTGGCCGCCGACGGCGTCTGCGGTGCGCTGTGGGCCGACTGGTGGGGCTTCAAGATGGAAGCCTTCGACGGCATTCCGGAGAACATCGCGCTGGTCGACCGGCCGAAGAACAGCTGCGCCATCGTCCACTCCGATTCACCCGAGGGCATCCAGCGCCTGAACCAGGAAGCAGCCAAGGTGATGGCGTCCGCGCGCCGCGCGCGCATGCCGGAGATCACGCCCGAACACGCCATCACCTGGATGACCGCCAACGCCGCCAAGGCGCTGGGCATTGAAGGCCAGACCGGCACCCTGGAGGCCGGCAAGATGGCCGACGTGGTGGTCTGGAACGGCAACCCTTTCAGTTCCTACGCGCTGGCCGAGCAGGTCTTCATTGATGGCCGCAGGTTGTACGACCGCAGTGCACCGGCAGCGACGCCGCGTTCTGATTTCCAGCTTGGCCAGGAGGTGCGCTGATGGTGGTGCTCAAGCAGTTGACGCAGTCTGCCGCGAAGGGCAGCCGAGCATGGTTCGGCGCTACTGTCATGGTGCTGGCCTGCATCTCCGCATCCGCACAGGCACAGGACCTGCTGGTGCGCAACGCAACGGTGCACACGGCCAGCGCACGCGGCAGCCTGCACAACGCCGACGTGCTGGTCCAGGGTGGCATCATCCGCGCGGTCGGCCCTGACCTGTCCGCGCCGGCCGGGGCGACCGTGGTCGAAGCCAATGGCAGGCCGCTGACCCCGGCCCTGTTCGGTGGCATCACCGAAACCGGCATCGAAGAGGTCTCGGGTGAATCGAGCACGGTGGACAGTTCGTTGAAGCTCGGTGAGCAGCCGCTGCGCCCGGAATTCGACGTCACCCTCGCCTACAACCCGGCCTCGGTGCTGATTCCGGTCACGCGCCTGGAAGGCATCGGCTTCACTGCATTGGGGGCCGCCACCGGTGGTGGTTTCGTGGCCGGCCAGGGCGGCGTGATGCGGCTGGACGGCAGCGCCGACCCGATCGGCCCGCGTGCCCTGTTCCTGCGCATCGGCGCGGCCGCCTCCGAACTGACCGGCCATTCGCGCGCCGCGCAATGGATGCTGCTGCAACAGATGGTCGACGAAGCACGCGGCCAGGTGGCTGCAGACTCGCCGCACGCGCTGCTGACCCCGGCCGGGCGCCGCACACTCAGTCGCTACCTGGCCGGCCAGGGCCGCATCGTGGTGGAGGTGGATCGTGCCTCGGACATCCGCCAGCTGCTGCGCTGGGCCACACGCGAGAAGGTGAAGATCGCCATTGCCGGTGCCAGCGAAGCCTGGCAGGTCGCGCCGGAGCTGGCCGCTGCGCACGTGCCGGTATTCGTCGACGTGCTGGCCAACCTGCCAGCCAGCTTCGACCAGATCGGTGCCACTCTGGAAACCGCCGCACGCCTGCAGCGTGCAGGCGTGCCGGTGTCGTTCGTGCAGCGCGGCGACGCCACCCACAATGCGCGCAAGATGCGCCAGCTGGCTGGCAATGCAGTGGCCAACGGCCTGCCCTGGGCTGACGGTCTGGCCGGGCTGACCCGGGTACCCGCACAGGCGTTCGGCGTGGCCGACCAGATCGGCAGCATCGAGCCCGGCAAGCGCGCCGACCTGGTGCTGTGGGAAGGCGACCCGCTGGACGTGGCGCACTATGCCGAACAGGTCTGGCTGGGCGGGCGTGCGATGCCGATGCGCTCGCGCCAGACCGACCTGCGTGATCGCTACCTGCAGCGCAATGCGCAGCCCTGACCGCATTGAAGGACACCACCATGGCCACCCTGCGCTGGTACTTCGACTTCGTCTCGCCCTACTCCTACCTGCACTGGCAGAAGCTGAAACAGTTGCCGCAGTTCGCGCAGATCCAGACCGTGCCGATCGCCTTCGGCGCGGTGCTGCATCACCTGGGCAATCTCGGGCCGGCCGAGATTCCGGCCAAGCGCCGTTTCATGTACCGCCAGCTGCAATGGACCGCGCAGGCCGAGGGCACGCCGATGCGCTTCCCGCCCGGCCATCCGTTCAATCCGTTGTCGGCGCTGCGCCTGTGCCTGGCCGCCGGAGCCAGCGCACAGGCGGTGGACGTGCTGTTCGACTGGATCTGGCGCGACGGCCATGCCGGTGACAGCGCCGAGGCCCTGCGCGAACCGGGTGCGCAGCTGGGCATCGAGGATGTCGCCAGCGCCATCGCCGCCCCGGCGGTCAAGGAACAGCTGCGGCGCAACACCGAGGCCGCAATCGGCGCCGGGGTGTTCGGGGTCCCGACCCTGGCCATCGACCAGGAACTGTTCTGGGGCAACGACGCCCATCCGCTGATGGCGGCCGTGCTGGCCGATCCCGCCCTGCTGCAGCAGCCCGAATGGCAACGCCTGGACAGCCTGCCGGTGGCGGTACAGCGCGATCGCTGAACAGGGGTGGCGCCTTTCCCTCGGGCGCGGGCTCTGGTTTTGAGATAGATTTCACGTTTCCGAACCTACAACCGCCCTGGAGGGGGAGCCGCGGATGCGCATCGGAATCGTCGTCGACTCGGCCTGCGACCTGCCGCAGGACTTCATTGCCGAGCACAACATCGTGCTGCTGCCGATCACCGTCCGCATCGGCGAAGCCGTGCTGGCCGATCACCGCGATGAGCAGGCCACGCTGAGCTTCCTGCACGCGCACGTGGCCGAACACGGCGCCGAGGCGGAAACCATTCCCTTCAGCGTCAACCAGATCCGCGACCTGTTCCTGCAGCAGCTGGTGATCGATTACGACCACGTGTTCTGCATGACCATCACCAAGACCCGCAGCCCGATCCATGACAACGCGCTGCAGGCCAGCTTCGCCATCCTCAACGACTACAAGCCGGTGCGCCAGGCGGCAGGCTACAACTCACCGTTCGCGCTGCGCGTGCTCGATACCCAGAACCTGTTCGCCGCGCAGGCGGTTACGGCGGTGGAAGCCGTGCGCCTGCGCGAGAGCAACGCCAGCGTGCAGCAGATCCGCGAGCGGCTGGAGGAACTGGCCGGCAACGTGCACGGCTACATGGTCACCCGTGACCTGTACTACATGCGTGCGCGCGCACGGCACAAGGGCGACCGCAGTGTCGGCCTGCTCAGTGCGGCGCTGGGCAGCGCGCTGGACATCAAGCCGGTGCTGCACGGCTACCGCGGCGAAACCGGGCCGGTAGCCAAGATCAAGGGCTTCGACAATGCCGTGCAGAAGCTGTTCGCGGTGGTCGGCCAGCGCGTACGTGCCGGACTGATGACGCCGACGGTGTGCGTCAGCTACGGCGGAGAACTGGACGAGCTGCGTGCCCTGCCCGGCTACGCACAGCTGAAAGAGGTCTGCGCCACCCATGGCGTGACCGTGTACGAATCGGTGATGAGCCTGACCGGCATGGTCAACGTCGGCAAGGGCGCGGTCACCGTAGGCTTCGCCGATGGGCCGCATCGGTTCGAATGAGGGCTGGCCACGGCCGGAATCTGCACATCGATTCCACTGCGGTTGTGCCAGTCTTGCCGCACTTCAAGGAGAACTCCATGCCTGCGCAGTACCACATCAGCCTGCCCGACCCGTCCAAGGCCCGTGGCAATGACCCTGACCTGTCCTTCCACTCGCAGGGCGCCGCCGGTTTCGCCGAAGAGCTGCAGGATGCCCTGCGCAGCGGCACGCTGTTCGAGCGCTGGAAGGCCAAGCAGCCCGACCCGGACGCGGTGGAACCGCAGTGGGGCGTGACCGATCCGGACGCCACCGTGACCGGCGAGCAGAAGGACCTGCGCATCAACCTGGTCGCCACCACCCGCATCGACAGTGACGTGTTCAAGCAGCGCCTGCGCCTGCTGGCCGGCAGCCACTGGGAACTGCGCGACGTGCGTTGAGGCCCTGCTCTGGTAGGTGCCAACCTTGGTTGGCAACTACCGGGACGCGAGGTAGTGCCGGCCGCTGGCCGGCATCCACACCCCCCGTGAAAATGCCGGCCAGCGGCCGGCACTACCAGCCACCACCCAGCGCGCGGTACAGCTCTACACGCGCGATCGCGGCGGTGGCCTGGCTGTTGGCCAGCGCGGCCTGGTTGTCCAGTGCGATGCGCTGGGTGGTCAGCACGTCCAGCATGTCGACCACGCCGGCCTGGTACTGCCGGCGCGCCGCCCCCAGTGCCGTCTCGCTCTCATCCACCGCCACGTGCAGCTGCACCGTGCGCTGCTGCTCGGCACTGTAGCCATCCATGGCGTCATCCACTTCGTGCCATGCCTGCAGCACGGTACGGCGGAACTGCAGGGCCGACTGTTGCTGCTGCAGCCTGCTCAGCGCGAGATTGGCCTTCAGCCGTCCGCCCTGGAAGATCGGTAGGCTGATCGACGGACCGATGCTGAAACGGTGCGCGTTCCAGCCATCCAGATCATCCAGCTGCTTGGCCTGGAAGCCGGCGTCGCCATTCAAGGTGATGCGCGGCAGGAAACTGGCCTTGGCCACGCCGATGCCTGCCGTTGCCGCATGCAGTGCCGCTTCGGCACGACGGATGTCCGGGCGACGCTCGGCCAGTTCACTGGGCAGCCCCACCGCTACGGCCGGCAACGCCGGCCAGTCACGGCGTGCATCCTGCAGCTGCGCGTCCAGCGCCTGCGGCGGCTGCGCCAGCAGGAACGCCAGCGCATTGCGCAGCTGCGATTCGCGATGCCGCAACGGCGCGATGCGTGCCTGCAGCGATGCCACCTGCGCGGCCGCGCTGGACACCTGCAGCGTGCTGGCCACACCCTGGCGTTGGCGTGCTTCGGTCAGGCGCTTGATGTCGTGGGCGATGCTGAGGTTGTCCTCGGTGATCGCCAGCAGCTGCCGCGTCGCGCGCAGCTGCAGGTAATCACGCGCGGTTTCCGCCAGCAGCGCGATGCGCACTGCATGTGCATCCTCCTCGGCCATCTGCACGCGCGCGTCGGCCGCTTCCACCTGCCGCCGCACGCGGCCCCACAGGTCCAGTTCCCAGCTCAGGCCGATACCGGCCTGGAACAGCCCGTAGTCATCACGGCCGCCGTTGCCGGACGGATCATTCAGGCCCACCTCGCTGTTGCGTGCACGCACGCCACTGGCGCTCGCGCTGACGCTGGGCAGGCGATCGGCGGCGGTGATGCCGCGTGCAGCACGGCTCTGCTGCACGCGGTTGGCCGCCAGCTGCAGGTCCAGGTTGGCCGCCAGCACCTGGTTGGCCAGCTGCCCCAGCAGCGGATCGTCGAAACCGGCCCACCAGGCCGCGTCCTGGTCGATGGCGTTGCCGGCGACGGCCTCACCCTGCCAGTGGCTGGGCAGTTCCGCCTGCGGGCGTACGAAGTCCGGCCCCATCGTGCAGGCAGCCAGGGCCGTGCACAGGCTGGCCGCAACGAAGGTGCGGAACACGGTGACTGCGCTCATGCGCCCTCCCCGCTCTTGTGGCCCGGACTGTGCTGCACGCTCTGCGCGCGCGCGCGGCTGCCCAGGTCAACGCTGGCTTCCACCGACATGCCGGCACGCAGCTGGTCCAGCAGCGGCTGGCCCGGCTCCAGCACGATCTTCACCGGAATGCGCTGCACCACCTTGGTGAAGTTGCCGGTGGCGTTCTCTGGTGCGACGGCAGCAAAGGTGACGCCGGTGGCTGGTGCAATGCTGTCGATGTGCCCGCGCAGCGGCTTGCCCGGGAATACGTCCACCTTCAGTTCGACCTGCTGGCCGGCCTGCATGCGGGTCATCTGCGTTTCCTGGAAGTTGGCGACCACGAAGGCGCGCTTCAGCGGCACCACCGCGGCCACCGGCGTACCCGGCGTCAGGTAGGCACCCACGCGCACCGCGCGGCGACCGACCATGCCATCGATCGGTGCGCGCAGCACGGTGTGCGACAGATCCAGTTCGGCGCGTGCCTGCGCCGCTTCCGCACGCTGCACCGCCGCCTGTGCAGCCTGCACGCCCGCGCTGAGGATGTCGGTGCGCTGGCGTGCGGTCGACAGCGCGGCCTGGCCCTGCTGCAGATGCGCACTGGCCACGGCCTGCTTCGACTGCGCCTGCTGCGCGTTCTGCACGGTACCGGCGCCGTCACGGGCCAGTTCGCGGTAACGCTGCTGGTCGGCACTGGCCAGGGTCAGTTCGGAACGGCTGACATCGACACTGGCCCTGGCCTGCGCGATCAACGAGTCCTGCTGGGCCAGTGCGGCCTGCGCATTGGCCAGCTGTGCACGGGCATTGGCGAGGTCGGCACGGGCCGCCTGCAGGGCGACCTGGTAGTCGCGGTCGTCGATGCGGGCCAGCACATCACCGGCCTTCACCGACTGGTTGTCCTCGACTTCCACGGCACTGACGAAGCCGGGAATCTTCGGCGCTACCAGGGTGTAGTCGGCCACCACGTACGCATTGTTGGTGGTCTGGTGGCCGCCATCGCGCAGCAGCAGCCACGCGCCGACGGCCAGGGCCAGCACGCCCAGGCCCAGGCCGGTGTTGAGGGTGGTTCGATTGATCGTCATGAGGGGGTTCCTGCGAAAGGTTCAGGCCACGGCACGTGGCGGATGGATGCGGGTGGGCATCCAGGCAATGAGGGGAATGAAGGCCAGCGCCACCAGTGCGACCACCCAGTACAGGTCGGCCGAAGTCAGCGCCTGCACCTGTGCATGCAGGCGCGCGCCCAGCTGCGGGCCATCGGCCAGCCACGGTTGCTCGCCAAGGCGGTCGACCAGCACGGTGGAATGGAAATGACGGCGGCCCTGGGCGACGGCATCCAGCACGCCACCGGCGAGCACGGCAGCGAAGCCCTTGACCGTGTTGAACCAGGCCGAGGCGAACGGGCCGTCCTGCGGCGCCAGGCCGCCGGTGGCCAGCATCAGCAGCGGCAGCACCGCCATCGGTTGCGCGAACACCTGCAGCAGCTGCACCCACAGGAAGTTGTCGCGGATCCAGGCCACGTCCAGGTGCGAGCCCAGCCAGCAGGCCAGCGCCAGCATCGCCAGGCCCGTGGCCTGCACCCAGCGGCAGTCCACCGCGCGGATGTTCAGCAGCGCCGCCACCAGCGGCAGCGCGATCACCTGCGGCAGCGCCACCCACAGCAGCATCGGTGCGGTCTGCAGCGGCCGGTAGCCCTGCACGCTGGCCAGGAACCCGGACGGGATCGAGATCACTGCCAGCAGCACGAACAGCACGCCGCCCAGCGTCACCAGCGAGTAGCTGAGATTGCGGTTGGCCAGCAGCTGCAGCTTGAAGAACGGCAGCGGATGGAACCATTCATTGATCATGAACAGCACCATCAGGCCGGCACCGCCACCGATCATCAGCGTGATCATCGGCGAGTCGAACCAGTTCAGCCGCGGGCCCTGCACCAGGCCCAGCACCAGCAGCACCAGCGCCGGCAGGCCCAGCAGCAGGCCGACGCCATCGAACTGGGCGAAGCGTTCCAGCCGCAGCGGGTCCTGAGGCAGGCCCCAACCGACCATCGCCATGGCGGCCAGGCAGTACGGCACGATCTGCCAGAACGCCCAGTGCCAGCCCACCTGCTCGACCCAGAACGCGGCCAGCGGCGTGCCCATGCTCGGGCCGAAGGTAGCGGTCAGCGCGTAGCCGGCCAGGCCGTACAGCTTGATGCCCGGGGGCAGGAAGCGCAGCGCCACGCTCATCAGCAGCGGCGGCAGCGCGCCACCGCACAGGCCCTGCAGCGCGCGCAGCAGCAGGAACACCTGCAGGTTAGGGGCAAGCGGGCACAGCACGCCCAGCACCATGAAGCCACCGATCATCGCCAATGCGAAGCGGCGCAGCGAGAAGGTGGCGGCACACCACGGTGCGAAGGCCATCGCGCTGACCGACATCGCGCTGTAGAGGGCGACGATCCAGCTGCCGTCGTCAACGCTGAAACCCATCGCGCCACGGATGTCGGCCAGGGCGACCTTGGTGATGTTCTCGTTGAAGCCCGACACCAGCACCGCCAGCAGCACGCCACACAGGCCGACCAGAATGCGGCGATCGAGCCCGGGGGCGGCGGCAGGACGGGGCGCTGCGGCGGCCGGGACAGCGGCGGCCGGCGTACTCATCGCCGGGCACCTATCCGTGCAGTGCACGGCATATTGGGGGTCATTGGAATGCGCTCAGTGAAACTCCGGGGAGCGCAGTCTAGGGAGCCGGTACCCTGCGAAAAATGGCGCAACCGGCATCCCAGGCGTGCGCCAGGCGCACGCATGCAGATGTCAGCGCGGGGCCTCGCCTGCGCTTTCGCACATGGTCTTGATCGACCGCCGCAGCCACTGGTGGGCGGCGTCGTTGTCCAGGCGTGGATGCCAGGCCTGCACGATGGCGGCGGTCCGCACCGGGATCGGCAGCGGGAACAGGCGCAGCGGCAGGCGCATGCTGACGATCCGCTCCAGCATCACGCTCGGCATCTGCGGCAGGATCAGGTCCGATTCGGCCGCCGCGAAGATCGCGCCGTGGAAGGTCGGGCTGATCAGCGCCACCCGCCGCTGCAGGCCCAGCGCAGCCAGATCATCGTCGATCGGACCACGCGGCAAGCCGCGGCGCGACACCGCGATGTGGTCGCAGGCGGCAAAACGCTCGGCGCTGATCTCCTCATCGAACAACGGATGATCTTCGCGCGCGGCGCCCATGAACGAGGTACTGAACAGGTTCTGCACC
This sequence comes from Stenotrophomonas sp. PE591, assembly GCF_018320795.1. Taxonomy (NCBI): domain Bacteria; kingdom Pseudomonadati; phylum Pseudomonadota; class Gammaproteobacteria; order Lysobacterales; family Lysobacteraceae; genus Stenotrophomonas; species Stenotrophomonas sp. PE591. Next base: position 29,748 of record NZ_JAAOKO010000009.1, read on the forward strand.
TTGGTATCGGGCGCATGCTTGCCGGCCGTGCTGATGTACAGGTCGATCCGGCCCTGCGCCATCGCATCGTCATCGGTATCGCCCTCGGGCACGAAGCGCAGCACCGCGCGCGGCGCCTGCTGGCGGAACAGCTCGCGCAGGCGTCCGCCGAACCCCCCGACGAACACATCATTGGCACGCACGCTGAAGGTCCGCTCGAGCACGCGCATGTCCACTTCACGACCGGCGTTGAAGACGCGGTGGGCCTGCTCGATCACATCGCGGACCTGCTCGCGCAGCTGCAGGGCGCGGGGCGTGGGCGCCAGACCGCGGCCGGCACGCACCAGCACCGGGTCGCCCAGCGCGGTGCGGATCCGGCCCAGGGTACGGCTCATCGCCGGCGCGCTCAGGTTCATCCGGCGCGCGGCGGCGGCCACGCTGCATTCGTCAATCAGCACGTCCAGTGCCAGCAACAGGTTCAGGTCCGGCAGGGGCATGACAGTCTCCAGTAAATCAGATGACTTTACGGCACTTGCAACCACGGTGGATTGCGTTCGACGCATTCATTGACTGACGCGCACGGCATGGGTGCGCGCGGTGACATCGGCGACCATCCCCGGCCTGCCAAGGAGACATCCATGTTCAATACCCTGCTGGTCGCCCTGGATGGTGGCCCCCAGCACGCGCGCGTGCTGGACCTGGCCGCCGCCATCGCCGGCCCCCACAGCCGCCTGCACCTGCTGTGCGTGCTCGACCCCGAATTCGCGCTGGCGGCCGATGCCAGCGAAGCCGACCGCATCGAGTACCCGGAAGCCGCCCGCCAACGCTCGCGGGCCGAAGCGGTGCTGGCCGAAGCCCTGGCCGAGCTGCGCGAACGCGGCGTCGACGCCATCGCGCAGATTCCCTCCGGCGACCCGGGCGAAGTGATCAGCGAGCAGGCCCGGCGCCTGAAGTGCGACCTGATCGTCATCGGCCACCGCCACCTGTCCCGGCTGGAACGCCTGTTCGAACCCTCGATCGGGCAATGGACCATCGACCACGCGCCCTGTCCGGTGCTGGTGGAAACCCGCGACCCACAGCCCTAGCCACCATGGCCTCCCGTTCCCCGTTGTTTCCCACCCGGGTCAACTACCGCGCCTTCGGTCGACAGTTCGGCCGCGGCGAACAGGCGCTGCTGGGCGCGATACGGCAGCTGCGCGACCCCGATCTGCAGGCCGATGGCCTTGCCCAGCTGAGCGGACTCGGGCTTGGCCAGGAGGGATGCGACGCCTTCATCGGCCTGCTGCCGCTGCTGGCCACCCCCGCCGCTCCGATCGATCTGCTGCCAGCCGGCTCTCCCTTCATTGCCGCCAGCGAACTGGACCTGCTGGTCTGCCTGCTGCGCATCGCACAATGGCGGCATGCGCGGCCCCGCGAAGACGACACGCTGGCACCCTTGCGCCGGCAACTGGCACGCTGTGCGATGGCCGTGCAGGCGGCAAACCTGCCGTTGCGGCAGCGCTCGTTGTCACCGGTCGGGCTGAGGCTGCTCGATCCGACCGGCTGGTTGCGGCAGCGATAAGCCGTCGCGCCCCCCGTGTGATCGCATGCAGAGAGCTGCTCAGCAGTCCATCGTTCCGTGCGTGCTGCCCTCGTCATCCAGCACGTGCGCATGCAGGATCACCTGGTTGCGGCCAGCCCGCTTGGCGGCATACAGGCCGGCATCGGCGTCTGCCAGCAACTGATCGGCACTGGCCAGAGCCGGCGGATGCAGGTAACCCACGCCGACGCTGATGCTGACCGGGCCTTCCGGCAATGGCAGCGCTTCGACCGCTTCGCGCAGCCGCTCGGCCAGCGCCAGCACGCCCGACAACGGGCTTCCGGGCACGATGACGGCGAACTCTTCACCGCCATAACGCGCAACGCTGTCACCACCGCGACCGGCTATGGCCTTCAGCACCCCGGCCACCGCCTGCAGGCAACGATCACCGGCCGGATGGCCGTGCTGGTCGTTGAAGGCCTTGAAGTGGTCGATATCCACCAGCAGCAGGCCCAGCTCGGTGCCGCTGCGCCGTGCGCGATTCCACTCGGACGTCAGCCGTGCGTCGAACTCGCGGCGGTTGGCCACGCCGGTCAGGCCATCCTGCCGCGCCAGTTGATCCAGTGCTGCCTGGCGTTCCAGAAGATCGGTCTGCAGCAGGACGCTGCGCAGGCCGAAGCCAAGGGTGGCTACGACGAAGCCGGCAACGGCCAACGGCCGCGCATGATCGACCACCAGCGTGCCGACCACCAGCAGCAGCAATGGCAGGATGATCGGGCCGGCGGCCTGCACCGTCCTCGCTAGCCGCGGGTGTGCCGTGGTGCCTGTGTCCGGCCTCGTGTCCAGCGCCAGGCAGGCGATCAGCAGAAAAGGTACGTCGATCAGCAGATCGTTGAACGCACCGAATGCATCATCGGAGGTGTAGTGGTTGATGTAGTAGGCCACCAGCAGATAGGCCAGTGCGTACAGCGCCAGTGCGCGGAAGAACCTGCGCCGTTCGGGCACGTCGCCGGCCAGCCATCGCACCACGGCGAACGCGGCGATACACAGGTTCTGGATGTCGAACATGCGCTGCATGTTGGACATCGCATGGGCGTCGACCTCGACACGGGCGGCGAACGATGCGGTGTGCACGAAGAACAGCACACCCAGCAGCGCCGCCATCGCCGCGTCGATCAGGCTGATGCTCAGGCGCTCGCGGCGTGCCCGCGCCAGGATGAACACCAGGGGCACGCCATACAGCACGTACAACAACAGGCTTGCGCGCGGGGTGAAATCGGCACGCCCGGCGCCCAAGGCGTCGATCATGTTGAACGCCATGCCGCCGGCCCACAGCAGCAGTGCCAATGCCGTGGCGCGCCACCCCAGTGCCGCGCGGTCGCGGCGGGCCCGCCACAGGCAGGCGGCCGCCGCCAGCAGCGGTGCGCCGGTCAGGAAAACGAAGGAGCCTACCCCGGCGGGGCCAGGCCACAGGGCCAGCACCAGGCCATGGCACAGCACATACAGCAGCGCCAGCACTACCGGCATGCATCCCCCCGATCCGCAAGGCCGTCTACGCGCACGATAGCGCGGGGCGGCGCCATAAGGGTGTGATCCATCGCTGAAAAAGGGGACGGAGGGGATTAAGTCGTTTGCGGCACAGCGGCAAATGCGACTTAATCCCCTCCGTCCCCTTTTTCCCAGGGCGCTCAGCCCTGCAGGGCGCGAGCGTGGTGGGCGATGTGCTCGCCGATGAAGCTGGCGATGAAGTAGTAGCTGTGGTCGTAGCCGGGCTGCAGCCGCAGGGTCAGCGGATGGCCGGCGGCATCGCAGGCCTGCTGCAGGCGCTGCGGCTGCAGCTGGGTCTGCAGGAACTCGTCCGCCTCGCCCTGGTCGACCAGCAGCGGCAGGCGCTCGTCAGCCATAGCGATCAGCTCGCAGGCATCCCATTGCGCCCAGTCGGCCGGGTTGTCGCCCAGATAGGCATGGAAGGCCTTCTGCCCCCACGGCACGTGGCTGGGCGCGACGATCGGCGAAAACGCCGACACGCTGCGATAGCGCCCGGGGTTGCGCAGCGCGATCACCAGCGCGCCATGGCCGCCCATCGAATGGCCACTGATCGCGCGCGCGTCGGTCACCGCGAAGTTCGCCTCGATCAGCGCCGGCAGCTCCTGCGCCACGTAGTCATGCATGCGGTAGTGCTTCGCCCACGGTGCGCGGGTGGCATTGAGGTAGAACCCTGCCCCCTTGCCCAGGTCGTAGCCCTCGGCATCGGCTACGTCATCACCGCGCGGGCTGGTGTCGGGCGCGACGATGATCACACCGTGCTCGGCCGCATAACGCTGCGCGCCGGCCTTGGTGATGAAATTCTGCTCGGTGCAGGTCAGGCCGCTCAGCCAGTACAGCACCGGCAGCTTCTGTGTTTCCGCCTGCGGTGGCAGGTACACGGCGAACTGCATGTCGCAGCCCAGCGTGGTCGAATGATGGCGGTAGACGTCCTGCCAGCCGCCAAAACATGCGCGGTGTTCAATGCGTTCCATGGTGCTCTCCTGCGCGGCGCGTCAGCGCACGCGTGCTTCTGGTAGATGCCGACCTTGGTCGGGTTATCCACGCCCGGCGTGGATGCCTTGGTTGATCCGTTCATCCAGCTGTGCCAGCAGGCGCAGCAATGATTCGACGCCAGGCTGGCCGTCCAGGTTGCGATACGCCGCCACCGCCACGTCGCTGCGTGGTGGCCACTGGCCGTCGGCGCGGGCTTCGTGCAGGCGCGGCAGGAATACCTGCGCAAGCCACTGCTCGAACGGCATGCCATCGTCGCTGCCGAAGGCCGAAGTCACCGCACGCGGTGGTCCCACCTCGCCGTCGACCCAGCCCAGCGCACGCAACGCCTGCTCGATCGGCACCACCAGGGCCGCGCGCGGGTCTTCCGCACGCGGCCGGCGCAGGGCATCGAACCAGCCCATGACGCGGCTCAGTAGTGGACCACCGAACGGATCGACTTGCCTTCATGCATCAGGTCGAAGGCGTCGTTGATCTTGTCCAGGTCCATGGTGTGGGTGACGAACGGGGCCAGTTCGATATCGCCCTTCATCGCATCCTCGACCATGCCCGGCAGCTGGCTGCGGCCCTTCACGCCGCCGAAGGCGGTGCCCATCCACTTGCGCCCGGTCACCAGCTGGAACGGACGGGTGGAGATCTCCTGGCCCGAACCGGCCACGCCGATCACCACGCTCTGGCCCCAGCCACGGTGCGCGCATTCCAGCGCCGCACGCATCACGTTGACGTTGCCGATGCACTCGAAGCTGTGGTCCACGCCCCAGGTGGTCATTTCAACGATGACCTGCTGGATCGGCTTGTCGAAATCCTTCGGATTGATGCAGTCGGTGGCACCGAATTCGCGCGCCAGCTCGAACTTGGACGGGTTGGTGTCCACCGCGATGATGCGGCCGGCCTTGGCCTGGCGTGCACCCTGGATCACCGCCAGGCCGATGCCACCGAGGCCGAACACGGCCACGCTGTCGCCTTCCTGCACCTTGGCGGTGTTGTGCACCGCGCCAATGCCGGTGGTGACGCCACAGCCGAGCAGGCAGACGTGTTCCGGGTTGGCGTCCGGGTTGATCTTGGCCAGCGAGACTTCGGCAACGACGGTGTACTCGCTGAAGGTCGAGCAACCCATGTAGTGGTACAGCGGCTCACCGTTGTAGCTGAAGCGGCTGGTGCCATCGGGCATCACACCCTTGCCCTGGGTGGCGCGCACGGCCACGCACAGGTTGGTCTTGCCGCTCTTGCAGAACAGGCACTCGCCGCACTCGGCGGTGTACAGCGGAATCACGTGGTCGCCGGGCTTGACACTGGTCACGCCCTCGCCGACCTCGACCACGATGCCGGCGCCTTCATGGCCCAGCACCACCGGGAACAGGCCTTCCGGGTCATCGCCGGACAGGGTGAACGCATCGGTGTGGCAGACACCGGTGTGGGTGATCTTGACCAGCACTTCGCCTGCCTTCGGCGGGGCGACGTCGATCTCGACGATCTGCAGCGGCTGGCCGGGACCAAAGGCGACGGCGGCACGGGATTTCATGGGTGGACTCTCCAGAGACAGGCAATGACAGGATGGGCGGCGCCATGTTGCGCCGTCGTTTACTTCAGGTACGAGCGGATCAACGCGCTCATGTCGCGCACGCGTTCGGCGCGTTGTTCATCGGAGGCTGCGGGTTGCCCGAACTCCTCGCGCAGATGAGCCTCCATCACCTCGGACATCAGGCCGTTGACCGCGCCACGGATGGCGGCGATCTGCTGCAGCACCGGCCCGCAGTCAGCGCCGGCTTCCAGCGCGCGGTCCAGCGCATCGCACTGGCCGCGGATGCGGCGCACGCGGGCCAGGACCTTTTTCTTCTCTTCGGGGGAGTGCGGCATGGCGAGGCCACCTCGGAACTATACTGGGGGACAGTATACAAGCCGAAGTCACGAACTCAATCCTGGCCGGCTCAGTCAAACAATCCCTCACCCGCCAACCGGGTCAGTTCATCCACCACGTAGCGCACCTTGGGCCGCAGGTGGCGCGTCGGTGGCCACAGCGCGTGGATATCGATGTGCCGTTGCATGTGCGCATCCAGCACCGAGCGCAACGCGCCGGAATCCAGGTGGCGCCGTACCAGTGAAACCGGCATCTGGCAGATACCAAGCCCCGCGATGGCTGCCTCGATCACCGCGTCGCCGTCATTGAGTTGATACGGCGCATTCGGGATGAATGTCCCTTCGTCCTCCTCGCTACCGATCCGCCACCACACCGGTTGCCCGTGGCGGAAGCCAACAATGCTGCGGTGCTGCGCCAGTTCCTCCACCGTGCGCGGCACGCCGTGCGCCTGCAGGTACTCCGGCGATGCGCAGGTGACCAGTCGCTGGCGCCCCAGCCGCCGCGCCACCAGATGCTCGGCCTGGTGCAGCCCGCCGAAGCGGATCAGCAGGTCGATGCCTTCCTCGACGGGATCGACGAAATGATCGGTGAAGGTCATCGTCAACTGCAGGTCCGGGTACTGCCGGCACAGCCGCAACAGCACCGGCAGCACCACCAGGCGCCCGAACGAGGATGGCATGTCGATGCGCAGCCGCCCGCTGGGCAGGCCGGCCGAACCCAGGCAGGCCTCGGCGGCGGAGATTTCTTCCAGCGCCGCCGCGCACGATGCGTAGTACGCCTCGCCATCGGTGGTCAGCGCGATGCGCCGCGCGGTGCGGTGGAACAGGCGCACCCCCAGCCGCGCTTCCAGCCGGGCGATGGCCTTGCCCACCGCCGAGCGCGAGATGCCCAGCGCGTCGGCGGCCTCGGTGAAGCTGCCTGAGCGGGCCGTGGTGACGAACGTGACCAGGCCATTCAACGATTCCAGCGGCAGCATCGTTCGCGCTCCATTGGGGACAAATAGTCCCGCACCCAGGGAGATCGAAGCGCTTTATGCGCCCGCATGTCAACTCCATCCTGTGTGCATCGCGCCGCTGGCGCCTTCCCCCGCATCGAGATGACCGACATGACCGCCGCCCTGTTCCGCCCCTTCGACCTTGCAGGCACTTCCCTGCGCAACCGCATCGCGATGGCGCCGATGACCCGTGCCCGCAACCCCGGAGCGGTCGCCAACGAACTCACCGCGCAGTACTACCGGCAGCGCGCCAGCGCCGGCCTGATCATCAGCGAAGGCACGCCTGTCTCGCCGCAGGGCCAGGGCTACATCGACGTGCCGGGCATCTGGTCGGCCGAGCAGGTGGCCGGGTGGAAGCGTGTCACCGAGGCGGTGCATGCCGCACAGGGCACGATCTTCGCCCAGCTCTGGCACGTCGGCCGCATGTCGCATTCCTCGCTGCAGCCCGGCGGTGGGCAACCGGTCAGCGCCGGTACCCGCCCGGTGGCCAGCGCACCGAAGAACACCTCGTTCGTGTACCTGGACGATGGCAGCCGCGGCCACGCCGATCCCACTCCGGCACGTGCACTGGAGACTGCGGAGATCCCCGGTATCGTCGACGACTTCGTGCGCGGGGCAGACAACGCCATTGCGGCCGGCTTCGACGGCATCGAACTGCATGCCGCCAACGGTTACCTGTTCGAGCAGTTCCTCAACCCGCTCATCAACCAGCGTGATGATCGCTACGGCGGCCCGCTGCCCAATCGTGCGCGCTTGATCCTGGACACCGTCGATGCGATGGCGCAGCGTATCGGTGCGCATCGCATCGGCGTGCGCCTGGCACCGAACAACCTCACCTTCGACATGCCGTTCTACCCCGACAACGAAGCCACCTATCTGTACCTGGCCGAGGAACTGGGCAAGCGTGGGCTGGCCTACGTGCACCTCAACGACAACCTGCAGGCGGGCCGGTCGGTGCTGGGCGAGGCGTTTCTGCGGCAGTTCAGGCAGGCCTACGGTGGCACCGTCATCCTGGCAGGTGGCATGACCCGCGAACGCGCCCTGCAGCTGGTCGAAGCGGGCACCATCGACCTGGCCGCGTTCGGCCAGCCGTTCATCGCCAACCCGGATCTGGTCGAACGCCTGCAGCGCAACATCGCGTTGGCCACGCCCGACCGCAGCACCTATTACGGTGGCGGCGAAGCAGGCTACCTCGACTACCCGGCCGCGGGCTGATCCCCCACGGGGTCGGAGCCCTTTCCAACGGAAAGGGCTCTGACCCCTGTTCGGCGCACAAGGCGTCAGAGCCACGCTGCGCGCGGATCCGACCCCGGCCTTCAGGCGTCCTCGCGCACGTAGGCGAACGACTCGTCCAACCGCTCGAAGCCGATCACCTCAGCGACGATGGCCTGTGCATCCTCGTCGCTGATGTTTCCTTCAGCGATATCGTCAACGCGGGCGAACAGCCGCTGCAGGGCTGCGTACTGGTCATCGCGCAGGAACGGCTGGTGGCTCTGCAGCCAGCGCCGCAGGTTGCTGGCCAGCTCGCCGTGCGACAGCAGCGTGTACGGCCCCTGGTAGTCAGCAACGGCTTCGACCATCTTGCGGAACAGGAAATCCTGATAGCTGGCGGCCAGCACATCGGCACGATCATCGTCATGCCACACCAGCACGACGGGGGGCTCGGCAAAGCCGGGCGCGTTGCTCCAGAAGCAGTAGCTGTCGCCACCGCCGGTCCGCGCAAAGGGCAGCAACTGCAGGTCAGTGCGCAGGGGATTGTAATGATCCTCCGCAGTCAACTCCTGCCACGCCTCAAGCAGCTCATCGTCCTCCAGGGGCTCATAGTCCTGGGCATACAGCAGCACCGGCGGATCCGCCTGCAGCGTCGGGAATACCACCTCGGACCATTCCGGATGTGGGGCACCCCAACTCAACCGATCCGCTGCGTGCAGCTGCTTGAACAGGGGCGGGAAGGACTGGCCGGTGGCCTGTTCGATGCCGGATAGCGCGCTCATGGATGTCCTTGTCGATAGAGACCGCCCAGCTTGCCCGAATCCGCGCAGGAGATGAACGGGTCGCAGCACGCGGCAGGACTAGACTGCGACCACCGGATGCCGCCCATCGCTGCCATGAACGCCACTGCCCACAGCTTCATCGTCAACCTCGACGTGCCCGACCTGGCCGCCGCCGAAGACTTCTACATCCGGGCCTTCGGCCTGCGCATCGGCCGCCGTCTCGGCCCGGGCGCCGTGGAGCTGCTCGGTGGGCCAACGCCGCTCTACCTGCTGCACAACGACGCCGGCAGCGCCGCCACCGAAGACGGCGACGTGCGCGACTACGAGCGCCATTGGACGCCGCTGCACCTGGATTGGGTGGTGGATGACATCGAAGCCGCGCTGGTACGTGCGGTCGCAGCCGGGGCGACGCTCGAGCAGTCCGTGCGCGAGCGTCGCTGGGGGCACATCGCCGTGCTGGCCGATCCGTTCGGCCACGGCTTCTGTCTGATCCAGTTCAGTGGCGAAGGCTACGACGCGCTGGTCGAATGACAGGCGCCACGTTCACCACGGCAACGGCACCGCTTCGCCGTTGGCGCGCTCGCCGTAGTACAGCGACGGCAGCAGGCGCGAGAGGAAACTGAACTCCGTGTAGCAATGCTTGAGCAGGCCCAGGCCGACCGCATCGCCGGCATCGCAGCGTGGATCGGCGCTGTCCAGGCCGAGCACGAAGCGGCTGCGCAGCACACAGCCAAACGGCGTATCACGCGCCACGTGCAGCATCTGCCCGTCGCAGGGATCACCGTTTGCATCCAGGCGGACGTGGTCGCCGAAGCCGATGCGCGCGGCGATCACCGCCGATACATCGCCTGCATCCTGTGCCGCCTGCAGGCGCTCGGGCACCAGCAGCGTGCGCGGGTCATGGAACTTCAGGCGCGCCGCCACCGGCGGAATGTCGGCCAGCGATTCCACCGCATGGATGCTGGCACCGTGGTAGCTGCGTCCGCGCTGCCAGGCCGCGTCCCAGCCGCGATGCTCGACATGATCGACCGGATGCCACCAGCGGATGTGCTGGGTGGTCTCGAAGAAGGTGAACCACCAGTCCAGCATACGGCCCTTGCAGCCGTGCAGATCGGTACGCACCGCCACCAGCAGGGTGCCGTCTTCGCGGCGCTGGATGCCGGTTTCCAGGCGCATCGGTGCCGGGTCGAGCAGATCGTGGTGGTCCAGCCAGGCGCGGGCATTCACAGCGGTATCCATCGGGGTCTCCTGCGATGTTGGGAGATTCGACAATACGGAAACGTTATTCGTTTCGCAATTGTCCGGATGCGGTAAGATGGGCGCAATGAACAGCACCACCCTGCCCGAGCCACCTCCACCAACCCGCCGCCGCGGCCGCCCTGCGCGACCGGAAGCCGAAGTCCGCCATGCCGTGCTGCAGGCCACGCTGGAGCTGCTGCTGGCGCAGGGCTACGAGGCCACCACCATCGAAGCGGTGGCGGCGCACGCCGGGGTGGCGAAGAAGACCGTGTACCGCCACGCCAGCAACCGCGAGGAACTGGTCGGGTTGGCGGTGCGCGAGTGGACCGACGGCTTCGCGCCACAACTGCAGCGCGATGCGCGCAATGCCGACGAGGTGCTGCCGTTGCTGCAGGACATCCTGCACGCGATGTGCGCGCAGGCGCTGTCGGCGCAGGCGGTGCAGGTGTTCCGCCTGCTGGCCACCGACTTTCCCGGCAAGGACGCGCTGCTGCAGGCCTATCTGGACAATGGCATCGAACGCGGCCGTGCGCTGCTGGCCGACTGGCTGGCGCGCCAGCAACAGCGTGGGCTGCTGCGCGAGGGAGATCCTGTTCGCATGGCGCGATTGCTGCTGGCGATGGCCGTGGCCGAGCCGCTGCGCGAACGCGTGATCGGTGTGGTGGCCGAGGATGCGCCGGTGGACGTGCACCTGCGCGACTGCGTGGCGTACTTAGCGCCGGTGTTGCAGGCGCCGTAAGGTTGCTCCATCCACGCGTGGCGTGGATCTACCGGCCGATCCCGATTCGTTGGTCGGCAATGGCCTGCCCCGCAATGGCCTTCCCCGGTGGGTGCCGACCGTTGGTCGGCAATGGCCTTCCACGGTGCCGACCGTTGTTCGGCACTCCTGCAGCAACTCACTCGCGCAGCATGTCCACGAACGCGCGCAACGCACCGGGCATCTGCCGCTGCTTCGGGTAGTACAGCGCGAAGCCGGCGAACGGTTCGCTCCAGTCTTCCAGCACTGCCACCATCTGGCCGGATTCGATGTACGGGCGGGCGGTGTCTTCCAGCACATAGGCCAGGCCGATGCCATCGAGTACCGCTCTGACCACGGTGCCCTGCTCGCACAGCGTCAGCCGCCCCGGTACATCGATCTCCAGCGCCTGCCCACCGCGCTCGAACTGCCACTTGTACAGATGCCCGCTGGCGAAGCGGAAGCGGATGCATTCGTGTGTGGCCAGGTCGCGCGGATGCTGTGGCGCCGGGCGCCGCCGCAGGTAGTCCGGCGAGCCGACAATCAAGCCACGCAGCGGTGGGCCCATCGGCACTGCCACCATGTCCTCGGGTACGAACTCGTGCAGGCGCACGCCGGCGTCGTAGCCTTCGGCAACGATATCGACCAGGCCATCGTTCTCGGTCAGCTCCACCCGCACGTCGGGATGGGCGTGCAGGAAGCGCGCCAGCCGTGGCCCCAACTGGGTCGGCACTGCGGCGCGGGTAGCATTGATACGCAGCAGGCCCGCCGGCGCGGCGCGGAACTGGTTCATCTCCTCCAGCGCGTCATTCACCTGGCCCAGCGCGGGCTGCAGGCGTTCCAGCAGGCGCTGCCCGGCCTCGGTCAGGGCCACGCTGCGGGTGGTGCGATGGAACAGGCCCACGCCCAACCGTTCCTCCAGCGCGCGGATCGCATAGCTCACCGCCGAGGTCGACAGCGCCAGCTCGGCGCCGGCACGGCGGAAGCTGCGGTGACGGGCGACCGCCGCGAACGCGGCCAGGTGGGTGAGATTGTCAGTGGCCATGATTGTGCAGTTTCACTTGATGAATCATGCCGATATCCGTGCTTCTTGCGGCTGGGTACGGGGCGTATTGTAAAACGCCTTTCGACAAACCCTGCCAAGGATTCCCCATGTCCCTCGCCCGTGGTTACGCCGCCCACTCCCATACCGACCCGCTGGTGCCCTTCGAGTTCGAACGCCGCGCGGTCGGCCCGGACGATGTGCGCATCGAGATTCTCTACAGCGGCATCTGCCACTCCGACCTGCACCAGGCCCGCGACGACTGGGGTGGCTCGATCTACCCGATGGTGCCGGGCCACGAGATCATCGGCCGCGTGACCGAAGTCGGCAGCAACGTCACCCGCTTCAAGGTCGGCGACCACGCCGGCGTCGGCTGCATGGTCGACTCCTGCCGCCACTGCGATGCCTGCGAGCACGACCTGGAGCAGTACTGCGCAGAGGGCGCGACCTGGACCTACAACGGCCGTGAACGCGAAAGCGGCGCGCCGACCTACGGCGGCTATTCCGACCACGTGGTGGTCGAACAGCGCTTCGTGGTGAAGGTGTCCGACACCCTCGACCTGAAGGCCGCCGCCCCGCTGCTGTGCGCCGGCATCACCACCTGGTCGCCGCTGCGCCACTGGAAGGTCGGCCCGGGCCAGAAGGTCGGCGTGATCGGCCTCGGTGGCCTCGGCCACATGGGCGTGAAGTTCGCCAAGGCACTCGGCGCGCACGTGGTGATGATCACCACCACGCCGGAAAAGGGTGCCGACGCCAAGCGCCTGGGCGCCGATGAGGTGCTGGTCTCGCGCGATGCCGCGCAGATGAAGGCGCACGCGGGCAGCTTCGACTTCCTGCTCAACACCATTCCGGTCGGCCATGACACCAACCCGTACATGGGCCTGCTCAAGCGTGAAGCCACCATGTGCCTGGTCGGCGTGCTGACCGAACTGGACCCGCCGTTGACCGGTGGCAGCGTGATCTTCGGCCGCAAGTACCTGACCGGCTCGGCGATTGGAGGCATGGCTGAAACCCAGGAAATGATGGACTTCTGTGCCGAGCACGGCATCGTCAGCGATGTGGAGATGATCGACATCAAGAACGTCAACGAAGCCTGGGAACGCATGGCGAAGAACGATGTGCGCTACCGCTTCGTGATCGACATGGCGACGATGAAGAACGCGGCCTGATCCAACGCAGATGTGGAAATGAAAAACCCCGGAAATGCCGGGGTTTTTCTTCTGGTAGTGCCGGCCGCTGGCCGGCGCCCCCGCCTGGCTGCCGGCCAGCGGCCGGCACTACCGCAATCCACTCAGTACGCGAACTCGCGGAACACCGGATCGACGTCGCCGTGCCAGCGGCCATGGAACAGCGCCAGCTTGCGCTCGGCCGGGGTCAGCCCGGATTCGACGATCTCCTGCAGTACGTCCAGGAACTTGCTCTCGTCCTGGCCGTCGGCATTGCGCGCCGCGCGGCGCTTGAGGCCTTCGACGGAAATCTTCACGGCTTCGCGGGCCAGGTCGCGCACCGTGCCATTGCGGAACGGCAGGTTCATCGCATGCTTCGGCACGCCGTCGCGCAGTGCATGGCGCTCGGCCAGGGTGAAGTCACGCACCAGGTCCCACGCAGCGTCCAGCGCAGCGTCGTCGTACAGCAGGCCGACCCAGAACGCCGGCAGCGCACACAGGCGGCTCCACGGACCACCATCGGCGCCGCGCATTTCCAGGTACTTCTTCAGGCGCACTTCCGGGAACGCGGTGGTCATGTGGTCCGACCAGTCGCGCAGCGTCGGCAGCGCGCCCGGCAGCACCGGCAGCCTGGCCTGCATGAAATCGCGGAAGCTCTGCCCGCTGGCGTCGTGGTAGATGCCATCGCGGTAGGAGAAATACATCGGCACGTCGAGCAGGTAATCGACATAGCGCTCGTAACCGAAGCCATCCTCGAACACGAAGTCGAGCATGCCGGTGCGGTCAGCGTCGGTGTCGGTCCAGATGTGCGAGCGGTAGCTCAGGTAGCCGTTGGGCTTGCCTTCGGTGAACGGCGAATCGGCGAACAGCGCGGTGGCGATCGGCTGCAGCGCCAGCGATACGCGGAACTTCTTCACCATGTCCGCTTCGGTGGCGTAGTCCAGGTTCACCTGTACCGTGCAGGTGCGGGTCATCATGTCCAGGCCGAGCGAACCGACCTTGGGCATGTACGAACGCATGATCTTGTAGCGGCCCTTGGGCATCCAGGGCATCTCGTCGCGCTTCCACTTCGGCTGGAAGCCCATGCCGAGGAAACCCAGCTGCAGTTCGCCGGCCACCTGTGCCACTTCGTTGAGGTGGGTGCCGGTCTCCACGCAGGTCTGGTGGATGGTCTCCAGCGCCGCGCCGGACAGTTCCAGCTGACCGGCCGGTTCCAGCGTCACCGAGGCGCCATCGCGCAGCAGGGCGATCGTGTTGCCATTCTCCTGCACCGGCTCCCAGCCGAAGCGGACCAGGCCGTTGAGCAGCGCTTCGATGCCGCGCTCGCCTTCGAAGGTCGGCGGGCGCAGGTCATCCAGGCGGAACCCGAACTTCTCGTGCTCGGTGCCGATGCGCCACTGCGCGCGGGGCTTCTCGCCGGAGGCGATCACCTCCACCAGCTGCGAGCGGTCGGTAATGGGGGTATCGGCGACGTGGCTGGGGCTCGACAAGGGAAAGGCTCGCTGGACGGTGGCGGGGGATGTGGGGCTCGCGGCCTTCCATCGCAAGGGCGCACTATAGCGTGGCACCCCGTTGCGTCATGCGACGGTGACGGGTTTCAGCATCCTACCGACGCCCTCTTGACCCTCGTACACTCAGAGCCATGAGCCGCCATTCACGACACCCCGAACTGCATCGCTCCGAGCGCGTCGGCTGGCTGCGAGCCGCCGTGCTGGGCGCCAACGATGGCATCGTCTCGGTGGCTGGCCTGGTGGTCGGCGTGGCCGCCAGCGGCGCCTCGGCTGCGACCATCCTGGCCACCGGCGTGGCGGGTACCGTGGCCGGCGCGATGTCGATGGCGGCGGGCGAATATGTCTCGGTGCAGACCCAGGCCGACACCGAAGCGGCCGACCTGGCAATGGAAAAGCGCGAGCTGCGCGACGATCCGCACAGCGAACTGGAGGAGCTGGCCGCGATCTACCGCCACCGCGGCCTGGAGCCTGCGCTGGCGCGGCAGGTGGCCGAACAGCTCACCGCCCACGATGCGCTGGGTGCCCACGCCCGCGACGAACTGGGCATCACCGATACCCTGCGCGCCCGCCCGCTGCAGGCAGCGCTGGCCTCGGCCGGTGCGTTCACCTGCGGTGCGGCGCTGCCAGTGCTGACCGCCCTGCTGGCGCCGGTCGACAAGGTCGCACTGATGACCACGGCCAGTACCCTGCTCGGCCTGTGCCTGACCGGCGCGGTGGCAGCCCAGGCCGGCGGCGCCCCGCCGGTACGCGGCGCGATCCGGGTGATGTTCTGGGGCGCACTGGCAATGGCCGCCGCTGCAGGCGTCGGTCGCCTGTTCGGCGCCCAGGTGACATGACCGGCATGCTGCCGCCAGTTACCGCACTGCTGGCCGAGATGGCCAGCCTGGCCGGCTGCGCACGCGCCGAAGGTTATGCGTGCATCACCGCTCGGCGCGAACATGGCGCCAGCTCGGTGGAGATTCCGCAACCGCAGTTCGCGATCCTGCTGGAAGGCCGCAAGCAGGTGCGTACCGCGCACCAGTCGCTGGAGTTCATCCCCGGCGACATCCTGCTGCTGACCCAGCGCTGCCGCATCGATGTGGTCAACACCCCCGACCCACGCAGTGGCCGCTACCTCAGTGCCATCGTGCCGCTGTGTGCCGAAGTGCTGGCGGCCGCACGCACGCTGTGGAGCGAGGAGCTTCCCGTGCCAGGCCAGGTGATGGCGCGACTGCCGTTGATCGATCATGGCGCGGTGCTGCGCCAGTGGCGGCAATCGCTGCAGGACGGTCGTTACAGCGAAGCGCGGCTGGCCCTGGCCTCGCTGGTACTGACCTTGTGCCGGCAGGGCCACGGCAACCTGCTGCTGCCGCAGGCACCGAGCCTGGGCGAACAGATCCGCGACCGCATCGCCGCCGAACCGGCCCGCGACTGGCAATCGCGCGATGTGGAAGAACAGTTCGCGTTGAGCGGCGCGACCCTGCGCCGCCGTCTTGCCGCCGAAGACACCAGCCTGCGCCAGCTGCTCACCGAGGCACGGCTGGCGCATGGCATGCAGCTGCTCTACACCACGGACCTGCCGTTGAAGACCGTGGCAGCGCGCGCGGGCTACCGGTCTGCGGCGAGTTTCAGCAAGCGCTTCGCCGAGCAGTACGGACTGGCTCCCACAGACATTTGAGGGGGTTCGGCAGGGCTGCGCCCTGCACCCGCTCAATGCAACAGCAACGGCAACGGCAACGGCAACGGCCAAAGCCAGAGCCAGAGCCAGAGCGGCATTCCGTGGGATGGCGGGGCGGTGTGGGTGGGCAGGACACGCCGTAAACCCATCCATGGGGGCTCGATGGCGCCATCCATGGCGCCAACGGTCCTGCCCACCCACACCGCCCCGCCTTCGACAGGTTCACTCGGCTGTTGGCAACTGCGGCTTTGTTCCGCGCGGCTGTTGGTAGGTGTCGACCTTGGTCGACACGATTTTTCTGTCAGATATCGAATGAATTATCCACGCATGGCGTGGATCTACTGTGTCGACCAAGGTCGACACCCACCAAGGCAATACGTCGTTCCAACAGATCGCGGAAAACTGTCGAAGGCGGGGTGGGTCCGGTTGCGGGAGTGTCCGCGGCATGGATGCCGCGGCCAAGCCCCCATGGACGGGTTTACGGCGTCTCCCGCAACCGGACCCACCCCGCCATCCCACGGATAGCCCGCTGTCGCTGTTGCTGTTGCTTCGGCCGTTGCCCTGGCTCGTAGCGGGTGCAGGGCGCAGCCCTGCAGACAACACCCCTTCCCTGAGCATTCCGCGCAGTGGTTTGAGCGCCGTGCACACGCCGGCCACGGCACTCTGGGCACAACGGAACCGCCCGTCATCCACCGAGAACCGCCATGACCCTGCGTCCCCTGCCGCTGCGCGGCGCCCTGCTGCTGGCCCTGTCGTCCCTGCCGCTGGCTGCACTGGCCGAAGCCACCTCGCCCGCTCCCACCCAGCAGGTGCCCGGCGTCTACCACCAGCGCGTTGGTGCGCTGCAGGTCACCGCCCTGTTCGACGGCGTGGTCGCGCTGGGCCGGCAGGAAGTGGTCGACGTGCCGCCGACACTGGTCAGCCGCCTGTTGGAAGGCCGCTACGTACCGGAAGACAAGAAGGGCCTGCAGACCGCGATCAACGCCTTCCTGGTGCGCCAGGGCAACCACCTGACCCTGGTCGATACCGGCACCGCGCAGTGCTTCGGCCCCGGCCTGGGCCAAGTGCTGGGCAACCTGCGCGCCTCCGGCGTGGACCCGGCCGAGGTGGACGAGGTGCTGCTGACCCACGCCCACCCGGACCATCTGTGCGGCGTGCTCGACGCGCAGGGCAAGCCGGCCTACCCGAATGCCACGGTGTGGCTGTCCAAGGCCGATGCCGATTACTGGCTCAGCCCGGCCAGCGAGGCCACGGCGCCGAAGGGCGTGCGCTTCGCCTTCCCGCTGGCACGCAACGCGGTCGCGCCCTACCAGGCCAGCGGCCACCTGCGCACGTTCAGCCCCGGCGATGCCCTGCCCGGTGGCGCGGTGGCGATGGACACCCACGGCCATACCCCCGGCCATGTCTCCTACCGGTTCGACAGCCAGGGCCAGTCACTGCTGGTGTGGGGTGATGTGCTGCACTTCCATGCGGTGCAGTTCGCGCACCCAGAAGCGGCATTCGAGGCCGATTCGGACCGCAAGGCGGCCATCGCCAGCCGTCGCGGGCTGCTGCAGCAGGCCACCGCCAACGGTTGGTGGGTGGCCGGTGCGCACCTGCCGTTCCCGGGCCTGGGCCATGTGCGTGGCGAGGGCCAGGCCTATGCGTGGGTGCCGGCGGAGTATTCGCCGTTGTGAGGGTGTGCCGACCAAGGTCGGCACCCACCCGATCGGGTAGCGGCCGGCTGCCCGGTAGCGCCCGGCTGCCAGCCGGGCGACCGTAAATGCCTTATTCCAGCCCCAGCCAACCGCCGATCACGCCGCGGGCTTCGTCCACGCCGGTACGGTCTTCGCCGGAGAACACCTGCACGCTGACGCTGTCACCGTAAGCCGATTGCAGCTCCTTGCGCACCTTCTGCAGGGACTGCATCTGCTGGCTGCGGCTGAGCTTGTCGGCCTTGGTCAGCAACGCGTGCGCCGGCAGGCCACGCTGCACGGCATAGGACAGCATCTGCCGGTCGTAGTCCTTCAGGGGGTGGCGGATGTCCATCACCACCACCAGGCCCTTGAGGGCCTCGCGGGTGCGGAAATACTTGTCAATGAAGGCCTGCCAGTGCGCCTGCAGGTCCAGCGGCACCTTGGCGTAGCCGTAACCGGGCAGGTCGACCAGATGCGCTTCCGGGGTGACCTGGAAGAACACCAGCTGCTGGGTGCGGCCGGGGGTCTTGGAGACACGGGCCAGGGCGTTCTGGCGGGTCAGCGCGTTGAGCGCACTGGACTTGCCGGCGTTGGAGCGGCCGGCGAAGGCCACTTCAGCCCCTTCGTCGGGCGGCAGCTGCCGCACGTTGTGGGCCGAAAGGTGGTAACGGGCGCGTTCGATGAGCAATGACATGTGCCTAGGATCGCATGTTGCGGCGCCGCGCGCCCGTGCCGGCGGCCGCTGCGGCCATTTTGCTGCACTGCTGCGTTGACCGTGCGCGGAAACGGCGTTGATAATCCGGGCGATGCCGGCGGCCACCGTCCGGCCCGGTCCATACGGAGCTTCAGCATGCGCCACGCTCGCGTTCTTGCCGTATCCGCCCTTGCCACTGCTGTAGTCGTTGCCGCTGCTGCGTTCGCGCAGACCACGTTGACCCCGCTGCCCGACAACGGGCCGATCAATACCGCCTCGCTGGAGGTGGACTTCAGCAAGACCCACTGGGGCGATGCCAAGGCCGGCCAGACCAAGGCGACGGCCTGTGCGGCCTGCCATGGCGCCGACGGCAATTCCACGGTGGAGATGTATCCGTCCATCGCTGGCCAGAGCGAACGCTACGTGGCCCAGCAGATGGCCCTGATCGCCAATGGCCAGCGCAGTTCCGGCGCGGCGGTGGCGATGGTGCCGTTCGTGCAGAACCTCACCCCGCAGGACATGCGCGATATCGGCGCCTACTTCGCCACGCAGAAGGCCAACGCCGGCATCGCCGATGACACGGCAGTGACCGATGGCCCCTACAAGGGCATGAAGTTCTACGAGATCGGCCAGCAGCTGTACCGCGGCGGCGATGCCAAGCGCGGCCTGCCGGCCTGCATGGCCTGCCACGGCCCCAGCGGTGCCGGCAATCCCGGCCCGGCCTATCCGCACCTCGGTGGGCAGCACGCCAGCTATGTCGCGCGCCGCCTGCAGGAGTACCAGGCCGGCCAGACCAACGAGACCGACAAGGCGCACTTCCAGATCATGGCCACGGTCGCGCAGAAGCTCAGCGAGCAGGAGGTGCAGGCGCTGTCGAGCTACCTGCAGGGCCTGCACAACAAGGCCGACGATGTAGCCGCTGCGGCCACGCCGACGCAACCGGCTGCCGCCCCCTGACCACCACTGGTCGGCCCGGGCCGCGACGCCGGCCCACGGCTGCGGTATGTTTCCTTCACGCCGGCGACCGCGCCGGCGTTGCTTTTTTCAACGGAGATGCGTGTCGATGAGGTTGATTTCCCGCCTGCTGTTGTCCGTGCTGGTGCTGCTGCCGCTGGCAGCCTGCGCCGCCACCCCCGCCAATGCCCCGCTGGTCGAGGGCAAAGACTACGAGCGCATCGCCCAGCCAGGCCCGTTCCAGCCGCTGGCCGGCAAGATCGAAGTGGTCGAGGTCTTCGGCTATACCTGCCCGCACTGCGCCCATTTCGAACCGCAGCTGGAAGCCTGGGCGGCCAAGCTGCCGGCCGACGTGCGTTTCACCCCGGTGCCGGCGGCCTTCGGTGGCGCCTGGGATGCCTGGGCACTGGCCTACTACGCCGCCGACGAAGTCGGCGTGGCCAAGCGCAGCCACGCTGCCGTGTTCAAGGCCCTGCACGAGCAGGGATCGCTGCCGATGCAGAACGTCTCGGCCGATGAGCTCGCCACGTTCTACAAGGCCTACGGCGTGACCCCGGACCGCTACCTCCAGGCGCTGCGCGGCGATGCCGTGCAGAAGAAGGTCGAGGCCGCGCGCGCGTTCGCCCAGCGCACCAAGATCCCGGGCACCCCGGCCATCATCATCAACGGCCAGTACCTGGTGCGGGGCAACAGCTTCGACGACCAGCTGCGCATCGCCTCGGCGCTGATCGCGCAGGCCCGCGCCGCCCGCGGCCGCTGAACCAACGCCCACCCTCGACACGGCGCTGTCGCCGCCGCATGTCATCATTTCCCCCTGGCTGGCGCCTGGCGCCGGCCCCCACCTTTCCAGATGCTGGAGACGTTTCCATGAAGATCCGTTACGCCCTCGCCCTCGCAGCGCTGCTGCCGATCCTGGCTGCCTGCAAGGCTGATGACGGCAGCACCAACACCACCGCGGCCCCGGCCGCACCGGCAGCCGCCCCGGCCACCGCCGAACCGGCCGCTGCGCCGGCCACGGGCAGCGAAGGCACCGCTCCGGCTGCCGCCGAAGGCGAAAAGGCCCCGACCGAAGCCGCCCCCGCCGCGGCGCCGGCCCCGACCACCGCCGCGCTGACCGGCCCGGCCCCGGTGGAAGGCGCCGATTACCAGGTGATCCCGAACGGCCAGCCGTTCCAGCCGGCTGCCGGCAAGATCGAAGTGACCGAGATCTTCGGCTACGTCTGCCCGGCCTGCGCCGCATTCCAGCCGCTGGTCGGCCCGTGGAAGGCCGGCCTGCCCAGCGACGTGAACTTCGTCTACGTGCCGGCCATGTTCGGCGGCACCTGGGATGACTACGCCCGTGCCTTCTACGCCGCGCAGACCCTGGGCGTGCAGGAAAAGACCCACGAAGCGCTGTACGCCGCCATCCACTCGCAGAAGACCCTGAAGGGCGAGCGCGGCCGTGACTCGGTGGAAGACATCGCCAAGTTCTACGCCGCCTATGGCGTGGATCCGAAGCAGTTCGCCGCCACCATGGGCAGCTTCGCGGTGAACGCCAAGACCAACTCGGCCAAGCAGTTCGCCCAGCGCAGCCAGATCAGCGGCACCCCGTCGATCATCGTCAACGGCAAGTACCTGGTGAAGGGCAAGAGCTTCCCGGACATGCTGCGCATCGCCGACCACCTGATCGCCCGCGAACGCGGTGCGGCCCAGGCTCACTGATCCAAGAGAAGCATTTCCCGGCCGTGAATTCCCCCCGTACACGGACCCTGCGCTTGCTGACGGCCAACATCCAGGCCGGCTCAAGTACCCGCCGCTACAGCGACTATGTGACCCGCAGCTGGTCACATGCGCTGCCGGCGGGGCGCAAGCGCAGCAGCCTGGACGCGATCGCCACCCTGGCGCGCGACCATGACATCGTCGGCCTGCAGGAGGCCGATCCGGGCAGCCTGCGCTCGGGCTTCACCAACCAGACCCACTACCTGGCCCAGCGCGCCGGCTTCAACTACTGGAGCCACCAGCCGAACCGGCGCATGGGCGGCGTGGCGTCCAGTGCCAATGGCCTGCTGAGCAAGCTGGAACCGGTGGAAGTGCAGGACCATGCCCTGCCCGGCCGCATCGGCGGGCGCGGCGTGCTGCTGGCCAAGTTCGGCGACGGTACCGATGGCCTGGCGGTGGCGGTGGCGCATCTGTCATTGGGCGCGGGCTCGCGGATGTCGCAGCTGGGCTTCATCGCCGAGCTGCTGTCCGACCACCCCAACGCGGTGCTGATGGGCGACTTCAACTGCCTGGCCGAACGCCCGGAAATGCAGGTGCTGTACCAGAAGACCCGGCTGCAGCCCCCGGGCTGCATCGTGCCGACCTTCCCCAGCTGGCGCCCCGACCGCGCCATCGACCACATCCTGGTCAGCAGTGGCCTGCAGACTCGTACCGTGGAAGCCGTACCAGCCGCGTTCTCCGATCACCTCGCCCTGGCGATGCAGATCGACGTCCCGGCCGACGCCCTGCGCTGACTCGCCCTTACGGTAGGTGCGGACCGTTGGTCCGCACGCTCTGCGCCGGCCGCCGCCCGGCGCCCCCCTAAATCGGGGCATAAACGACTTAATCCCCTCCGTCCCCTTTTTTTCAGGCGGTGACGGGTGCCTTCAGGCGCCGCGCGGTCGTCGTGCTGCCCACCGAGGCCAGCACCGTGCAGCCGATCGCCAGCCACTGCAGCCCATGCAAGTGCTCGTGCAGCAGAAGCATGGCCCACAGCGCGGCCACCGCCGGTTCCATGCTGATCAGGATGCCGAAGGTCTCCTTCGGCAGCCGCTTGAGCGCCATCATCTCCAGTGACATCGGGATCGCGCTGGACACCAGCGCCACCAGCAGCCCGGCGGCCAGGATCTTCGGGTCGAGCAGCGCGGCACCGGCATGCACCACGCCCACCGGCACCACCACCAGGGATGCCGCCAGCAGCCCCAGCGACACCGAATGCCCGGCATGCAGGTGGCCGGCACGCTTGCCGAACACGATGTACAGGCCCCAGCACGCCGCAGCCCCCATCGCATACAGCACGCCAGCGGGATCCAGCGCCGGACCACCGCCG
Organism: Stenotrophomonas sp. PE591; assembly: GCF_018320795.1. Taxonomy (NCBI): domain Bacteria; kingdom Pseudomonadati; phylum Pseudomonadota; class Gammaproteobacteria; order Lysobacterales; family Lysobacteraceae; genus Stenotrophomonas; species Stenotrophomonas sp. PE591. The sequence goes on from NZ_JAAOKO010000009.1 coordinate 52,372, forward strand.
ATCGGCAGCAGCAACAGCAGCCCCACCGCCGCACAGCCCACCCAGAGGAAATCGATCGGCCGTCGCGACGACAGCATGGCCACCGTCAGCGGCCCGGTGAATTCGATGGCCACCGCGATGCCGAAGGGAATGGTGCGCAGGGCCATGTAGAACAGCAGGTTCATCAGGCCCAGGGTGAGGCCGTAGCGCAGGATGGTGATCGCATCCGGGCGGCTGGTCTTCCAGCGCCACGGCCGCCAGAACAGCAGCAAAAACAGCGCCGAGAAGCCCACGCGCAGCGCGCTGGTGCCCTGCGCGCCGATCAGCGGGAACAGGTGTTTTGCATAGGAGGTGCCGATGGCCAGCGAGGTGACCGAGCCAAGCACCGCCAGCGCCGGCAACATCGGCGCGAGTCGTGGGGTCTGCATGGGCAAAGTCTATTGCGCCAGCGCCGAGCACTTGGCTCAATTGACGGCCCGTTCGTGCAACTTCTGCTCGCCATGGCCATCGCTCCCGTGCTCGACAGTTTCGACCGCGCCATCCTCGACCTCCTGCAGCGGGACAACACCCTGCCGCAGCGCGAAATCGCCGAGTCCGTGCACCTGTCCACCCCGGCCGTGCAACGGCGCATCAAGCGCCTGCAGGACAGTGGCGTGATCGCGGCCAACGTGGCGGTGGTCGCCGCAGCCAAGATCGGTCGGCCGCTGACCATCATCGTCGAGGTGCGCGTGGTCAGCGAGCAGCGCGACCGCGTGGCGCCGTTCAGGCGCCGCGTGCAGGACGACCCGGCGGTACAGCAGTGCTACTCCATCACCGGCGATGGCGATTTCCTGCTGCTGCTTTCGGCGGCGTCGATGGAAGAGTACGAGGCCATCACCGAGCGGTTGTTCGGCGGCGATGACAACATCGAGCGCTTCCGCACCTCGGTGGCGCTGGGCACGTTGAAGCGGAGTTTCGAGGTCCCGCTGACACCGGTTCTGTAGCGTCGAGCCATGAATACACCGTCCTCCCACGCCCACCGCCTTCGCCGCTGGTTGCTGCGTGGCCTGTGGCTGGCCATTGCGCTCGTCGCGGCGATGACGCTGTGGAACAGCCCATGGGCGGCCGCACCGAAGATGCTGTGGGCGCTCTCGCGGATGCCGCCGGCCACGCAACTACCGGTCCCGGTGGACGGCGTGCGGCCACGCCAGATCGCCGATACCTTCGGCGCGCCACGTGGCCGTGACCGCTCCCACGCCGGCATCGACATCTTCGCCAAACGCGGCACCCCAGTGCGCAGCGCCACGGCCGGTGTCGTCGCGGATGTCAGCGAACGCGGGCTCGGCGGGCGCCAGGTCTGGGTGATCGGGCCCGGGCGCGAACGCTACTACTACGCGCATCTGGAGGACTGGGCCGACGGCCTGGTACGCGGCCAGGTGGTGCAGCCCGGCGATCTGCTCGGCCATGTCGGCGACAGCGGCAACGCCAAGGGCACGCCGCCGCACCTGCACTGGGGCGTCTACGGCACCGACGGCGCGCGAAACCCGCTGCCATTGCTGCGCTGACTGCCACTGCACACCCGCAGATCGATCTGTTCATGATTTGTAAACAGGAATAGTTCGTATTACCATTTCTTTCGTTTCCGGTGGTGCCAGGACGGCCTGCCCGTCCGTTTCCCACCCGTAGCGCCACGCCTCTGGATGCCGGCCGAGCGCGCGTGCTCGTCCAGGACCCCCATGACCCGTTCCGTCTTCCGTACGCCGCAGCCACAACGGCTGTCCGTTGCCGTGCTCGCCGTTCTCTGCGCCGTGGCCCCGGCCGCCTTCGCCGAAACCGCCGCCGATCCGACCAACCTCGACAAGGTGGCGGTGAAGGGTGAACGCGCCGAAGGCTATTCGGTGCGCCGCACCTCGGCCGGTACCCGCTTCGACCTGGCCCCGCGCGAGATCCCGCAGTCGATCAGCATCATCAGCCACCAGCGCATCGAAGATCAGAACCTCGACGACATCATCGACGTGCTGGCCAACACCACCGGCGTGACCAGCACCCAGTCCGACAGCGAACGCACCGAGTTCTACGCGCGCGGTTTCTACATCGATGCCTACCAGTTCGATGGCCTGCCGACGCAGATGGTGCAGAACTGGAGCTACGGTGATTCCGGCCTGGACCTGGCGCTGTACGACCGCGTGGAAGTGGTGCGTGGTGCCACCGGCCTGCTCAGTGGTGCCGGCAATCCGTCCGCGTCGGTGAACCTGATCCGCAAGCATGCCGACAGCGCCGAACTGACCGGCAGCGTCTCGGTGAACGTCGGCAGTTGGGGCCGCACCCGCACCACGGTGGACGTGGGCAGTGCGCTGAACGCCACCGGCACCGTGCGCGGCCGCGTGATCGGCAGCTACCTGGACACCGACGGCCAGATGGATCGTTACAACCAGCGCAAGACGCTGGGCTATGCGGTCATCGACGCCGACCTGACCCCGGACACCCAGCTGAGCGTGGGCTACGACTACCAGCAGAAGCGCGCCAACGGCGCGACCTGGGGCGGCTTCCCGATGCTGTACTCCGATGGCTCGCGCACCGGCTATGACGAATCGTTCAACGCCAGCCCGGACTGGACCTACTGGGACACCACCAGCAAGCGCGCGTTCGCCACCCTGCAGCACGCCTTCAGCAATGGCTGGAAGTTCAAGGTCGGTGCCACGCACGATGAGACCAAGGCCGACGACAAGCTGTTCTACCCGGCATACAACGACTGGACCACGGGCGCATCGAACTTCGACAGAACCAACGGCACGGGCATCTCGCCTTCCGCGGGTTTCTACAACACCGAGCGCAAGGTCACCGGTGTTGATGGCTACGTTGACGGTCCGTTCCAGCTGTTCGGCCGCGAGCACCAGTTCATGGCCGGACTGAGCTACAACAAGCGCGACTATGCCAACTATGGCGACTACCAGGTCGGTGGCGCCGGCAAGACCTGGGACCCGTTCACCAGCTACCTGCACTGGACCGGCAACATCAGCGAGCCGAACTGGAACCCGCTGGCACTGGCCAGCCAGGGCACCATCACCCAGAAGGCCGGTTACGCCGCCGCACGCCTGTCACTGGCCGATCCGTTGAAGCTGATCATCGGCGCCCGCTACACCGACTGGAAGAGCGAAGGCGAAGGCGCCGACCGCGCACACAAGGTTACCACGCCGTATGCAGGGCTGGTGTTCGACATCAACGATACGTACTCGACCTACGCCAGCTACACCGAGATCTTCCAGCCGCAGACGCTGAAGGATCGCGACGGCAGCTATCTCGATCCGGTCGATGGCAAGAGCTACGAGGTGGGCGTCAAGGGGGCATGGTTCGACAACCGCCTGAATGCCTCGCTGGCGGTGTTCCGCATCGAACAGGACAACGTCGGCCAAGCCACCGGCGAGCCGGTGCAGGGCAGCCCGAACGAGTTCGCCTATCGCGCCGCACGCGGCACCGTCAGCCGTGGCTTCGAGTTCGAGGTGAACGGTGAACTGGCACCGGGCTGGAATGCCACCTTCGGCGCCTCGCGCTACGTGGCCAAGGACATCAACGACGCCGACATCAACACCAACCTGCCGCAGACCGCCCTGAAGCTTTTCACCAGCTACACCCCGCAGTCGCTGCAGGAACTGACCGTCGGCGGCGGTGCCAACTGGCAGAACCGCATCTACTACCCGGTACCTGCCTACGGCCGCATCGAGCAGAGTGGCTATGCACTGGTCAGCGCCTTCGTGCGCTACCGCATCTCGCCGGAGTTCAGCGTGCAGGCCAACCTCAACAACCTGCTGGACAAGAAGTACCTGTCGCAGATCAACGGCTACGGTGCGTATGGCGATGGCCGCAACGGCTCGCTGACGTTCACCTGGTCGTTCTGATCCAACCGGCTTTGTAGCGTCGAGCCATGCTCGACTCGATCATGCAGGACAGTCGAGCATGGCTCGACGCTACAACGGCGCCGGGCTGAGCCCGGCGCCACTCTCACATCAGAACCGCAGATCCGCGCGCAGGTACCAGTAGCGGCCACGCGGGATGTCGTAGGTCGAAGCGTCGTAGCCGTTCAACGAGCACGACAGGCAGATCGGCGGATCCTTGTCGAACACGTTGTTCAGGCCGGCGGTCAGCTGCAACCCTTTCATCCAGTCGATCTTGTAGCCCACCTGCATGTCGTGGAAGGTGGTGGCCGACAGCGTGTTGGTGCCCGCTGCCTGGTTGCTGCACACCGGGAAGGCCGCGGCATCGCCACAGTTCTCGGTCAGCTCGGAGATGTGCCGCACCGTCCAGTTGGCGCTCCAGCGGTCCATCGTCCAGCCGATGCTGGCATTGCTGGTCCACTCCGGAATCGAGCTGTCGGCCACTTCCACGCCCGGCTTCTGCGGCTGCTTCTGCCCGGCCGCGCCGGTGGCCTCGTAACGGCCGACGAAGGTGTTCTTCCACGCCAGCTTGAACTGGCCGATGGAGGTCTGCGGCAGGGTCCAGAACAGATCCACGTCCCAGCCGTCGGTCTTGATCGAACCCAGGTTGGTCAGGCGGTTGTTGAAGCTGCTGACCGCACCGGTGCTGGCACGGGTGATGCCATCGCAGTAGACCGGGTCCAGCGTATCCACGCACAGGTCCAGCTGGGTCTGCGCGTTGATCGCCTGGATCGCACCATCGATGGCATGGCGGTAGAAGGTCACCTCCACGTCGAAGCGCTCCGACCACGACGCATTGTTGCCGAACCACGGGCTCCACACGAAGCCGGCGCTGAAGCTGCGCGAGCGTTCCGGCTCCAGTTCGCGGTTGCCGCCGGTGGTCACCGAGATCTGCGAGTTGGCCTGCTGGAAGCCGGCCGGCACGCCCAGCGCGGCACAGTTGGCGGCGCTGCCACGCGGCGGAGTGCCGCCCAGCCCCACCGAGCACGGGTCGAACAGCTGCAGGTCGGCACGCGCCGCCGAGCCGTACAGTTCACCGATCGACGGTGCGCGGAAGCCCTCGGCGTAGGTGGTGCGCAGCACGAAGTCATCGGTCACCTGCCAGCGCAGGCCGTACTTGGGCGTGAACTCGCCACCGAAGGTGGAGTAGTCCGAATAGCGGCCGGCCAGGCTCAGGTCCAGTTTCTTGCCGAACGAGGAATCGGCGAAGATCGGCACGCTCAACTCCAGGTAGGCCTCGTTGACGTCGTAGGAACCGGAGGTCGGCTGCGACGGCACGCCGTTGTAGTGGCCGATCACCGTCAGCGGATCGGGCTGGTAGGAGCCCTTGTACTTGCGGTACTCGAAGCCGGTGGCGAAGGATACCGGACCGGCCGGCAGCGAGAACAGCTCGCTGGACAGGTTGGCGGTGAACAGGCTCAGTTCGTTCTGGCTGCGGTCGCGCACCACCGGCTGGATCCACTTCAGCATGTCCGGGGTGATCGAACCGACGCCGCCGAAGATGTTCAACGGCACGCAGCCCGGCGTGGCCGCACAGACGGACGGATCGCCCAGCGCCATGTTCACCTTGTAGATGTCATAGCTGCCGTAGTTGGTCTGTTCGGCCTTGTTCTTGCTGTACATGCCGTTGACGTCCCAGTACCAGCTGCGGTCGGCGGCATGGAAATCACCGACCAGGCCGGTGGCGAAGTAGGTGGTGTCCACTTTCTGCTTGAACACGCGCGCACCGCCTTCCACCGGGCGACGACCGATCAGGCTCATGTTGTCGCCGGAAACCAGATCGAAGCCGAACGGGTTGTACGGATTCAGGCGCGAGACCACGATGTTGTCGGCCAGCGGATTGCCGGTGGCGCCATCGGGGCCGAAGAACAGCGGCTCCGGGCCGGCCTGGTTGGTCGACTCACGACGGTTGCCCAGTGCCTTGACGTACCACTGCACGTTGTCGGTGATGTCGAAGCGGAACTGACCGAACAGGCCCTTGCGCTCCGACGGCGTCAGCACCATGTTGTATTCGGCGAAGTTGAAGCGGTCGGCGGTGGTGAAGCAGTGGTAGTCATCCGTGCGGCTGCAGCCGGCGCTGCCGTCGTAGCGTGGATTGCTCACGCCGGTATTGGGCACGATGTTCTGCACCGCACCGGTGTTCGGGTCGGTGAACATGAAACGGCCCTGCGGAATGCCACCGCTGCCGAACGCCAGGCCGGTGCCGGGAATCGGGAAGCGCGACTGCTCGCGGTCCTTGGCAAATACCGGATCCTGCTTGGTCCAGCTGGCGCCCAGGAACAGGCTGAAGCGGTCGCCACTCTTGCCCCAGGCCAGGTCCACGCCCTTCTGCGTGCCGTCGCCCTTGCTGTACTCGCCGTAGTTCAGCGTCACCTGCCCACCATCGAAGTCACGGCGGGTGATGATGTTGACCACGCCGGCAATGGCATCGGAGCCGTACAGCGACGACGCGCCATCTTCCAGCACCTCGATGCGCTCGACGATGGCCAGCGGAATGGTATTGAGATCGGTAGCCGAGCCGACGCCGGAGGCGGACGACTCATTGACCCAGCGGATGCCATCGACCAGCACCAGCACGCGCTTGGCCCCCAGGTGGCGCAGATCGACCTGCGCCGAGCCGGCACCCACGCCACTGCCATCGGGCGGGAAACCGAAGTTGCCGGACGAGTTGAACTTGGCGTTGAGCGCCGAACCGGAACCGGTGAGCTGCTGCAGCACTTCGCCGATCGAGGTCAGGCCGGTGCGTTCGATGTCACCGCGCGTCAATGTCTGGATCGGCACCTGGCCTTCGACTTCAGCGCGCTTGATGCGGGTACCGGTCACTTCCACCGCATCCAGGTTGGTGGTGGATTGCGCAGCGGCACCCAACGGTGCCAGGGCCGTCACGCACAGCGCAACGGCAACCGCCAACGGGCGGTGATGCAGGTGAATCATTCGCTCTCTCTCCAAAGGAATGTCGGGACATGGACTGCCGCGCTCCCCCCTGCGTGGCGGCAGCGTCTCCTTTGTAAACAAGTGGTAAAAATCACGGCGTGATGATCGACACTATTTCACGCGGAATTGACGCAATTGCAGGCCGATTACGTCAGATAGCTGCAGGTTATGACCGGACGATACTGTTCGCAGCAGGCAGCCTTGATGCTGGCTGCGACAGCGCGCGCCGGGAGCTGCCGCATTCATGAAAAAGGTCTTTGCCGGACCGTTTCAGGAATAGTTTGAAATTCCTTCGTTTAGAAGGCCCCGCTAGTCGACCCCGTGCAGACTCGCACCTGCAGCCATTCGCGGGAGGATCGATCATGAAAGCAGCAACTGCCGTGCCGGGCGTCATGATGGTACTGACGCTGCTTCTTTCCTTGGCAGGCGAATCAAGGGCAGGCGGCGTGATCGAGTGCAACAACTGCCCCTCTCCCAGCGATGCGGCCTTGGCCTCGGGAGAGGGACTGACGGTTGTGGTGGATTTCGAGAGAGCCGAGTTGACTGCTTTCGACGTTGAACATGACCCTGAGAGCAGAAAGTGGCGAGCACATCCGACAGCGGTTCCAGCGCAGATTGAAATGGCTTTTCTGCGGATCCTGGATGCGACACTGTCAGCAGGGCAAGCGCCGCTCATGCAGCAATCACCGCATGAGCGGCAGTGAGACAACGCCCTACCGCACGAACGCAATGCGCTCCATACCGGTGGCCTCGGCAGCGGCCAGAATCCGCGCCATGCCTTCGTACTCGGCCGCCGGATCGGTGGCGATGCGCAGCTCCGGCAGGTTGCCGGCATGTTCGCCCACCTGTGCCTGCAGGCGCGCCTGCAGATCGCCGATGACCATCGGCTGGCCATTCCAGCTGAGCTGGTTGCCAGCGTCCAGGCTCAGCTCGATCGGCGGTGGCGGTTCGAGGCGATCGATCGTGCGATCGGTGGACTGTGGCAGCTGCACGGCAATCGGCCGGGCCACGATCGGCGCGGTCACGATGAAGATGATCAACAGCACCAGCATCACATCCACCAGTGGCGTGACATTGATGTCCGTCAGCGGGCCGCTTCTTCCTGCGCTACTGAACGCCATGTGCCGCTCCGTGCAGCCGGGCCGTTCGCCCAAGGCCGACAGTACGTCGCCTTCCGTCACCTGCGGCAGTGCCTGTACGGGTTCGTTCAGCTGTCGTTGCCGACGCCCGGCGTGCACGCAATGCGAAACTGAATTCAGCCAGCCCCCGCTATGCTGGGCGCCATGACCCGACGCTCTTCGACCGCCCTGTCCCTGCTGCCCTTGGCCACCTCGCTGCTGATCGGCTGCGCCAATGCCCAGTCCCTCGACGCCCAGAACGCGCAGCTGAAGGCCGCGATCGCTGCCGCCGAACGCGGCCAGTTCGATCCCGGCCAAGCCGCCGCACTCAGCCGCCATCCGGCTTACGGCTGGCTGGAGTACGCCAACCTGCGCCGCAACATCGACACCGTCGATACCGCGCAGGCGCAGGCCTTCCTCAAGCGCTACGACGGCCAGGCCGTGGCCAACACGTTCCGCAGCGTGTGGTTGCCCTCGGTCGCGCGCCGCCAGGACTGGCCCACGCTGCTCGCCAACTGGGCGCCCACCGACAACGTCGGGCTGCGCTGTGCGCAGCTGACCGCGCGCCAGATGACGGGCAAGGTCGATCCGCAGTGGATCAGCGAGGCGCAGGACCTGTGGCGCAAGAACGGCAAGTCGCTGCCAGACGGCTGTGACGCCGTTTTCGCCGTGCTGCAGGCACAGGGCGGACTGAGTGACGCATTGCGCTGGGAACGCATCGATGCCGCCGCCGACGCCCAGCAGCCGGCCGTGATGCGCAGCGCCGCACGTGGCCTGCCTGCCACCGACCTGGCGCTGGCCAACAATTACGCCGCCTTTGTCGACAAGCCCAATGCCAGCGCATTGAACTGGCCGCGCAACGAGCGCAGCCGGCGCATCGCCACCGACGGCCTGGCCAAGCTGGCCAAGGCCGACCCGGCCGCCACCGAACAGCAGTTGCCGCAGTACGCCCAGGCGCTCGGCCTGAGTGCCGAGCAGCAGGGCCAGGTGCTGTACCAGATCGCGCTGTGGACGGTGGCCTCCTACCTGCCCGATTCGGCACGCCGCCTCAACGCAGTGCCGGAATCGGCGTATGACGAACGCCTGCACGAATGGCGCGTGCGCGAAGCGATGTCGCGCGGCGACTGGCCGGCAGCGCTGACCGCGATCCGCAAGATGAGCAGCAAGCAGCGCAGCGACCCGCGCTGGCGCTACTTCGAAGGCCGCCTGCTGGAGAAGACCGGCCAGTCCCAGCAGGCGCAGCCGCTGTTCCGCGAGGCCGCGCGCGCACCGACCTTCCACGGCTTCCTGGCTGCCGACAAGCTGCAGCAGGGCTACACCCTGTGCCCCTGGAAGCCGAATGACAGCGCGCAGGCACAGGCGGTGATCGCGCGTGACCCGGCCATCCAGCGCGCGATGGCGCTGTACCAGATCGACCGCACCGGCTGGGCCGTGGCCGAATGGAACAGCGCACTGTCGCGCTTCGATGACACCCAGCGCCGCCTCGCGGTACGCGTCGCGCAGGACAACGGCTGGTTCGACCGCGCCGTGTTCGCGCTCGGCAAGCAGCCGCAGGAACAGCGCCTGTACGACCTGCGCTTCCCGCTGCACCACGACGCCACCATCCGCCGCGAATCGGCACGCAACGCGATCGATCCGGCCTGGGTGGCGGCGGAAATCCGCGCCGAGAGCACGTTCACCCCGCGTGCGCGCTCGCCTGCAAACGCCATGGGCCTGATGCAGGTGCTGCCGGCCACCGGTGCCGGTGTGGCCAAGTCGATCGGCCTGACCGGCTACGGCGGCGCCGACAGCCTCTACGACCCGGACACCAACATCGCCATCGGCACCGCCTACCTGCGCCAGCTGATGAACAAGTACGACGGCCTGCCGTACGTGACCATCGCCGCCTACAACGCCGGCCCGACCCCGACCGCGCGCTGGCAGAGCCAGCGCCCGGGCTTTGACCCGGACCTGTGGATCGAGACCATCAGCTACAAGGAAACCCGCGAGTACGTCGCCCGTGTGCTGGCCTTCAGCGTGATCTACGACTGGCGCCTCAATGGTGATGCACTGCCGCTGAGCGACCGCCTGATGGGCCGCCTGGTGGACAAGCGCAAGAACTTCAGCTGCGCCGCCAACGCCGAGCAGGGCGGGGATTGATCGCAACACGGTACTGCCGGCCGCTGGCCGGCATTCCCCGGTATCCACGCCCTGGAGTGAAACGATGAGCCTGCTGGCCTGGATCAGGCTGGCCGCTGTATCGGTAGTGCCGGCCGCTGGCCGGCAGCTTCGGTGTGACTGCCGTTGCCGGCCAGCGGCCGGCACTACCGGTGCATCTGCGCCGGGCATGCGATGATTCCAGCCATGAAGATCTATCTTGTCGGCGGCGCCGTACGTGACCGCCTGCTGCAGCGCCCCGCCGGCGACCACGACTGGGTGGTGGTTGGCGCCACGCCCGCGCAGATGGAAGCGCAGGGCTACACCGCGGTCGGCCGCGATTTCCCGGTATTCCTGCATCCAAAGACCGGTGAGGAGTACGCACTGGCGCGCACCGAACGCAAATCCGGCCGCGGCTATCGCGGCTTTGTGGTCGATGCCGACCCGGGAGTGACGCTGGAAGAAGACCTGCAGCGCCGCGACTTCACCATCAATGCGATTGCCTGCGACGAAGACAGCGGGGCGCTGGTCGATCCTTACGGTGGCGTGCGTGATATCGAGCAGCGCGTGCTGCGCCATGTCGGCCCTGCGTTCGTGGAAGATCCGTTGCGCGTGCTGCGCGCGGCGCGCTTCATGGCGCGCTTCGCGCCGCTGGGCTTTACCGTCGCCGAAGAGACCATGGCGCTGATGCGCGAGATCGCCGCCAGTGGCGAACTGGATGCACTGGTGCCGGAGCGAGTGTGGCAGGAACTGCGCAAGGCGCTGGTCAGTGAGCGGCCCTCCGCCTTCCTGCGCACGCTGCACGATGCACATGCACTGGGCCCTATCCTGCCCGAGCTGGAAGCGCTGTATGGCGTGCCGCAGCGTGCCGAATTCCACCCGGAAGTCGATACCGGCATCCACCAGGAAATGGTCAGCGACATGGCGGCGAAGCTGGCCCCCGGCGATGACCTGGTCGGCTTTGCCGCGCTTACCCACGATCTCGGCAAGGGCCTGACTCCGCCGGAGGAGTGGCCGCGCCACATCATGCACGAACAGCGCGGCATCAAACCCCTGAAGGCACTGTGCGCGCGGTTGAAGATTCCCGCCGAGCACCAGCAGCTGGCCGAAGCGGTCTGCCGGGAGCACTTGAACGTGCACCGCATCGACGAACTCCGCGATGCCACCGTGTTGGAACTACTGGGCCGCTGTGATGCGCTGCGCCGGCCGGAGCGCGTGGCCCGCATCGCACTGTGCTGCGAGGCCGACAAACGCGGCCGGCTCGGCTTCGAGGACGCCGACTACCCGCAGGGCGAAACGCTCAAGCGCCTGCACCAGGCGGCACTGTCAGTACAGGCGCGGGACCTGGATACCACCCATCTGAAGGGCCCGGCCATCGGTGAAGCGTTGGCCAAGGCGCGCGTAAAAGCCATCGCCGCCGCCCGCTGATCCGCAACCGCCGTGGCGGCCGCGCACCGACTCCCATGGGTAGTGCCGGCCGCTGGCCGGCAACCCTATATCGCTGGCTTCAATGCGCCATCCCGCGGGTGATCGCCGCCGCCCGCTGCTTCAGCTGGGCCACGGCATCGGGAATCATCTCCATGCCCACGTCCAGGCCGGGGTTCAGCACCAGGCCGACGCCGTCGCCGATCCCGGCCAGCAGCGCGTGCACCGCGATCGGCATGGCGTGGGCGAACTGCGGCAGCTGCTCATGCCACAGGCCAGCGCGCTCAGGCGCAGTGAACACCGCGAACATCGGCTCGCCGCTCTCGCTGGTCAGCACCAGCGGCGAGATGCTCTCGTCCCAGGCACCGTCTTCGCCGATGGCCTTGTCCAGCAGCACGAACGCCGTCGAGGTCAGCAGGCCATCGAGGAACTGCGATGCGGTCAGCGTGCCGTCCTGGGCCTGCAGCAGGCGCACCTCGAGGTCGTTGAGGGGTTCGAACGGGGTGTCGTGGTCCATGGTCGGTTCCGGTACGTGGTTGCAGGCTGCAACTTTAGCAGTCCGGGTGTGAGGCACGGCAGCGTGTCGGCAGGGGCGCGCGGGGCTTCAGCGGCCGATGTACCAAAGCGCCCAGCGCTCACCGGCCTGGGCCCCGCCATAGGAATTCGGGGCCGTGCGGAAGTCTTGATAGCTTTGGGAGGAAAGCATGGCGGGCAGGATACGGCCGGCCGCAGATGCTAGAACCCTGCTACCCCACCTGAACCGCTCGACGGGGGAATTGTTAAGGCCTGCTTCGACAGTCTGACGAAATCGTCAATGTGTCCAATTCGCTTGTGACCGTGTGCCGGCGCCGCTCCACTCAATCCTGGAAGGACGTTGAGACTGGCATGACCAAGAGCTTTGAGCACGGCTGGAGCGGGTCGTATAGTCGTATGACGTAGAGCAATGGAACGCCGATGAACGCTACCTCGCGAGGCCTCGCGCCACAGGCCTGCATGGATGGAGGCCAAGGAAGCTGGCAGCACGAGCGGGACAACCTGTCGCATGTGCCCCTTAACGCGGTACATCGCGCCGTCTTCCTCGGCCATCCCTCCTGTCCAGCCGATCAAGGATCAGGGCAATCCTGCCAGTATCCTCACGCGCAGAGAACCGTGCCCCGTAGTAACCCTGAAGAGGCGCCTACTTCAATCAGCGACATGGACCGCTCATGCTGAAACCCTCCCCCCCCCTCACTCACGTGGCGTTGATCGCCTTGATCACACTGGCTGTTTCCGGATGCAACAAGGAACGCTCATACCCGGTCTATCGCGAGAATCCTGCACCCAAGGATGCGCTACCGATTGTGATCCGGGTCCACGATGCGCCTGTGGAGCTCACCCTCCCGAAGGTTTTCGTCTCCTACGAGATAGACCCGCTCTGCCTCCCACCGATCAACAACTACGAGGGTGTGCAGTACGCCCCCCAACGGCACTCAGTAGAGTTCCCAGTACAACGCGTCAGTGCAACCGAGTTCAGCAGCACCGTGTTCGAGGACGGCATGGCAGTCGCTGACTATTACGGGCGCGGGCCATGCGAATGGAAACCCAGCATCATTCGAGCTTCATTCCCAGTCATTTCCGAGGGACGCGAAGGCTTCATATCAGTTGCCGTCCACCATCTCGAACTGAAGAAACTACTCACGTCGGTTTCGTACGCAGACAGTCAAATGACCCTGCAAACAAAGAGTTCGACGCCTGGGTGGGTGCGAACGCAGTCCCAGTATAGCTACAACAGATTGTCTGATATCGAGAAGCAGAAGTACTTTGCCATAGAGATATCGTCTCCTTCGAAAGGAATCGCCCCATGAGACCTCTAACCAATGCAGCCCTAGCCAATGCAGCCTACTCCCCACCGTCACATCCAGCTCCAGGCGATAAGGAATCGCTGCGCGTTGATGGTGAAGACTTCGAAGTTCTAGGGCGACGTGACGCAGTCAGCGGCTATCAAGGCGTTGTGTACCGGAACATCAAGACCAACGAGATCATCATCGCCCACCGAGGCACCGAGTTTGATCGCCAGGCCATACTTGATGGCGGCGTCGACGCAGCGATGGTCAGCGCCAGAGTCAACGCACAGATTGATGATGCCCTCGTACTGACCAAGCAGGCAATCAAGCAAGCTGAGGAAAACGGATATGGTCCGGTGTACGTCACTGGACATTCCCTAGGCGGCGCACTCTCGCAGATCACTGCCCACCACTACAATCTTCCTGGCGACGCCTTCAATCCCTACGGCGCTGCGGGGCTGGCGTATCGCCTGCCTGAAGGCCAGCCGGCCAATGCGGCGCCCTTCACCAACCATGTGATGGCGGGCGACCTGGTTAGTGCGGCCGGCCCTCATTACGGCAAGGTTGAGATGTACGCGCTCCCCAAGGAACTGGGAGTCTTGCGCGATGCCGAGCAGGGCCAGCGCATCGCCTCGCTCGTATCGCTTGGGATGAAAAGCGGCCATGTCATGTCCGCTGCGGTTGCGGTCCAGTTGGGTGATTCCCATCGAATGGTTCACTTCATTGACCGTATGACCGACAAGGGCCCAGTGCAGTCCGTACTGGACGACCCCGGGGCGCGGATCACTGATGCCGAGGACCTACGCCGGATAGCGGAGTATCGCAAAGACATCCACCAGTTGCGCCTGGGGGCGACCGTACTTGTCGGCGGTGGCCCTGGACTCCTGCGCGACGGGGTCAATTGCCTTCGCGGCACCGGGGAAGCCGGAGCGTACGCCCGTCGCGAAGCCGAAGCCGTGCAGCACGCAGAAAGTGCATTGAAGGCTGGGGAGCGTTCGGTCCAAGAGGCAACCGAAAAGGGCTCGCCCTCTCTGAGCAACCCAGGCTTCGCTCCCAAGAGCCCATTGCAGGAGAGCATAGAATCAACCTTGGACAAGGCAGGCCTGGATCCCCGAAAGGAAGGCCACCCCGACCATGCGCTCTACCGGCAGATTCGCGACGGTGTATCGGCCGTGGATGCCAGGCACGGGCGCGGCTTCGATGAAACCAGTGAGCGCGTGACGGCCGGCCTGCTTGCAACGGCCAAGCGCAGCGGCCTGGAACGCGTCGATCATGTTGTCTTGGGCAACCCTCCCAGCGATGGATCAGGACCTCGCATGTTCGTCGTGCAGGGAGCGCTCGACAATCCGGCACACCTGAGGGCATCGATCGCGGTCAGCGAGGCCGTCAATACACCCGTAGATCAGTCGCTCGCCAAGGTCGAGCAGATTTCGCAGGCACAGCAGGTCGCTCAGCAAGAGCAAACCCAAGAGCAGACCCGAACAGCGATGCGCATGGGCTAGGCCAGCCTGATGGCTTGGCCCCACCGGAGGCTGGCGCCCGCTGGAACGGCCTGCTGAGGCTGTGTCGGCCCGCCCTCTCCCTAGGAGGAGTACAGGTTCCGCCACATCCATCCGGCCACCGCCAGCCCTACCACCACCACCAGCATCAGCGGCAGGCCGAAGCGGTGCCGCCACGGGATCGGCACCCCACCCAGCTGCTGGTCCATGGTGTCGGTGTCCAGCACCCAGCCGTGCCCGCACCGGCTGCAGGCCAGCTCGTAGCGGCGATGGTAGGTGAGGCCAAACAGCAGGTCGATGCGCGCCATCCTGTAGCGCAGCTGGGGCGCGAACTCGGTTTCCGTCTGGCAGCGCAGGCAGTGGTGGGCTTCGGTTGGGCCGACCACCACCACCCGCTCCTGCTGGCCGATCAGGATCATGGATCAGCGGCCCTGGCAGGCGGGTTGGGCCAGCAGCCAGGCTTGGGCGGCGGCAAGGGTGGCGGCATCACCCTCGATGCGCTGGTCGGGCTCGATATTCAACCCATCACCACGATCATTGCGGTCGCGCATCACGGTGGTGGTCAACAACAGGCGGCTGCCATCGGCCAGTGTGCGCACGTTGTTGCCAGTCGAGACCCCTGCCGTCGGCTGGCCGAAGCTGCGCGTCTGCGCGCGGCCACGCCACGCCAGTGCCGAGGCCTCGCCCGAACTGCCGGTACGCGGTCCGAACAGCACCGCCACCGGCGCGCCAGGCTGCCGCAGCACATAGCCGGTCTGGCCGAAGTCCAGCACCGGCTTGCCTGCACGCTGCACGGCGGTCGCGGTCAACGTCCAGCGCTCCGGCCCCTGTGCGGTTTCGAACGACCCCACATCTTCGTTGTTCACCACCGAGGTGCGCAGCAGCGGTGCCATGCCCAGCAGCATCGGCCACATGTTGCCACCGCTGTTGTCACGCAGGTCGACGATCCAGCCACAGCGCATGCCGTCGTCCTTGCTGCGGATGACCTGCTGCCACCGCGCGGCGCGCTGGATGTTCTGACGGAACGCTTCCTGTGGCGTCGCGCCGGGCGTGGAGGCATATCCCTCGATGACCAGCCAGCCGATGCGCGCATCCACCGCATCGGCGGCCTTGGCCCTTTCCACGGCGGCGGCGCCGACCTGCTGCGCGCGCGCAAGGGATTCGCTCTGGCGCTGGGTCGTCGTCCATACGCCATGATTGCCAGTGCTGACCGCAATGGCTTCGCGCAGCAACGCCAGCCGCTTCACGGGGTCGCCCTGCACCGATTGCAGTCGTGTGCGGGTGGCAGGCCAGTCCACCCGGTCGCGATACAGCGCCTGCCGTTCAAGCAGGTTGAGGATCTCGGCCTCCGCCTCCGGCGAGGGCAACTCGATTGCCTTGGGCGTATCGGCCATGGCGTTGGCAGCCACCAGCGCGATCACCAGCGCACCAATGCGACGCACTCCCTTGCGAACCTGCATGTGACGTTTCCTTGTCGTTGAGGCAGGCGCACAGCATAGCCCGCAGGTGATGGCTTTCGCCATGCGCGGACTGTCGTATCTGGCTCCGCCGCGGATTGCAGCAAGACAGCTTGCACGCGATCAGTAGATTGCAACTTTGCCCATGTCATCACCACGTAGAACGCGAGAAGGTTGCCTCCGTCGGCGCCCCTTGTGCCGGCCGGGATTGGCGTCCTGAATCAAACATCAAGGAAAACGGGTTGCCGTCGTTGCGGCAATCACGACAATGCACCGGCTCGCCCATGGCGGGCGGTGCGTGGGGGTCCTCGTGATCCGTCGGCTTTTTTTCTCTTTGATTTTGACCGGCACGCCAACCCGCACCGCCCGCCACCTTGCATGCCGCAGGTGGCCTTGCTCCGTGAGGGTGCCGTCATGAACACGTCCTACCCCACCTATCCACGCCTGCAGGCACTGCTCGGCGTTGCGTTGCCCTGCCTGCAGCTGTCCACTACGGCAGCCGAAGCGTTGGAAGACGCGCTCACCGAAGTCCACGAACAGGCGCCGCCCTCCGCATTCTTTGCGCGGTTGCGCGGCATCACGCACAGCCACGCTGCCGATGGTCAGATCTGGCGCGAACGGCAACTCAGCGAGGCGCGTGGCCGGGAGTTGGCTGAGGCGACGCGCTGTCTGGCGGCGGTGTCTGCGTGTGGGGGTGTGCTGTTGGCGGCGCAGTCGGCGCGTGAGATGGATGATGCGCAGGCGCAGTGTCCGCCGCAGGTGGAGGAAGGGTTGCTGCATGCGGTGATGGTGTTGGCCGATCATGCTGGGGCGCTGGTCGCGCCCGAGCTGCTGCCGACACGAGCCAATGAATGCTGCTAGATGTTGGAACCCTACAAAAAAAATCGACCCATGAGAAAGCAATCAGATCAAGCCCTGGACGACAAGAGATATGAATTACTTCGAAAATTCGTGCAGGCGCTATCGGATCGGGATAGCAGCACACTGCAGGAAGACTTTGACCTGACCTCAGTCATGATTCTGGAAATCTACGAGCTTCTGCCGGTGTACTTCCTAGAAGGTGCCGCCATTTCCATCCCTCTACCTACGTACGGCGCAGCAGGCGACTTGATACCGTTGATGACCACGTATGACTATGGTGATGGTGACATTGCAGTTGAGTGCTATCTCCTCGGGGATGGCGAGCCCAGCGAAGCCATTCTTCATGTCCATTTCGAAAAAGGTAATCTCATCTACGGATTCATCAATTCGTAGCAATTCCCAATCGTCCAGAGCGAACGATATTCCAGAATGTGCCGACCAAGGTCGACACCCACCAGAGCGGGTCATGACACCCGTACCACGCGCTACCAGTCCGCGCGCAGGCCGATGTTGCCTTCGATGATGCGGCGCTTCTCGTTGCGGTCACCGCCCAGTTCGCGGGTGTAGTCGGCCACGGCATAGGCGCTGATCGTGCGGTTGAAACGCCCGACCACACCCACGCCGCCTTCGAGTGCACGCGAGCGCTGCGAATTGAAGATCACGTCATCGTCGAAGCGGATACGGTCCTCGCCGGAACGGCCATGCCAGTAGTTGAGCTTGAAGTACGGCTGCCAGCCGTTGTCGGCCAGCTGATAGTCGCCGGCAAGGCGCAGGCCGATGCGGCCGGTCCAGGCGTTGTCGTTGTCGAAGCGTACGCTCGACACCGCATCGCGGCGGTCGTCCAGCGAGGTGCGTTGCCAGATCACCTGCACCTGCGGTTCCAGCCACCATGCGGACTGACCGAAGTGCAGCAGCGGTTTGCCCGCCTCCACCGACACGCTGGTGCCATTACCCTTGATCCCGAAGCCCAGCCCGCGCGAGGAACGTACGCGGCCGTCGTAGCGGCTCTGCATCGCCACGGCGTCGATGTAGCCGCCACTGCTGTCGGTGAAGGTCCAGTACAGGCCCACGTGCTTGTCGTCCAGGCGGTTCTGGCCCACCTGCACATTCTCCCAACCCAGTGCCAGGCCGGTGGTCTTGCCCTGCGCGCGGGTGCGGCCGACGAACACGCCGATCTGGTTGCGGTGGTTGTCAGAAGCAGCAGCCCACACGTCGAGGCCGGCCTGCAGGCCCATCACATCGCCATCGAAGCCCGGCTGCGCATCGCCCTTCCAGTGGATCTCACTGCTCTGGCCCACCAGACGGCCCCAGGCGGTGCGGAACGCACCCTGGCTGTACAGCAGGCGCTGCTCGCCCTGCCGCTCGTGGAAGGTACCCAGGCTGGCCAGCGTGGTCTCGCGCAGCAGCGGCGGCACCACGGCATAGGCAGCAGTCTCCACGCGGTACAGCGGTACCACTGCGCCCTCAGCGGGGCGTGCGCCCGGCGTCGGCGGCGTACCGGTTCCGGGCAGCGCACCGCCGGCCACCGGCACGTCCGGCACCGCTGGATCACTGGGCGGCGCCACAGGCGCCGGTTCCGGTGGCGGCGGCGGTGGTGCGGTCTCGCCGGCTGTCAGGTCTGGATCGGTGGCGCCTTCGGGCGGCGGCGGCGGTGCCGGGGTGATCGGTGGCGGTGGTGCGACGGGTGGCGTCGGCGGCGGCGGCACGCCATTGATACCGCTTCCGTTTGGCGCTGGTGCCGGGCCGGCCACCAGGGTCGAGCGCAGGTACCAGTTCTCGCTGGTACCGGCACTGACACCCCCCTTGAACAGGAAGTACTCGTAGGCGCCGGCCGCCACCGGCGCGAACAGCGAAAACGCGCCCGGCGCGGTGCGGCCACCATTCAAGGCCTGCACCACCAGGATGCCATCGGCCAACGTGGCAGCGCCGCTGCCGCCGGCATTGAGCACGCCGATGCCGGTCGTGCCGGTGGCGGCACCACCATCGATCACCAGGCGGTCGCTGGTTGAATTGTCCGCCCCCAGAACGGTGCGCAGGTACAGACCACCACCGTCACCGCGGTAGTTGCCACGCACGGTGAACACGTCGCCGGCGCCAGTACCGGTCAGGTCGATGCGCCCGGCATTGACCATCTCCACCAGTGCACCACTGTTGAACGGACGGACGGCATGGCTGCCACTGCCCGCGTAGACGGTGCTGGTGTCATCCACCTTGAGCGTGCCGGTGCCGGTTCCGCTGTCGCCCAGCACCAGATCGCCATCGAAGGTCAGCTCTGTACTGTTGGCCAGGCTGATCGTCTCCCAGTTCTGGAAGCGGCCCACGCCCGTGGTCTTCACGTTGTTGAAGTTGAGCTGATCGATGCCACTGCCACCGTCGAACAGCGGCACCGCACCGAGGTTGCCCTGGTTGAGGTTGCTGAGGTTGGCCACGTCGTTGTCCGGGCCCATGTCGATTGCGCCGTAGACGATGCCACCGCCACTCCAGTTGAAGGTGTCGCTGCCGGTACTGAGCAGCACCTGCCCGCGCACGGTGCCGTCGGTGATGGTCACGCTGTCGTTGCCGCCACTGACACTGATGTTGCCGCCGATGTAGGCCGTGCCCGAGATGATGATGGTGTCGGTGTCGAAGCCGGTCACCACGTTGCCGTCAACCGTACCGCCAGACTGGTCCCACAGGTTCTTGTCCAGCTTCATGTTGACGCGGCCGATGCGGCCAGCGGTCATCCAGGCCTGGTCGCCATCCTCGAACGCGCCGATGATGCGGCCACCGCTCATGCGGAAGGTATCGATGTTGTCGCCCTGCTGCAGCGCGCCGATCGTGCCGCCACTCATGATGAAATCATCGCGGCCACTACCCTGCGCCACCACGCCGGTGACGGCGCCGCCGGTGACGGTCATCTGGTCATCGCCGCCGCCCTGGTCGACGCTGTCGATCGTGCCATCACTGAGCAGCAGCACATCATTGCCATCGCCCTGCAGGACGCCGCCGGTGATGCTGCCGCTCTGCATCTCGAGGCGATCATTGCCCGCATCGAACTGTACGCCGGTGCGCCCGCTGATCGTTCCTCGATTGACCAGCACGCTGTCGCCCGCTCCGACGAACTGCAGGGCGGTGTTGTTGCCGGTGCTGATGCTGCCGGTGTTGTCGACGCGGCTGCCACCCCCAAGCTGCACGGTTACACCGCCGACCGAACTGATCGCGCCCTGGTTTGACAGCAGGTGACCACCGGCGCCGACCAGCGCGATGGCCGATCCACCACCACTCTGCTGCAGCTGTGCACCGGCGGCGACATTGACGGTGATGCCGGCCGCACCATTTGCGGTAACGGGAGTGGTCTGCGGATTCGGCGCGTTTGTATCACAGGTGACCGTCTGGCCGGCGGTCGGTGCCGGGCTGTTGCAGCCGGCCCAGGCAACGCTGGCGGTCGTCAGAAGCAGGGAGGGAACGGCGAGGGCCTGCAACACGGAAACAGCAAGGCGGCGCGGACGGAACTCACGCGGAACGGCACGGTACATGGGGCACTCCTGGGCGGGAAATCAGGAACTGCGTATGTGCGGCACGGCGCTTGCAGTCTGCCGTGTGGTGAACCATTTCGATAGGTGAACTTGCGTGCGGGAAATCACAGTTCAGATGTGAAATCGCCCAGCCCTCACGCCGATGTGATGTGGCTGAAATCGTTCATTTTTCCGGCATCCGGAATCACGCGCAAAGCATCCACGCATGGCGTGGATCTACTGATCCTGCATCGCCAATCGATTCGCTCACGGCACCTGGTAAATCTACGTCATGCGTGGATGCCGTTGGCGGGTGGGGTCAGATCTTCAGGTAGATCTTCCGCTTATCCAGCCACCACGCCACGCCCCACCACAGTGCGACGAACACCAGCGCCTGCAGCATCGACGCCAGCTCCAGCGCCTGCGGCATCGCGGTGGCCAGCTGCTGCCAGATCCCCCCCCAGATCCCGGTGGCCATCAGCACCACCGACATCACCGATGCCCCCAGGTACGCGGTGATCGCATTGACCCCGAAGCGCCGGCCGAGTGCCGGCCAACCCTTCTGGTCGATCAGCACGTGGCCCAGCCACAGTGCCAGCGCGGCCAGGCCGCCGGTCCACAGCACGTAGCTGGGCGTCCACAGCTGCTTGTTCAACGGCAGCACCACGGCCAGCAGCAGGCCCAGCACAGCGGTCGCCACGCCCAGCCCTGCCAATGCCGCCGAACGCCCGTTGCGCAGCAGGCCACCGGCAAGCAGGCCGAGCACGGTACTGGCCAGCGCCCCCAGCGTGCTCAGCAATCCTTCCGGGTCATGGCCCAGTCCGGTATCGGCATGCCACTGGTAGATCCACGGTGCGAACAGCGCGGTATCCAGGCGGCTGGCCGGGTTGGTCCACGGCGCCAGGTCGCCGATGCCCAGCAGCAACACGGTGTACCCCACCAGCAGCGCGATCAAAGCGCCCACCTGCACGCGTGGTCGCGCGTAGACCGCCAGTACGCCCACCAACGCCGCGCACACCGCGATGCGTTGCAGCACGCCCCAGATGCGGAAGTGATGCGTATCCAGTGCCCACCAGATCAGCAGGTGCAGCAGCGCACCGGCCACCAGGATGCGCAGCGCGCGCTCCAGCACCCCGCGCGCCAACGCGGGTCGCGCCGCCGCATCCTGCGCGCGCGGAGCCACGCTGAAGGCCATCGACACGCCCACCAGGAACAGGAAGAACGGGAACACCAGGTCGGTGGGCGTGCAGCCATGCCATTCCGAGTGACGCAGCGGCGCGAACACCGCACTCCAGTCGCCCGGATTGTTGACCAGCAGCATCGCCGCCACGGTGATGCCGCGCAGGGCATCGATCGAGCCCAGCCGGCGTGGCGGCGAACTGTTCATCAGGCGGCCTCGTACTGTCCGGCAATCCAGGTACCCCGCACCTGCAGGGCGTCGTCCAGCAGCACCAGGTCAGCCTGGTAGCCCTCGGCGATGTGGCCCAGGCGATCATCGACATTGAGGAACTGCGCTGGGTACGTCGATGCCATGCGCGCCGCTTCGGCCAGCGGCTGGCCAAGCAGCTGCACGGTGTTGCGCACCGCGGTGGCCATGTCCAGCGCCGAGCCGGCCAGCGAACCGGCAGCATTGCGCACCACGCCGTCGACGGCGGTAATGGTTTCGCCGTACAGCACGTAGCTGGGATCGTCGGCACCGACCGGCGGCATCGCATCGGTGACCAGCAGCAGGCGGCCTCGCGGCTTGGCCGCCAGCGCCACGCGCAGGCTGGCCGGGTGCACGTGAACGCCATCAACGATGATGCCGATCCAGCTGTCGCGGTCCTCCAATGCGGCGCCCACCGCACCGGGCTCACGGCCCTGCAGCGGCGACATCGCGTTGTACAGGTGGGTGAAGCCACGCACACCGGCATCCAGGCCGGCACGGATCTCTTCGTAGGTACCTGCGGTGTGCCCGGCGGCAACGATCACGCCACGCTCGACCAGCGCACGGATGGTCTCCAGCGGCACGCGCTCCGGCGCCAGCGTCAGCACGGTCACACCGTTGTCCAGCGATGCCGCCAGCGCGATTTCTCCTTCGTCCGGCACGCGGAACTTGCTGGCATCGTGCGTGCCCTTGCGCGCCGGTGCGATGTACGGGCCTTCCAGGTGGATGCCGATCACGCCTGGTACACCCTGCGTGATCGCCTCGCGCATCGCAGCGATCGCGTCGCGCATCACACCCACGTCGTCGCTGATCAGCGTTGGCAGCATCGCGGTGGTGCCGAAGCGGCGGTGCGCCTGCGCGATGGTGCGCAGCGAGGCGACATCGGGCGTGTTGTTGAACAGTGCACCACCGCCACCATTGACCTGCACATCGATGAAGCCGGGCAGCAGCCAGCCGCCGCCCAGGTCCACCTGCTCGGCGGCATGGCCGAGCTGCGGTGCGGCGTCGGGCAACAGCGCGCTGATGCGACCGTTCTCGATCACCAGCGCCAGATCATCGCGGAAGTCGTCGCCCGCCAGGATGCGGGCATTGCGCAGGACGGTCGCCATTACACGGTCTCCGTCACCTTGTTCAGGTGCGGCGGCAGGTCCGGGTTGAAGCCACGACGCAGCGCCAGCGCATTGATCGCGCGGTAGAAGCTCTGCACGGTCAGCAGCGGTGCGCACAGCGGGTGCGGCGCGGCAGCCACCGGCAGGTTGCCGCCAGCACCGGCCATCCATACCTGTGCGCCACGCGCGGTGAATTCTTCGACGACGGCACGGGTGCCGGCGCCGGTTTCATCCGGCTGGGCAAAGGCCAGCACCGGGAAGCCGCGGTCGACCAGCGCCATCGGGCCATGCTTCACTTCAGCCGAGCTGTAGGCTTCGGCATGCAGGCTGCAGGTTTCCTTGAACTTCAGCGCCGCTTCCTGCGCCGCCCCCAGGCCCAGGCCACGGCCGAGCACGAACAGGTTGGTAGCCTCGACCAGGCCTTCGGTCACCGCGCTCCAGTCGCACTGCCACGCCTCACGCAGCGCGTCGGGCAGCAGGTCCAGCGCCGCACGCAGGCTGCTGTCCTGCTTCCAGTACGCGGCCAGCTGCAGCAGCGCTGCCAGCGACGCCAGGTAGCTCTTGGTCGCCGCCACGCTCTTTTCGGCACCCGCGTGCAGCGGAATGACCGTGTCGGCCAGCTGCGCCAGCGGTGAATCCTCGACGTTGACCAGCGCGATCACGCGCGCACCGGCCGCCTTGGCGGCCTCGGCGTTGCGCAGCAGGTCCGGGCTCTTGCCCGACTGCGAGATGACGATGAACAGTGCGCCGCGCAGCTGCAATGGTGCGGCGTAGACCGACCCCACCGATGGCGAGGCCGACGCGACCACCAGGCCCAGCTGGGTTTCCAGCAGATACTTGCCATAGGTGGCGGCGTGGTCGGAGCTGCCGCGTGCACAGGTGACCACGAACGGCGGCGGTGCAGCACGCAGGCTGGCGGCCAGGGTTTCCATGGTGGCGTGGTTGCGCGAGAACTGGCGCGCGACCACGTCGGCCGCTTCAGCGGCCTCGGCGAACATCAGGGTGGACGTGGGGTCTGACAGCGACATGGCAGGCTCAGGCAGGATCGGAAGGAAGGGGGCGTGCGCCGGCGGGGCGCATCGGCGCGGTCGAACCACGCACCACCAGCTGCGGCACGAAGCCCTGGTTGTGCAGCGGCGCCGGCGCGTCGTCGTAGGCATCGCTGCGCAGCTGCGCGATCAGCAGGCGCGCGGCGTGGCGGGCGATGTCTTCGGTGGCCTGCTTGGCCGTGGTCAGCGGCGGCCACGACTGGCGCGAGAACGGGCTGTCCTCGAACCCGGCAATGGACAGGTCGTAGGGCACGTTCATGCCGGCCGACTTGGCGGCGGCCAGTACGCCGGCGGCGATTTCGTCGTTGGAACCGAAGATGGCGGTGGGCGGCTCGCGCAGCGCCAGCAGGCGGCGCGCGCCGCGGAAACCATCGTCGAAGGTGTAGTCGCCCTGCACCACCAGATGCTTGTCCACGGTCATGCCGTAGTCCTTCAGCGCGGCTTCGTAACCGGCGTAGCGCTCGCCCGAAGACCGGTGCGAGCTGCCGCCCCAGAGGAAGCCGATGCGCTGGTGGCCCAGCTGGATCAGGTGCTCGGTGATCTCGTAGGCGGCCTCGCGGTCGTCCACGAACACACAGGCGCCATCGGCCGGGTCTTCGGTGGCGGCGATGATGCGCACCAGCTTGATGCCACGCGCGGTCAGGGCCTGGATCAGGTCGCGGCGCTCGGACATCGGTGCGGTCAGCACCAGCCCGGCCAGGCGCGAACGCTGCACCCAGTCGGCCAGTTCATCGGCCAGCAGCGGCGAGCTGGAATCGCAGGGATGGATCTGCAGCCCGAACCCGGTCTCGCGGCAGGCGGCGAGCACGCCGTTCTGCACGCCGATGATGTGGTATGGGTTCGGGTTGTCGTAGACCAGCCCGATCACGAAGGTGGTGCCGCTGCGCAGGTTGCGCGCGGACGGATCGGGCTCGTAGTCCAGCTCGGCGATGGCACGCAGCACCCGCGCGCGGGTGGCCTGCATCACCGAGGGCTCGTTGTTGATCACGCGCGAGACCGTCTTCAGCGAGACCTTGGCTTTCTCCGCAACGTCCTTGATGGTCGCTCTGCGCATGGGTTTTCCCTGGGGTTGGCTGCCGTCCATCATCGCCGATC
Organism: Stenotrophomonas sp. PE591; assembly: GCF_018320795.1. NCBI lineage: Bacteria > Pseudomonadati > Pseudomonadota > Gammaproteobacteria > Lysobacterales > Lysobacteraceae > Stenotrophomonas > Stenotrophomonas sp. PE591. The sequence continues at coordinate 77,688 of NZ_JAAOKO010000009.1, forward strand.
AGGCCTTGTCCTGCGGCAGGCCGGCGCGATGCCCGATCACCGAATAGAACAGGATGTACAGGTAGCACGGCACCATCAGCAGAACGAACACCAGCTGGAAGTCGATGTGCTGCTTGAGCACGGCGAACAGCTGCGGAATGATCGCGCCACCGGCGATGCCCATCACCAGCAGGGCCGAGCCGGTTTCGGTGAAGCGGCCCAGGCCACGGATCGCCAGCGGGAAGATGGCCGGCCACATCATGGCGTTGGCAAAGCCCAGCAGGGCCACGAAGGCTACCGACACATAGCCGTGGGTGGCCCAGGCGCCAAGGCAGAACACCACGCCCAGCACCGCCGAAATGGTCAGGTAGCGCGACTGCGAGACAACCTTGGGGATCAGCAGCAGGCCGACCACGTAACCGACCAGCATTGCGCCCAGGGTAAGCGAGGTGAACATCTTGGTCTGGTCCAGCGGCAGGTCGAAGCCGTGGCCGTAGGTACCGATGGCATCGCCGGCCATCACCTCCACGCCCACGTAGACGAACAGGCACAGCACCCCCAGCCACAAGTGCGGGAACTGGAAGATGCTGCGACGCTCGGCGGCACCGGCCGCAACCGGCGTGGCATTGGCTTCGGACGACTTGATTTCCGGCAGTGGCGAGAACAGCACCGCCACCGCCAGCAGCACCAGCAGGCCGGCCATGGCCAGGTACGGCGCGTGGATCTTGGCGGCGAATTCGTTGAGCAGCTGTGCCTTGGTGGCTTCGTCGGCGGCGGCCACGCTGGCCGACAGGTCGCCGATGCCGTGCAGCACTACGGTGCCGATCAGCACCGGCGCCAGCATGCCGGCAATCTTGTTGCAGATGCCCATCAGCGCGATGCGGCGTGCCGCGGTCTCGATGGGCCCAAGGATGGAGATGTAGGGGTTGATCGCGGTCTGCAGCAGGGCCAGGCCGCTGCCGATCACGAACAGGCCGCCGAGCGCGCCCGGATACCAGCGCTGGGTGGCGAATTCGCCGAACAGCGCGGCGCCCCCGGCCATCACCAGCAGGCTCAGGCTCAGGCCCTTCTTCATGCCGGTGCGGCGCAGGATCCACGATGACGGCAGGGCCAGGAAGAAGTAGGACAGGTAGAACACCATCAGCACCAGGAAGGCGCCGACCTCGCTGAGTTCGAAGGCGAGCTTGACGAAGGTGATCAGCGGGCCGTTGAGCCAGGTGAAGAAGCCGATCAGGAAGAACAGCACGCCGACGATGGCGATGGAGGTGGCCACGTTCGGGCGCACGCTTGCAGCGGAGACGGCGGACATCGGGAAGGGCTCCTGCGGCGACGGCCGCAGAACGCGGCGTCGGAGAGTGGCTGGGAACAACGTTGTCACATTCTTTCGATGGACAACCGCGGTTTGTCAACTTCCCCGCGAGGCCGCGTGAACCTCGTGCTGCACCGCGCAACCCGATGGCAGCGGATCGTGCTGAATGCGCCGCAGCCCTTGAGCCCCGTGCAGCAACGGCTCCAGCGTGAAACCCATGCTCACGCCATGTAAACGTTTACTGCACGCCGCATTCGTTGCGACGCAGCAACGAAAGTGTCACGAACTCGTTGACATCGTTGTCAGCGCGGTTACAGACTCCGCCCCAATCGCCGCCCTCGAACCTTGGGGACGGCCCCACCTGCAGCAGGAGCCCGCGTGACCGCCAGCCACCCCGCCCCGGCCCATGTCCTGTCCCGAATCGCGCCCTCGTTCCTGGCCGCCGACGTCGGTGGCACCCATGTGCGCGTGGCCCGGGTCCAGGCCAGCGGTGATGCCGCCCATCCGGTGCAGGTGCTGGAGTACCGCAAGTACCGCAACGCCGACCATGCAGGCCTCAGCGCGATCCTGTCCGACTTCCTCGGCGAAGGCCCGCGGCCCACGCACTGCGTGGTCGCCAGTGCCGGTTACGCCCGCGAGGACGGCACCGTGATCACCGCCAACCTGCCGTGGCCGCTGTCGGCGCGCCAGGTGGAAGCCGACGTCGGCCTGCAGCGGGTCTTCATCGTCAACGACTTCGAAGCCGTGGCCTATGCCGCTGCGCAGGTTGACGCCAGTGGCGTGCTGCACCTGTGCGGACCGGAAACCGCCGCCCGCGGCCCGACCCTGGTGGTCGGCCCCGGTACCGGCCTCGGCGCCGCGCTGTGGATCCCCACCGCGCACGGCCCGGTGGTGCTCCCGACCGAAGCCGGCCAGCCGACCCTGGCCGCCAGCACCGAACTGGAAATGGCCATCGTCCGCCACATGCAGCGCGACCGCGCGCATGTGTCGATCGAACATGCGATCTCCGGCCCGGGCCTGATGAACCTGTACCGCGCGGTGTGCGCACTGCAGGGCCAGGCGCCGACCCTGGCCAGCCCCGACGCGGTCACCGCTGCGGCCATGGCCGACAGCGATGCACATGCGCGCCAGGCGCTGGATGTGTTCTGCGGCCTGCTCGGCAGCACCATCGGCGACATGGCGCTGTTCTACGGCGCCCATGGTGGCGTCTACCTGGCCGGCGGCATCCTGCCGCAGATCCGCGAATACCTGCACGCCAGCACCTTCGTCGAACGCTACCTGCAGAAGGGGCCGATGGGCGAAGCGCTGGCACGCATCCCGGTGAAGGTCGTCGAGCACGGCCAGCTGGGCGTGGTCGGCGCTGCCAGCTGGTACCTGCAGCAGCAGTCGGCCGCCTGACACCGCAACAGGCTTCAACGCAATCGCAGCACGCAGTACGTGGCACGCCAACGCACGGGACTTCGCCGCCGCCCCGCGCATGTCATCGCAACCGTAATCGAACACCGCCGCCGGCATCCAATCGAGTGATGAGGAGAGACATCATGAACACCCGCAAGACCCTGCTTTCGGCCGCCATCGTCAGCTGCATCGCCTTCAGTGCACATGCGCAGCAGGCCGCCCAGACCGCCACCGACCTGGATACCGTGCAGGTCACCGGCATCCGTGGGTCGATGGAAAAATCGCTGGACACCAAGCGCGAAGCCAATGCGCGCGTGGAAGTGGTCACCGCCGAAGACGTGGGCAAGCTGCCCGCGCACAACGTCGCCGACACCCTGCAGCGCCTGCCGGGCGTGAACATCAGCTCGTCCAGCGCCGACGAAGGCGGCTTCGACGAAGCCGACCGTGTCAGCCTGCGTGGAACCAGCCCGAGCCTGACCCAGACCCTGATCAACGGCCACACCGTCGGCACCGCCGACTGGTTCGTGCTCAGCCAGGGCAACAACGTCGGCCGCAGCGTGAGCTACTCGTTGCTGCCGTCGGAACTGGTGCGCTCGGTGGAAGTGAACAAGTCCTCGCAGGCCAAGCTGCAGGACGGCGGCACCACCGGTACCGTCAACATCCTCACCCGCAAGCCGCTGGAATTCTCCAAGCAGCTCACTGCGGAAGGCTCCATCGGCATGGTGCGTTCGGACCAGGCCAAGTCCAACGACCCGCAGCTGTCGGCACTGTTCAACTACAAGAACGACGAAGGCAACTTCGGCGTGATGGTGCAGGCCTTCAGCCAGAAGCGCGAGCTGCGCCGCGAAGCGCAGGAAATCCCGGGCGGTTTCTTCCAGATCGATCCGAATGGCACCGTGGCCAAGTCCAACCCGGACCTGGCCGGCGTATACGCGCCGGGCCTGCTCGGCTCGACCCTGTTCGAACAGACCCGCGAGCGCAAGGGCGGCCTGGTGTCGCTGCAGTTCAAGCCGATGGACAACCTGACCCTGGGCCTGGAAGGCTTCAGCTCGGAACTGAAGGCGAACAACTACAACCGCAACTTCATGCTGTGGGGTGGCCGCATCCTCAACGACCGCACCGTTGAAGATGCCAATGGCAACAAGATCCTGATTCCGGGCCAGGCCCCGAATCCGGGTTACGTCATCAAGGATGGCGTACTGTCCAACGCCACCTTCGCCGGCCAGGCCGACCGCGACTACGCGGTGTACGACATGATCTACCGCGAGTCGAAGGCCAAGACCAACTACATCACCTTCGATGCCGACTGGCAGATCAGCGACAACCTGGGCATGAAATTCCAGGCTGGCAGCACCAAGGGCACCGGCGAAACGCCGCGCCAGTACATCGCCGAAGTCAACCTGGCCCGTGGTGGCGGCGCCACCTGGGCAACCCACGGCAACGGCTCGCCGATCGACTGGAACGTCGGGGGCAACATCGGCCCGAGCGGCGTGACCGACTTCGGCACCTGGGGCAACCAGCAGGTCACCGCGATCGACAAGGAAAAGTGGGCCACGCTCGATTTCAACCAGTACTTCGCCGACGCTGGCGTACTGAACTCGATTGATTTCGGCGCCCGCTTCGGCGACCACAAGCGCGAGGCCAAGTCGCCGGAAGGCGCAACCCCGGGCGCGATCTGGAATGCGCTGAAGAACGGCGCCACTGCCAACTTCCCCGGTGGCTTCGCCAACGGCATCGGTGGCAGCTTCCCGCGTGACCTGTGGTACTTCACCCCGGGCGCACTGAAGGAAGCAGTGACCAACAACTCCACCTGGCTGTCCGGCAATGACGGTCCGACCGGCCGCCACAACTACGGCGCCGAGTGGACGGTGTCCGAGAAGAACTTCGCTGCCTACGTACAGGGCAACTTCAGCGGCGACCGCTGGAGCGGCAACGTCGGCCTGCGCTACGTCAACATCAAGCAGGATATCGATACCTACGCCGCCGCCACCGGCTCGACCGTGCCGGACGTGAGCAGCCTGTTCGGCGCGTGGACCCGCGAAGCTTTCGAGAACAAGCACAACCGGGTGCTGCCGAGCGCCAACTTCAAGTACGACCTGCGTGACGACCTGGTGCTGCGCGTGGCCGCCTCGCAGACCCAGACCCTGCCGGACTTCTCGGCACTGGGTGCCTCGTCGTACGGTTCGGACCTGAACCGGACCGGCGGTGGCGGCAATCCGAAGTTGAAGCCGGTGGTGTCGACCAACTTCGACGCCAACCTGGAGTGGTATTTCATGCCGCGCGGCATGTTGTCGATCGGTGCCTACTCGATGCGCCTGAAGGACTACGTCGCCTTCAGCACCGAGAAGGAAATGCTGTTCAGCGAGCTGACCAACCGTCTCGAGGAGTACAACATCTCCCGCCCGCGCAATGCCGACGGCAAGGTGCGCGGTATCGAAGTGGCCTATGAGCAGCCGATCGGCGAGTACTTCGGTGTCAATACCAACTACACCTACGCCGATGGCAGCACCGACCACACCTGGGCCGATGGCAGCGACAACCTGCTGGGCACTTCGAAGAACACCTACAACGTCGGTGCCTACTTCGAGAACGATACCTTTGGGGCACGCGTCAGCTACACCCGCCGTTCGTCGTTCCTGATCGGCCTGTCCGGCGCCAACCCGTACTACCAGGATGACTTCGGCACCCTGTCGGCGTCGCTGAGCTACAAGGCCACCGACTGGCTGAGCATCAGCTTCGATGCGCTCAACCTCAACAACCCGACCTACAAGTACTACCAGACCGCGGCCATCCCGACCTCGTTCTACAGCAACGGTCGCCAGTACTACCTCAACTTCCGCTTCAAGTACTGATCCAGCGGCGGCAACATCGCCGAGTCGTGCACGCACGCCGGGCCTGGGTCATTCCGGGCCCGGCGTTTTTCATGTATAGCGTTCATCGCACCGTTCCAAGGAGTCGTACCGATGGTCAAGCCTTCCCGCGCCCGGATGCGCAGCGCAGTGCTGCTGGGCAGCCTGCTCGCCCTGTTGCCGGCACTGCCGGCACTTGCCGCCGACCCCACACCCGCCACTGAAGCACCCGGCCCCCTGCTGCGCGCCGGCAGCCTGATGCTGATTCCTGCCCCGGCCAGCGTGCAGCGCGGCCAGGGCAGCGGCATCACCGTCCGCGCCGACACCGTGCTGCAGGCCGAAGGCGAAGCCGCGCAGCGCGTCGCCAGCCAGTTCGCCGATCTGCTGGCCCGCAGCGGTGGTCCGCGCCTTGCACGAGCCAGCGGCAAGGCGGCAGGCACGTCGGGCAGCATCCGCTTCCAGGTCGTGCCCACCTTCCGCGACAGCGGCGAAAGCTACACGCTGGAGAGCACCGCGCAGGGCGTGCTGATCCAGGCCGGCAACGAAACCGGCCTGTTCTACGGCGCGACCACCCTCGCCCAGCTCGCCACCGGCGGCAGCAATGGCGTGCTGCCGGCGGTGCAGATCCAGGACGCGCCGCGCTTCAGCTGGCGCGGTTTCATGCTCGATTCCGCACGTCACTTCCAGAGCCTGGACGAGATCAAGCGCGTGCTCGATGCGATGGCCGCGCACAAGCTCAACACCTTCCACTGGCACCTCACCGACGACCAGGGCTGGCGCATGGAGATCAAGCGCTACCCGAAGCTGACCGACGTAGGCAGCTGCCGCCTGCCGGCCGGTGATGGCGGCGTCGACCCGGCCAGCGGCCAGGAGCATCCGTACTGCGGTTTCTACACGCAGGACCAGATTCGCGAGGTGATCGCCTATGCGGCGAAGCTGCATATCCAGGTGATCCCGGAAATCGATGTCCCGGGCCACGCGACTGCCGCGATTGCTGCGTATCCGGAGCTGGGCACCATCGATACGCCGTTGAAGCCGATCAGCGAATGGGGCGTGTTCCCCAACCTGTTCAACACTGAGGACAGCACCGTCACCTTCCTCGAGAACGTGCTGGAAGAAGTGATCGACCTGTTCCCGGCCAAGTACGTGCACGTCGGTGGCGACGAAGCAGTGAAGGACCAGTGGGAAGCGTCGAAGCAGGTGCAGCAGCGCATGCGTGCGCTGGGCATCAAGGATGAAATGGCCATGCAGAGCCACATCATCAAGCGCCTGGAGACCTTCCTGGAGGAGCACGACCGGCGCCTGATCGGCTGGGATGAGATCCTCGAAGGCGGGCTGCCGCCGCAGGCCACGGTGATGTCCTGGCAGGGCACCGAAGGCGGCCTGGCTGCGGCCAGCGCCGGCCATGACGTGATCATGTCGCCGGTCGGCTACCTCTATCTGGATTACCTGCAGACGGCCTCGCCGAACGAACCGCCCGGCCGCCCGACCCAGGTCAACCTCGGCAAGCTGTACAACTTCGAGCCGGTGCCGGCCGAGCTGGCCGCTGACAAGCGCGGGCACATCCTCGGCCTGCAGGCCAACATGTTCACCGAGCACACGCGCAGCTACGCACGCCTGCAGCACAACCTGTTCCCACGCCTGGCCGCCGTGGCCGAGACCGGTTGGAGCACGCCGGAACATCGCGATTTCCGCGATTTCCTCGCGCGCCTGCCGTCCCAGCTGCAGCGCTACCGTGCCTGGGGCCTGGCCTATGCGCAGACCCCGTTCGAAGTGGGCGTGGACTACACCGACAATCGCGCGGACAACACGGTGACGGTGTCGCTGGCCAATCCGCTGGGCTATGAAGTGCGCTACAGCACCGATGGGCAACCGGTGAGCGCGCAGTCACCGCTGTACCAGCAGCCGCTGACCGGAAAACTGCCAACCACCGTGCAGGCTGCCGCGTTCTACCAGGGCCAGATGCTGGCGGCGAAACCGACCATTGCCACCTTCACCGCACAGTCGCTGCTCAGCCGCCGCAGCGATGAGCTGCTCAGCTGCGTGGGCAAGAAGGGCCTGGTGCTGCGCCTGGAAGACGATGGCCCACGCGAAGGCAACCGTGCGGTGTTCAACGTGGACATCTTCCAGCCGTGCTGGCGCTGGCCGCAGGCACAGCTGGACGGCATCGGCAGCCTGGAGGTCCGCGCGGGGCGTATTCCGTACTACTTCCAGCTTGCCCACGATGAACCCAAGCGTCGCTTCGAGAAGGCCAAGCGGCCACACGGTGAGATGCAGGTGCGTCGTGGCGACTGCAGCGGCAAGGTGCTGGCGGAAGTGCCGTTGCCGGCCAAGCCGGATGCCGATGGCTTCGTGACCCTGCGTGCGGCGCTGCCGAAGGGCACGCAGGGCAGCGGTGACCTGTGCATCAACTTCACCGGCGACACGCGCCCGGCGATGTGGGTGCTGGATGAGGTGACCCTGGGGAAATGACGGCAGGCCTGTCCGGGTGGGTGCCGGCCTTGGTCGGCACCTCGGGCAGAGCATCCACGCATGGCGTGGATCTACGGGTAGGTGCCAACCTGGGTTGGCACGCCTTTACCCGCGCCAGCGCAGCAGCAGGTCGCGCAGCGGGGTCAGTGCGGTGGTCATGCCGGCGAGCACACCGATCGTGTTGGCGATGGCATCCATCGGGTCGGCCATGCGGTTGCTGGTCAGCGCACCCTGGGCAAATTCGATGCCGATGCCCATCAGCACCAGGCCCACGCCCACCCACAGCAGCGGGCGGCCCCGACGGAACAGCTGCACCGCGCTGCCGGCCAGGATGAAATAGGCGAGGAAGTGCTCGCCCTTGTCGCTGTTTTCCGGCAACGGAATCGGCGGCGGTGGAATCAGGCAGACCACGATCACCAGCAGTACTGCCGTCGCCCATAGCGCGGCCCACAAGCGCGGCCGCCGCAGCGGCTTGATCGCCGGCAACACTTCGCTCACAGGCGCCAGCTCAGGTCACCCAGCTCGAAGGCCGGTTCGAAGTCGACGCCACGCTGCAGGCCGATGGCCTGGAAGCGCTCGCCCATCTCGGTCGGCAGGGTCAGCTTCTTCACCTGGTCGCGCAGCTGGATGCGGCCGACCTCATCGGTGCGTTCCTCGGCCAGCAGCAGCACCTGGTCCAGGCCATTACCGAGCAGGAAGCTGGCCTGGCTGCAGTAGCCGGCCAGCTCGAATCCGCCGTGCATGCCGGCCTCGGCCATCGCGGTGAAATCCACCGACGCGGTGATGTCCTGCAACCCCGGCCAGCGGTGCACGTCGTTGTGCACGTGGTGGCGGTAGAACGCACGCACGGTGCCATCGTCGCGGTCGTGCTGGTAGAACTCGCCGCGGCTGTAGCCGTAGTCGACGAACAGCATCGCACCACGCTGCATGCCACCGGCCACCGCCTGCAGCCAGTACGGCAGCTGCGGCAGCACTTCAGAACGGTAGCCCTCGGCGAAGGGCTTTTCCAGGTAGCGCTCGATATGGCGCACCGCACCGTTGAGCAGGATGTCGGCCGGCTGCGCGCCACGGATGAAGTTGCCCTCGGCGTCCAGCTCGACGGTTTCCTCGTAGACCTCGCCGTCCCGGATCAGGAAGCGCGGGGTCGGCAGCGCGTCGATCACCTCGTTGGCGAACACCACGCCTTCCCAGTCCTCCTCGAACGGGCGGTCGACCCAGTCCACCCGCGCGGCCAGCTCCGCCGGCAGGTTCTGCTGCAGGCGCTGCTGCTGGCGCTCGCGCAGGTCGGCGCTGGGTTCCAGGATGGCGTAGCGCGACGGCAGCGCATCCAGCTCGGCCAGGCGCAGCAGCACCGCCTCGGCGAAGGCGCCGGTGCCGCCGCCCAGTTCCAGCATGCGCGCCTGCGCACCCAGCTGGGCGAACACGGGCGCCAGCGCATTGGCGACGCTGCCGGCGAACAGGCTGCCGAGCTCGGGCGCGGTGGTGAAGTCGCCACTGCCACCGAACTTGCTGGCGCCGGCGCTGTAATAGCCCCAGCCGGGGGCATACAGGCAGAGCTCCATGAAGCGCGAGAACGGCATCGCCCCGCCCTGCGCAAGGATCTCGGCGCGCAGGGCGGCCGCCAGCTGGTCGCTATGGGCCAGGGCATCGGCTTCGGGCAGGGGGAAGGTGGGCTGCATGGCGTCTTCGAATGCGGTGACAATGGTGCACAGGATAGCCGAGCCTTGGAGGACCCTCGATGAGCGATACCCACCCCGTGGTCCTGATCACCGGCAGCGCGCGCCGGATCGGTGCGGCCATCGCCCGCCAGTTCCACGCCTGTGGCTGGTCGGTGGTGCTGCACGCCAATACCTCCAGCGCCGAGCTGCAGCAGGCCGCGTTCGATTTCGACAACGTGCGCCCGGGCAGCGTGCTGGCCCTGCAGGCCGACCTGCGTGACGCCGACGCCCTGGCCGACCTGGTGGAACAGGCGGTCACCCACTTCGGCCGACTGGACGCGCTGGTCAACAACGCCTCCAACTTCTTCCCCACCCCGCTCGGCCAGGTCACTGCCGAGGCAATGGACGAGCTGTACGCGGTCAACGCGCGCGCGCCGCTGCTGCTGTCACAGGCGGCGGCGCCCTACCTGCGCCGCCAGCAGGGCTGCATCGTCAATTTGACCGACCTGCATGGAACCGACCCGATGCGCGACCACATTGCCTACACCATGGCCAAGGCCGCGCTGGAGATGGCCACCCGCGCGCTGGCACTGGAGCTGGCGCCGAAGGTGCGGGTCAATGCGGTGGCGCCGGGTGCGATCCTGTGGCCGGAACAGGGCAAGGACGATTTCGCCCGCGAGGCGTTGCTGGCGCGCACGCCGCTGGCGCGGATCGGCACGGTCGAGGAGATCGCCGAAGCGGTCTACTGGCTGGTGGCCGAAGCCAGCTTCGTCACCGGCCACACCCTGCGCGTGGATGGTGGGCGCACGGTCAGTTGAGGTAGTGCCGGCCGCTGGCCGGCAACCGCCATCATTCCAGGTCCACCACCTCGAACGCTTCGCCAAACTGCGCGTGCGCCCGCCACAGCGTGGCCAGGTCCTGCCCGCTGACCGGGTCGATGAAGCCCGGCGCGATGTCCGCCAGCGGCTTCAGCACGAACGCATGCTTAAGTTCCGGGCGCGGAATGCGCAGGTGGCCGGGGCCTTCCACCACCAGGTCGCCGTAGAACACCACGTCGATGTCCAGGGTCCGGTCGGAGAAGCGCGGCCCGCTGCGATCGCGGCCATGCGCGTCTTCCAGCGCATGCAGCCAGTCGTCCAGTTCCTGCAGCGGCAGATCGGTCTCGATCGCCACCGCATTGTTGAGGAAGGCCGGGCCATCGAAGCCGACCGCGGCAGTACGGTAGGCGGGTGACACCTGCAGTGCGCCAAAGCGCTCGCGCAGGGCCGTCACCGCGGCGTGGAGGTAGCGGCGGGGCTGGACGTTGCTGCCCAGGCTCAGGAGCACGGTGGTCATGCGGTTCAGGTGACGGCACTTGAGGGGCGTGGACATGCCGTCGTCACGGCGGCCTGCCTACAATCCGGGACGCACATGATAGGGCACCGACATGACCTATTGCGTTGGAATCGAGGTGGACGAAGGCCTGGTCTTCGCTGCCGACACCCGGACCAATGCCTCGCTGGACGATGTGCGCGTGCACCGCAAGCTGCACGTGTTCGAGTACCCCGGCCAGGCAGCCTACGTGCTGATGGCGGCTGGCAACCTGGCCACCACCCAGCTGCTGGTGTCACGCCTGGGGCGCGACGCCGGTGAACGGCGCACGCCCAACCTGCGCGACATGAGCCATCTGTTCGAAGCTGCCGAGTACGTCGGCCAGCTGCTGGTGGACAGCCAGGTGCACAGCAGCCACAGCGAGCACGGCCATGACGGGGTCAACACCCAGGCCACGCTGATCTTCGGTGGCCAGATCGCTGGCGAGCGGCCCGGGCTGTACATGATCTACCCGCTCGGCAACGCCATCGCCGCTTCGCCGGAGACGCCCTATCTTCAGATCGGTGAGTCCAAGTACGGCAAGCCCATCCTGGACCGCATCCTCAGCCCGGCCACACGCCTGGAGGACGCGGCGCGCACGGCAATCGTGTCGCTGGATTCGACCATTCGCTCCAATCTGTCGGTAGGCCTGCCGATCGACCTGGCGCTGCTGCGTGATGGTGACCTGCGCATCGGGCAGCAGCTGCGGCTTGGCGCGGATTCAACGTTGTATGCGGACATCCACCAGAACTGGTCACGGCGCCTGGAACAGGCGGTGGACGCCCTGCCACGCTTCCCCTGGGAAACTGCCGAACGGTAGTGCCGGCCGCTGGCCGGCAACCGCGTTGATCCCACCACACAAGGATGCCGGCCAGCGGCCGGCACTACCTGGCATCAGCCCAGCGCTTCGGCCACCGCGCGGAAGACCTGCTGCATCTGCAGGCTGGAACAGGCGGTGGACGCCCTGCCGCGGTTCCCCTGGGAAACTGCCGAACGGTAGTGCCGGCCGCTGGCCGGCAACCGCGTTGATCCCGCCACACAGGGATGCCGGCCAGCGGCCGGCACTACCGGGCATCAGCCCAGCGCTTCGGCCACCGCGCGGAAGACCAGCTGCATCTGCTGCGGCTGGAACAGGCGATGGACGCCCTGCCACGCTTCTCTTGGGAAACTGCCGAACGGTAGTGCCGGCCGCTGGCCGGCAACCGCATTGATCCCTCCACACAGGGATGCCGGCCAGCGGCCGGCACTACCGCGGCATCAGCCCAGCGCTTCGGCCACGGCGCGGAAGACCTGCTGCATCTGCAGCGGCTGGAACAGGCGATGGGCGCCCTGCCGCGTTTCCCCTGGGAAACTGCCGAGCGGTAGTGCCGGCCGCTGGCCGGCAACCGCATTGATTCCACCACACTGGGATGCCGGCCAGCGGCCGGCACTACCTGGCATCAGCCCTGCGCTTCGGCCGCTGCGCGGAAGACCAGCTGCATCTGCAGCGGCTGGAACAGGCGATGGGCGCCCTGCCACGCTTCCCCTGGGAAACTGCCGAACGGTAGTGCCGGCCGCTGGCCGGCAACCGCATTGATCCCGCCACACAGGGATGCCGGCCAGCGGCCGGCACTACCTGGCATCAGCCCAGCGCTTCGGCCACCGCGCGGAAGACCTGCTGCATCTGCAGCGGCTGGAACAGGCGGTGGACGCCCTACCGCGGTTCCCCTGGGAAACTGCCGAACGGTAGTGCCGGCCGCTGGCCGGCAACCGCGTTGATCCCGCCACACAGGGATGCCGGCCAGCGGCCGGCACTACCTGGCATCAGCCCAGCGCTTCGGCCACGGCGCGGAAGACCTGCTGCATCTGCAGCGGCTGGAACAGGCGGTGGACGCCCTGCCACGCTTCCCCTGGGAAACTGCCGAGCGGTAGTGCCGGCCGCTGGCCGGCAACCGCATTGATCCCGCCACACAGGGATGCCGGCCAGCGGCCGGCACTACCGGGCATCAGCCCAGCGCTTCGGCCACCGCGCGGAAGACCTGCTGCATCTGCAGCGGCTTGTGCAGCACATGCACCTCTACGCCGTCCGGGAAGGCATCGGCCGCGACCGGCACTGCCGGATCTTCCAGTACCAGTGCCGGGCCGCGATAGCCCAACGTCGCCATCTCGCCCAGCAGCTGGCTGGCCGGCAGCAGCTTGGAGCCGGCATCGGCAATCACCAGCGCGGGCATCGCCTCCTGCTGCATCCAGCGCAGCGCTGCCGGCCCATCGGAGGCCAACTGCAGCTGGTAGCCCTGGCTGGACAGCGCATTGCCCAGCAGCGATAGACGCGTGGCCTCGCCATCGACCACCAGGATCGATTGGCCGCTGCCCAAGGCCACCAGCTGTTCGATCGGCTCGCTGCCATCGATGGCGTCGTGCATCGGCAGGCGCAGTTCGAAGCAGGTGCCCTGCCCCGGCTGGCTGCTGACGTGAATGCTGCCGCCGGCACCTTCAACGATGCGCTTGCAGGAAATCAGCCCCAGGCCAGTGCCGTCGGCCTTGGTGGTGAAGAACGGATTGAACAGGTGCGACAGCGTGTCCGCATCCATGCCGATGCCTTCGTCGGCGACCCGTATGTGCATCCAGTCCACGCCATCGCGGTGGCCGGCATGGCTGGCAGTCAGGCTCAGGCGGCCACCGTTGGGCATCGCCTGTATCGCGTTGAGCGCCAGGTTCAGCATCACCTGCTGTAGTTCGGTGTAGTTGGCGTCGACCACCAGGCCTTCGTCCTGCACCTGCAATTCCAGGCGCACCGCATCAGGCACGTTGCTGCGCAACAGCAGTGCCACCGCATCGAACAGGCCATCGATCTCGATGCGCTCGCTCGGCTTGCGCGAACCGCGCACGAACGACAGCATCGATTCGGCCATCTCATGGCCACGGCGGCCGCACTCGGCGATGACATCGGCCAGGTGGTGCAGCTGCGGATCGTCGGTACGCGCCTTCAGCAGGTCCGGCATGATCAGCAACGGCTGCAGGATGTTGCGCAGGTCGTGGCTGAGCCCGGCTGCGAGCAGCGACAGGCTTTCCAGGCGCTGTGCGCGCATCAGCTCGGTCTCCACCCGTGCGCGCTCGATCGCGCTGCGTGCATCGCGGATCGCACGTGCCACCGCCGACGGCAGGCGCGCCGGCTGGTGCTTGATGATGTAGTCATTGGCGCCCTTCTGCAGCGCCGCCACCGCATTCTCCTCACCCATGGTGCCGGAGACGAAAATGAAGGGTATTTCCGGCGAGGTCTCGCGCACGATGCGCAGCGCATCATCACCGGAAAACCCCGGCATGCTCAGGTCGGACAGCACGATGTCCGGCTGGAACGCGGCCAGTGCCTGGCGCAGTTCGGCCTCGCTCTCGACACGCTCGAAGCGGGCCTCCAGGCCCGCTTCGAGCATCTGTTCGGACATCAGCTCGGCATCTTCCGGTGAGTCCTCCACCAGCAGGATGCGCAGCGCCCCCAGGGCGGGACCGGTCAAGGGCATGGGCTCACTCGAGTTCCGGTGCCTGGTTGATCAACGCCCAGAACTTGCCCAGCGTCTGTACGGCGCCGAAGAACTGGTCCACGTCCACTGGCTTGACCACATAAGCATTCACGCCCATGTCCCAGCTCCGGGCCAGATCGCTTTCCTCGCGCGAGGACGACAGGATCACCACCGGCAGGCGCTTGAGCTCTTCGTGTTCGCGGATCTGCCGCAGCACTTCCAGGCCATCCATGCGCGGCATCTTGATATCCAGCAGCAGCACCGCCGGCAGGCCTTCCTCGCGGTTGGCGAAAGCACCACGGCGCAACAGGTAGTCCATCACTTCCACGCCATCCTCGACGTGCACGATGGGGTTGGCCAGACGCGCCTCTTCCAAGGCGTCGATCGCCATTTCGGCGTCGGCCGGGCTGTCTTCGGCGAGAAGAATGGTGCGCAAAGTGGTCATGCAGAAGGCCCTTGTTTGTCCGCATCGATCGCGGGAGGCAGGTAGAAGTGGAAGGTGGCGCCGACGTCCGGTTCAGCCTCGGCCCAGATACGGCCGCCATGACGGGTGAGCACGCGGCGCACGCTGGCCAGGCCGATGCCGGTACCCGGGTAGTCGCTGGCCTTGTGCAGGCGCTGGAAGACACCAAACAGCTTGCCGGCGTAGGCCATGTCAAAGCCTGCACCATTGTCGCTGACCGTGAACTGATGACCGCCGTCAGGCTGCGGCTGGTAGTCCACGCGGATCTTCGCCGGTTCGCGGTTGCCCGAGTACTTCACCGCGTTGCCGAGCAGGTTCAGCCAGACCTGGCGGATCATGTTCTCATCGCCGACCACGATCGGCAGCGGCGCGATGCTCCACTCCACCTGGTGCACATGGCCACTGTTCTCCGCCTCGGCCTGCAGGTTGGAATCGAGCATGGCACGGGTATCGGCCACCAGCGACTGCATGTCCACCGCCTGCTGGCGCATCGCCGCGCGGCCCAGGCGCGAGTAGACCAGCAGGTCATCGATCAGCGCCGCCATGCGCCGGGCCGAACTGGAGATCACGTCCAGGTAATGACGGCTCTTGTCATCGGCAGCGTCGCCCAGGTGGCGCGACAGCTTGTCGGAGAATCCGGCGACGTGGCGCAGCGGTGCGCGCAGGTCATGCGAGACCGAGTAGCTGAAGGCCTCCAGCTCGCGGTTGACCTCGGACACCTGCGCGACCTTGCCTTCCAGCTGGCGGTTGAGCTCTTCAACGCGCAGCTGGACTGCGCGTTGCATGGTGACATCGCTGACCGTCAGCAGCACCACTTCATCATCGGTATCGGGCAGCGGCATGCGCCGTGCGTTCAGCAGCATGTAGCGCGCCATGCCGTCGGCGGTGCGCTGTTCGTGCTCGAAATCCCACAGCTCGCGGCCGCGCAGCAGCACGTCGGACAGGCGTTGGCGCACGACGGCGTCCTTCCAGGCACCGTCGCCGACGCTTTCCAGCAGCAGGCCATCGGCGCGTTCGTCCTGCAGCCCGTACAGCTCGGCGAAGGCGGGGTTATGCAACTGCACGCGCAGGTCGCGGTCGAGCAGCACGATGGGTTCGCGCACGGTCTGCAACACCGATGCCGCGCGTGCCGCTGAGCGCAGCGATTGGCGTTCGGCGTGCAGGCGCCGCCCGATCTGCCGCTGCAGGAGCCACAGCACCAGGCCGAGCAGTCCCAGCTGGATCACCAGCGAACTCCAAGACACCAGCTCGGTCTGCTTGCGCTGGCGCGCCGCCTGCTCGGCCCGCAGTGTCAACAGTTGCTGTTCGCTGGCCTGCAGCTCCTCCACCAGGCCACGGATCGGATAGCGCGTGCTCAGGTCTTTCACCAGCTCGCGCTGATCGCTGTTGGGTTCAGATCTGGCCAGTTCGCGGGCAAGCGCCATCCGCCCTTCCAGCATCGATTCGATACGGCCGATGCGGATCAGCTGGTCAGGGTTGTCGCGGGTCATCCGCCCCAGTTCGGCCAAGCGCCCGGGGATGTCGTTGGCTGCGGCCATGCGCTCGCGCAGCCCGGGTGCGTCCACGCCCTTGGACAGCGTCAATGCGGCCGATTCGACGTCGCGCACATCAGCCTGCAGCTGCTGCAGGGCCACGCCCACCGCCTGGGTATGGTTGACCCAGGCCATTGCCTGCTCGTTGTCCTGCTGCAGTTTGCGCAGGGTCAACCACGGCACCACGATGATCGCTGCGGCCGCCAGCGCCAAGGCCGGCAACCGCCAGCGGTCCCAGATGTCGTCACTGAAAACCAGCGCCATAGTTCCTCTTCAGCACGGCCGCAGGGCGTCGGCCGGACCCTGTCCGGCTGCGGCGGAACCGGCAATATAGCGCAGGCGGTCACAACGCAGGGGTTTCCCCCTGGTTGGCTGAACAGGTTCGCAGTCATCAGACCTGTAGAGGCGGGCCATGCTCCGGCTGCCTTGGAGGTCCAGCCGAACATGGCCGCGGCCCTACAGCTCAACGGGCGCCCCGCGAGGGGGCGCCCAACGGGTTCAGCGCTTGGCGGCAGCGCTGACCTTCAATGCGGCTGCATCAACGCGGGTCACGCCCTTGATGCCCTTGGCGGTGGTGACGGCCTTGTCCTTCTCGGCCTGGCTCGCTACGGCACCACTCAGGCTGACCACGCCGTTCACGGTTTCCACCTTGATTTCGGTACCGGGAACGTTGCTGCTGGCGAGCAGGTCGGCCTTCACCTTGGTGGTGATCCAGGTATCGGTCACCGGCTCGTTGGAATCGTGGCGATCAGCATGGGTCGCCGGGTGCGCGCTGGTCGGCGGGCTCTTGGCGGCCGGATCCTTGGCGAATGCGGCCGAGGAGGACAGCGCCAGGCCCAGCGTCAGGGCGGAGGCAATCAGCGTGCGGGTCGTATTGCTCATCGTGTCGTACTCCTTCGGAATGTGCTGCCAGTCTGGACAACCCGGCGTAGAGCAGGCGTGGCGTTACGGTCATGCCGCTGTGAATCGGGCTATCTGCAACGACAACCGTTCAGCTTTGGCCCGTGAGCCCGCGTCGTTTACCCTGCCCTTCCCCACTGCCGGAGCTCTGTCATGCGCCCCGACCTGCAACTGGCCCTGATCGGCTACGGCCTCGCCGGACGTGTCTTCCACGCACCGCTGATCCAGCACACACCCGGCCTGGTGCTGCACAGCATCGTCAGTTCGCAGCGAGACACGTTGCTGCGCGCGTTCAGCGACGTGCACGTGCGTGCCACGCCGCAGGAGGTGTTCGACGACCCGGCCGTGGATGCCGTAGTGATCGCCACGCCCAATGAACAGCACGCGCCGCTGGCGATCGCAGCGCTGGCCGCCGGCAAGCACGTGCTGGTCGACAAGCCGTTCGCGCTGGATGTCGCTGAAGCCGAAGCCGTTCTGGCTGCGGCACGCGATGCCGGACGCATCGCCACCGTGTTCCAGAACCGGCGCTTCGATGCCGACTTCCTCACGCTGCAGGCGCTGCTTGCGGACGGGACACTGGGCGACATCGCCGAGTGCCATGTGCATTTCGATCGCTATCGCCCGCAGGTGCGTGACCGCTGGCGCGAGCAGGACGGTCCCGGCAGTGGCCTGTGGTACGACCTGGGCCCGCACCTGCTGGACCAGATGCTGGTGCTGTTCGGCTGGCCCGAAGCGGTCGATGCAGATCTGGCCGTGCAGCGCGATGGCGGCAGCGCCATCGATTACTTCCACGCCGTGCTGCACTACCCGCGGCATCGCGCGATCGTGCATTCCGGTTCCCTGGTGGCAGCTCCCACGCCGCATTTCAGCGTGCATGGCAGCAAGGCCAGTTGGATCAAGCACGGCCTGGATGTACAGGAAGCGCAGCTGCGCCGCGGTGTGGCGCCCGGTGCGCCCGGCTGGGGCATCGACCCGCGGCATGGCGAGCTGGTGCGCTGTGATGCCGAGGACAACGTGCAGCGCAGCACCGTCGACAATCTGCCCGGTGACTACCGTCGGTTGTATGCGCAGTTCGCCGCGGCCATGCATGGCGACGGCGAAGCCACGGTCGATCCGGTGCAGGCGCTGCAGCTGATGCGGCTGCTGCAGGCAGGCATGGACAGTGCGCGCGAAGGGCGGCGGATCGCGTTGGGGTGATCGGCAGGGCTGCGCCCTGCACCCGTGGTAGTGCCGGCCGCTGGCCGGCAACCTCAACAGCAACGGCATAACCGGCAATCCGTGAGATGGCAGGATGGGTCCGGTTGCGGGAGCCGGACCCACCCCGCCTTCGACAGAGTCCCGCGCCCGACGGTAGGTGTCGACCTTGGTCGACACATCGACGTGGAAGCCATCGGAGACGGCTTTTGCAGAGTCGAGCCATGCTCGACTGCCTGCATGGGGTCAGAGCCCTTTCCTGCGGAAAGGGATCCGACCCCGGCTTCGTGCTTACGATTTCTTGATCGCGTGGCCGCCGAATTCGTTGCGCATCGCCGACAGCAGGCGGTCGGTGAACGAATTGGATTCGCGCGAGCGCAGGCGTTCCAGCAGCGACAGGGTGATCACCGGTGCCGGCACATCGAGCGCGATCGCTTCGGCCACGGTCCAGCGGCCTTCACCGGAGTCCTCCACGTACGGCGCGATGCCATCCAGCGACGGATTGCGCTTGAGGGCTTCGGTGCTCAGGTCCAGCAGCCACGAGCGCACCACGCTGCCGTGGCGCCAGACTTCGGCCACCTGGGCCAGGTCCAGTTCCATTTCCTGCTTGCGCTCCATCAGCGCGAAGCCCTCCGCGTAGGCCTGCATCATTCCGTACTCGATGCCGTTGTGGACCATCTTGGTGAAGTGGCCAGCGCCGGACGGGCCGACACGACCCCAGCCACGGTCTTCGGCCGGTGCCAGCGTGCGCAGCAGCGGTGCGATCTGCTCCACCACCGCCGCTTCACCACCGACCATCAGGCTGTAGCCTTCCTGCAGGCCCCACACGCCACCGCTGGTGCCGCAGTCGACGTAGCCCAGGTCGTCTTCGGCCAGCGCCTTGGCACGACGGATCGAGTCCTGGTAGTTGGAGTTGCCGCCGTCGATGACGATGTCACCCTCGGCCAGGTGCGGAGTCAGCTGACCCAGGGTCTGGTCGACGGTTTCGCCGGCCGGCACCATCAGCCACACCACGCGCGGCACCGGCAGCGCGGCCACCGCGGCGGCCAGCGAATCGACCACCTCCAGGCCGGCCTCGGCGGCGCGCTGGCGGGCACCTTCGCCCGGGTCGTAGCCGACGACGCGGTGGCCGCCGCGATGCAGGCGCTGGGCCATGTTGGCGCCCATGCGGCCGAGGCCGATCATTGCAATATCCATTGTTTCACCTTCAGTTGGGGTCTAGGGTCAGGCTGCCTGGCCTGCCGGTAGCCGCGCAGTGGCGCAGCTGCGCCTCGCGCCAACGCCGGTAGAGCGTGGTATGCAGATTGTGCACCGCCAGGTCGATCGAAAAGGGGGTTCGCGGGTTGCGGTCAAGCAGGCGGGCGATGTGGTAGCCGATGGGACGTATACCGCGCGGATGCACATAGATCGCGAACTGCTGGTAGAACGGATCGTCCAGCAGGCGGTCCATGCGTGCCAGCGTGGCGTGGTAGCGCGGTTCCAGCCGTGCACGAAGGTCCGGGTCGCGCTCGAACAACAGGCGTTCGAAGTAGCGCCGGCCGATACGCGGGATGTCCTGCGCCAGCGCCCACAGCTCGGCATTGCGCTGGTCGTACCAGGCAAGGCCGCCGTGCGCGGCCAATGCCTGCGCGGCCTCCTCGCCCACCGACACCACCACGAAGTTTTCGGCCTGGTTGCTCAGGTCGTCCAGCATGCCCTTGTCGTACACATGTTCGATGAAACCAGGCACACCGACGAAGGCCTGGCGGCCCATCGCCGAGGTGCGCACCGCCTTGCCATCGGCGAAGTAGTCACCGGCGTGTGCGCCAAGCAGGATGCTGTCGGTATCGTGCAGCGCGAGGAACGTACCGATCGACAGTTCTTCTGCGGAGAATCCAGCGTCGAAGGCCGCATCGCCATACAGCTCGCGCTGGGTGGCCAGTTGTGCCACCTGGCGACCGACTCCACATTCGGCGCGCACATTGCCGCTGTAGAACGCCTGCAGCGCCTGGCTGTTGCCCTTGATGGGCACGAAACCACGGCCGAAGCTTCGCGTGCGCTGCCAGCCTTGCGCGTGTGCGCCGTGCAGGCCGAAGCCGATCCAACCGAGCTGCAGGCCAGAGAAGCGGAATCCTGCATTGCCCTGCAGTGCAGCAGCGGCACGTTGCGTGGCTGCACCCAGCTGGAAGGCGTAGGCGCAAACCGTAGCCGGATCGTCCAGCACCTGCTGCAGCAACGCCTTGCGCGCTGCAGCGGGCATGTCCGCCGGCCATTGCACGCGCAGATCGCCTGCCGCCTGAGCCTCCGGCAGCGACGCGCGCGTGCACACAGGGCCACCATGCACCTGCGGTGCACCGATCGCGCGTGTTTCGAAGTGCCACCCCAGGCGCTGCAGCAGGCCTTGGGTACAGTCCAGCGGCGTGGCTGCCGTGCCCAGCGCGGGCAGCAGCAGGGCCACGCCCATCCATCTGCCGCGCACGTTCAATCCTGGTCCGTGCTTGCCTGTGCGGGCTCCGGGGTTGTGGCCACAGGCGGAACGGGCTTGCCTGCCTCCGCCGGAAGGTACTGTTGCAGGCGCTGGAAGAAGCGACGATAGAACTCAGCATCGGTAACCGTGCTGCTGGCCACTTTCACCAGCGAGTCGTCATTGCTGCCGAACGGCAGCGATACAGATCCGAGCGCACCGACGCCAACACTGGCCGAGGTCGGACTCTTCTTCAACGCATAGCGATCCTGCACGGCACTGACGAATACCAGTGTCTGGCTCCCGCGCGGTGCGCAGGAAATACGCAGCACCAGCTGCTCGTGATCGTCCTCGCGCGGCTGGAAGTTCTTGTTGCCTTCCACCTGGGCCGCGTCGGAACGGGCGATGGCATAGCCCTGGCTGAGCAGGGTGCGCCGTGCGGCCTCGCAGGCGTCACCGGGACGGCCATCGACGGTGCGCGAGAAGGTGTCGCCGGAATCAAAGGATTCGCGAAGCAACGTGCTGTCAGCGGCGCGGCCACCACAGGCCGACAGGATCAGGGCGCTGGCGAGCGCCACGGCAACACTGGAAAGACGGGAGGCCCGCATGGGTACTCCTGCGAGGACGGTACCGCCAAGGGTAGTCCTGCGGCCGTGTGCGGCAGGTCGAAAGTACGCCCGCCAGCCCCCGCCGTTGCTGCCGGTTCATGCACGGAAAAGGGGACGGAGGGGATTAAGTCGTTTGTGGCACTTCGCCCCGCCACGCATGGCACGGCGCTACCGTGAACGAGGTCCCCCAAACGAAAAAAGGGCCGGCAATGCCGGCCCCTCGGGTATCACATGCCGTCGCCGGCTCAGTCCGCCCAGCGGCCGGCACCGGTGGACTGCGGCAGCACCTGCGCCGACAGCGGGCGGTCGTTGGCCAGCAGGTTCACCGCGTCGGCCAGGATCGAGGCTGACTCGCGCAGCAGCGGGTCCGGGCGCTTTTCGGCAGCCTTCTCGCGCGCGGCATCCTTGACGATGTCGCGCTCGTTGCCGGTCAGGCCGTCATCGCTGCTGTCATCGGCCAGCGGGTCCAGGGCCAGGCCCAGCTCCTTGCGCTGCACCTGGCGCTCCTTGCGCTGGGTATCCTGGCGCTCGCGCTCAGCGCGACGGGTCGCCTCGTTGAGCGAGATGTACTTCTTCGCCGCTTCGGTGCGGAACTGCTGCACGTCCTCGTTCCACCACTGGAACTCCTTGTCGGTGGCGATGCGCGCGTCGTGACGGGTTTCCAGCTTCGGCAGCAACGGCGCGAAGTTGCCGTACTGGGTGTGCGGCACGGCGGCGATGCGGGTCCACGGCAGTGCGTTGTCGTAGGTGCTCTCGCCGAACTCGGTGGCATCGACGCTGGCCGGGAAGGCCAGGTCCGGCACCACACCCTTGTGCTGGGTGCTGCTGCCGCTGATGCGGAAGAACTGGGCAATGGTCAGCTTGACCTGGCCGAAGCGCTGGGTCTCGCCGCTCGGCCAGCGGTCAAGGTCGACGATGTTCTGTACGGTGCCCTTGCCGAAGCTGGTTTCACCGATCACCAGGCCGCGACCGTAGTCCTGGATGGCGCCAGCGAAGATCTCCGAGGCCGAGGCCGAACCACGGTTGATCAGCACCGCCAGCGGGCCATCCCACGCCACGCCCTGGTTACGGTCGCTGTTGACGGTGACGCGGCCACCGGATTCGCGCACCTGCACCACCGGCCCCTGTTCGATGAACAGGCCGGTCAGTTCGATCGCTTCATCCAGCGAACCACCGCCGTTGTTGCGCAGGTCCAGCACCACGCCGTCCAGCTTGTCGTTCTTGAAGCCGGCCAGCAGCTTGGCCACGTCGCGGGTGGCCGAGGCGTAGTCGGCGGCATTGCGGCGACGGCCTTCGAAGTCCTGGTAGAAGGTCGGCAGCTTGATCACACCGATCCTGCGTGCCGGCTCGCCGTTGGCAGCCGGGATGGTCATGGTCTCGCCCTTGGCGGCCTGTTCGGCCAGGCGCACCTTCTGGCGGGTCAGCACCAGGGTGTGGTGCTTGCCATCGGCGCCTTCGGCAGCCGGGATGAATTCCAGCTTGACCTGGGTGTCCTTGGCGCCGCGGATCTTGGCCACGACATCGTCGATGCGCCAGCCGATCACGTCCTCGACCAGGCCGGACTTGCCCTGGCCAACGCCGACGATGCGGTCACCCGGCTTCAGCGTGCCATCCACCGCGGCCGGGCCACCGGCAATGATCTCGCGGATGACCACCACATCGTCCTGGCGCTGCAGCTGCGCACCGATGCCTTCCAGCGACAGCGACATCGCCTGGTTGAAGTTCTCGGCGGTGCGCGGGGTGAAGTAATCCGTGTGCGGGTCAACGGCACTGGTGTACGAATTCATGAAGAACTGGAAGACGTCTTCGCCCTTCAGTTCATTGACCGACTTCTCCAGCGTCGCGTAGCGCTTGTCCAGCGTCTTGCGGATGTCATCCGGCTTCTTGCCGGCCAGCTTCAGGCGCAGCCAATCGTTCTTCACCGACTTGCGCCACAGCTCATCGAGCTCGGCACTGCTGGCCGCCCACGGCACCTTCTTGCGGTCGTACTCGAAGCGCTCGTCGGTGGTGAAGTCCGGCTCCTGCTTGAGCAGCTTGCGCGCGTACGCCACGCGCTCGCCGACGCGCTGCTTGTAGACGGCGAACACCTGGAACGCCGGCTCCAGCTCGCCGCCCCGGATGGCCGAGGCGATGTTGGCCTCGAACGGTGCGAAGCGCGCCACGTCGGCCTGGGTGAAGTACTGCTTGCCACCGTCAAGCGTTTCCAGATAGCGCTTGAACACGTCCTTGGAGGTGGCCTCGTCCAGCGCGCGCGGGCGGTAGGCGTAGCGGCTGTCGGACAGCAGGCCGTACACCAGTTTGGACGTGGTCACCTGGTCGGCGGTGGCCGCCGCGGGCAATGCGGGCGAGTCGGCCTTGGCCGCCAACGCCAGTGGCGCGACCAGCGCCAGGGCCATCAGGAATGCGGGGGCTTTGAATTTCATTGACGTGCTCGAAGGCGCCTTGCCAAGGGGAAGACTGCGGGGTGTTAAGACACCACGACAGTGCCGAAAGTTGCCGGGTTTGTCACCCGGCCGCGCTCGGTGGAAAACCAGCCTAGCCGGGCCGGTGTAGCAAATTGTGAATGCAGGCGAAGGCGTGCGGACCAACGGTCCGCACCCACCCGGGAAGAGGTCAGCAGCTACCGGTAGCGCCGGGCCATGCCCGGCGGAAGCGTGCGGACCAACGGTCCGCACCCACCAGTGAGGAGGTCCGCACCCACCTCAGGAGACGCCGGCGCCCTTGGCCTGCACGTCGGCGTGATACGACGAGCGCACCATCGGGCCGGAAGCAACATGGCTGAAGCCCAGCTCGTAGCCGTAGTCTTCCAGCGCCTTGTAGTCTTCCGGGGTCCAGTACTTCAGCACCGGGTGGTGGTGTGCGGTCGGCTGCAGGTACTGGCCGATGGTGATCATGTCCACGTCGTGCGCGCGCAGGTCGCGCAGGGTGGCCTTGATCTGTTCGAAGTCCTCGCCCAGGCCCAGCATGATGCCGCTCTTGGTCGGCACGTCCGGATGCTGCGCCTTGAAGTTCTTCAGCAGGTTCAGCGACCACTGGTAGTCCGCACCCGGGCGCACATTGCGGTACAGGTCCGGCACGGTCTCGATGTTGTGGTTGAACACATCCGGCGGGTTCTGCGCCAGGATCTCCAGCGCGCGCTCCATGCGGCCCTTGCCACGGAAGTCCGGGGTCAGCACTTCGATGCGGGTGCCCGGCGACTTCTCGCGAATGGCGGTGATGCAGTCGACGAAGTGCTGGGCACCACCGTCGCGCAGGTCATCGCGGTCGACGCTGGTCACCACCACGTACTTCAGGCCCATGTCGGCCACGGTCTGGCCGAGGCTGGCCGGTTCGTTGGCATCCGGCGGCTTCGGGCGGCCGTGGGCCACGTCGCAGAACGAGCAGCGGCGGGTGCAGACCTCGCCCAGGATCATGAAGGTGGCGGTGCCGTGGCCGAAGCATTCGTGGATGTTCGGGCAGCTGGCTTCCTCGCACACGGTCACCAGGCGGTTTTCGCGCAGCTTGGCCTTCAGGTTCTGCACGGCATTGCCCGAAGGAATGCGCACGCGGATCCAGGACGGTTTGCGCAGCACCGGCGCATCGGCGAACTGCACCGGCGAGCGGTTGATCTTGTCACCGCCCAGCTGCTTGACCCCGGCCTGCAACGGCGCGGCGGACGGGGAGTCGCCCTGCACGATCTGCAGGGGAATGGAACGGGCGGTGGTTTCAGTCATGGCAGTTCCGGGGGCGGTCAGGCGGCCGCAGAAAGATCGGGCAGTTCGGGGGTGTGCTGCAGCAGCAGGCCGAACTGGCGGGCCAGGTGGTCCAGCAGCACCGGCTTGACGGCCTCCATCCCGGAGGGACCGCCCAAGTCTACCACCGAGGTCACCTGCAACCCCTGATAGCCACAGGGATTGATGCGGTGGAAGGGTTCCAGGTCCATGGCCACATTGAAGGCCAGGCCGTGGAAGGTGCAGCCGCGACGCACGCGGATGCCGAGGGCAGCGATCTTGGCGCCGCCGACATAGACGCCCGGGGCGCCCTCGCGGCGTTCGGCACCGATGTTCCACTCGCCCAGCGTATCGATGATGGCCTGCTCGATGCGGCACACGTAATCGCGCACACCGATGCCCAGGCGCGGCAGGCGCAGCAGCGGGTAGACCACGATCTGGCCGGGGCCGTGATAGGTCACCTGGCCGCCACGGTCCACATGCAGCACCGGGATATCGCCCGGCGCCAGCACATGCTCATCCTTGCCGGCCTGGCCCAGGGTGAACACCGGGTCGTGTTCGACCACCCACAATTCGTCGGCATCGGTGCCGCTGCGCTGGTCGGTGAAGCGCTGCATGGCGCGCCACACCGGCTCGTACGCCTGGCGGCCAAGGTCACGCACCAGCGCCGGACGCGGCGCGCGGTCCTCGGGGGCGGCTTCAGCCGGGCAGCTGTCGGCTACAGCGTCCACTTCACTTCCGGGTGGTCGCGCAGCGCCTGGTGCGCCAGGTCGTACTGTTCGCGGCTCTCAGCCTTGAACACGATGCGGACGGACACGTACTTGCCGTTGGAGGAATGCTTCCAGCTGATGCGTTCATTGACGACATCGATGCCGGCAGCCAGCAGCAGGCGGGGGAGCTCATGTTCCAGGCCGCGGTTGGCCGGGCCCATGGCGCTGAGCTCGAACTGGCCGGGGAACTGGAAGCCGTGGTCGGGGTTGTCGGACTTGATTTCCATGGACCCATTATCGGGCCGCAGGGCAACAAACCCAAGAGTATTCATCAACGTCAAAGACGGCACCGGCGGCCTGCTGCGTTGCAGGCCACCCAGAGGCGCGGGCCGAAAGCCCAACGGCAGCTGACTGCAATCTGCTGTCACGCACTGGCCCAGGCATCGTATGGCGGCCAGTGGTCACCTTCACACCAGACCCGCGGCGCTTGCGCGGGTAACAAATTGTGTCCGCTGGACAATGTTGTTTTCGGAACAGACAAGTGATTCGAACGTGCTCGTTCCGCCGCGCGGGCGCGAGTACCGTAGCGTTGCATATAACGACTAAAAACCTTCCCCTTCCCCATGAGCATTCCATCCATGCGTAGTGTCGCAGCCCTGGGGCTGGCCGGCCTGCTGGCCTCTGCCCTCCCCCTTGCCGCCCAGGCGGCCGAACAATGTGGCCCGGACGCGATGCGCGACCACCCGCCGCAGATCAACTTCCGCGTTGACAACGACCTGTTTGGTGGCCGCCACCAGGACCAGGGCTACACCAACGGTGCGCTGCTGACCCTGGTCTCGCCCAATCTGGTCGACTACACCGACGACCCCTGCCTGCCGCGCATGGCGCGCTGGGTGAACCAGTACCTGGAAGGGCTGCATCCGGGCAGGTTCGAACAGCAGAACATGATCTTCAGCATCGGCCAGGGCATCTTCACCCCGACCGATTTCAGCCGCAGGGACCTGATCGAGGACGACCGTCCTTATGCCGGCGTACTGATCGCAAACTTCGGTTTCAATGCGCGCAGCGGCGACCGCCTGCAGACCACCCAGCTGACGCTGGGCGTGGTCGGCCCGTGGGCACAGGGCAAGCAGGTGCAGAATGCCGTGCACGAAGTGCTGGGCGACGAGAAATTCAAGGGCTGGGACAACCAGCTGCACAATGAGCCCCTGTTCATGCTGACCCATGAGCGCATGCGCCGCTGGCCCGGCGATGCCAGCATCAATGCCGACGGCTGGGGTTGGGACGCGATCAGCCACTACGGCGGGTCGATCGGCAACCTGGAAACCAAGGCCAACCTCGGCGGCGAAGTGCGCTTTGGCTGGAAGCTGCCGGACGACTTCGGCAGCACGCCGTTGCGCCCGGCCGGCGAGAACACTGCGCCGACCCGCAGCGGCCGTCCCAATGGCTGGTCCTGGCACCTGTTCGCGACCTCGGACGCGGCCTGGGTGATCCGCGACATCACGCTGGATGGCAACACGTTCCGCAACAGTCACAGCGTGGACAAGCGCCATGTGGTGGCCTACGGCGGCTATGGCGTGGCCGTGATGTACGGACGCTGGAAGTTCGCCGCGGCGCGCTACCACAGCACGCGCGAGTTCAACGGCCAGCGCGAAGCACCGGTGTTCGGCAGCTTCACCATCAGCCGCTCGCTGTAAGCGAGGGGCTGAGGGTGAAACGGGTAGGTGCCGACCGTTGGTCGGCACACCGGTTATTGCATGGCTCGCTGTAAGCGAGGGGCTGAGGGTAGTGCCGGCCGCTGGCCGGCTGTTGGCATATCCGGATGGGTCCATGAGGAGCCGGCCAGCGGCCGGCACTACCTGCATCCGGATGGGACCTGCATCCCGAAACGGAAAAGGCCGGCATTCGCCGGCCTTTTCCTTCACCACGCCAGGGCGTGGATCATTCCGATTCCCACCACATCCAGAAGCTGTCCCACAGGCGCTTGAAGAAGCCGGCCTGCTCGACGGCGGCCACGGCCACCAGCGGTGCCTCGGCGATGACCTTGCCATCCAGGGTGACCTTCACGGTACCGATCTGCTGGCCGGCGGTGAACGGTGCTTCCAGGGTCTTGGGCACGTCGATGCTCGGCTTCAGGTCGTTGTAGCGGCCGCGCGGCACGCTGACCAGCATCGGCTGGGCCACGCCCAGCTGCACCTTGTCGGTGGTGCCCTTCCAGACCTTGTGCTCGGCCACGGCCTTGCCCGGCTCGTAGAGGCGGTGGGTCTCGAAGAAGCGGAAGCCCCAGTTCAGCAGGGCCAGGCTGTCATCGGCACGCTGCTTCTCCGACGCACCGCCCAGCACCACCGCGATCAGGCGCTGGTCGCCACGCTGGGCCGAGCTCATCAGGCAGTAGCCCGCCTCGGAGGTGTGGCCGGTCTTGATGCCGTCCACGCTGCCATCGCGCCACAGCAGCAGGTTGCGGTTCGGCTGCTTGATGTTGCCGACCTGGAATTCCTTGATCTTGTTGTACGCGTAGGTTTCCGGGTAATCGCGGACCATCGCGCGGCCCAGCAGCGCCAGATCGTAGGCGGTGCTGTGGTGGCCCTGCGCGGTCAGGCCATGGGCGTTGACGAAGTGCGAGTCCTTCATGCCGATCTTGGCGGCGTAGCTGTTCATCAGCGAGGCAAAGGCCTCTTCGCTGCCAGCCACATGTTCGGCCAGGGCGATCGCGGCATCATTGCCGGACTGGATCGCCATGCCCTTTTCCATGTCTTCCAGGCGCGCGGTCTGGTTGACCGGGAATCCGCTGTAGCTGCCATCGGTGCCGGCGCCGCCCTCGCGCCAGGCGCGCTCGCTCATCATCACCTGGTCATCCGCACGGACCTTGCCGTTCTTGACCTCGGCGGCGATCACGTAGGACGTCATCACCTTGGTGATGCTGGCCGGGGCCAGCTGCTCGTGGATGTTTTCACCAGCCAGCACCTGGCCGGTGGCGTAATCCATCAGCACCCAGGCCTTGGACACGCTTGGCGCCGGGGCCGGCGGAGTGGCGACGGTGGCCGGGGCGGCGGCGGCGGCGGGCGCCGGCGTGGCCGGAGTCGGCAGCGGCGTCTGGGCGGAAGCCAGGCCCACCACCAGGGTGGCGGCCAGGGCGGTGGCGGCGGAACGGAAATTCATTGGACAGCAGGCTCCAGGGGACGGCCGGGAATGGAGGGTGGAACGTAACGGCCATTGTAAGGCCGGGGGAGCATGGGTCGGCAGCACCGGCCCGGGCGGATCAGTCCTTGACGATCTGCGGCGAACCCAGGCCCAGACCGGCGATGCGACCGACAAGTTCCGCCGCACTGGCATGGTCGCTTGCCGGAACACGCAGGCGGAACAGGGTGCGGCCACCGGCGGCGATGTCGCTGATGGTCGCGCCGACGATGCCGGCGGCACTGAGCTGGCCCATCGCGCGGTTGGCGTTGTCGCGGTTGGAGAAGCTGGCGACCTGCACCATCACCGCGCCGACCATCTGCTGCGACAGGCTCGGCGCCGCCGCGGCGGCACGCACCGGTGCCGGTGCCACCGCGCGCGGGGCCGTGCTGGCGACAACCGCCGGAGCCGGCGCGGAGGTGCGCACCACCGGCGCGCTTGGCGGCAGGCTGCTGACCGCCACGTCCGGCGCGGTGCTGGCCACGCCCCGGGTGGTGGCCGGCTGGCCGCGCGCCGGGGCGCCATCGGTCGGCAAGCGGTTGACCAGGCGATCGATATCACTGTCGGTGGAAGCACGTGGCGCCGGCACCGGGCGCGCGCTGGCCACTGCAGTGGCGGCAGCCGCTTCAGCCGCGCGACGCTCGCGACGCGACGGCTTCTGCGCCATCAGGTTGCTCTCGCCCGGTTGCAGCGCGCGCACCTCGACATTGCCGGTACCGCGTTGGGTGATGCCCAGGCGCACGGCGGCGGCATAGCTGAGATCGACCACGCGGCCGTCATGGAACGGACCACGATCGTTGACACGCACGATCACCGACTCGCCGTTGTCCAGGTTGGTCACGCGGGCGAAGCTGGGCAGCGGCAGCGTCTTGTGCGCGGCAGTGAACTGGTACATGTCGTAGACCTCGCGGTTGGAGGTCAGGCGGCCGTGGAACTTGGCCCCGTAGTACGACGCGGTGCCGCGCTCGACGTAGTCATGGGTGTCGTCGAGCACCTTGTACGATTTACCCAGCACCACGTACGGCGACTTGTTGCCGATGGCCGAACGTTCCTCGGCGGTCACTTCCGGCTCGGGGATGCAGGCCACATTGGGAATGTAGTCGGGCGTGCTGTCACGCACGCCTGGTTTGTACAGGCCACCAGCGGTGTAATTGCCGCGGGTGCTGAGGTCTTCCTTGGCCGCTGCATACGGCGAACCTTCCGGGCAGTGCGCCGGTCGCGAACCACGGCCCTGCACCAGCGTGCCGCTGGACTTGCCACCATGGCCGGCCGTGGCCGGCTTCTTCGGCGCGCTGCTGCAGGCCGCCAGCGCGAAGACGATCAAGCTCGGGACCAGCCATCTGATGTTCATGCCGGGGGCAGCTCCTGTCCGGCGATGGCCTGGGACAGCTGGAACACGGCCATCGCGTACATCTTCGAGAGGTTGTAGCGGGTGATCGCGTAGTAGTTCTGGAAGCCCAGCCAGTACTGCTTGCCGGTGCTGCCTTCCAGGGTGATCGGGGTGGCGGTGGCGCCCGGCTGCACCGGCGTGCTCGGCTGGTAGCCGCGCTGTGCGAGGTCAGCCAGCGACCAGGTGGGCATCCATTCGGTCGGGTTGAACTCCTCGCGGCCCGGGGCCAGCGTGGCCGGTACCGCAACCTGGCCACCACGCACCCAGCCCCCCTTCTTCACGAAGTAGTTGGCGATGGAGGAGAACACGTCGTCGTAGCTGTTGAACAGGTCGCGTCGACCATCACCGTTGCCGTCCACCGCGTAATCGAGGTAACTGGACGGCATGAACTGGCCCATGCCCATCGCACCGGCATAACTGCCCTTGAGCGTGGTGATGTCCAGTTTCTCTTCGCGGCCCAGCTCGAACAGCTTGGCCAGCTCATCGCGGAAGAACAGTTCGCGGCGCACTTCGCGTTCGAGCTTGGCCGGGTCGCCGCTGCGTGGGTAGTAGAACGCCAGCGTGTACAGCGCATCGAGCACGCGATGGCTGCCGGCATTCCTCCCGTAACTGGTTTCCACGCCGATGATCGCCACGATCACTTCGGCCGGCACGCCGGTGCGCTGCTGCACGCGATCCAGTTCGGCACGGTGTTCGGCCAGGAACGCGCGGCCGCCATCAATGCGTGCCTTGCTGATGAACATCGGCCGGTATTCGTTCCACGGCTTGACCCGCTCGGCCGGGCGCGACATCGCGGCGATGATCGGCTGGCGCACCTGCGCCTGGTCGAGCACGCTGCTGATCTGCTCCGGCTTCAGGCCATAGCGCTTGGCGGTATCGGCAATGAAGCGGGCCCGCGCGACCTCGAACGGCACCGGTGTGAGATCCACCGGCGGCGCGGTAGCCGCAGTTGCTTCGGGTGCAGCCTCGGCCGGCCCATGGGCCTTGGTGGCGGGCTGGCGCGGCGTACTGCTGGCCTGGGGTGAAGACGGTGGGGACTTCGGCTGGGTCGCGCAGGCGACCAGGCCGAGGGTGAGCATGCAGGCCAGAGTGCGTCGAATCATCGTCGCAGGTTAGCAGGTCATGGATGAATTAAAACCCCTAACACCATGAATCACAACGATTTGCCCGTGTTCAGCGGGAAATGTGAAGGCGTCGTGATCGTGCTTCCCCATTCAGATAGAGGTGGCCGGTTGCGTCCCCATCCCCGCAGACGCAACCGGCGACCGGATCCGGTCGATACCTGCGCGGCTGCCGCTCCCCAGTGGCAGTGCCCCGCGCTCCCTGTATCCGTTGGATCAGTACTGCTTCCCGCCCGACGCCCCCTCGCGCTGCAACGATAGACGGCGCGCCGTGCCGAACGGGCCGCCATTGTGCAGGCCGATTACGACAAGTCCATTGATCAAGATCAACGCGGCGTAAAAGTGTGAACCAGCTAACGTTTTTTGCGGACTTTGGTCGGCGAGTGTGCTGTCCTGCATCGTTGTGAGAACGCTTCCACAGCGAGCGTTGCGCAGAGTCAGGAAGTTTCCAGCCAACGGCGCAGCCCCTCGTGGGTGGTCGCGAAAAGCAGTTAACGGGTGAGGCCAGGTAGATGGGCTGCGCAAGGGCCGCTGCAAGTACGTCCATGTAAGCTCGGTCGCCGCATCCATGCGGCTCACGCCCCTGCGCAGCCCATCTACCCGGCCACGGACAGGTTCCGTGCGCGTCTACCCACGGAGAAGAAAGAGAAGATCAAAAGCAAAAGCGGCTTGGCGGGTCGCTTCATTGCCTTGTGTGGAGCCGAGCCATGCTCGGCTCACAAGCAAGCGCAGCGCCGCGCCCCGCTTTTGATTTTCTCTTTCTTCTCCGTGGGTGGCAGACCGCCAAAATCTGTCAGAGGGCGGTCGGGTTGGGTACGCGGGGGTGTCAGCCGCATGGATGCGGCTGTCAAGCCTCCAAGGACGGATTCACGGCGTCCCCCGCGTACCCAACCCGACCGACCTACCCGCGGCTTCTGCTTTCCGCGACTCCCCAGACACCACCCACGAGGGGCTGCGCCGTTGGCTGGAAACCCTATCCCCCGTGCACGGGCCGGTGCCCGCGCACCGCCATCACCAGCCCGATACCCGCCAGCAGCGACACCGCCGAGGTACCGCCATAGCTGATCAACGGCATCGGAATGCCCACCACCGGCAGCAGGCCGGAAATCATCCCGCCGTTCACCAGTACGTACACGAAGAACGCCAAGCCCAGGCTGCCGGCCAGCAACCGTGCGTGCGTGTCGCGGGCGTGCACCGCGATCCACAGGCAGCGGCCGACCACGAACAGGTACAGCGCAAACACGGTGGCCACGCCGATCCAGCCGAACTCTTCGGCCAGCACCGAGAACGCGAAGTCGGTGGTGTACTCAGGCAGGAAGTCCAGCGTGGCCTGGGTGCCCTGCCCCCAGCCGCGCCCGTCCCAGCCACCGGAGCCGATCGCGATGCGCGACTGCAGGATGTTCCAACCGGTGCCAAGCGGATCCGCCGACGGATCAAGGAAGGTCAGCACGCGATCCTTCTGGTACTGCCGCAGCAGGCCGAACCAGGCCAGCGGCGCGGCAACGGCAAGGCCCGTCGCGCCAGTTGCCACCCAGCCCCAGTGCAATCCGGCCAACAGCAGCGCGAACACGCCGCTGGCGGTAACCAGCGTGGCGGTGCCCAGGTTGGGCTGCATCAGGATCAGCACGGCGGGTACACCGATCAGCACGGTGGTGGTCAGTACGGTGCGCGGCGACGGTGGCAGCGGTTGCCGATGCAGGTACCAGGCCATCATCAGCGGCAGGCTGAGCTTGAGCAGTTCGGATGGCTGCAGGTAGAACACGCCGAGATTGAGCCAGCGCTGCCCGTACTTGCCTGTACCGATCACATACACCGCCATCAGCGGCAGCATCGACAGCGCATAGATTGCCGGCGTCC
The DNA here is from genome assembly GCF_018320795.1 of Stenotrophomonas sp. PE591. Lineage (NCBI taxonomy): Bacteria > Pseudomonadati > Pseudomonadota > Gammaproteobacteria > Lysobacterales > Lysobacteraceae > Stenotrophomonas > Stenotrophomonas sp. PE591. Next base: position 111,305 of record NZ_JAAOKO010000009.1, read on the forward strand.
ACGCGCGCAGCCGCAGCAGCGAAACGCGGGACAGCAGCCACATCGACGCCAGGCCACCGGCAAAACGCGCCGCCTGCCCAGCCACCGGACCGGACACGCTGTGCAGCACCGCCAGGCCCGCGCCCATCAGGATCAGCAACGCGATCAGCAACGGCAGATCGATCGTGCGCGCCACCTCACGGCAGCCGCCAAGCAGTCGTTTCCATTCCACGCGGGCACGGTAGCAATGCGTGCTTGCGTGAAGCTGTCAGGGTGCGCGTGCGCTTGTAGAGTCAAGCCGTGCTCGACTCTACAGAACAGCGGATGCAATCGAGCGGATGGAAGCGCGGCAAAGCGCGCAACCGATGCTAGCCGTAGCCGCCGTGCACCGGGTTGTGACTGCGCACGGCCATCACCAGGCCGAAGCCGGCCAGCAGTGACACCGCCGAGGTACCGCCGTAGCTGATCAGCGGCATCGGCACGCCCACCACCGGCAGCAGGCCGGAAATCATCCCGCCGTTCACCAGTACATAGACGAAGAACGCCAGGCCGGTAGCGCCGGCCAACAGGCGCGAATAGGAATCGCGCGACTGGCTGGCGATCCACAGGCAACGCCCAATCACCACCAGGTACAGGGTCAGCACCAGGGCCACACCCATCCAGCCGAACTCCTCGCTCAGCACCGAGAACGCGAAGTCGGTGGTCTGTTCGGGAATGAAGTTCAGGTGCGACTGCGAGCCCTCGCCCCAGCCCTTGCCATCGAAGCCACCGGACCCGATCGCGATCTTCGACTGGATGATGTTCCAGCCGGCCCCCAGTGCATCCATCTCCGGGTCCAGGAACATCATGATGCGGTCCTTCTGGTACGGCCGCAGCAGCCAGAACCAGGCCACCGGCGCGACCGCAGCCACGCCGCCCACGCCCAGCCCGACCCACCACCACGGCAGGCCTGCCAGCAGCAGTACGAACACGCCGCTGGCGGCGATCAGCACGCCGGTACCGAAGTCGGGCTGCAACATCACCAGGCCGGTCGGCACGCCGATGATGATCAAGGCCACGAGCACGGTGTTGAAGCGCGGCGGCAGCGGCATCTTGTGCAGGTACCAGGCCACCATCATCGGCAGGCTGACCTTCAGCAGCTCGGCCGGCTGCAGGTAGAAGAACTTCAGGTCCAGCCACTGCCGGCCGTACTTGCCGGTGCCGAGCACGAACACCGCCAGCAGCGGAATCATGGAGATCGCATAGATCATCGGCGTGGCCGAGCGGATGCGCAGGATCGGCACCCGCGAGATGCCCCACAGTGCAGCCATGCCCACCGCGAAACGCGCGCCCTGGGCCATCACCAGGCCGTCGCCACCGGCACTCTTCAAGGTGGCCAGGCCGATCACCATCAGCGCGCCCAGGGCCAGGCACAACACCCAGTCCAGCGTGCTGAAGAAGCGGCGCAGCATGTCGCCGGCCCAGCGCAGGAACACTTTCATCGTGCGGGCTCCGCAACCGTCGGGCGTGGCGTGGCCGGCAGTGCGGCAGCGGCCGGCGTGCCCGGCTGCGGCGCAGGGGCCGGTTCGGGGGCCGGGGCACCCACCTGCACCGGGTGTTCGCCCAGCTGCGCGGCCGCCAGATCACCGGCCTGGCGTGCGCCGGCGTCTTCGTTGTCGAACGCGGTGGCACCGATGGCGGTGGTACCACGCTCGCTGTCCAGCGGCTGCATGCCCTCGGGCATCTTGCCCAGCAGGTAGGCATCGAACACCTTGCGGGCGATCGGCGCAGCAGCCGAACCACCATAGCCACCGCCTTCCACCGCGACCGCGATCGCGATCACCGGGTTTTCGACCGGCGCGAAGCCGACGAACAGCGCGCGGTGGCGCAGGTGCATCGGCAGGCTCTTCGGGTTCACCGCTGCGGTGCCCTTGCGGCTGATGACCTGCGCGGTACCGGTCTTGCCGGCCATCACGTACGGCGCACCGACCGCCACGCGCCAGCCGCTGCCGCCCGGCCGCATGGTCGCCATCATGCCCTCGCGCACCGCCTGCACGTTGTTGGGGTTGGGGCTGACCGGCTTGCTCTCGCCGGGCGGCGTCGCGGTCCAGTCGCTGTCGAAGCCGTCGCGCTGCTGGATCACCAGGTGCGGGGTGCGCAGCTGCCCATCGGCCAGCGCGCTGACGCCGCGCGCCAACTGCAGCGGGGTGACCTTCCAGTCGCCCTGGCCGATGCTGATGTTGACCGTATCGCCGGGGTACCAGGCTTCCTTGCGGGTCTTCCGCTTGTAGGCCGGCGACGGCAGGATGCCGCCGATTTCGCCGGTGAGGTCGATACCGGTCGGCTGGCCGAAGCCGTAGTACTCCATGTAATGGTCGAAGCGCTCGATGCCCAGGTCCAGCGCCAGCTTGTAGTAGTAGGTGTTGACCGACTCGGCGATGGACTTGCGCAGATCGGTCCAGCCATGGCCGCCACGATGCGCATCACCCCAGCCACGGCTGGTGCCGGGCAGGTAGAACATGCCGGTGGACAGCACCTTGTCTTCCGGGCGGCGCACGCCCGAGTCCAGGCCGGCCAGGCCGATCAGCGGCTTCAGCGTGGAACCGGGAGCGACGCCGCCGAGCACCAGGCGGTTGAACTGCGGCCGCGACGGGTTCTCGTTCAGCGCCTTGAAGTCGGCATGGGAAATGCCGTTGACGAACAGGTTGGGGTCGTAGGACGGCAGGCTGACCATCGCCAGCACCTCGCCGGTACGCGGGTCCATCGCCACTGCCGAGCCTTCCTGATCGCCGAAGGCGGCCACCATGGCACGCTGCAGGTCCGCGTCGATCGACAGCCGCAGGTCGGCGCCGGACTGCGCGGCCACCCGGCCGATGGTGCGGATGGCACGGCCCTGCACGTTGGTTTCGACCTGCTCGTAGCCGACCTTGCCGCGCAGCTGCTGCTCGTAATAGCGCTCCAGGCCGGACTTGCCGATGTGGGTCAGCGCGGCATTGCCTTCGCCGAGGATCTCCAGGTCCTTGTCGTCGACACGGCCGACGTAGCCGATGATGTGCGCGAACAGGTCGCCGTACGGGTAGCGCCGGGTCAGGTAGGGCTCAAGCTCGACGCCGGGGAAGCGCCAACGGTCGACGGCGAAGCGCGCCATCTCCTCGTCGCTCATGCGCAGCTTCAGCGTGACCGGCAGGAACTTGCGGCGCGCCTTGCGCGACTTGTTGAACGCTTCCAGCTCTTCCGGGCTGATGCTGATGATCTTCGCCAGCCCTTCCAGGGTGGCGTCCATGTCCTTGACCTTGTCCGGGGTCACGTCCAGGCGGAACGCTGGCACGTTCTCGGCCAGCAGGCGACCGTTGCGGTCGTAGATCATGCCGCGCCCGGGCACCACCGGCCGCGGCTTGATGCGGTTGGCTTCCGAGCGCGTGGCGTAGACGTCGTGATCCAGCACCTGCAGCTTGAAGTACCAGCCGCCCAGGCCCAGCAGGCAGACCAGCACGCCCAGGAAACCCAGCGCCGCACGGCGGCGGAACTGTTCGGCTTCGGCGTGCGGGTTCTTGACCTGGCGGCGCGGGATCATGGCTCAGCGCCCGCGCTTGCCGAAGCGCACTGCGTCCAGCAGCACGAACACCAGCGGCCACAGGCCCATGCCCAACAGCGGGGCCCACCAGTACGACCACGGCAGGGTCGGCTCGCCCACCAGGATGTGGACCAGCGCGCTGACGATGCGATCGTTGAACAACAGGCCACCGATGGCCAGCATCTGCTGCGACATCGGGAAGAAGCGGATGCGGGCGCGGAAACGCTGCAGGATGAAGGCCAGCATCACCAGCCGCAGCGCCTGTTCGCCGAGCACGCCGCCGTACAGCAGGTCGGCGACCACGCCGCTGGCGAAAGCGATGCCCAGGCCGACGCGCTCGGGCGTCTCGATCACCCAGTACGCCAGTACCAGCGCCAGCCAGTACGGGCGCAGCGGCTGCAGCAGCGCCGGCAACGGCAGCAGGCCCAGCAGCAGGGCTACGACCAGGCTGGCCGGCAATACCCACGGGTTGTCGCGCAGGCGGCTCATCGCTGGGCCTCCGGCGTGGTCGGTTGCCGGCCAGCGGCCGGCACTACCGGGGCAGCAGGATCAAGCGAAGATGCGGGGGCAGCAGTCCTCGCTTGCGACGAGGGCTGTTGCCGGCCAGCGGCCGGCACTACCGGGGAGCTGACCGGAGCTGGCGTCGTTGTCGCTGGCGCGGCTCCCGCAGGCACGGTGGCGCCGGTGGCCGGGCCACCCGGAGTGGTTTCTTCGAGCTGCAGGCGCAGTTCCGGCGGAATGCGGATCGCCGCACCGGGGCGCAGCAGCAGCACATCACGGCCACGATCCAGCTGGGCGGCTGGCTTCAGTTCGCCGACCAGGAAGGCATGGGTGTCGTCCGGGCGCAGGCCGGTGATGGTGCCGACCGGGAAGCCGGCCGGGAAGCGGCCACCGAGGCCGGAGGTGACGATCTCATCGCCCACTTCCACACCCGCGCTGAGCGGGATGTCGCGCAGCTCCAGCGTGTCGCCGCGACCGTAGACGATCAGGCGTACGCCGTTGCGGGCCACGGTGACCGGCACCGCGTGGTCGGGGTCGGTCAGCAGCAGCACGGTGGAGGTACCGCCGGTGACGCTGATCACCTGCCCCATCAGGCCACCGGCATCGATCACCGCCTGCCCGACGTGCACGCCTTCGCGGCTGCCGGCGTCGAGCACCAGGCGCTGCTTCACCGGGTCCAGGTCGATATCCAGGATCGGCGCCAGCTGCACGTCCAGGCCACTGCGCTCGGCCACGTTCAGCAGTTCGCGCAGCTGGGCGTTGTCCAGCGCCGCGGTCTGCAGACGGGTCAGGCGCGCGTTGGCCAGCAGCAGCTGGTTGCGCAGTTCACGGTTCTCGGTGACCAGCTGGGTGTGGCTGGCTGCGGAATCCTTGACCTGGTTGCCGAGCTTGCCGGGCAGACCCGCCAGTGCCCACACAGGCTGCACCAGGCTGTTGGCCTGCTCGCGCAGGCGCGCCAGCCAACCCGCCTGATCGTCAAGGACGATCAGTGTGATGGCCAATGCAAGATAGGCCAGCAACCGCAGGGGGCTGGCGGCATCACCGGATCGGGAGGCAACGGGAGGACCGGCGTAGGGCGGCACGGCAACGATTCAACTGGCAGAAGGCGGAAGGGAAACACGCGGACGCCCCGCCGGTGCCGGCCCGCCATCGCGGCGGGCCGCACCCCGGAAGGGCGCGGCGGGCAGGAACGGCCGGGACGGCTTATTCCGGCGCAAAGAACTCGTTGCCGTGCATGTCCACCAGTTCCAGCGCACGACCGCCACCGCGGGCCACGCAGGTCAGCGGATCGTCGGCCACCTGCACGTGCAGGCCGGTTTCCTCGGAGATCAGGCGGTCCAGGTCACGCAGCAGGGCGCCGCCGCCGGTCAGCACGATGCCGCGCTCGGCAACGTCGGCACACAGTTCCGGCGGGGTCTGCTCCAGCGCCAGCTTGACCGCGCTGACGATGCCCGACAGCGGTTCGTGCAGGGCTTCAAGCACCTCGTTGGAGCTGATCTTGATCATCTTCGGCACGCCCTCGGCGAGGTTGCGGCCGGAGATCTCCAGCTCCTGCACCTCGGCCTGCGGGTAGGCACAACCCAGCTCGACCTTGATGCGCTCGGCGGTGGCTTCACCGATCAGCATGCCGTGGTTGCGGCGCACGTAGTTGGTGATGGATTCGTCGAAGCGGTCGCCGCCGATGCGGACCGAGGCCGAATAGACGATGCCGTTGAGCGAGATCACCGCCACTTCGGTGGTGCCGCCACCGATGTCGATGACCATCGAGCCACGGGCTTCGGTGACCGGCATGCCGGCGCCGATCGCGGCAGCCATCGGCTCTTCGATCAGGTACACGTCACGGGCACCGGCTTCCTCGGCCGATTCCTTGATCGCGCGGCGCTCGACCTGGGTCGAACCGGCCGGCACGCAGACCAGCACGCGCGGGCTCGGGCGCAGCACGCGCGACTTGTGCACCTTCTTGATGAAGTGCTTGAGCATCGCCTCGGTGTAGGTGAAGTCGGCGATGACGCCGTCCTTCATCGGGCGGATGGTGGTGATGTGGCCCGGAGTACGGCCGAGCATCTGCTTGGCCTCGGCGCCAACGGCTGCCACCGAGCGGGTGCCACCGATGGCACGGTCCTGGCGCACGGCCACGACCGACGGCTCGTTCAGCACGATCCCCTGCCCGCGCACGTAGATGAGGGTGTTGGCCGTGCCCAGGTCGATGGACAGGTCGTTGGAGAACATGCCACGGAGTTTCTTGAACATCTGAGGAAGGAGTCCTGAGGGGTGTCGTGCCCGCCGCGGGATGGCGAAAAAATGGGCAGAAATCGAGGCCGACAAGCCTAGCAACCCGCCTGCCGCCGAGCAAGGAAAAAACTAGCTGAACCCGCGTCTTCACAGGCTTTCGGCCTGATCGGGCATCACCTGGTTCTGGCCCTGAGCGGCACCAGCGGGTAACCTTTGCGCCGTCGGGCGCCCAAGGGCGCCGTTTGCTTGCCCGCTGAACCGGGCCGGCCCACCCCAAAATTCACCGCATAGGCTTACATCGATGTCCGCTCTGATCTGTGGTTCTCTTGCCTTCGACACCATCATGGTGTTCCCGGACCAGTTCAAGAATCACATCCTGCCGGACAAGGTGCACATCCTGAACGTGTCCTTCCTCGTGCCGCGCATGCGCCGCGAGTTCGGCGGCTGCGCCGGCAACATCGCCTACAACCTGCACCTGCTGGGCGGCCAGCCGATCCCGATGGGCACCGTGGGTTCGGACTTCGGCCCGTACCGCGAATACTTCGAGGGCCTGGGCATCGACCTGTCGCGCGTGCGCGTGATCGACGAGCTGTTCACCCCCCAGGCGTTCATCACCACCGACCACGACAACAACCAGATCACCGCCTTCCACCCGGGCGCGATGATGCGCTCCTACGAGAACCATGTGCGCGGCGTGCCGGGCGTGACCCTGGGCCTGGTCGGCCCGGACGGCCGCGAAGGCATGATCCAGAACGCACAGGAATTCCACGAGGACGGCATTCCGTTCATCTTCGACCCGGGCCAGGCCATGCCGCTGTTCAACGGCCCCGAGCTGCGCGCCTTCATCGATCAGGCCGACTACGTGGTGGTCAACGACTACGAATCGAACCTGCTGCAGGAGCGCACCGGCTGGGACGAGAAGGAGATCGTCAGCCGGGTCAAGGCCTACATCACCACCCGTGGCCCGAAGGGTGCGGTCATCCACACCCCGGAAAAGAGCTACGACATCCCGCCGGCGCACGAGCGCCGCGTGGTCGATCCGACCGGCTGTGGCGACGCCTTCCGCGCCGGCCTGATCTACGGCATCCAGAAGGGCTACGACTGGCTGACCATCGGCCGCATGGGCAACCTGATGGGCGCGCTGAAGGTCGAGCACCCCGGCACGCAGAACCAGCGCTTCACCTTCGATGAGTTCAACGAGCAGTTCAAGCAGCAGTTCGGTTACGCGCTGGGCGCGTAAGCCGAACTGCCCGCGCATTCCACCTTGTCCCGCGCCTTCGGCGCGCCCCCTTGAACAACAAGGGGGCTTTCCACCCGATGCGCTGCTGGGAATGCTGTTGGTAGGTGTCGACCTTGGTCGACACTGCCGGCCAGCGGCCGGCACTACCCCTTTTGCTGCCAGGCCGCCAGCAAGGCGCGGCAATCGGCGAAATGCCAGTCGGCCCGGCCCGGCCATGGGTTCTCCGGCAGATTGACCAGCACGGTGTGAGCGCCCGCGGCGCGCCCGCACTCCAGGTCGTAGGCGTGGTCACCGACCATCACCGCGTGCGCAGCCCCGATGCCCCAGCGACGAAGATGCTGCTGCAGGCCATCCGGCGAGGGCTTGGGCACCGCTTCATCGCGGCCGATGATGCCGGCGTCGTCGAACAACGCCCCGACCCCGATCGCCTCCAGCGTCAGCTTCGCCAGCGCATGGTCGTTGCGGGTCAGGATGCCCAGCCGGCAACCAGCCGCCGACATCGCGCGCAGCAGCTTCACCGCCCCCGGCGCTGGCAGCGCGTCCTCGGCCAGCGCGCGCTCGTGATCCAGCAGCCACGCGCGCTTGGCCTGCGCCGGTGCGTCGGGCAATGCCGCGATATGGTCGAGGATGTCTTCCTCCGCGGCGATCTCCAGCGCTCGGCGGATCGCGGCGAAATCATGCACGGCCACCGTCAGCGTGCCGTCCATGTCGAACACCCAGTGCCGGATCGCGGACAACGCGTGCACTGCGCTGCCCGTCGCAACCTTCACTGCCACCACTGCGGCATGCGGCTGGCGTCGACACCGCCGGTTTCGAACACGGCCGTTCGCGTGCCACCGGCCTTGACCGGGAACTCGATGCTGATCGACTTGCCCTTGCGCGCCAGCTTCCACAGTGCCTTCTGATCGGTGATGAACAGGGCGATGGCTTCATCGGTCTTCGGGCGCCAGGCCGCCATTGGTACCGGCTTGCCGTCATCCACGGTCACTTTCACCGTGCATTGCGGGCAACGGAAATCACCGGCCTGCAGCACCAGGTAGGCATGCCGCTTCCACTCCGGATGATCGCGGAACACCAGCTGCACCGGTTTGGCGCCGCTGCCATCCACGTCCACCCGTTCCTTGCTGTAGATCTGCGCCGAGACCTGGTTGCCCTTGCTGCCCACCGGAATCTGGTTGTACTGCCATAGCCCCTGCATGCGGCGCAGGTCGCGCGCGGCGTCGCCCTTGGCCTTGACCTCGTCGAAGCCTGCGGCGATGCGCTCGGCGGCGGCGGTGTCCTTGTACTGGTCCAGCAGCGAGGCACCATGCAGGCGCGCGCGTTCCCAGTCCTGCGCGGCCACGGCCATGTCGTACTGCTTGGCCACGTCTTCGGCCTTGGCCTCCTTCTGCGCCTGCGCGGCGGCCGCAGCGGCTTCCTGCGCCTTGCGTTCCTCTTCCGGGTTGCTGCAGGCGGCCAGGGCCAGGGTGCAGGCGGTGAGCAGGATCAGTCGTTTCATGGCGGAGGTCCTATGCGAGTGCATCCCGATTCTATCGGCAGCGAAAAGCGGATACACCAACGGCGGGTTTCCCCGCCGTTGGTGGTGAAGCAGTGACCGGTTGCCGGCCAGCGGCCGGCACTACCGCTTACTTGGCTTCAGCCTTGGCCAGCATGTCCTGGACCGAGGTGGTGGTGATCGGGTGGTAGCCCGGCTTGGCCTTTTCGAAGGCCTGCTTGGCCAGCTCCAGACCCTTCGGGGTCTTCACCAGTTCGGCGTAGATCGGCAGGATCAGCTTGCGACGGCCGACGCGCTCGATGAATGCAGCCGCCCCTTCATTGGCCTGCTCGTAGCCGCTGCGGATCGCCAGCGGGTACCAGCGCATGGCGATCTCGCCATTGGGGGTGCCGGTGAAGTGGAAGGCCTTGTCCAGCGTGGCCAGCTTGTCCAGCGGCTGGGTCGCACCCAGACCGTCGATGAAGCGCACCCACTCCTGGGTGCTCCAGTCGGCGATGACCTGGCTGCTGGGCACGGTGCCGGCGCTGGCGAATGCGATGCGCGCGGTATCGACGCTGCTGAAGTTGCGCGACTGCGCCTTGGCCGCGAACGCCGGGATGCCCGGCTCGTCCAGCCACGCCTTCAGTTCGGCCTCGGTCACGGCCGACGGATTCTTCGGCAGCAGGTTCTTCTTCATGTACGCGACGAACTGGTCGGTGTTCGCGCTCTGGAAGGCGTGGTCATCGAACCAGCCCCGCAGGAACGGATCGAAGGTCTCGCGGCCGAAGCGCTGTTCCAGGAACTCCAGGAACCACGAACCCTTGACGTAGGCGACCTGGCTGAGGGCTTCATCGGGGTCACGCTCGTTCAGCGGCGGCAGCGCCAGTGCCTGGTCGGCCGGGCTCATGTCCTTCACTTCGGCCAGCAGGTCGGTCTGGTCGATCTGCTTCTCCATCTCGGCCATCTCCTTGCCGTACAGGGCTTCGGTGATGCGGCCCTGGACGTAGGTGGTGAAGCCTTCATTGAGCCAGATGTCCTTCCAGCTGGCGTTGGTCACCAGGTTGCCCGACCAGCTGTGCGCCAGCTCGTGGGCGACCAGCGAGACCAGCGACTTGTCGCCGACGATCACGGTCGGGGTGGCGAAGGTCAGGCGCGGGTTTTCCATGCCGCCGAACGGGAACGACGGCGGCAGCACCAGCATGTCGTAGCGGCCCCAGCGGTATTCGCCGTACAGCTTCTCGGCGGCACCGATCATCTTCTCGGTGTCTTCGAATTCCTTGGCGGCCTTGTTGACCATGGTCGGCTCGGCCCAGACGCCGGAGCGGCCGGAGATCGGCTCGAACACCAGGTCGCCGGCCGCGATGGCCAGCAGGTAGGACGGAATCGGCTGCGGCATCTTGAAGGTGTAGTCACCGTCACGCGCCGCCTTCGGATCGTTGTCGGCGCTCATCAGCACCATCACGTCCGGGCGCGAGACCACGTGCGCGCTGTAGGTGAAACGCACGCTCGGGGTGTCCTGCAGCGGCACCCACGAACGGGCGTGGATGGCCTGCGACTGGCTGAACATGAAGGGCAGCTTCTTGCCCTCGGTCATCGACGGTGCCAGCCACTGCAGGCCCGATGCGGTCGGCGCGGTGTGGTAGGTCACTTCCACCTTGGCCGGCTGTTCCGGGGCCTCGATGGTCAGCTTGCTGCCGAACACCTTGTCAGCGGCGGCCAGCTCGAACTTCAGCGGGCTGCGCGCGCCATCGGCGGCGACGGCCTCGACCTTGGACACGGTCAGCTCGCGGGTGTCGAGCACCAGCTGCCTGGCGTCCTTCTGCTTCCATTCCAGGGTGTAGGTGGCGGTGCCGCCAATCTGCTTCTGGTCGAAGTCGAGCTTCAGATCCAGCGCGATGTCCTTGATGACGACCTTGTCCGGCTCGGCGTACGAGCTTTCGTCGTGGCTGCGGTTCTCGGCGTTCACGGGGGCGGCAGGGGCCTTTGCGGCAGTCGGGGCGGCGGCGGGCGCGGCCGCCTCCTGGGAGCAGCCGGCGGCCAGGGCCACGGCCAGCGGAAGGAGCATCAGCGGATTACGCATGAATCGGGACCGTTACGGGGATCAAACCCCAATGGTACCTCCCTCCGGCCCGGCAGGCGTTGCGCGGTGCGGGGTAATGGCAGGCAAGCCGATCCTGCGCCTCGGGCGCATGCCAACCAATGTCGGCATCTACAGGCAGGTACCAACCTTGGTTGGCACGGACCCATCAACGCATGCGGCAGGCCCGTGCCGACCAAGGTCGGCAGCTACCAGATCGGATCACCGCAGCGGGCGAGCACCAACCACGGTTGGCACCCACCAGAGCGGGGCTTACAGCTTGTAGCCGGAGTGGATCGAAACGATGCCGCCGGTCAGGTTCTTGTAGTGGCAGCGCTCGAACCCGGCCTGCCCCATCATCGCCTTCAGTTCATCCTGCGGCGGGTGCTTGCGGATGCTCTCGGCCAGGTACTGGTAGCTGTCCGAGTCATTGGCGAACAGCTTGCCCAGCTTCGGCAGGATCTTGAACGAGTGGAAGTCGTAGATCGGCTTGAACCAGTCCGCGGTGACTTCGGAGAACTCCAGCACGCGGGCCTGGCCCCCGACCTTCAGCACGCGGTACATCTCGCGCAGGCCGGCGTCCTTGTCGGTCACGTTGCGCAGGCCGAAGGCGATGGTGACCAGGTCGAAGCTGTTGTCCGGGAACGGCAGGGCCTCGGCGTTGCACTGCACGTAGTCCAGGCCCAGCACCAGGCCGCGGTTGGTCAGGCGATCACGGCCGACCGACAGCATGCCGGCGTTGATGTCGCCCAGCACCACCGAGCCCTCGGCGCCGACGCGCTCCTTCAGCAGGGCGGCGATGTCGCCGGTGCCGCCCGCCAGATCGAGCACGCGGTCGCCCGGCTTCACCTGCGCGGTGGCCACGTAGTAGCGCTTCCACGCCCGGTGCACGCCCAGGCTCATCAGGTCGTTCATCAGGTCGTAGTTGCGCGCGACCGAGGTGAACACCTGGCCGACCAGCTTCTGCTTGTCCTTGGCGGCGACGTCGCGGAACCCGAAATGGGTGGTACCGGCTTTGTAGGGGGATTCGCTCATGGCCCCGATTATCGCACCGCCGGGGGCCAGCGGCACCCCCTGCCCGTATCATGGCGGGCCACGACTTACCGGAGCCCCGCATGATCACCACGCCCGACTACCAGGCCCTGCTGCAGACCGCCATCGCCGAAGCCCGCCAGGGCCTGGCCGAGGGCGGCGTGCCGATCGGCGCAGCCCTGTACCACAACGACGGCCGCCTGCTTGGCTGCGGCCACAACCGCCGCGTGCAGGAAGGCGACCCGTCGGTGCACGGCGAGACCGATGCGTTCCGCAAGGCCGGCCGCCAGCGCCGTTACCAGGACACGATCATGGTCACCACCCTGGCACCGTGCTGGTACTGCTCTGGCCTGGTGCGCCAGTTCAACATCGGCACCGTGGTGGTGGGCGAATCGCGCACCTTCCAGGGCGGCATCGACTGGTTGCGGGAAAATGGCGTCAACGTGATCGACCTGGACAGCCAGGAATGCGTGGACCTGCTGGGCGGCTTCATTGCGCAGCACCCGGAGATCTGGAATGAAGACATCGGTGAATGATCACCACGCAGTGTCCTGTTGAACCCGTTTAATGAACGCTTCAGTGCCGGCACGCCCTAGTGCCGGCAGCGTTTGCGGCCATTGCCGTGAACCAGTGCACAGTCAGCTGCGCAACGTGCACACGCTGCGATAACACCCCGCCCGGCTGCCGCGCCTAGGGTGGGGTTACCGGGACTTCTTTCCCCGGCGGAGCCAGCCATGTGCGCGCACGCCGTACGACCTGCACCAGACTCGATCCTCGACCCGATCCGCGAACGCCTGCAGCGGCAATATGCACTGCACCGGCGCGGCGCGTTGTTCTGGACCGCCTACCAGCGCATGCAACTGGAGCTGGTCCGTCGCCATCCGCTCGACCACGAGCGCCTGTGCAACGCGATGGCCACCCTGGCCGAAGATCTCGGTGCCGTCGAGCACGCGCAGTTGATTGGACATGCCGACGCCAGCTCCACATCGCGCTGACGCGGCATGCACCGCCACATACGCCACACTCCGATGAACCCCCACTCCCTTTCCACTCAACCGAACTGGATTGTCATGCACGCTGAAGTCCCCACCATTCCTCCGGTCATCAACGTTGACGCCGAACTGGATCACTGGCGCCGCCAACATGCCGAAGGCGCACTGCCGCACAACTCGTTCGGCTCGTACGTGCCGTGGATCAAGTTTGCCTGCGATTCGCTGATCACCCAGCCGCGCGCCAGCGAGGCCGAACGTGACGAGATGTTCCAGACCCAGTACGCCCTGCAGATCATGCCGCGACTGAGTGAAGCCCAGGCCCGCGAATTCGTCGACCGTTGCTGGCAGCACGTCTACCAGAGCAGTCCGGTGCGCAGCCTGCAGGCACCGCGGCTGCAGCGCATGCGCGCCTGACCGCCGCTGCACAGCGCCTGCACGGGCCACTGCCGATCATCCTCGTCACCTGAGTGGGACGACGACGATGAAAGTACGAAACCTGTTCAATACGATCGCCAAGAAGGCCGCGGCCGCCACCGGCTCGCCGTGGACCTTCCTGGCTGCAGTAGCGATCGTGGTGATCTGGGGCATCAGTGGCCCGGTGTTCGGTTTCAACGACACCTGGCAGCTGGTGATCAACACCGGCACCACCATCATCACCTTCCTGATGGTGTTCCTGATCCAGCACACGCAGAACGCGGACACCGCCGCGATGCAGATCAAGCTGGACGAGCTGATCCGGGCGACGGCCGAAGCCAACAACGAACTGTTGGATCTGGAAGAACTGGACGAAGCGCGCCTGGAAGAGATCCGCGCCGAGTACGAGCAGATGGCGCGCGAAGCCGGCGATGCGCTCGCGCGGGTGCGCGCCTGCCATGCAGCGCGGCGCGACGATGAAGCGGTGTAGCAGGTCCTGAAATGACAATGCCGGCCAGCGGCCGGCACTACCATCGATCATCAAGGTAGAGCCGGCCGCTGGCCGGCTGTCCTTCAGCTGCGCTCGTGCCAGCCACCGCCCAGCACCTTGTACAGGGTGATGCGGTTGGCCTGCTGCGCCAGCTGCGCCTGCAGCTGGGTCTGTTGTGCGTTGTAGGCCGTACGCCGCGCATCAAGCAGGGTCACGAAGCTGTCCAGGCCCGCGTCGTAGCGCGCCTGCGACAGGCGGTTGGCCTGTTCGGCCGCTTCCACCAGGCGCTGCTGTGAACTCACCTGCTCGTCCAGGCTGACATTCAACGCCAGCGCATCGGCGGTTTCGCGGAAGCCCACCTGGATCGACTTCTCGTACTGCGCCAGAGCGATATCACGATCCGCGTTGGCGATGGCCAGGTTGGCGCGCAGCTTGCCGCCCTGGAAGATCGGCAGCGTGATCTTCGGCAGGAAGCTCCACACGCGCGTACCGCTGTCGAACAGGTTGGACAGTTCGCTCGAACCACTGCCGATGCTGCCGGTAAGCGAGATGCTCGGGAAGAACGCCGCGCGTGCCGCACCGATATTGGCGTTGGCCGCCAGCAGCTGGTGTTCGGCGGCCATGATGTCCGGGCGCTGCAGCAGCACGTCGCTGGGCAGGCCGGCCGGCGGCGGTGCCAATGCAAGCAGCTGCGGCTCGATGCTGTCCGGCAGCAGCGCCGGATCCAGCTGGCCACCGGCCAGCAGCGCCAGCGCGTTGCGGTCCTGGGCCAGCTGGCCACGCAGGCGTGCGGCGTCCGTACGCGCGGTCTCGACCAGGGTACGGGTCTGGGTCAGCTCCAGCGCCGAACTGCCACCACGTTCGTGGCGGGCCTCGGCCAAGCGCAGCGAATCCTCGTAGGTCTTCAGCGTGGCATCGGCGATCTTCAGCCGCTGCGCATCGGCACCGTAGGTCAGCCATGCGGTGGCCGTCTCGGCCACCAGGCTCAACTGCGCATTGCGGCGGTTGGCGGCCACCGCGAAGTACTGCTGCAGCGCGGCTTCACTGAGATTGCGCACGCGGCCGAACAGATCCAGCTCGAACTCGGCCACGCCGACACCGGCGGTGAACTGTTCGTTGACACCGGCGTCGGTGCCCTGGCGCTGCATCTGGCCGGTAACGGCCACGCCGGGCACGCGATCAGCGCGCTGCACACGGTACTGGCCGCGCGCGCGCTCAACGTTGAGCACGGCCACGCGCAGATCGCGGTTGTTCTGCAGCGACTGGTCGATCACCTGCTGCAGGCGCGCATCGGTGAAGAAGTCGCGCCAGCCGACGGCGGCGACATCGGCCACCTCGCCCTGCGCGGCCTCGGCCGGCCACTGCGCCGGGATCGCCGGGGCGACAGCGGTGTTCTTCGGCACCAGGGTGGAGCAGCCGGCGAGCGCGAGCACAGCGGCAATGGAAAGGAACAGGGATGCACTTTTCATGGGAATGACTTCCATCGGTACTGCCGGATGGCAGGAGGTCATGCCGGCCAGCGGCCGGCACTACCGTTTCGATAACGCCAGCCTGAGGCCGGCATGACCGCTACAGGTCACGTCGTGGATTTGCGCTTGAACACGCGCTGCACCACCACGAAGAACAGCGGCACGAAGAACACGCCGAGCACGGTGCCGACGATCATGCCGCCGAGCACGCCGGTGCCGATCGCCTGCTTGGCGCCGGAACCGGCACCGGTGGAGATCGCCAGCGGTACCACGCCCATGCCGAAGGCCAGCGAGGTCATCACGATCGGGCGCAGGCGGTCGCGCACGGCATGCATGATCGATTCGATCAGGCCTGCGCCCTTCTCCAGGTTCTCCTTGGCGAACTCCACGATCAGGATCGCGTTCTTGCTGGTCAGGCCCACCGTGGTCAGCATCGCCACCTGGAAGTAGATATCGCGTTCCAGGCCCTTGAAGGTATTGGCCAGCACCGCGCCGAGGATGCCCAGCGGGGCCGCCAGCAGCACTGCGGTCGGCACGCTCCAGCTTTCGTACATCGCGGCCAGGCACAGGAATACGATCATCAGCGAGAGCGTGTACAGCAGTGGCGTCTGCGAGCCAGCCTGGCGCTCCTGGTACGACATCGCCGTCCATTCGATGCCGAAGCCCGCCGGCAGCTGCTTGGCCAGCTGTTCGATCTCGGCCATGGCATCACCGGAAGCGACACCCGGGGCCGGTTCGCCCTGGATTTCCATGGCCGACACACCGTTGTAGCGTTCCAGGCGCGGCGAACCGTAATCCCAGTGCTTGGTAGCGAAGGCACTGAACGGCACCATTTCACCCTTGTCGTTCTTCACGGACCAGAGATCGAAGTCCTCCGGCACCATGCGGAACGGCTGGTCGGCCTGCACGAACACACGCTTGACGCGGCCACGATCGACGAAGTCGTCGATGTACGAGCTGCCCCACGCGGCGGCCAGCGTGCCGTTGATCTGGTCGATCGACAGCCCCAGCGAGGTCGCCTTGGCCGCGTCGATGTCGATGCGGAACTGCGGCGTGTCCTCCTGGCCGTTCGGGCGCACGTTGGCCAGCTTCTTGCTGCCGGCGGCGAGGCCGAGCAGCTGGTTGCGCGCGGCCACCAGTGCCTCGTGGCCCTGGCCGCTGTTGTCCTTCAGGAAGAAGGTATAGCCCGAGGCGGTGCCCAGTTCCGGGATGGCCGGCGGCGGGAAGGCGAAGATGAAGGCATCCTTGATCTGGCCCAGGGCCGCCATCGCGCGTCCGGTGATCGGCATCACGCCATTGTTGGCGTCGCGCTCGCTCCAGTCCTTCAGCTTGACGAATGCCATGCCGGCGTTCTGGCCCATGCCGGCGAAGCTGAAGCCCTGCACCGAGAACACCGAGTCCACCGCATCCTTCTCGTTCTGCAGGAAGTGGTTTTCCAGTGCCGCGATCGATTCCAGCGTACGTTCCTGGGTGGCACCCACCGGGGCCTGTACCAGCGCCATCAACACGCCCTGGTCTTCGTTGGGCAGGAATGAGCTGGGCAGGCGCACGAACAACACGCCCATCAGCACGAACAGCGCCGCCACGATGCCCATGAAGCGCCACGGGCGATGGATGATGCCGCGCACGCCACGCTGGTAGCTTTCGCTGGTGCGGTCGAATCCACGGTTGAAGCCATTGAAGAAGCGACCGGCCAGGCCGCGGTGGGCGACGTGGTGCTCGCCCTTCTTCAGCGGCTTGAGCATGGTCGCGCACAGCGCCGGGGTCAGCACGATCGCGACCAGCACCGACAATGCCATCGCCGAGACGATCGTGGCCGAGAACTGGCGGTAGATCACGCCGGTGGAGCCACTCATGAAGGCCATCGGCACGAACACCGCCGACAGCACCAGGCCGATGCCCACCAGCGCGCCGGTGATCTGGCCCATCGACTTGCGGGTCGCCTCGAGCGGCGACAGTCCTTCCTCGGACATGATGCGCTCGACGTTCTCAACCACCACGATGGCATCGTCCACCAGCAGGCCGATCGCAAGCACCATCGCGAACATGGTCAGCATGTTCACCGAGAAGCCGAGCATGGCCAGCACGCCGAAGGTACCCAGCAGCACCACCGGCACGGCGATGGTCGGGATCAGGGTGGCGCGGAAGTTCTGCAGGAACAGGTACATCACCACGAACACCAGCACGATCGCTTCGATCAGGGTCTGCACCACGCCCTTGATCGACACGCGCACGAACGGGGTGGTGTCGTACGGGACCTCGGCCTTCAGCCCGGCCGGGAAGAAGCTCTTCATGTCTTCCAGCGCGGCATTCACACCAGCGGCGGTATCGAGCGCGTTGGCGCCGGTGGCCAGGGTCACCGCCAGGCCGCTGGCCGGCTGGCCGTTGTAGCGGGTGACGAAGTCGTAGGACTCGGCACCCAGCTCGACGCGGGCGACATCCCCCAGGCGCAGCTCGGCACCGTCCTGCGCACCGCGCACGATGATGTTGCGGAACTGTTCCGGGGTCTGCAGGCGCGACTGCGCGTTGATGGTGGCGTTGAGCTGCTGGCCCTTGATCGACGGTGCACCGCCAAGCTGGCCGATGGCCACCTGCGCGTTCTGTGCCTTGATCGCTGCGGTCACTTCCGCAACCGACAGGCCATAGGTATGCAGCTTGTTCGGATCCAGCCAGATGCGCATGGCGTACTTGCCACCGAACACCTGGATGTTGCCCACGCCTGGCACGCGGCTCAGGCGATCGACAACATTGGAACCGACGTAGTCGGCGATGTCGTTGGCGTCCATGCTGCCGTTCTCGGACACGAACGCGATGACGTTCAGGAAGCCCGAGCTGGACTTGGCCACGTTGATGCCCTGCCGCTGAACTTCCTGCGGCAGCAGCGGCATGGCCAGCTGCAGCTTGTTCTGCACCTGCACCTGGGCGATGTCCGGGTTGGTGCCGCTCTCGAAGGTCAGGGTGATGGTGGCCTGGCCGTTGGACGAGCTGTTGGAGGAGAAGTAGATCAGGCCATCAAGGCCCTTCATGTTCTGCTCGATGATCTGCGTCACCGAGTCCTCGACCACCTTGGCCGATGCACCCGGGTAGGTGGCGCTGATTTCCACCGCCGGCGGTGCGACGTTGGGGTACATCGAGACCGGCAGCTTGAACAGGGCCAGGCCGCCGGCGAGCATGATGATGATGGCGATCACCCACGCGAAGATGGGTCGATCGATGAAAAAGCGTGCCATGGGGTTCTCCGCTTACTTCGCGTCGCCGGCCGGGGCGGCAGGCTGGGCGGCCGCTGCCGGCTTGGCCGGAGCAGCGCCCTTCTCGGTGGCCTTGACCGGCATGCCGGGGCCGATCTTCTGTAGGCCTTCGACAATGACCTTGTCGCCGGCCTTCAGACCGTCCTCGACCAGCCACTTGTCGCCAACCGTGCGGCTGACCTTGACCGGGCGCACTTCGACCTTGTTGTCCTTGCCGACCACCATCGCGGTGGTGTCGCCCTTCGGATCGCGGGCGATGCCCTGCATCGGTACCAGCACCGCATCGCTGCGCACGCCGCCGCCGATCACCGCGCGCACGTAGGTGCCCGGCATCAGCAGGCCGTCCGGGTTGTCCACCTTCACGCGCAGGCCGAAGCTGCCGGTGGCTGGATCGACGCTCACTTCAGAGAACTCCAGCGTGCCCTTGTGCTCGAAGGTGCTGCCGTCTTCCATCAGGATGCTGACCGGCAGCGTCTGGTTGTCCTGCAGGCGGCCGGCAGCCAGTTCGCGGCGCAGCTGCAGCAGCTCGGCCGAGGACTGGGTCAGGTCGACGTAGATCGGGTCCAGCTGCTGCACGGTGGCCAGTGCATTGGCCTGGCCGGCGCTGACCAGCGCACCCTGGGTAACGCTGGACTTGCCGATGCGGCCGCTGATCGGCGCGGTGATGCGGGCATAGCCGAGGGTGACGTTGGCCGCGTCCAGCGAGGCCCTGGCGGCACCGACATCGGCCTCGGCCTGCTTCTGCGCGGCCACGGCGTTTTCCAGGTCCTGCTGGCTGACCGCGTCGACCTTGGCCAGCTCGGTGATGCGCTTGGCGCTCAGGCGCGCGGCGTTGGCCGTGGCTTCGGCGCGGGCCAGCTGGGCGCGGGCGCTGTTGGCCTGGGCGCGGTAGCTGGCGTCCTCGATCTGGTAGAGCGGCTCGCCGGCCTTGACCATGCCGCCTTCGGTGAACAGGCGCTTGGCAACGATGCCGTTGACCTGCGGGCGCACTTCGGCCACCAGGAAGGCGTTGGTACGGCCCGGCAGTTCGCGGGTCAGGCCCACGGTCTCGGACTTCAGCGTGACCACGGTGACGTCACCCGGGCCCTGCTCGGGGGCCTGGGGTTGGCCGCCGCAGGCAGCCACGGCTGCGGCGATGGCCAGCGACAGTGCAAAGGGTCGGATTCGGCTCAGCAACATGACGGAAAGGCTCTTGAAGGAAAGGATCTCAGCCGGCGCTGATACGGCGGACCCTTCGACCGGTAAAGGTGAAGACCGTGAGAACAGCGCCCACCCGGGTGGAGCGGGAGCCGGACCGGCCTGCCACGCACACGACGGGAATGATGGGAGCGAAATATACATACATGCTTGTTTGTTTGTAAACCGGTACAATTCAGCCACGTTTCACCCGCACTCGTACCTACCCATGGCCCGCAAGACCAAAGAGGACACCCAGGCAACCCGGGAAGGCATCCTTGACGCCGCCGAAGCCTGCTTCCATGAACACGGCGTGGCCCGTACCACGCTGGAGATGATCGGCGCCCGCGCCGGCTATACCCGTGGCGCGGTCTACTGGCACTTCAAGAACAAGAGCGAGGTGCTGGCCGCGATCGTCGAACGGGTGCACCTGCCCTTCATGCAGGAACTGGAGCGCACCTCGACCGACCAGCGCGACACCCCCGTGCACGACCTGCGCGCGGTGATGATCCACTCCTTCATCGAGCTGTCCGAAGACGAGCGCCTGCGCAAGACCATGGAGATCATGCTGCGCAGCGATGCCTCGGCCGACACCAGGGTGCTGACCGAAATGCAGCAGGCCGGATTCCGCGATGCGCTGGACCGGATGGAGCGTGCCCTGCGCCGCGCCCGCGATCTGGGCCAGCTGCGCGAAGGCGCCGACCCCAAGATCGCCGCGCGCATGCTGCATGCCACCGTGCTGGGCGTGCTGCACGGGGCGATGGTCGAACCGGACCTGATGGACCTCAAGCGCGACGGCATGCTCGCACTGGACATGACCCTGGCCGCCTATGTGAAGGACGGCGTGTTCGTGCCGGGCACTGTGCCCGAGCCGCTGCCCGAAGCGTGAGTGGCGCTGCTGCCGCCACCGCCGCGCCCATCTGAGGACAGCCCCGTGATCCTGGACAACGTGGTGTGGGGCTTCATCGGCTGCGGCAGCGTCACCGAGAAGAAGAGCGGCCCCGCCCTGGCCAGCACACCCGGCTCACGGGTGGCAGCGGTCATGCGCCGCAATGCGGCGTTGGCCGAGGATTACGCGCGGCGCCATGCCATTCCCCGCTGGTACGCGGACGCCGATGCGCTCATCGCCGATCCGGAAGTGAACGCGGTCTACGTCGCAACGCCGCCCTCGACGCACATGCAGTACGCGCTGCAGGCGATAGCCGCGGGCAAGCCGGTCTACATCGAAAAGCCGATGGCCATGGATCACGCGGAATGCGAACGCGTGCTGGAGGCCAGCGCGCGCTGCGGCGTGCCGGTGTTCGTGGCCTATTACCGCCGCGCCCTGCCCCGCTTCGCGCAGGTGAAGCAGCTGCTGGACAGCGGCGCGATCGGCACACCGCGCAGCGTGCGCGCCACCCTGCATCGGTCGCATTCGGCGAACGCCGCATCGCCGGACTTCTGGCGGACCAACCCAGCGATCGCCGGCGGCGGCCTGTTCGTCGATCTGGGCTCGCATACCCTGGACCTGCTCGACCATCTGCTGGGGCCACTGAGCGAAGTGCGTGGCCTGGCCAGTTCGTTGACTGGCGCCTACCCCGCCGAAGACAGCGTCTCGATGTGCTTCCGCACCGGGGCGGGGGCGCACGGCATCGCGCAATGGAGTTTCTGCGCCTTCCGCCGCCAGGATGAGATCGAGATCACCGGCGACCACGGGCAGCTGCGCTTTGCCACGTTCGAGGACGTTCCGGTGGTTCTGGAGACCGAAGCGGGCATGCAGGCATTCGACATCCCGAACCCGCCATCGGTCCAGCAGCCATTGATCGCCTCCCTCGTGGACGAGCTGCGCGGCAACGGCCGTTCGCCCTCGACCGGCATCAGCGCCGCACGCACCAGTGCGGTGATCGACCAGGTGCTGCAGGCCTACCGCGCCCTACACCCGCACTGACCGCCAACAAAAAGGCCGCCTTTCGGCGGCCTCATGCTTTGCAGCGTCGGCATTACAGGATGTAGCGGCTCAGGTCCGGGTCCTGCACCAGCTCACCCAGGTGCTTGTCGACGTAGGCGCTGTCGATCGCCAGGCTTTCGCCATCGCGATCCGGTGCCTCGTAGCTGAGCGAATCCAGCAGGCGCTCCAGCACCGTATGCAGGCGACGGGCCCCGATGTTCTCCTGGCGCTCGTTCACCTGGAAGGCGATTTCGGCCAGGCGCTCGATGGCGTCGGCGGTGAAGCTGACCTTGACGCCCTCGGTAGCCAGCAGCGCCTCGTACTGCTTGGTCAGCGCGGCCTTCGGCTCGGTCAGGATGCGCACGAAATCACCCTTGCTCAGCGCACCCAGTTCAACGCGGATCGGGAAGCGACCCTGCAGCTCCGGAATCAGATCGCTGGGCTTGGCCAGGTGGAACGCACCGGATGCAATGAACAGGATGTGGTCGGTCTTGATCGTGCCGTACTTGGTGGACACGTTGGAGCCTTCCACCAGCGGCAGCAGGTCGCGCTGCACGCCTTCGCGGGAGACATCGCCGCCGCCCACGTTATCGCCACGCTTGGCGACCTTGTCGATCTCGTCGATGAAGACGATGCCGTGCTGCTCGCAGGCCTCGATCGCCGCAGTACGGATATCGTCCTCGTTGACCAGCTTGCCGGCCTCTTCCTCGATCAGCAGCGGTCGCGCGGCCTTGATGGTCAGCGTGCGCTTGTGCGCCTTCGCGCCGCCGCCAAGGTTGGCGAACATCGACTTCAGCTGCTGGCCCATTTCCTCCATGCCCGGCGGGGTCATGATGTCCATGCTGACATTGGCGGCCAGGTCGAGTTCGATCTCGCGCTCGTCCAGCTCACCGTTGCGCAGCATCTTGCGGAACTTGATGCGGGTCTCGTTGTCCTGCGCCGACGGTTCGTTGCGGGCGACTTCCGGATCGAAACCGATGCCACCGCTGCGGCGCGGCAGCAGCGCATCGAGGATGCGGTCTTCGGCACGCTCTTCGGCCTGGGTACGCACGCGCACCTTGGCCTGTTCGCGGTACAGCTTCACTGCGGTATCGGCGAGGTCGCGGATGATCTGCTCGACGTCCTTGCCGACGTATCCGACTTCGGTGAAGCGCGTGGCTTCGACCTTCACGAACGGCGCGTTGGCCAGCGTGGCCAGGCGACGCGCGATCTCGGTCTTGCCGACGCCGGTCGGGCCGATCATCAGGATGTTCTTCGGCATCACTTCATTGCGCAGCTCAGGCACCAGCTGCATGCGGCGCCAGCGGTTGCGCAGGGCGATGGCCACGGCGCGCTTGGCGTCGTGCTGGCCCACGATATGCCGGTCCAGTTCCTGCACGATCTCGCGCGGGGTCATGGTGGCGGAGGAAACTTCGATCTTCGACATGGATGTGCTCACGAATTCGTTGTCGGTCGCGCCGGCCGCTGGCCGGCAACCAGGCACGCGTGTGGGGGATCATGAGGTTGCCGGCCAGCAGCCGGCGCGCCCCTCAGAGTTCCTCGACCACCACGTTGCGGTTGGTGTAGATGCAGATATCGCCGGCAATGCCGATCGCTTCGCTGGCGATGGTGCGCGCATCCAGTTCGGTGTGTGCCATCAACGCGCGTGCAGCCGACAGCGCATAGGAACCACCCGAGCCGATGGCGATGATGCCGTCCTCCGGTTCGATCACATCGCCGGTGCCGCTGATGATCAGCGAGGTTTCCTTGTCGGCGACGGCCAACAGGGCTTCAAGCTTTCCGAGGCGGCGCTCGGTGCGCCAATCCTTGGCCAGTTCGACCGCAGCACGCTGCAACTGGCCGTGCTTTTCCAGCTTGGCCTCGAACAGCTCGAACAGGGTGAAGGCATCGGCGGCGGCACCGGCAAAGCCGGCCAGCACCTGGCCATCACGACCGAGGCGGCGCACCTTGCGCGCATTGCCCTTCATCACGGTGTGGCCCAGCGTGACCTGGCCGTCGCCGGCAATGGCCACGTGCTCGCCGCGACGGACGCAGACGATGGTGGTGGCGTGGAAAACGTTGGGGTTCTGACTGGGGTCCATGATGCCTCCGGGGTGACAGAACCAGAAGTGGGGACTGCCCTGCGCCCTTCAAGCCACCCGCGACCGGCTGCCGCACGGGCAACGTTCAGCTTTCTCCGCTGCCCTCGCTGCTGCTTCGACGCTTCGCGCGCGGATGCGCCGCGTCGTAGACCTTGGCCAGGTGCTGGAAATCCAGATGGGTGTAGATCTGGGTGGTGGCGATGTCGGCATGGCCCAGCAGCTCCTGCACGCCGCGCAGATCACCGGATGATTCCAGGATATGGCTGGCGAAACTGTGCCGCAGCATGTGCGGGTGCACGTGCTTGAACAGGCCCTGGCGCTGCGCCAGCTGGCGGATGCGGATCTGCACCGCGCGTTGGCTGATCGGTCCGTTGCGGCCGGGAAATACCGGCGAGGCCGGACCACCGCCACTTTCGGCGCGCCACGCCTGCAGCGCTTCGCGCGCCGGCCGGCCGAACGGCACGCGGCGCTGCCGATTGCCCTTGCCCAGCACGTTGACCAGCCCGCTGTCGAAATCCAGATCGCGCCAGGTCAGCGCGCAGACTTCGCTCAGGCGCAGGCCGGAAGAATAAAAAAGTTCCAGCAGCGCGCGGTCACGGCGGCCGAGTTCACCTTCCGGCTCCAGCTCGACCAGCTGCACGGCCTCATCGGCGTCAAGGACCTGTGGCAACCGGCGCGGCGCGCGCGGCGCCTTCAGCGTTGCTGCAGGACTGACCTCGATGCGGCCGTGCTTGAGCAGCCAGGCATAGAAGCTGCGGCAGGCGGACAAGCGGCGCTGCAGGCTCTTGGCCGACAGGCCACGGCGGTGCTCATCGGCGACGAACTGGCGCAGCGCGTCGGCATCGAGTGCCTCCACCGCAACACCGCGCGGCTCGGCCCAGACCGACAGCGCGTCCAGGTCACGGCGGTAGGCATCGAGCGTATGCGCCGACATCCGCCGCTCCACCTGCAGATGCTGCAGGAAGGCCTGTACCGCGCTCATCGTCGTGTCCTGCTCAGCCCGGGAAGCGCTTCAGGCCGGTGACCAGGGCATCGCCCATCATGCGCAGGAACAGCGTGCCCATGCCCGGATAGAAACGGTTCGGATCGTGGCTGCCCACCGCAATCAGGCCCACGCCCGGCAACGGCAGCAGCGCGGTGGTCTGCACTTCCTCGCTGCGCACGCCATACAGCACGGCATTCTTTTCCGGCTGCAGGCGGCCGCAGATCGGCTCGCCGTCCTTCAGGCAGTCGCGGAACGGGCCGAGCTGCGGATCATCGGCGGCGATCACCTGCAACCAGTCGGCCTGTTCCAGCCCGGCCACCGGCGTGTGCACCACCAATCGCACCAGGTCGCCGGCGAAATCTTCCTGCAGCGAGGCCGCCATCGCACGCAGGGTGTCGGCGGCGTTGTCCTGCTTCATCAACGCCAGGGTCAGCTGGTGCGTGCGCACCGCCAGGCGTTCGTTGACCTGGGCAGTCGCGCCCAGGTCGGCCAACCGTCGTGCCAGCTCGCGGTTCTTCTCGCGCAGCACTTCCAGCTGGTAGCTGGCCAGCGACGCGGTCGGGCCGTCGTCACGCGGCACCACCAGGGTCAGGGCCAGGTCCGGGAACTGCTTGAGGAAGCCGGGATGTCGCCGCAACCAGGCAGCGACTTCGTGGGCCCCGAGCTTGTCGACGGTTTCGGTCATGCCATCCACTCCCCTTCGAAGACGAATGCGGTCGGGCCGGCCATCACCACAGGCTGGCCATCGCCCGGCCACTGGATGCGCAGGTCACCGCCGGGCAGGCTGATGCGTGCATCACGCTGCAGGCGGCCGCGCTGCATCAGGGTCACCGCAGCGGCGCAGGCGCCACTGCCGCAGGCCAGGGTTTCGCCGACGCCACGTTCATTCACACGCAGGCGTGCATGCGCCGGGCCCATCACCTGGGCGAAGCCCACGTTCACCGAGCGCGGGAACGAGGCATGCTGCTGCAGCAGCGCACCGACGCGCTCGACCGGTGCAGCATCGATCAGACCCACTTCGATCACCGCATGCGGGTTGCCCATCGACACCGCAGCGAAACGCACGCTTTCGCCCTGCAGCGGCAGCAGGTATTCCTCGCGCGCGTGGGCGAAACCCACCAGCGGCACGTTGGCCGGCTCGAACGCCGGCACGCCCATGGTCACCGCGAACTGGCCATCGCCCAGCACTTCCACCTCGTGGCTGGCCAACGGGCTGTCGATGACGAAGCGGTCGCCCTGCGCACTGCCTTCGCGCACCAGCCAGGCGGCGATGCAGCGCGCGCCATTGCCGCACTGTTCGGAATTGGAGCCGTCGGCATTCCAGATGCGGTACGACGCCACCGAGCCTTCCGCGCGCGGCGCTTCGATGGTCAGGATCTGATCGCAGCCGACGCCGGTGTGGCGGTCGGCCAGCTGCGCGGCCAGTTCAGGCGTGGGCGGCGCGGTGCCGTCACGCAGGTCGATCACTACGAAATCATTGCCCGCGCCATGCATCTTGCTGAAGCGCAGGGCCTTGGAACCGGCCTTACTCATTCCCGCCGCCCACCTTCTTCGCAGGCGCAGGCGCCGGTTGCGTGGTCGGTGCAGCCGGCTCCACGGTCGTGGCCGGGGTGCCGCTGCCTTCGGTCTGCGCCGGGGTCGCTTCGGTAGCGGGCTCGGCAACAGGTTCGACGGTTTCTTCCACCGGCACCGGCTTCTGCGGCAGTACCAGCGGGCCCTTGTTGCCGCAGGCGGCGAGGAACAGCAGCGAAGCCGCTGCCAGCGGAATCAGAATGGCGTTTCGATGGGGGATCTTCATGCCCCGAGTATAGCCATTGGCGGCTGAGCGGTTGGTGCAGGGGATCGGGTTGCCGGCCAGCGGCCGGCACTACCGCAGGTGCTCAATCCGCGGGGGGTGGCAACGGCCGGGTCCACAGCCAGATCGCCACCACGGTCATGCTGCCGATCGAGAACCACTTCACCCAGGCAATCGGCACGCACCAGAGCATAATGCCGGCGCATACCGCCATGGTGATCGTGGCCATCCACTTGCCGTAGCGGCTGACCGCCCCGTGTGCCTGCCAGTTGGCGATGGCCGGGCCGAAGCGTGGATGCTGCAGCAGCCAGTTGTGCAGGCGCTCGGAGCCACGCGAGGCGGCCCAGGCCGAAATCAGGATGAATACGGTGGTCGGCAGGCCCGGCACGAAGATGCCGACGATGCCGGTGCCGAGGCTGACATAGGCCAGCAGCCACCACGCCCAGCGGAAACGCACCACGCGCGGAGGCGTGGTGGCATCGCGAGGGACGGAAGGATCTGGCGCGCTCATAGCCGCAAGGATACCGGTTCAGGGTGCCAGGCAGTGCCCGGCACCCTGTCGCGATCACGGCTGGGCGATGCCCAGCTGCTGCAGCACGAATGCATACGACTCGGACAGCTCGCGGTAACGCTGGAAGCGCCCCGACTTGCCGCCGTGGCCGGCTTCCATGTTGGTGCGGAACAGGATCGGGTAATGGCCGGTGTTGTCGTCACGCAGCTTGGCCACCCACTTGGCCGGTTCCCAGTACTGCACCTGCGAATCCCACAGGCCGGTGCCCACGAACAGCGCCGGATAGGCCTGCTTGCTGACGTTGTCGTAGGGCGAGTAGGACAGCATGTAGTCGTAGAACTGCTTCTGCTCCGGGTTGCCCCACTCGTCGTACTCGTTGGTAGTCAACGGAATGGTCGGGTCGAGCATGGTGGTCACCACATCGACGAACGGCACCTGGGCCACCATCACGCGGTAGTCCTGCGGCGCCTGGTTGGCCACCGCGCCCATCAGCAGGCCACCGGCACTGCCGCCGGATGCCGCCACGCGATCCTTCGCCGCCCAGCCCTGCGCCACCAGGCCACGGGTGACGTCGATGAAGTCGTTGAAGGTGTTCTGCTTGTGCAGCAGCTTGCCGTTCTCGTACCAGTCGCGGCCCATTTCCTGGCCACCGCGGATGTGGGCGATGGCATACACCACGCCACGGTCGAGCAGGCTCACCGCGGTCTGGTTGAAGTACGGGTCCATCGACATGCCGTAGCTGCCATAGGCGTACTGGAACAACGCGCCCTTGCCATCCTTCTGGTAGCCCTTGCGGTAGACCAGCGACACCGGCACCTTCACGCCATCGCGCGCGGTGATCCAGACGCGGTCGGTTTCGTACTTCGACGCGTCATAGCCGATCACCGGCTGCACCTTCAGCTGGCGGCGCTCACCGGTGGCGGTGTTCAGTTCGAACACGGTGGTGGGGGTGGTCATCGAGGTGTAGACGTAGCGCAACCAGGGCGTATCGGCCTCGGTGTTGTCGCCCAGGCCCATCGAGTACGCCGGCTCGTCGGCCTTCACGTAGTCGCTGCGGCCATCCTTGAACAGCAGACGGATGCGTTCCAGGCCCTCGGAGCGTTCGGCGATGGCGGTGTAGCCATCGAACAGTTCGAAGCCTTCGATGAACACCGCATCGTCGTGCGCGATCCAGTCCTTCCACTGCGCACGCGAGGTCGCATCGGTCGGTGCGGTGACCAGCTTGAAATTCTTCGCACCGTCGTTGGTGCGGATCACCCAGCGGCCATCGTAGTGGTCGGCGTCGTACTCGACATCGCGCTGGCGCGGCGCCAGCACGGTGAAGTGGGTCGGGTCGCTGGCCGGCGCGTAACGCTCTTCCGAGGACACGGTGCTGTGCACGCCGATGGTGATGAAGCGATCGTCGCGGGTGCGGCCGATGCCCATGTAGAAGCTGTCGTCCTTCTCTTCGTAGACGATGGTGTCGGCGCTGGCCGCGGTGCCCAGCACGTGCTTCTTCACGCGCACGGTCAGCAACGTTTCCGGATCGTTCTCGACGTACAGCACGGTGCGGTTGTCGTCGGCCCAGACCAGGTCGCCCGAGCTGCCGGTGATCACATCGGGCAGCACCTTGCCGGTGGCCAGGTCCTTGAAGCGGATGGTGTACTGGCGGCGGCCGACATCATCATCGGCCCAGGCCAGCAGCTGGTTGTCCTGGCTGACTTCCATCGAGCCGACGCTGAAATAGCCCTTGCCGGCAGCCATCGCGTTGACGTCCAGCAGGATTTCCTCGGCGGCCTCCATGCTGCCCTTGCGGCGTGCGTGGATCGGGTAGTCCTGGCCGGTCTCGAAGCGGCTGTAGTACCAGTAGCCACGCTCGCGCGTCGGCACGCTGGAATCGTCCTGCTTGATGCGGCCGACGATCTCCTTGTAAAGGGTGTCTTCCAGCGGCTTCAGCGGCGCCAGCAGCTGGTCGGCATAGGCATTCTCGGCCTGCAGGTAGGCCAGCATGTCCTTGTTCCCGCGCTTGTCGTCGCGCAGCCAGTAATAGTCATCGTTGCGGGTCGCGCCGAACGGCGCCTTGACCACATGCGGATGCTTGGCGGCATCCGGCGGAACGGGCGGAGTGGCGGCGGTGGCAGTGGTGGTCATCAGGCTGGCAAGCAACAGGCAGAGGGTGGATTTCATGAGATAGGGCTCCTTGAGGGGCAATGCAATGGCGTCCTTGCGCCCGAGTCTGGGTTGCGGAAGGACGGTGGGCAACCCTGCGGAACGTCATGGTGGCCATGCCTGCCGGTAGTGCCGGCCGCTGGCCGGCACCCTCACGGCCTGCGGGTGGGTCGGTTGCCGGCCAGCGGTCGGCACTGCCAGAGCGCGTGACCCCGGTGCGCGGCGTACCATGGGCTGCATGAGTACCCTGCCCCATACGCCGGGCTACAGCCGGCGCAGCCATGAAATCGCTCCGTTCCACGTGATGTCCCTGCTGGCCCGCGCGCAGGCGCTGGAACAGGCCGGCCACGACGTGATCCACCTGGAAATCGGCGAACCGGACTTCACCACCGCCGAACCGATCGTGCGTGCCGGCCAGGCCGCATTGGCCGCCGGCCATACCCGCTACACCGCCGCACGTGGCCTGCCCGCCCTGCGCCAGGCGATCAGCGGCTTCTACCGCAGCCACTACGGGCTGGACATCGACCCCGAACGCATCCTGGTCACCCCCGGCGGCTCCGGTGCGCTGCTGCTGGCCAGCAGCCTGCTGGTCGATCCCGGCCGCCACTGGCTGCTGGCCGACCCGGGTTATCCGTGCAACCGCCACTTCCTGCGCCTCGTTGAAGGCGGCGCACAGCTGGTGCCGGTCGGCCCGGACACTGCCTACCAGCTCACACCGTCGCTGGTGGAACAGCATTGGAATGCCGACAGCGTCGGCGCGCTGGTTGCCTCACCGGCCAACCCGACCGGCACCGTGCTCTCCGCCGACGAACTGGCCGCCCTGTCGAAGACCCTGCACGCGCGCGGTGGTCACCTGGTGGTGGACGAGATCTACCACGGCCTCACCTATGGCCTGGATGCACCCAGCGTGCTGCAGGTGGATGACAGCGCATTCGTGCTGAACAGCTTTTCCAAATACTTCGGCATGACCGGTTGGCGGCTGGGCTGGCTGGTGGCACCGCCAGCAGCCGTGCCGGACCTGGAGAAACTCGCGCAGAACCTGTACATCAGCGCGTCGAGCATCGCCCAGCATGCCGCGCTCGCCTGCTTCAGCGCGGAGTCGATGGCGATCTTCGAGCAGCGTCGCGAAGCGTTCCGCCAGCGCCGCGACTTCCTGCTGCCCGCGCTGCGCGAGCTGGGCTTCCGCATCGAAGTCGAGCCGCAGGGTGCGTTCTACCTGTACGCCGATGTCAGCGCATTCACCGATGACGCACAGGCGTTCTGCGCCCACTTCCTGGAAACCGAGCACGTGGCATTCACGCCCGGGCTGGATTTCGGCTTCCATCGCGCCAACCAGCACGTGCGCCTGGCCTATACCCAGGAAGTGCCGCGGTTGCAGGAGGCGGTGGCACGGATCGCGCGTGGGTTGCAGCGTTGGCAGGGATCACGTTGACGGTAGTGCCGGCCGCTGGCCGGCAACCCGGGAATGCGTGAATGATGCGGTTGCCGGCCAGCGGCCGACACTACCGGATAAAGAAAAACGCCGCCCCGGGGGCGGCGTTTTCCGTTCTGCCTGTCTGCTTACTTACCGCCCAACCGCTCCCACAGGAAGCTGTAGGCCAGCGCCGACATGTGTGCGGCCTGCGCGTTGTTGGCTGCACCGCCGTGGCCACCTTCGATGTTCTCGTAGTAGGTCACGTCCTTGCCGGCGTCGATCATCTTCGCCGCCATCTTGCGGGCGTGGCCCGGGTGCACGCGGTCATCGCGGGTGGAGGTGGTGAACAGCACCGGCGGGTACTTCTTCTTCGCGTCGAACAGGTGGTACGGCGAGAAGGTCTTGATGAACGCCCAGTCGCTGGTATCCGGGTTGCCGTACTCGGCCATCCACGAGGCGCCGGCCAGCAGATGGCTGTAGCGCTTCATGTCCAGCAGCGGCACCTGCACCACCACCGCACCGAACAGTTCCGGGTACTGGGTCAGCATGTTGCCGGTCAGCAGGCCACCGTTGCTGCCGCCCTGCACGCCCAGGTGACTGGCGCTGGTGATCTTGCGCTTGACCAGATCGCGTGCCACCGCGGCCATGTCTTCATAGGCCTTGTGGCGGTTCTGCTTCAGCGCCGCCTGGTGCCAGCGCGGGCCGTATTCGCCGCCGCCACGGATGTTGGCAACCACGTACACGCCGCCCTTCTCCAGCCAGGCGCGGCCCATGCCACCGGAGTAGCCCGGGGTCAGCGAGATCTCGAAACCACCGTAACCGTACAGCAGGGTCGGGTTGGAACCGTCCAGCTTCATCGCCTTGTCGTGCACCACGAAGTACGGCACGCGGGTGCCGTCCTTGCTGGTGGCGAAGTGCTGCTCGATCACCTTGCCCTTGGCATCGAAGAAGGCCGGCATGGTCTTCAGCGTTTCCGGGGCCTGCCCGATCTCGGCCAGCGCCAGAGTGGTCGGGGTCAGGTAGTCGGTGGCGGTCAGCCACACCGCGTCGCTGTCGTTGCTGTCGACAGCAGCCACGCCCAGCGTGCCGAAGGCCGGCGCGCCGACGAAGCGGCTGGTCTGCCAGCCATTGGCGCCCGGGGTCAGCACCGACAGGCGGTTCTTGACGTCATCCAGCACGTTCAGCACCAGGTGGCTCTTGGTCCAGGTGGCGCTGGCCAGCGAGGTGGTCGCGGTCGGGGTGAACAGCACGTCGAACTCACGCTTGCCGGCCAGGAAGTCATCCAGCCTGGTCGCCAGCAGCGAACCGGACGCATAGGTCTTGCCACCCACGGTCCACGGATCACGCAGCTCCAGGGTCAGCCACTGCTTGTGCAGGCCCTTCTCGGCCGAGTTCGGCGCATCGATCTTGGTCAGCGTGCCATCGTCGCCACGCAGGTAGATCTCGTTGTTGTAGAACGCCAGCGTGCGGCTGACCAGGTTGCGCTCGAAGCCCGGGGTGTCATCGTGCATCGCCGCGATGTACATGTCTTCCGGCTTGCCTTCATACACCACGCTGGCGGAGGCCATCGGCGTACCACGCTTCCACAGCTTGGCCACGCGCGGGTAGCCGGAGGTGGTCATCGAGCCGGCACCGAAGTCGGTGTAGACGAATACGGTGTCGCGATCGATCCAGTTCAGGCCGCCCTTCGACTCCGGACGGAAGAAGCCGTCCTTGATCCAGGTCTTGTTGGCCAGGTCGAACTCGCGGGTCACGTCGGCGTCGGCACCACCGCGCGACAGCGCGATCAGGCAGCGGCTGTAATCCGGGCGCAGGCAGTCGGCGCCGTGCCAGACCCAGTTCTCGCCCTCGGCCTTGTTCAGGGCATCGAGGTCAAGCACGGTCTCCCACTGCGGCGAGGCCTTGCGGTACTCGGCCAGGGTGGTACGCCGCCACAGGCCGCGCTCGTGCTGCTGGTCCTTCCAGAAGTTGTAGTAGTAATCGCCGATCTTCTGCACGGCGGGAATCTTGGCATCGGAGTCGAGCACCTCGCGGATGCTGGTCTCCATCTGCTTGAAGGCCGGGGTCTGCGCCAGGCGCGCCTCGGACTTGGCGTTCTGTTCCTTGACCCAGGACAGCGGCTTGTCGCCGGTGACGTCCTCCAGCCAGGCGTAGCGATCGGTGTCTTCAGCAGCCACGGCGGTCCCCACCGAGGCAGCGGTCATCATGCCAGCCAGCAGGCAGGCGGAAGCGAGTCGAGACATTGCAGCTCCAGGCAGTCATAAGCCGTGGAACGCTAGCATGGATCGCTGCAGCCGCCCCCGTGTCGAAGGTCAGGCCGTGGCCGTAGCGCGGCGGCCACGGCGGGGCGTCCCGGCGGTGCGACGATGTGCCTGTCCACCGGTGCGACGGGCCAGCCGCAGCCACGACAGGCGCGGCACAGGGAAGCGCAGCAGCGCCCACCAGGCCACCAGCGGCATGCCCACCAGCCACATCGGCAGCCAGCCCAGCCAAGCGTTGCTGCCGCGCGCGGCTGGCCAGACCAGTACCAGCGCCAGGCCGGCCAGGGCCACCTGCTGCACGCTGCGCAGCAGGCGCGGATCGGCGCGTTCAATGATGACGCGTTCAGTTGCAGGGCGGCGGACGGAACGTGCGTTCATGGGGCTTCTCCGGTGGACAATGCAACACAGCTTGGGCAAGGCCCTTCTCACAGGTTGCGACACCATTGACGGATCGCGCACGCTCAGTCGACCATGCTCAGGCAAAGCCCTTCTGAGCCCGCTCCCGCATGACTTCGATCCGCCCGCTCTGCGCCATGCTGTTGGCCCTGTCCCTGGCGGGCCCCGCCGTGGCCGCCAGTGAGCCGCCATCGCCCCGCGCCAGCACCCCGCGCGCGACCGACCCGGATGCGCCGATCGACCTGAAGCGCTTCATGGGCACTTGGTACGTGATCGGCCGCGTGCCGAACTTCATCGAACGTGGCCATGTGGCCAGCGTCAACGACTACGAACTGCGCGACGAGCACAAGGTCGGCATCACCTACCGCTACCGTGATGGCTTCGGCGAACCGCTGCAGGAAGTGCGTGCCCGCGCCAGCGTCGACCCGGACAGCGGCAACCACGGCTGGCGCACCTGGTTCTACCGCGTCGTGCCTACCCATTCGCGGGTGCTGGAAGTGGCACCGGATTACTCGTGGGCACTGATCGGTTACCCGGGCCGCGAGATGGCCTGGATCTTCTCGCGTACGCCGGACATGGACAAAGCCCTGTACAAGGAGCTGGCCGAACGCCTGCGTGACGAGTACGGGGTGAACACCGACAAGCTCAAGCGCGTGCCGCAGCACCCGGAGCAGGTCGGGAAGCTGGGTTACGAAGTACCGAACGTGCGTTGACCGCACGTGGGATTGCCGGCCAGCGGCCGGCACTACCCGAACGAGATGCCGGGCGCCGCCCGGCATTCTGTTATCTGCGGCTGTAATGCGCGACCAGGCGGTCGCCAAGCATCTGCAGCAGCTGCACCAGGATCAGCAGCAGGACCACGGTGACCAGCGCCACGTCGGTGTGCGAGCGCTGGTAGCCGTCGCGGAAGGCCAGGTCGCCAAGGCCACCGGAACCGATCGCACCGCCCATCGCGGTGAAGCCGATCAGCGCGACGGTGGTGACCGTTGCGCCAGCGATCAGGCCCGGGCGCGCTTCCGGCAGCAGCACGCGGGTGACCAGCTGCCAGGTGGTGGCTCCCATCGCCTGGGTCGCTTCGATCACCCCACGGTCCACTTCGCGCAGTGCGGTCTCGACCAGGCGCGCGTAGAACGGCGCGGCACCGATGACCAGCGGCACGATCGCACCGCGTACACCCAGCGACGTCCCCATCAGGAACAGGGTGACCGGGATCAGCACGATCATCAGGATGATGAAAGGCACCGAGCGCAGCAGGTTCACCACCAGCGCCAGCACGCCATAGGCGAACGGACGGCGCTTCATCTGCGGTGCACCGAACAGGTACAGCAGCACGCCCAGCGGCAGGCCGATGGCCAGGGTCAGCGGCAGCGAACCGAGCAGCATCAGCAGGGTGTCGATGGTGGCCTGGCCGATGTCGGCCCACTTGCCCGCGTCCAGGTGGCGGAAGAATCCGCCGGCAGTAGCGATGATCATCGACGCAGCTCCTCAACATGCACGCCGGCGGCCACGAACGCGGCCTGCGCGGCGGACTGGTCGCCGCCCACCAGGGCGACCACCAATTGGCCATACGGGGTGTCCTTGATCCGGTCGATGCGGCCGGACAGGATGTTGTAGTCGACCCCGGTCTCGCGCGCGACGCGGCCGAGCAGGGGTTCGTAGGTGTCGCCACCGAGGAAGGTCAGGCGCACGATGCGGCCACCGACGGCATCGAAATCGCGGTGCAGCGTGCCCTCGTCCACATGCTCCGATTCGCTGACGAAACGGCGCGTGGTCGGGTGCTGCGGGTGCAGGAACACCCGGGTGACCGGACCGGTTTCGACCATCTGGCCGGCATCGAGCACCGCAACGCGGTCGCAGACACGGCGGATCACGTCCATCTCGTGGGTGATCAGCACGATGGTCAGGCCCAGCTCGCGATTGATCTTCGACAGCAGCGACAGCACCGAAGCGGTGGTCTGCGGGTCGAGCGCACTGGTGGCCTCGTCGCACAGCAGGATCTGCGGACGGGTCGCCAGCGCGCGGGCGATGCCGACGCGCTGTTTCTGGCCACCGGACAGCTGCGCCGGATACTTCTGCGCATGCGCTTCGAGGCCCACGGTCTGCAGCAGCTCGGCCACGCGCGCGTCGATCTCCGCCTTCGGCGTGCCGGCCAGTTCCAGCGGGAAGGCAACATTGCCAGCCACCGTGCGCGAGGACAGCAGGTTGAAGTGCTGGAAGATCATGCCGATGCGCCGGCGCAGCGCGCGCAGGCCGTCCGCGTCCAGCGCGGTGACATCCTCACCGCCGATCAGCAGCCGGCCACCACTGGGTTCTTCCAGGCGGTTGATCATGCGGATCAGGGTCGACTTGCCGGCGCCGGAATGGCCGATGATGCCGAACACCTCACCGGCCTCGATGGTCAGGTCCAACGGTTGCAGCGCGCTGACTTCGCGGCCGGCAACGGCATAGGATTTGTGCAGGCGCTGGAACTCGATCACGGGCGTGGCTCACCGGCTGGGTGACGGAAGGGGGCGTGCAGCCTACCAGCGCAGGCGGTCGCGCGCCCGCGCCATGGCCCAGAATGTTATTCCTTTTGGTTCTAAGAAACTGTCCCCGGTAGTGCCGGCCGCTGGCCGGCACCTGCAGCGGTCCCTCCGGCGCAAGGGGTTGCCGGCCAGCGGCCGGCACTACCCCCGGGCTCAGGGATGATCCAGCGGCTTCGGCGGTTCCTGCCGGTTTACCCGCTCGCGATGCAGCAGGTACAGCCCCGAGGCGACGATGATCGCCGCGCCCACCCAGGTATAGCCGTCCGGCAGCTGGCCCCAGAAGGCCAGATCCCAGCCGATCACCCAGACCAGGCCGCTGTACTCCAGCGGCGCGATCATCGAGGCCTCGCCCAGCTGGAAGGCCTTGGTCAGGGCAATCTGGCCCAGCGCCCCGGCCAGGCCCATGCCGGCAATCAAAGGCGCGTGTGCCAGCTGCAGCGGTACCCAGCCGGGAATGGCGAGCAGGCCGGCGCCGATGGCCATGATCACCAGGAACCAGACCACCATCGACTGCGAGGTATCGGTGCGGGTCAGCAGGCTGACCGTGATCGCCGCCACGGCATAGGCCGTTGCCGCCGCCAGCACCATCAGGCCGGGCACCGAGATGAAGCCATCCACGCCCGGCCGCAGCACCACCAGCACGCCCACCAGGCCAATGCCGATGGCGACCCAGCGCCGCGGCCCGACCCGCTCGCCCAGCAACGGCACCGACAGCGCGGCGATCAGCAGCGGGGCAACGAAGTAGATGGTGTAGGCGGTGGACAGCGGCAGGTCGCGCAGGGCGAACACGAAGCAGCCGATCATCGCCATGCCCAACGCGCCGCGCAGCAGGTGCAGGCCCCAGCGCCGCGGCACCAGCGAACGTGGGCCGGCACTGACCAGCACCCACACCAGCACGAACGGCAACGAGGCCGCACCACGCAGGAAAGTCACTTCCAGGGTGGGATAGCTGGCCGACAGCTGCTTCATGCCAGCGTCCATCAGCGAGAAACAGGCGACCGCAGCGACCATCCAGGCCACCGCACGCGAAGGGGAGCGTTGCACGTTCATGGCCCATTATCGCCGACCGCACCGGATTGTAGGGCGGCCGCCGAGCATGGGCTGGGCTCCACAGAAAGCGGGCACGCGGGCCGGCACGATAGAATGATCGCCACTGAAACCTGCGGAGCATCGCCCATGCCTTCCTTCGACGTCGTGTCCGAAGTCGACACCCACGAGCTGACCAACGCCATCGACCAGGCCAACCGCGAACTGGCCACCCGCTTCGACTTCAAGGGCGTGGACGCAAAGTTCGAGCGCGACGGCGATGTCATCAATCAGTTCGCGCCGACCGAATTCCAGCTCAAGCAGATGAACGACATCCTGCGTGCTCGCCTGGCCGCGCGCGGCATCGACGTGCTCAGCCTGGAGTTCGGCGACATCGAGACCAACCTGGCCCAGGCCCGGCAGAAGATCACCGTCAAGCAGGGCATCGAGCAGAAGATCGCCAAGAAGATCGCGGCGGCCCTGAAGGACGCCAAGCTGAAGGTGGAAAGCCAGATCAACGGCGACAAGCTGCGCGTGCAGGGCAAGAAGCGCGATGACCTGCAGGACGCCATCGCCGTGCTCAAGGCCGGCAAGTTCGAGCTGCCGCTGCAGTTCAACAATTTCCGCGACTGAGCCACCTGCCGGGAATCCCCCGGTGCTGCCAGCCGCAGGTACGACGGCGCGTTGCCAGCGACGCGCCTACAATGTCGGCCCCGCCAGCCGACGTGCCCGCCATGACCGATTCCGACCTGCCCATCGATGACCCGATCGCCGCGACCCGCCTGTGGCTGGAGCGCATCGTCATCGGCCTGAACCTGTGCCCGTTCGCCAAGGCGGTATACGTGAAGGACCAGGTCCGCATCGTGCTCAGCGATGCGACCACGACAGAAGCGCTGGTTGAACAGCTGGCCGAGGAGCTGGTGCTGCTGCGCGACACGCCGGCCGAGCAGATCGACACGACGCTGATCGTGCATCCGCAGGTGCTGACCGATTTCCTCGACTACAACGACTTCCTCGACAACGCCGATGCGGCGATCGAGGCACTGGACCTGCAGGGGATCCTGCAGGTGGCCAGCTTCCATCCGGATTACCAGTTCGAGGGCGTGGCCGCCGACGACGCCAGCAACTACACCAACCGCGCGCCCTTCCCCACCCTGCACCTGCTGCGCGAAGACAGCGTGGCGCGCGCGGTGGATGTGTATCCGGACCCGGACGTGATCGTCGAGCGCAACATCCAGACCCTGGACCGCATCGGCGTGGACGGCTGGCATCGCCGCCTGCGCGGCGAAGACCTGACGTGAGCACGGTGCCGCCGATTGCCGCATGGCCGGCCGCGCCACTGTCGGGCAAGGTGGTGCTGGTCACCGGCGGCGCCAATGGCATCGGTCGCGGTATTGCCCAGGCCGTGCTCGGTGCCGGCGGACGCGTGCTGATCGGCGACCTGGACAGGGAGGCCGGCCAGGCCTGCCTGGACGAATGGCAGCGCGGTGAGGATGCCGCGTTCCAGCGTTTGGACATCACCGACGAAGCCAGCGTGCGCGACTTCATCGCCGAGGCGCTGCAGCGTTTCGGACACATCGACGGGCTGGTCAACAATGCCGGCATCGCCGGGCCGCACGGCACGCGGCTGCAGGACATGGACTGGCACGAATGGCAACGCCGGCTGTCGTCGCTGCATGGCGCCTTCCTGTGCAGCAAGCACGCGCTGCCGGCGCTGACGGACAGTGCTGCGGGCGCGATCATCAACATCGCCTCCACCCGCGCCTGGCAATCCGAAGCGCACAGCGAGGCCTATGCGGCGGCCAAGGGTGGCCTGGTGGCCTTCACCCATGCGCTGGCGATCAGCGCCGGCCCGGCGGTGCGGGTGAACAGCATCAGCCCCGGATGGGTCGGTACCACTGCGTGGCAGGCACCCTCACGGCGCCATGAACCAGAGTACTCGGCCATCGACCACGCACAGCATCCGGTCGGCCGGGTCGGCCGCCCTGAAGATATCGGTGCACTGGCGGTGTACCTGCTGTCGTCGCTGTCCGGTTTCAGCACCGGCCAGGACTTCATCGTCGACGGCGGCATGACCCGGAAGATGATCTACGCCGAATGATCCGCCTCATCCACGCATGGCGTGGATGGCGGTGAAGTGCCAACCAAGGTTGGCACCCACCACAGCGGTTATGCAGGGTTGCCCCACCATCTCACTCGGTGGGTGCGGACCTTGGTCCGCACCATTGCCAGGAAGTGCCAACCAGGGTTGGCACCCACCACAACGGTTTACGCCATGCCCGAGTGGCGCAGCAGCGCGTCGATCTGCGGCGCGCGCCCACGGAAGGCCTTGAAGTTCTCCGCCGCCGGGCGGCTGCCACCGCGCGACAGGATCTCATCGCGGAAGCGTGCACCGGTCTCGGCCAGTGCCTGCGGCGCTTCCTCGAACGCCGCATAGGCGTCGGCACTGAGCACTTCGGCCCACTTGTAGCTGTAGTAGCCGGCGGCGTAACCGCCCGCGAAGATGTGGCTGAACTGGTGCGGGAAGCGGTTCCAGGCCGGCGGATGGTTCACCGCCACCTCCGCACGCACGCGATCGAGCAGCGCCAGCACGCTGTCCTGCGCCGGTTCGAACTGACTGTGCAACAGCATGTCGAACAGGCCAAACTCAAGCTGGCGCACCGTGGCCATGCCGCTGTGGAAGTTGCGCGCGGCCAGCATGCGCTCGTACAGCCCGCGCGGCAGCGGTTCGCCCGTGTCCACGTGCGCGGTCATGGCCTGCAGGTGCTCCCACTCCCAGCAGAAGTTCTCCATGAACTGGCTGGGCAGTTCCACTGCATCCCATTCCACGCCATTGATGCCGGCCACGCCCAGCTCACCGATGCGGGTCAGCAGCTGGTGCAGGCCATGGCCCATCTCATGGAACAGCGTGGTCACTTCGTTGTGGCTGAAGGTGGCCGGCTTGCCGTTGGCACCGCGGCCGAAGTTGCACACCAGGTAGACCAGCGGCGTCTGTACGCTGGCGTCCGCGCGCACGCGACGGTTGCGGCAATCGTCCATCCACGCGCCACCACGCTTGCCCTCGCGCGCATACAGGTCCAGATAGAACTGGCCGACCAGCGCGCCCTGTGCATCGACCAGACGGAAGAAGCGCACGTCGTCATGCCACACCGGTGCGCTGTCCTCCTGCACGCGCAGGCCGTACAGCTGCTCGATCACCGAGAACAGGCCGCCCAGCACCTTCGGTTCGGTGAAGTACTGCTTCACTTCCTGTTCGGAATAGCTGTAACGGGCCTGCTTCAGGCGGTCGGCGGCGAACGCCAGGTCCCAGGCCTGCAGGCTGTCGATGCCCAGCTGCTCGCGTGCGAACTGCTCCAGGTCGGCCCGGTCCCTGGCCGCGAACGGCTTGGCGCGCGCGGCCAGGTCACGCAGGAAACCCAGCACTTCGGCCGGGTCCTGCGCCATCTTGGTCGCTACCGAATAATCGCCATACGAATCGAAGCCGAGCAGCGCGGCCAGTTCAGCGCGCAGGGCGAGGATCCGATCGATGTTGCCGCTGTTGTCCAGGGACTCATCGCCGAATTCGGACGCACGCTGTGCGCTGGCACGGTAGAGGATCTCGCGCAGGTCGCGGTCCTCGCCCCAGGTCTGCACCGGCAGGTAGCACGGCATCTGCAGGGTCAGTTTCCAGCCGGCCTTGCCGTCCTTCTGTGCTGCGGCACGCGCGGCGGCCTTCACGTCTTCCGGCAGGCCCTTCAGCCGCGCTTCGTCCTCGATGATCAGCGACCAGGCGTCGGTAGCGTCGAGCACGTTCTGCGAGAACTTCGCCGACAGCGCCGACAGTTCTTCCTTGATCGCCGCGAAGCGCTGCTGCGCCTCCGCCGCCAGCTCGGCACCACCGAGGCGGAAATCGCGCAGGGTGTTGTCCAGCACCTTGCGCTGGGCCGCGTCGAAGCGTGCCGCCTCGGCACTGGCGGCCAGCGTCTGGTACTGCCGGTACAACGCCAGGTTCTGGCCCAGCGCGCTGGCGAAGCGGGTCACCCGCGGCAGGTTGCTGTTGTAGGCCTCACGCAGTTCCGGGCTGTTGACCACGCCCTGCAGGTGGCCGACCAGACCCCAGGCGCGCCACAGGCGCTCGGTGGCGTCATCCAGCGGGGCAACGAAGGTCTGCCAGGTGACCGGCTGCACCTGCTCGGCGGCGCTGACGGCGGCTTCGGCCTCGGCCAGCAGCACGTCCAGCGCCGGCGCCACGTGCTCGGGGCGGATGGCCTCGAAGCGCGGCAGGCCGGAAAAATCGAGCAGGGGGTTGGCAACGGTCACGGCAGATCTCCAGGGTACGGGCCCGGCAGGCGGGCAGCATGCAGGATATGGCGCTGGCAGGCGGGGCTGACAAGGGGGCACGGCCCGGCATTCACGTCGGCCTTACGGTCGCGCACCGAAGCTCTGGCTGCGGGGGAGTCCGCAGCGGTACGCACCGAACGAGGCCCTACATGGAAGGTCTGGCTGCAGTTGCATCCGCCTCACCGGCCCGGTCACTGGCATTGTCCGCCAGCCCGGCCGAACTGACCTGGATCGCCGCATTGTGCGATGCCGGCGACGATGCCCAGCGTCACCTGCATCAACTGCAGGCAGTGCTGCAGCAGGGCGGCACGTTCAACGACGCCCAGGAGTGGTACCCGTTCGAGGTGATCGAACGCGGCGCCAGCCAACTGCGGCTGGGCCATGAGCGCGAGTTCGTGATCTGCGTGCTGCTGTGGCTGCAGGCGCTGGCCCAGGGCCGAGCGAGCATCCTGGACCCGAGCCTGCATCTGGATGATCGCGCGATGGACATCGAGGCCTTGCCCGATGCACTGCGCGACGCGGTGCTGGACGCGTTCACTGCAGCGGGATATTGAGACGCCCCGGCGACCGGGTAGAGTCGACTGTTAGTCGACTTTCGCGCGCAGCGCGGGATTTTCGCGACCTGAACCTGGAGCAGTCGACTAACAGTCGACTCTCCCCAGCCGACGCACAGCCGGCCGTGCGTTGCCGCGTTACAACGCTTCCAGGCTGCACCACGGCAATTCGGGCAGTCCCTGCCCGGCCACCGCCGCCGCCAGTTGCGCATCGGCGCCGTCGACATCGATGCCCTGGCGCGCATACCACGACGGGTCGTAGTAGCTCTGCGCGTAGCGCTCGCCGCTGTCGCACAGGATGCTGACGATGCTGCCCTGGTGGCCCGCCTCGCGCATCCACTGCGCCGCCTGCAGCACACCGATGAAGTTGGTGCCGGTGGAGCCACCGACACGGCGGCCCAGCTGGCGGCTGACATGGCGCATCGCGGCCAGGCTCAGCGCATCGGGCACCTTCACCATCGCATCGACACTGGTCGGGATGAAGCTCGCCTCTACCCGCGGCCGGCCGATGCCTTCCACGCGCGAGCCACCGCTGCAGGTCAGGCCGCGCCAGTCCTGCTCACCGGCCACGGCGGCTTTGTAGCCATCGAAGAACACCGACACTTCCGGGTCCGCACAGAGGATGCGGGTGTCATGCCGGCGATAGCTGACATAGCGCCCCAGCGTCGCTGCGGTACCGCCGGTGCCGGGGCTGCACACGATCCATTCCGGAACCGGGCTGGGCTCTTCGGCCATCTGCTTGAAGATGGACTCGGCGATGTTGTTGTTGGCACGCCAGTCGGTGGCGCGCTCGGCATAGGTGAACTGGTCCATGAAGTGGCCGCCGGTTTCACGGGCCAGCTTTTCCGAATCACAGTTGAGGTCGCAGGCACGTTCGACCAGGTGGCAACGGCCGCCGTGGAACTCGATCGCGGCGATCTTTTCAGGCGAGGTGGAGGCCGGGATCACCGCAATGAACGGCAGGCCGAGCAGCCGCGCGAAATAGGCTTCGGACACGGCGGTCGAGCCGCTGGAGGCCTCGATCACCGGACGCCCTTCACGCAACCAGCCATTGGCCAGCGCATACAGGAACAGCGAGCGCGCCAGCCGGTGCTTCAGGCTGCCGGTGGGATGGCTCGACTCATCCTTCAGGTACAGGTCGATGCCCTCGAACCCTGGCAGCGCCAGCGGGATCAGGTGGGTATCGGCGGAACGGTTGAAATCAGCTTCGATCTTGCGGATGGCGGCAGCCACCCATTCACGCTGCGACATGGCGGGCAATCGTTGTCAGGACGGAACGGTGCGATCCGGCCATTGTACGTCGCAGTGCCGTCAGGTGCTGGCCGGTAGAATGGCGCCATCCGGCCGGCAACGGCCCTGTCTGAAGGACCTCCCCCATGACCATTCCCGCCCTGCGCGATGTTCCCGGCGTCGCCGCCCAGGCCCCGGCCGAAACCACCGGCTTCGTGTTCAACCACACCATGCTGCGCGTGAAGGACATTGCCGCTTCGCTGGACTTCTACACCCGCGTGCTCGGCTACCAGCTGATCGACAAGCGCGACTTCCCCGAGGCCCAGTTCAGCCTGTACTTCCTGGCCTACGTGCCCGCTGACGTCACGGTGCCGGAAGATGACAACGCCCGCCGCCTGTGGATGGCCGGGCTGCCGGGCGTGCTGGAACTGACCCACAACCACGGCACCGAAACCCAGGACGGCGCGGTCTACCACGACGGCAACAGCGACCCGCGCGGCTTCGGCCACATCTGCGTGTCGGTGCCGGACATCGAGGCCGCCTGCCAGCGCTTCGAGGATCTGGGCGTGACCTTCCAGAAGCGCCTGACCGACGGCCGCATGAAGAACCTGGCTTTCATCAAGGACCCGGACGGCTACTGGGTCGAGATCATCGCCAACGTCTGACCCGAAAAGGGGACGGAGGGGATTAAGTCGTTTCTGGCATTATTGGGCTGGAAGCGACTTAATCCCCTCCGTCCCCTTTTTCTGCGAGGTTGGTATGGAAACGATGGAACTGCACCGCGGCCGCCTGATCGACCACATCCAGCTGGTAGTGCGCGACCTGGCGGCCAGCCGCCGCTTCTACCAGGCGGTGTTCGATACGATCGGCATCCCGATCGCCGGTGAAGGAGACGACTACTTCTGGGCCGATGAGCTGTTCATTTCCAGCGCCAGCAGCACGGCCGCCGCCGGCCAGCTGACCGGCCGCCACCATCTGGCCTTCCAGGCCCGCGACAGCGCCACCGTCGATGCCTTCCATACCGCCGCGATCGCCGCCGGCGGCACCGACAACGGCGCGCCCGGTGAACGCCCTTACCACCCGGGCTACTACGGCGCGTTCGTGCTCGACCCGGATGGCAACAACATCGAAGTGGTCTACCACGGCCCAGCCAACTACAGCGCCGACTCGGTGAAGGTCACTTTCTGAATTCACCGATGCCGTGAACGAAGAAGCCGGGCAATGCCCGGCTTCTCTGCTTCCAGCGCTGCAGCCCTCAGTGGGCGGCCATGTAGATGTCCTGCAGCACGGCCTTTTCCAGCTCCAGCTCGCCCAGCAGGTTCTTCACGATGTCGCCCAGGCTGAGGATGCCGACCAGACGAGTGCCTTCGGTGACCATCAGATGACGGCGCCGCGAGTACGTCATCAACGACATGGCCTGCTTCAGGGTG
Source organism: Stenotrophomonas sp. PE591 (assembly GCF_018320795.1). NCBI lineage: Bacteria > Pseudomonadati > Pseudomonadota > Gammaproteobacteria > Lysobacterales > Lysobacteraceae > Stenotrophomonas > Stenotrophomonas sp. PE591. Next base: position 155,785 of record NZ_JAAOKO010000009.1, read on the forward strand.
GCCTCCGGGGCGATGCCCTCCAGGCCGGTGGACGGCAGGCTGGAAATCACCCGGCGGCCGGCCTGCGGGCCGTCGTCGGCCAGGGTACGCACGATGTCCTTCTCGGAAATGATGCCGACCGGGGCATCGTCCTTCATCACCACCAGTGCAGCGATCCTGTTCGCGCTCATCTTGTGGGCGGCGGCACCGATGGTGTCTTCGGCATCGATGGTGATGACAGCTTCTTTCTTGGATTGCAGGAGTTCGCGGACGTTCATTCTTGTTTCCTGGTGCAGGTCACTGAAGTCAAAAAGTGTGCTCTTCCGATACGCCCCCTCCCCGGGAACAGACCTTTCAGCGCACGTCTGGCGCACCCGGCTGCCGCTTGGAATGGATCGGCAGACGACGTGCTGCAACGCGAACGAGGTGGGTTCAACCGCTCAACCCGGACCTCGGTCAAATCGATTCTACGACTGCGACCATCGGTCACTACCGGCATCGATGGGACAGTTCGTCGTGGGAACCAACCGACGATCCAGAGAATGGCACCGCGGCTGAAACCGCCGCTGAATACACGCGATGCCACGCGTTAAAGATTGATTGCCTGCTGCCGACGGTGGACAGAACACCCTGTGACTGTCCCACTTGCCGCTGCCACCGGCACAAACGAAAGGGGGCCCACACGGCCCCCTTCGCTTGCAACCTCCAACCGAGCTGACGGGTGTTACTCCACCGTCACGCTCTTGGCCAGGTTGCGCGGCTTGTCCACGTCGGTGCCGCGCGCCAGCGCGGTGTGGTAGGCCAGCAACTGCACCGGAATGGTGTGCACGATCGGGCTGAGCACGCCGGCATGACGCGGCGTACGGATCACGTGCACGCCTTCGGACTCGTTGAAGTTGCTGTCCTGGTCGGCGAACACGAAAAGTTCACCGCCACGCGCACGTACTTCCTGCATGTTCGACTTCACCTTTTCCAGCAGGCTGTCGTTCGGCGCGATCACCACCACCGGCATGTCCTCGTCCACCAGCGCCAGCGGGCCATGCTTCAGCTCGCCCGCCGGGTAGGCCTCGGCGTGGATGTAGGAGATTTCCTTGAGCTTGAGCGCGCCTTCCAGCGCGATCGGGTAGTGCAGGCCGCGGCCCAGGAACAGCGCGCTGCTCTTGCGCGCGAACCGCTCGGCCCAGGCAGCGATCTGCGGCTCCATGTTCAGCGCATGCTGCACGCTGCCCGGCAGGAAGCGCAGCTGCTCCAGGTAGTCCGCTTCCTGTGCGGCGTCGATGCGGCCATGCAGCTTGCCCAGCACCACGGTCAGCTGGAACAGCGCCGCCAGCTGGGTGGTGAACGCCTTGGTCGAAGCGACGCCGATCTCGGCACCGGCACGGGTGTAGCAGACCAGTTCGCTGGCGCGCGGGATCGCGCTTTCCGGCACGTTGCAGATCGACAGCGTGTGCTTGTGGCCCAGCGACTTGGCGTACTTCAGCGCTTCCATCGTATCCAGCGTTTCGCCGGACTGGGAAATGGTCACGATCAGGTGCTTCGGATTCGCGTAGGCAGCGCGGTAACGGTACTCGCTGGCGATCTCCACGCTGCACGGCAGGCCGGCGATGGCCTCGACCCAGTAGCGTGCAGTCAGGCCGGCGTAGTAGCTGGTACCGCAGGCGATGATCTGCACACCCTCGATGCCCGACAACACGACTTCGGCGTTCTTGCCGAACAGCTCGGCCGGGAAACCACCGGCATCGATCGCCGCCTCGATGGTGTCGCCCAGAGCGCGCGGCTGCTCGTGGATTTCCTTCTGCATGAAGTGGCGGTACGGGCCCAGCTCCAGCGATGCCAGCGATACATCCGACAGATGCACGTCGCGCTCGACCGCCTGGTCATGCTCGTCGAAGATGCGCACGCCATCGCGGCGGATTTCGGCGGTATCGCCTTCCTCCAGGAAAATCACCTTGCGGGTGGCCGAGATCACCGCCGAGACATCCGAAGCGACGAAGTTCTCGCCTTCGCCCAGGCCGATCAGCAGCGGGCAGCCCATACGCGCGCAGACGAAGCGCTCCGGCTCGGCGCGGCTGACCACGGCCAGCGCGTAGGCGCCGGTCAGTTCCTTCACCGTGTGCTGCAGCGCCACCAGCAGGTCGTCGCCATCCTTCAGGTGGTGGTGGATCAGGTGTGCGATGACTTCGGTATCGGTCTGCGACTCGAAGGTGTAGCCCAGCGCGCGCAACTTCTCGCGCTGCTCTTCGTGGTTCTCGATGATACCGTTGTGCACCAGCGCCACGCCCTGGCTGATGTGCGGATGCGCATTGGCCTCGGTGACACCACCGTGGGTGGCCCAGCGGGTGTGGCCGATGCCCAGCACCGCGTTGAAGCCCTCGGCCTCGGCCGCCGTGGCCATTTCCGACACTCGGCCGGTACGACGCACGCGACGCACCTCCGACCGCTCGGCATGGTCGATCACCGCGATACCCGAGGAATCGTAACCACGGTACTCAAGGCGCTTCAGACCCTCGATCAGCACCGGCACTACGTCGCGATCAGCGATCGCACCCACGATTCCACACATGTCACGCGTTTCCTTGAAGACGATTGTCGCATTCTAGCCTGCGTGTCCGGCTTCCCCCTCCTGTCCGCTTAATGAAAGTGTCCGGAAAGGTGTCCGCGGACACCCGGACACTTCACATCAAAGCACAACCCCTTGACCCATAAGGAATTAAAGTTGGCACGCTACGTGCTTAGTACTGGCTACCACCGTCAGGCACGCACCCGATGATCCGCGACACTTCCGCCCAGGACCAGATCGTTTCCTCCGCTCCGGCCAGCGCTCCGCGCGCCAACTGGCTCCGTTACCGTTGGCCGGCGCTGGGCACGATCGCCCTGCTCGCCGGCATCGGCTGGGCCGTGCACGCCTGGTCCAACGCCAGCCGCTCCTTCGACAGCAGCCGCGTGCGCATCGCCGAAGTGAAGCGGGGCGACCTGGTCCGTGACATCGCCGCTGACGGCCGCGTGATCGCCGCCAACAGCCCGATCCTGTATGCCATCTCTGCGGGCACTGTGGACCTGAAGGTGGTCGCCGGTGACGTGGTGAAGAAGGGACAGGAGCTGGCGGTCATCGACAGCCCCGAACTGCGCAGCAAGCTGGCCCAGGAACAGGCCACCCTGGCCGGCCTGGAGGCCGAGGCCAGCCGTGCCGCGCTGGACGCCACCCTGGCTCGCGCCAAGTCGCGCAAGGAAACCGACCAGGCCACCATCGAACGGCAGGCCGCCGACCGCGACCTGCAGCGCTACCAGCGCGGCTACGACGGCGGGGCGGTGCCGCAGATCGACCTGGCCAAGGCCAAGGACTCGCTGAAGAAGGCCGACATCACCCTGGCCAACGCCACCACCGATGCCCGCCTGCAGAGCCAGGGCGCGGACCTGGATGCCCGCAACAAGCGCCTGCTGGCCGATCGCCAGAAGGCGGTGGTGGCCGAAGTACAGCGCCAGGTCGATGCGCTGACGCTGCGTGCCCCGTTCGATGGCCAGGTCGGCCAGGTGCAGGCGGTGCAGTCCACCAACCTGGCCGCCAATGCCCCGGTGCTGGGCGTGGTCGACCTGTCCAAGTTCGAAGTCGAGATCAAGGTGCCGGAGAGCTTCGCCCGCGACCTGGCGATCGGCATGCCGGCACAGCTGACCGGTGGCAACGGCCAGCCGTTCCCGGGCGAGATCAGCGCGGTGTCGCCGGAAGTGGTCAACGGCGAGGTCAATGCCCGCGTGCGCTTTGCCAGCGCGCAGCCGGAAGGCCTGCGCCAGAGCCAGCGGATGTCGGTGCGCGTGCTGCTCGATACCCGCAGGAACGTGCTCAAGGTCGAGCGCGGCCCGTTCGTCGAACAGGGCAACGGCATGGCCTACGTGATGGATGGCCGCACCGCCGTGCGTCGTCCGGTGGAACTGGGCGTCAGCAGCCTGGGCGAAGTGGAAATCAAGTCGGGTGTGCAGCCGGGCGACCGCATCGTGGTCTCCGGCAGCGACCTGTTCAAGGACGCCGAACGCGTCTCCGTCAACTGATACCTGATACCTGAATCCTGGAGAGAGGACACCCCATGTACATGCTCGAAATGCGTTCGGTCGCCAAGGTCTTCCGCACCGAACAGGTGGAAACCCATGCACTGCGCTCGCTGGAACTGCAGGTCAAGGAAGGTGAGTTCGTCGCGGTCACCGGCCCCTCCGGCTCCGGCAAGACCACCTTCCTCAACATCGCCGGCCTGCTGGAAACCTTCACCAGCGGTACCTACATGCTGGACGGCCAGGACGTGAGCACGCTGGGCGACGACGCCCGCAGCCGCCTGCGCAACCAGAAGATCGGCTTCATCTTCCAGGGCTTCAACCTGATCCCCGACCTGAACCTGTTCGACAACGTCGACGTTCCGCTGCGCTATCGCAGGATGAGCGCCAACGAGCGCCGCGAACGCATCGAGAAGGCACTGACCCAGGTCGGCCTGGGCTCGCGCATGAAGCACTATCCGAATGAACTGTCGGGTGGCCAGCAGCAGCGCGCGGCCATCGCGCGTGCGCTGGCCGGCAGCCCGCGCCTGCTGCTGGCCGACGAACCGACCGGCAATCTGGATACGCAGATGGCCCGGGGCGTGATGGAGCTGCTGGAGGAGATCAACGCCGCCGGCACCACCATCGTGATGGTCACCCACGACCCGGAACTGGCCGCGCGTGCGCAGCGCAACGTGCACATCGTCGATGGCCAGGTGACCGACCTGGTGCGCGAGCCGGTGCTGGCCACGCCGTTGCGCCACATCGTCGCCGTCAACGAGTGAGGGCCCGACCATGTTCGCCTACTACGCCCGATTGGCGGCGCGCAGTTTCCGCCGCAACAAGGTCCTGACCGCGCTGATGGTGATCGCCATCGCGCTCGGCATCGGCGCCTCGATGACCACGTTGACCGTATTCCACGTGCTGTCCGGCGACCCGATTCCCGGCAAGAGCGACCGCCTGTTCTACGTGCAGCTCGATGCCGCGACCGGCGCCTATGTCGCCGGCGAGGAACCGGAAACCCAGCTGACCCGCTTCGACGGTGAAGCGCTGCTGCGCGAGGCCAAGGGCGAGCGCCAGGCGCTGATGAGCGGCGGCGGCGGCACCATCGAACCGGACAACAGCACGCTCAAGCCCTTCAGCATCGACACCCGCTGGACCTCGGCCGACTTCTTCCCGATGTTCGAGGTGCCCATGCAGTACGGCCGCCCCTGGACGCGCGAGGACGATGAAGGCCGCGCACGCGTGGTGGTCATCTCCAAGGCGCTCAACGACAAGCTGTACCAGGGCGCCAACAGCGTGGGCCGCGACCTGCGCATGGAAGGCCAGAGTTACCGCATCGTCGGCGTGATGAAGGAATGGAGCCCGGAGCCGCACTTCTACGACCTGACCACCGGCAGCTACGGCAAGAACGAAGACCTGCTGCTGCCGATCTCCACCTCGTTCGACCTGAAGCTCGGCAACAACGGCAACATGAACTGCTTCGGCGAAAACCCCGACGGCAACAGCTACTCGCTCAATGCACCCTGCGCGTGGCTGCAGTACTGGGTGGAAATGGACCCGGCCAAGGCCGGCGACTACCGCCGCTACCTGGAGAACTATTCGACCCAGCAGCGCGAGGCCGGCCGCTTCAAGCATCCCCCGAACGTGCGCCTGCGCACCGTGATGGAATGGCTGGACTTCAATGGTGCCGTGCCCAGCGACGTGCGCCTGCAGCTGTGGCTGGCGCTGGGCTTCCTCGGTGTCTGCCTGGTCAACACGGTAGGCCTGCTGCTGGCCAAGTTCCTGCGCCGCAGTGGTGAGATCGGCGTGCGCCGTGCACTCGGCGCCAGCCGTGGCCAGATCTTCCTGCAGTGCCTGGTGGAAGCCGGCGCGGTGGGCGTGGTCGGTGGCGTGCTGGGTATCGGCCTGGCCCTGCTTGGCCTGTTCGCGGTGCGCCAGCAGCCGGTGGAATACGCAAAGCTGGCCCACCTGGACGGCAACATGCTGCTGCTCGCGCTGGGCCTGACCCTGTTCGCCAGCCTCGCCGCCGGATTCCTGCCCGCCTGGCGCGCGATGCAGGTCACCCCGGCCATCCAGCTCAAGTCGCAGTAAGCACCCGAACGAGGACGCCCATGGACATCCGCCCCATCCTCAGCACGCTGCGCCGGCACAAGACCGCTGCCGCCCTGATCGTGCTGGAAGTCGCACTGACCTGCGCCATCGTCTGCAACGCGCTGTTCCTGGTCAGCCAGCGCGTGGAGAAAATCAGCATGCCAAGCGGCATCGCCGAGAGCGAACTGGTGATGCTGCGCGTCAGCGGCATCGGCAAGCAGACCGACGCCATGTCCCGCACCCGCGAGGACCTGGCATCGCTGCGCGCGATTCCCGGCGTCAGCAACGTCACCATCATCAACCAGGTTCCCTTCCGCAACGGCTCCTCCAGCAGCAGCATCTCGCGGGTGATCGACCAGGAACGGCCGACCACCAACGCCTCGATGTACACCCTGTCCGAGAACGGGCTGGCCACGATGGGCATCAATCTGATCGCCGGCCGCGATTTCCTGCCCGACGAGTACCAGAACTTCGAAGACGTCAGCAAGGGTGGCGCCAAGGAAAAGGCCATCCCGGTCATCCTCACCCAGGCCACCGCCGCCAAGATGGAGCCCAACGGCAGCGCCCTGGGCAAGACCTACTACATGGGCAAGCAGTCGCTGCATGTGGTCGGCATCGTCGACACGCTCAGCACGCCCAATGGCTGGAATGACAACTGGACCAACTCGATGCTGCTGCCGATCCGGGTCAGCTTCGACAAGGGTGGCACGTACGTGTTGCGCACTTCGCCGGAACGCCGCCAGGAGGTGCTCGATGCCGGTGCCGCCGCGCTGGAGCGCAACGACCCCAACCGCCTGATGCGCGACAAGCTGACCTATGAAGACCAGCGCAAGGACTTCTTCAAGAACGACCGCGCGATGGTCGGCCTGCTGATCACCGTCAGCATCTCGCTGCTGGTGGTCACTGCGCTGGGCATCATCGGCCTGGCCAGCTTCTGGGTGCAGCAGCGCAGCAAGCAGATCGGCATCCGCCGTGCGCTGGGCGCCACCCGCGGGCAGATCCTGCGCTACTTCCAGACCGAGAACTTCCTGCTGGCCTCGCTGGGCATCGTGCTGGGCATGCTGGCGGCGTACGCGATCAACCTGGCCCTGATGAACCTGTACGAGCTGCCGCGCATGCCGCTGTACTACCTGCCGCTGGGTGCGCTGCTGCTGTGGATACTGGGCCAGATTGCGGTGTTCGGTCCGGCACGGCGTGCGGCGGCGGTACCGCCTGCGGTCGCCACGCGGGGCGCGTGAGATGCGTGCCTGCGCGATGTGCCTGATGCTGCTCCTGCCCCTGCCGGCGCTGGCCGGTGGTGGCAGCGCACAGACGCTGGAATGGCGCCGCGATGGAGCGCGGCTGTCGCTGCGCTCGACCGAAGGCCAGGTGCATGTGGAGGCCGCCAGCCCGGAAGTGCGCTTCGGCGTGCGCAGTGGCGATCGCATCCTCCGCGTGGACGACACGGCGGTGCGCCGGGTTGAACATCTGGCCGAGGCACTGCGCCATTCCCACGCGGCCAGCGCCTATCTGTTGCTGCGCCGCGACAAGCGCGAACTGACGGTGGCGGTCAACGCCGCTGCGTGGCGACAGGCAATGGAGGTCCCGCCACCACCCGCGCAACCACCTCCGCCAGCCCCACCCGGGCGCTGAGCATCATCCGCTCCTGCACGGCCACAGGTTTGGCTATGCTTGATGGGTGGCGCCGGGCTCTCCCGGTGCGTGGACACGAACGGCTCCATCGGCGCCGCCCATCCCTTTCTGCAGAACCGCTTGATGCCTGCGATCCTGATCATCGACGACAACGCCAGCGTGGGTACTGCGCTGGACGTGCTGTTCTCCCTGCACGACATCGACACCCTGCAGGCGCACACGCCCGCCGATGGGCTGGCCCTGCTCGAGTCGCAGCCGGTCGATCTGGTGATCCAGGACATGAACTTCAGCGAGGACACCACCTCCGGTGAGGAGGGCGAAGCGTTGTTCGCGCAGATCCGTGCGCGCCATCCGGACCTGCCGGTGATCCTGCTGACCGCCTGGACCCACCTGAGCAGTGCGGTGGACCTGGTCAAGGCCGGTGCGGCCGACTACCTGGCCAAGCCCTGGGACGACCGCAAGCTGATGACCACGGTCAACAACCTGCTGGAACTGTCCGAGGCACGCCGCGAACTGGACCGGCGCCGCAGCCGTGAACTGCACCAGCGCAACGCGCTGGAAGAGAAGTACGACCTGTGCGGCGCGGTCTTCGCCGACCCCGCCAGCGAGCGCGTCATCGCCCTCGCCTGCCAGGTCGCACGCTCGGAACTGCCGGTACTGATCACCGGCGCGAACGGTGCCGGCAAGGAGAAGATCGCGCAGATCATCCAGGCCAATTCGCTGGTGGCCAAGGGCCCGTTCGTGGCGGTCAACTGTGGCGCGCTGCCCTCGGAACTGATCGAAGCCGAACTGTTCGGTGCAGAGGCCGGCGCGTATACCGGCGCCAACAAGGCGCGCGAAGGCAAGTTCGAGGCCGCCGATGGTGGCACCCTGTTCCTGGATGAGATCGGCAACCTGTCGCTCGGCGGGCAGATGAAGCTGCTGCGCGTGCTGGAAACCGGCCGCTTCGAGCGCCTGGGTTCCAACCGCGAGCGCCAGGTCAAGGTCCGCGTGGTCAGCGCGACCAATGCCGACCTGCCGGCGATGATCCGCGACGGTACCTTCCGCGAAGATCTCTATTACCGCCTCAACACGGTGGAACTGGTGCTGCCGCCGCTGGCCGACCGGCCGGGCGACATCGTGCCGCTGGCCGAGCGATTCCTGACCGCTGGCAAGCCGCTGTCCAGCGCCGCCACCGCAGCACTGCAGCGGCACCCCTGGCCAGGCAACGTGCGCGAGCTGCGCAACGTGATCCAGCGTGCCGAACTGCTGGCCACCGGCAACCGCATCGAAGTGGCCGATCTCAACCTGCCGCGCGCAGCCGTCGTACCACGACCGGCACCCAGCGCAGGCAATGATCCCGACCGCGCACGCATCGAGGAGGTGCTGGCGCGCAACCATGGCGTCATCGCCCAGGCTGCCGCCGAGCTCGGCCTGAGCCGCCAGGCGCTGTACCGGCGCATGGACCGCCACGGTATTCCACGCGAATGAAGCGGCGCTCGTTCACTTTCCGCCTGTTCCTGCGCCTGCTGCCGGTGCTGGCACTGGCTGCGGCACTGCCGTGGCTGCTGGCCTACTGGATGGACCATGGCTGGGTGGTGACCACGGTATCGGCGCTGATCCTGCTGTCACTGATGTGGTGGACCCTGCGCCGTGCCACGGCGCCGGTACGCTCGCTGATGCGGGCCCTGGCGGGCACCACCAGCAGCTATCGCGACGGCGAATACAACTTCGGCGTGCACTGGCCCGGCAATGACGAGCTCGGCGACCTGGTGCAGGCACACCGGGAGCTGGGTGATGTACTGCGTGAGCAGCGGCAGGGCCTGGTGCAACGTGAGCTGCTGTTGGACACCATGGTGCAGAACACGCCGGTTGCGATGCTGTTGATCGCCTCCGGCGGTGATGGCATCGCCCGCGTGGTGTTCTCCAACCTGGCCGCGCGCAAGCTGCTGCACGGCGGCTGGAAGCTGGAAGGCCAACGCCTGGAAGACGTGCTGGAACAGGTGCCGGTGGAACTGCGCGATGCCATCGCCCGTGGCGGTGACAGCCTGTTCGCGGTGCACGCCGAAGGCGAGGATGGTGACGAGGACGACGAGCAGGTCTACCACCTCTCGCGGCGTGCGTTCCAGCTCAACGGCCGCCCACACGACCTGCTGCTGGTGCGCCTGTTGACCGCCGAACTGCGCCGCCAGGAAGTGCAGACCTGGAAGAAGGTGATCCGGGTAATCAGCCACGAGCTCAACAACTCACTGGCGCCGATTGCTTCGCTCGCCCATTCCGGCGGCGTGCTGGTGCAGCGTGAACGCTTTGACCGGCTGCCCGAGATCTTCACCACCATCGAGGACCGCGCACGCCACCTGGAAGGCTTCATCCGTGGCTATGCGCGCTTTGCCAAGCTGCCACAGCCGCAGCTGCAGACCGTGCACTGGGCGCCGTTCCTGTCCAGCCTGCGCCAGCAGATCCCGTTCGGCATGGAACGTGAGCCGGACGAGGAGCTGAGCAGCCGCATCGACATCGCGCAGTTCGGGCAGGCGTTGTTGAACCTGCTGAAGAATGCGCACGAAGCCTGCGCTGAAGCCGAGCCGCCCAACGACGATGTGCAGGTACAGCTGACCCGGCTGCCGCAGTGGCTGCGCCTGGACGTGCTTGACCGCGGCAAGGGCATGAACGAGCAGGTGCTGCAGAACGCACTGATGCCGTTCTATTCGACCAAGCGCAATGGCACCGGGCTGGGGCTGGCGCTGACGCGGGAGATCGTGGAGGCCCACGGCGGACGGGTGTCACTGCAGAACCGCGGCGATGGCGGGTTGTGCGTGTCGATCCTGCTGCCGGTGGGTTGAGCGGACCGATCGGGTAGATCCACGCGATGCGTGGATATGCCGACCGAGGCCGGCATCTACCAGGCCTGCCGCATCGCCACGCGTAGATGCATCGGAAACCCCAGCGCGGCCTCTTCGGCCATCACCGCCTGCAGCCCTGCACCCCACTCCGCCTCCGGTGCGGCGACGAAACCTTCGCTGGCATAGAAGGCCGCATTCCACGGCACGTCGGACAACGTGGTCAGCACGGCCGAGCGATAGCCTTTCGCCCGGGCCTGTACCAATGCATGGCGCAACAACGTGCGTCCATGACCTTGCCGCGCGTGTGCAGGATCCACATCCATCTGCAGCACGTGGAACTCACCTGCCAGTTCGCCGGCAAGCAGATAGCCGGCGATGCCACCGTCAGCCGCATCCACCACCCACAGCTGCCCGCGTTCAAGGCCATCCTGTAGTGTCGGCAGGTCCAGGCCATGCCCGGCGAACACCGGATAGGCCTCATGGCCCCTCAACACCTCGCCGGCGCGCTGCTCGATGCCGGGCAGCACACCGAGTTCATCGGCGCGGGGAATGCGGGGCTCAGGACTTCTTGAGCGGGCGCTTCCAGCCATCGATGGTTTCCTGCCGGGCACGTGCCAGTGTCAGTTTGCCGTCCGGCGCGTTGCGGGTGATGACCGAACCGGCGGCAATGGTCGCGCCGTCGCCAATGGTCACCGGTGCCACCAGCGAACTGTTGGAGCCGATGAACGCGTTGTCGCCGATGGTGGTGGTCGACTTGTTCACGCCATCGTAGTTGCAGGTGATGGTGCCAGCGCCGATGTTCACCTTGCTGCCGATCACCGCATCGCCCAGGTAGGTGAGGTGATTGGCCTTGCTACCGACACCCAGCGTGACCTTCTTGGTCTCGACGAAGTTGCCGACGTGCACGCCATCGGCCAGCACGGTGCCCGGTCGCAGGCGCGCGAACGGGCCGATCTGCGCGGCGCCCTCGGTAACCACGCCCTCCAGGTCGCAGTGCGCACGCACTTCGGTGCCCGGCCCAAGGTTGACGTCCTTCAAACGGTTGAACGGACCGACGGTGACGCCGTCGCCGAGCACCACGTTGCCCTCGAGCACGACATCGACGTCGATCAGCACGTCGCTGCCCACGGTGACAGTGCCGCGGATGTCGAGCCGGGCCGGATCGCGCACGCGCGCCCCCTGTGCGCACAGGGCCCGTACCGCACGACGCTGCCAGGCGCGCTCCAGCTGCGAGAGCTGCCAGGGGTCGTTTGCCCCTTCGGCCTCCTGCGCGTCGGCCACCAGCGCCATTTCGGCCGGCGTGTATTCATGGGCGGCAAACGCAAAGACATCGGTGAGGTAGTACTCGCCCTGTGCATTGCTGTTGGAAAGCTGCGACAGCCAACGGCGCAGCGCAGTCGATTCGGCGGCGATGATGCCGGTATTGATCGTACGCACGCGCAGCTGGTCATCGGTGGCGTCCTTCTGCTCGATGATCGCGCCAACCTTGCCCTCGGCATCGCGCAGCACGCGGCCATATCCGGTCGGGTCATCGACATCGGCCACCAGTACCGCCAGCCGGCCCGGCTGTGCGAGCAGGTCGCGCAGGGTCTGCGCACGGATCAGCGGCACGTCGCCGTACAGGACCAGCACCTGCGCCAGGTCGGGAACCTGGGGCATCGCCTGCGCTACCGCATGGCCGGTGCCGAGCTGCTGAGCCTGTTCGGCCCATTGCAGGTCGGGCTGGCCGGCGAAGTACTGGCGCACCGCCTCGCCGCCATGGCCATGGACCACGTGGATCGCCGCCGGCTGGAGCTCACGGGCCGCGTCGATCACGTGCGCCAGCATCGGCTGGCCCGCGATCGGCTGCAGCACCTTCGGCAGCACCGACTTCATGCGCTTGCCCGCGCCGGCGGCGAGGATGATGACGTGCAGGGGTTGGGTCATGGGAACGGCGGTCCGTGGTTCGTTGCCGGTGATTCTAGAGCGTGCGCCGTTAACATGGGCATCCCTCCTCCCTTCGCCATGCCGATGAGCCTCGTCCGCCAGGGAAGCGCCTACCTCGTCATCGGGCTCGTGCAGCTGCTGCTCGACTGGCTCGTGTTCGTGGTCACCACCGCGCTGGGCATGCCCGTGGCGCCGGCCAACATCGCCGGGCGCCTGGCCGGCATGCTGCTGGGTTTCTGGCTCAACGGCCGCTACACCTTTGCCGAGGCCGGCACCCGCAAGCTGGGATGGAAGCGATTTGCACGCTTCTTCGGCCTATGGCTGCTGCTCACCGTGGCAAGCACATTGCTGGTGAGCCTGGTGGACCATGCGCTGGGCCTGCAGTACACCTGGCTGGCCAAACCGCTGGTGGAAGGCGGCCTGGCGTGTGTGTCGTTCCTGCTGATGCGGTACGTGGTGTATCGCTGAGACGGCACCAGGATCGGGATCGGGATCGGCACCAGGATCGGGATCGGGATCGGGATCGGGATCGGGATCGGGATCGGGATCGGGGATCGGGATCGGGGATCGGGGATCGGGGACCGGGACTGGGGACCGGGACTGGTAGAGTCGACTGTTAGTCGACTAACGCGCGCAGCGCGGGATTTTCGCGGCCTGAACGTAGAGCAGTCGACTAACAGTCGACTCTACCCAGTCGACTCTACCCCGCCACCCGAACAAAAACGCCGGCACAGGGCCGGCGTTTTCGTGGATGCAGCGCGGAACCTCAGTGCTTGAGGGTCTTGCGCAGGCGTTCCAGGGCCTGCAGCTGGACGACGGCTTCGGCCAGCTTCTGCTGGGCTTCGGCCACTTCCATGGCTTCACCGCGGTTGGCCAGGATGCGCTCGGCTTCTTCCTTGGCCTTGCGGACCGAGGCTTCGTCGATGTCCTGCGCGCGGATCGCGGTGTCGGCCAGCACGGTCACCACCTGCGGCTGCACTTCCAGGATGCCGCCGGAAATGGCGAAATCCAGCTGCTCGCCATTCGGCGTGGTCACCACCACCTTGCCCGGCTTCAGGCGGGTGATCAGCGGCGCGTGCTTGGGCGCGATGCCCAGTTCGCCCAGCTCACCGGTGGCCACGACCAGGGTCGCTTCGCCACGGAAGATTTCCTGCTCGGCGCTGACGATGTCGCAACGGATCGTGCTCATGCAAATCTCTTCGCTGTTCGCGGCGGCGCAATGCCACCGTGGGAGTCCACCGGCGCGGGCGGTTGCCCGGCGCCGGCGTCAGGTCGGGCAGGATCGCTCCCGCCCGCCCCGGATCAGGCCTTCTCGGCCATCTTCTTGGCCTTCTCGACCGCTTCTTCGATGCCGCCGACCATGTAGAACGCCTGCTCCGGCAGGTGGTCGTACTCGCCATCGACGATGGCCTTGAAGCCACGGATGGTGTCCTTCAGCGGCACGTACTTGCCCGGCGAACCGGTGAACACTTCGGCCACGTGGAACGGCTGGCTGAAGAAGCGCTCGATCTTACGGGCGCGCGACACGGCCTGCTTGTCCTCTTCGGACAGTTCGTCCATGCCCAGGATCGCGATGATGTCCTTCAGTTCCTTGTACTTCTGCAGGGTCTGCTGGACGCGCTGGGCGGTGTCGTAGTGCTCGTGGCCGATGACCAGCGGGTCCATCTGGCGGCTGGTGGAGTCCAGCGGATCGACGGCCGGGTAGATACCCAGCGAGGCGATCGAACGCGACAGGGTAACGGTCGAGTCCAGGTGGGCGAAGGTGGTTGCCGGCGACGGGTCGGTCAGGTCGTCCGCGGGAACGTAGACGGCCTGGATCGAGGTGATCGAACCGTTCTTGGTCGAGGTGATGCGCTCCTGCAGGACGCCCATTTCCTCGGCCAGGGTCGGCTGGTAACCCACGGCGGACGGCATGCGGCCCAGCAGTGCCGACACTTCGGTACCGGCCAGGGTGTAGCGGTAGATGTTGTCGACGAACAGCAGGACGTCCTTGCCCTTGCCGTTCTCGTCCTTCTCGTCGCGGAAGTACTCGGCCATGGTCAGGCCGGTCAGGGCGACGCGCAGACGGTTGCCCGGCGGCTCGTTCATCTGGCCGTACACCATCGCCACCTTGTCGAGGACGTTGGAGTCCTTCATCTCGTGGTAGAAGTCGTTGCCCTCACGGGTACGCTCACCCACGCCGGCGAACACGGACAGACCGCTGTGCGCCTTGGCGATGTTGTTGATCAGTTCCATCATGTTGACGGTCTTGCCGACGCCGGCGCCGCCGAACAGGCCGACCTTGCCGCCCTTGGCGAACGGGCACATCAGGTCGATGACCTTGATGCCGGTTTCCAGCAGCTCGGTGGCCGGGGACTGGTCTTCGTACGACGGGGCCGCACGGTGGATTTCCCAGCTGTCGCTGGCGGCCACCGGGCCGGCTTCGTCGATCGGACGGCCGAGCACGTCCATGATGCGGCCCAGGGTGCCAGCGCCGACCGGCACCGAGATGCCACGGCCGGTGTTGACGGCAACCAGGTTGCGCTTCAGGCCGTCGGTGGAACCGAGGGCGATGGTACGCACCACGCCGTCGCCCAGCTGCTGCTGGACTTCGAGGGTGATCTCGGTGTTTTCCACCTTCAGTGCGTCGTACACCTTCGGCACCGATTCACGCGGGAATTCGACGTCGACGACCGCGCCGATGATCTGAACGATCTTGCCCTGACTCATTGCTGCATCCTCTAATGTGTGCTTTGAACGAACGCGGTCAGACTGCTGCCGCGCCGCCGACGATTTCGGAGATTTCCTGGGTGATCGCTGCCTGGCGCGCCTTGTTGTAGACGAGCTGCAGGGTGCCGATCAGCTTGTTGGCGTTGTCGCTCGCCGCCTTCATCGCAACCATGCGTGCCGCATGCTCGGAGGCGACGTTTTCCAGCAGTGCCTGGTACACCAGCGACTCGATGTAACGCGTCATCACGTGCTCGAGCACGGTCGCGGCATCGGGTTCGTACAGGTAATCCCAGTCGTGGTGAGCGACCTGCTTCTCAGCCGGCGGCAGCGGCAGCAGCTGATCGAAGCTGGCCTTCTGCACCATGGTGTTCACGAAGCGGTTGTAGACCAGGTACACGCGGTCGATCTTGCCTTCGGTGAAGGCGTCGAGCATGACCTTGATCACACCGATCAGCGATTCCAGCTTCGGCACGTCGCCGATGTGGGTCACGCTGCCGACCATGTTGACCTTCACGCGGCGGAAGAAGGTCGAAGCCTTCTGGCCGATGGTCACC
Source organism: Stenotrophomonas sp. PE591 (assembly GCF_018320795.1). Classification (NCBI taxonomy): domain Bacteria; kingdom Pseudomonadati; phylum Pseudomonadota; class Gammaproteobacteria; order Lysobacterales; family Lysobacteraceae; genus Stenotrophomonas; species Stenotrophomonas sp. PE591. The sequence continues at coordinate 171,518 of NZ_JAAOKO010000009.1, forward strand.
AGGTCCACTTCCGCACCCTTGTCCTGCCATGCCTTGGCTTCGCCCAGCATCTTGCGGAACAGGTTGTTGTTCAGGCCGCCGGCCAGGCCGCGATCGGAGGAGATCACGATGAAGCCGACCCGCTTGACCTGCTCGCGCTCGACCAGGAACGGATGCTGGTAGTCGGTGCTGGCCTGGGCCAGGTGACCGATCACCTGCTTCATCGCCTGCGCGTACGGACGCGAGGTCTTCATCCGATCCTGCGCCTTGCGGATCTTGGAGGCCGAGACCATTTCCAGGGCGCGCGTCACCTTGCGGGTGTTCTGCACGCTCTTGATCTTGGTTTTGATTTCGCGTCCGCTTGCCATCTCTTGTTTCCCGTGGCGCGGGGCTGCTGCCCCGCGTTGTTCAACCGTTTGTCATCTGGTCCAGCGGAGCCAGCGGCTCCGCTCTACAGGACCGCGATTACCAGCTGCCGGTGGTCTTGAACTCGGCGATGCCCTTCTTGAAGGCACCTTCGATGTCGTTGTCCCAACCGCCGGTGGCGTTGACCTTGCTGACCAGCTCGCCCTGGGTGTTGGCGAAGTGGGCGTGCAGGCCTTCTTCGAACGCCAGCAGCTTGTTGACCGGCACGTCGTCGAGGTAACCCTCGTTGACGGCGTAGATCGACAGTGCCTGGTTGGCGATCGACATCGGCGCGTACTGCTTCTGCTTCATCAGCTCGGTGACGCGCTGGCCACGCTCCAGCTGCTTGCGGGTCGCTTCGTCCAGGTCCGAGGCGAACTGCGCGAACGCAGCCAGTTCGCGGTACTGGGCCAGCGAGATACGGATGCCGCCGGACAGCTTCTTGATGATCTTGGTCTGGGCCGAGCCACCGACGCGCGACACCGAGATACCGGCGTTCACGGCCGGGCGGATGCCGGCGTTGAACAGGTCGGTTTCCAGGAAGATCTGGCCGTCGGTGATCGAGATCACGTTGGTCGGAACGAAGGCGGACACGTCGCCGGCCTGGGTTTCGATGATCGGCAGCGCGGTCAGCGAACCGGTCTTGCCGGTGACCTTGCCTTCGGTGAACTTCTCGACGTACTCCTCGGACACGCGGGCAGCGCGCTCGAGCAGACGGGAGTGCAGGTAGAACACGTCACCCGGGTAGGCTTCACGGCCCGGCGGGCGCTTCAGCAGCAGCGAGATCTGGCGGTAGGCGACAGCCTGCTTGGACAGATCGTCGTACACGATCAGCGCGTCTTCGCCGCGGTCCATGAAGTACTCACCCATGGTGCAGCCCGAGTAGGCGCTGATGTACTGCATGGCAGCCGATTCGGAAGCGGTCGCGGCCACCACGATGGTGTGGGCCAGCGCGCCGTTCTCTTCCAGCTTGCGCACGATGTTGGCGATGGTCGAAGCCTTCTGGCCGATCGCAACGTACACGCACTTGATGCCGGTGCCCTTCTGGTTGATCACGGCATCGATCGCCATCGCGGTCTTGCCGGTCTGGCGGTCACCGATGATCAGCTCGCGCTGGCCACGGCCGATCGGGATCATCGAGTCGACCGACTTGTAGCCGGTCTGCACCGGCTGGTCGACCGACTTGCGCCAGATCACGCCCGGCGCAACACGCTCCACCGGAGCGGTCAGGTCGGTGCCCAGCGGGCCCTTGCCGTCGATCGGCTCGCCCAGCGCGTTCACGACGCGGCCCAGCAGTTCCGGACCGACCGGCACTTCCAGGATGCGGCCGGTGGTCTTGGCGACGTCGCCTTCGCGCAGGTGCTCGTAGTCACCCAGCACCACGGCGCCGACCGAGTCGCGCTCCAGGTTCAGGGCGAGGGCGAAGGTGTTGTTCGGCAGTTCGATCATTTCGCCCTGCATCACGTCGGCCAGACCGAAGATGCGCACGATGCCGTCGGACACGCTGGTCACGGTGCCTTCGTTGCGCGATTCCGCGGCCAGCTTGACCTTCTCGATGCGGTTCTTGATCAGTTCGCTGATTTCGGAGGGGTTGAGCGTGGTTGCCATCGTCAAGTCCTAGTGCCGGCAGCGGGGCCGGACGTTAAATGAATTCAGTTAGCGAGCGCGGTCTGCAGACGGGCCAGCTTGCCCTTCAGCGAACCATCGATGACCACGTCGCCGGCGTCGATCACGGCGCCGCCGATCAGCGAGGCATCGACCGCGGTGGTCACGTCGACCTCGCGGTTGAAGCGCTTGCGCAGCGCAACCTTGATCGCGTCCAGCTCACCGGCCGACAGTTCGGCGGCCGAGGTGACGGTGGCCTTGACCACGTGCTCGGCTTCGGCGCGCAGGGCGTCGAACATGCCGGAGATTTCCGGCAGCAGCGGCAGACGATGCGATTCGGCCAGGATGGCCAGGAAGCGCGAGTAGGTCTCGCCGTGGGACACCGGCGCCAGCAGGGCGACGGCGTCGTCACGACCCAGCTCCGGGTTGGCGAGCAGGGCCGCCACGCGCGGGTCGGCGGCGACGTGGGCGGAGAACGCCAGGGCGTCCGACCACGGCGCGAACGCGCCTTCGTCGCGCGCGGTCGCGAACGCGGCGCGGGCGTACGGGCGGGCAAGCGTGAGGGCCTGGCTCATCCTTAGATCTCCGAGGCCAGCTCGTCGAGCAGCGCCTTGTGGGCGTTGGCGTCGATTTCGCGCTTGAGCAGCTTTTCGGCACCGGTCACGGCCAGCGCGGACACCTGCTTGCGCAGATCTTCACGGGCACGGTTGGCGGCGGCGTCGATTTCAGCCTGGGCCAGTTCCTTCTGACGGGTGGCTTCGGTGATCGCTTCGTTACGGGCAGCATCAACGATCTGGTTGGCACGCGCGTGGGCCTGATCGATGATCTCGTTGGCCTTGGTGCGTGCTTCCTTCAGCGCTTCGTTGACCTTCTCCTGCGCCTGGGCCAGATCTTTCTGGCTGCGGTCGGCAGCAGCGAGGCCTTCAGCAATCTTCTGCTGGCGCTCTTCGATCGCGTTCATCAGCGGCGGCCAGATCTTGGTCGCGATGATCCAGATCAGACCAGCGAAGGCCAGCGCCTGCGCAAGAAGGGTGAAATTGATATTCATGGTTAGCTCGATCGCTGGTTTCGGGGTGGACGCGCCGCCGTAGCGGCACATCCGGCCTTCATCCGAAACCGGGTGCATCAGCACCCGGTCGTCTCAAACCGCTGTATCAGCCGGCCAGAGCCTTGGTGACGGCGCCAGCGAAGGCAGCCGACAGCGGGTTGGCGAAGGCCAGCAGCAGGCCAACGGCGACCGAGATGATGAACGCGGCGTCGATCAGGCCGGCGGTGATGAACATGCGGACCTGCAGGACCGGGATCAGTTCCGGCTGGCGGGCGGCCGACTCCAGGAACTTACCAGCCATGATGGCCAGACCCAGACCGGCGCCCAGCGCGGCCAGGCCGATCATGATGCCGACGGCAAGGGCGGTGGAGCTCTGAATCTGCGCGAAGTTGGTCAGGACGGCGAAGTACATGGTTATCTCCAGGAACTTAAGTTGCTAAGGGTGATGAAACGGATGAAGGTTGAAACGCGTTGAAGCTTGAAACTCAGTGAGCGTCTTCCGACAGGCTCAGGTACACGATCGACAGCATCATGAAGATGAAGGCCTGCAGCGGGATCACCAGCAGGTGGAACAGCATCCAGCCGAGGCCGAACACACCACCGGCAATGGCACCGAAGAAACCGGCACCACCCAGCACCCAGATCAGCAGGAACACGATTTCGCCGCCGAACATGTTGCCGAACAGTCGCATCGCCAGCGAGATCGGCTTGCTCAGCCACTCGACGATGTTGAGGATCAGGTTGAACGGCATCATCCACTTGCCGAACGGGGCCGTCAGGAATTCCTTGATGAAGCCGCCCAGGCCCTTGGACTTGAGCGCGAAGAACAGCATCAGGAAGAACACGCTGATGGCCATGCCCAGGGTGGCATTGACGTCAGCGGTCGGCACCGGCTTCCAGTAGTGCACGCCCGCCCATTCCAGCGGCTTGGCGATGAAATCGGCCGGGATCATCTTCAGCAGATTCATCAGCAGAATCCAGAAGAAGATGGTGATGGCGATCGGCGTGACCAGCTTGCTCTTGCCGTGGTAGGTGTCCTTGGCCTGGCGGTCGACGAACTCCAGGCAGATTTCAACGAAGGCCTGCCACTTGCCCGGCACGCCGGCGGTGGCCTTGCGGGTGCCCAGCCAGAACGCGACAACGATCACCAAGCCCATCAGGACCGCGGTGAGGAAGGTATCGACGTGGATATGCCAGAACATACCCTCACCCTTGCCGACCGGCGCGGTCAGGTTGTGCAGGTGATGCTGGATGTAGCTGGTAGGGGTTAGAGCCTCGCCCGCCATGTGTCCGGAACCTTCAGTTAATTGAATTCTGTCAACGCCTGGCCATCGCCAGGACCTGGAACATCAAGCCGACGGCGATACCGGCCAACAGCGCCAATGCAGGCAGCTTGAAGACCAGGAACCCCACCAGCAGGACGCCGAAAACCACGACCCACTTGGCCACGATCGCAATGATCAGGCGAGCCATCGCCGATCCTGCGGCCAGTGCCCCACCGCCCAGTGCCATCCGTGCCGCCACCCAGCCACCGGCCGAAATGGCCACACCGGACGCCAGCGCGCCGAGGGCGTATTTCGGACCTACCAGCAGGAAGGCCAGGGCCAGGACAGCCACTGCGGCCAGCGGGTAGACCGCGGCGCGCAGCATCAGTCGCCGACCCGCATCAACGGAGTTCAGCACAGGACGTCCCGCGTGGTTGCAAGTGGAGGGCTGAGGCGGCTACAGCAGGGGGGCCTCATCGAGCCGCCAAATTATAGCAATGGGACAATTTGCGAGACAACCGCTCCCTGTTCATCCCTGGAAGCCGCAAGTTGCGGTAACGGTTACATTTTTGCGTGCCACCAGGGGGACAATGACGTCCGCACCATGTTGCGACGCACTATTGAACTTTGGTCGCAGGCTGCGGAACTTTCGTCAGACATGCCGGTCCGATCATTCGACCTGCCTGCAGCATCCTCGTCGGCTCCGCCCCGCAGGTCCCACGATGGCCCCGAAGCCCGGCTCCGGGGCCATCTTTTTGCATCGTCGCGACAGCACTGAACCGTACACATGCCATGGACCATACGTTCACGCATGGTGGACGGGCCTGTCCGGCACAGTGGCCTTCATTCTGATGAACCACTGCAAGGACTCTTCGATGCGCCCCGTACCCACCCTGCTCGCCCTCTCCCTGCTCGCTGCCGGCGCCTCGTTCGCCAATGCGGCCCACGCCGCCGAAGGCGATGACCGCTTTGCCATCCGTCTGGGTGCGATGAACATCGATTCGGACAACACCCTCCGCGGCAGCACCACCGTGGCCGGCCAGGACATCTCCCTGAACCAGGACTTCAAGCTGGGTGGCAAGGAATGGGAGCCGCGCATCGACGGCATGTTCCGCATCAGCAACCGTCAGCGCCTCCTGTTCAACTACTTCAAGTACGACAAGGACCGCCGCGAGACCCTCGACCAGGGCATTTCCTTCGGCGGTGAGAACGTGCCGGCCGGCAGCTTCGTGAAGGGTGAGCTGAAGTACCAGGTGGCCAGCCTGGTCTATGACTACTCGGTGGTTGATACCGACACCTTCGACCTCGGCCTGCAGATCGGTGGCGAGTACGCCAAGGTCAGCACCAAGGGCTACGCCGACCTGGGCACGGTGTACGAAGGCCAGTTCCTCGACGAGAAGGCCGATGGCGTGGCACCTGTGGTGGGCGCCCGCATGACCTTCACGCCGTCCGAGCGCTGGATGATCACGCTGCAGGGCCAGTACCTCAACACGCGCTGGGGCAGCTTCGATGACTACAAGGGCGACCTGAGCCGCGCCAATGCCATCGTCGATTACCGCTTCACCAAGAACTTCGGCGTGTTCGCCGGCTACGACTGGTTCAAGCTGGACGTGGACAAGAAGGGCAGCGACGGTACTGTCGGCCTGAAGCAGGAATTCAAGGGCCCGGTGGCCGGTATCAGCTTCGTGTTCTGATCCCCCGCCCCTTCCACGGCACTCTCTCTCCTGGCGCGGCCTCCGGAACATCGGGGCCGCGTTTTTTGTGGCATCGTCGAGCAGAGAAGCAGGTTGGTCGAGCGCAGGGGGAGAGGGGCTTGCGTGCGAATGTCCCCCGGCGCCGGCCTACGGCCGACGCCTCCTCCTTTACTTCGCACACAAGCCCCTCTCCCCCCGCGTGTCAGGAATCCGGGCGGCTTTGGCACTGGCTCTGACTATCCGCAAGCCGAGCCACTGCGCGGGTGGCGGGCGTTTCGACAAAGTAAAGGAGGAGGCGACCGCCACAGGCGGGCGACGGGGGACATTTGTCGAAATGCCTGCCACCCGCGCAGTGGCCCGGACCCTCGCGATGACAACAGCCGAAGACATTCCTGCAGCCAACAAAAAACCCCGGCAGAAACCGGGGCTTTTCGTTCGGAACGGCGCGGACGCCTTACTTCTTCTTCGGCATGTACAGATCGGTGATCGTGCCGTCGTAGATTTCCGAGGCCATCGCCACCGACTCGCTCAGCGTCGGATGGGCATGGATGGTGTGGCCGATGTCTTCGGCTTCCGCACCCATCTCGATGGCCAGGCCGATCTCGGCCAGCAGGTCACCGGCGTGCACGCCGACGATCGCACCGCCGATGATGCGGTGGGTTTCTTCGTCGAAGATCAGCTTGGTGAAGCCCTCGGTGCGGCCGATGCCGATCGCGCGGCCACTGGCAGCCCACGGGAACTTGGCCACGCCGACCTTCAGGCCCTTGGCCTTGGCTTCGGTCTCGGTCACGCCAACCCAGGCGATTTCCGGGTTGGTATAGGCCACCGACGGAATCACGCGGGCCACCCACTCCTTCTTGTGGCCGGCAGCCACTTCGGCGGCCAGCTTGCCCTCGTGCGTGGCCTTGTGGGCCAGCATCGGGTTGCCGACGATGTCGCCGATGGCAAAGATGTGCGGCACGTTGGTGCGCATCTGGCGATCAACCGGGATGAAGCCACGGTCGGTGACCTGCACGCCGGCCTTCTCGGCATCGATCTTCCTGCCGTTCGGCGAGCGGCCCACGGCCACCAGCACGCGGTCGAAGGTGCCCTGCGCCAGCGCAGGCGCCTGGCCTTCCTCGGCGGCGTCGAAGGTGACGGTGATGCCCTTGGCATCGGCGGTGACGCCCGAGGCCTTGGTCTTCAGGTGCACTTCGATGCCCTGCTTCTTCAGGCGGTCCGCCAGTGGCTTGACCAGGTCCTTGTCGGCGCCCGGCATCAGCTGGTCCATGAACTCGACCACGGTGACCTTGCTGCCCAGCGCGCTGTACACGGTGGCCATTTCCAGGCCGATGATGCCGCCGCCGACGACCAGCAGCGAGCCCGGCACTTCGGCCAGCTCCAGCGCGTCGGTGGAATCCATCACGCGCTTGTCGTCCCACGGGAAGTTCGGCAGCTTCACCGCCTGCGAACCGGCGGCGATGATGCACTTCTGGAAGCGCAGCAGCTGGGTGCTGCCGTCAGCAGCGGTGATTTCCAGCTCGTTGGCCGAGATGAACTTGCCGACGCCCTGCACGTTGCGGACCTTGCGCTGCTTGGCCATGCCAGCCAGGCCCTTGGTCAGCTGGTTGACGACCTTTTCCTTGTACTGGCGCAGCTTGTCCAGGGTGATGGTCGGCTTGCCGAACTCGACGCCGAAATCACCGGCGTGGGCCACTTCGTCGATGACCGCTGCGGCGTGCAGCAGCGCCTTGGACGGAATGCAACCCACGTTGAGGCAGACGCCGCCGAGGCTGGCGTAGCGTTCGACCAGCACCGTATCCAGGCCGACGTCGGCAGCGCGGAAGGCGGCGGTGTAGCCGCCCGGGCCCGAGCCCAGCACGACCATCTCGCATTCGATGTCGGCCGGCTTGCCGCTGGACAGCGCCGGCTTCGGCGCAGCCGGTTCAGCCGGGGCGCGATGCGACGGGGTCACCGGCGGCTTGCTGGCCGGAGCGGCTGCAGCCGGAGCCGGAGCAGTGGCCTTGGCCGGGGCTTCGGCGGCGCCTTCAGCGTCCAGCACCACGACCACGGCGCCTTCGGACAGGGTGTCGCCCAGCTTGACCTTGATCTCCTTGACCACGCCGGCAGCCGAGGACGGCACTTCCAGGGTGGCCTTGTCCGATTCCAGGGTTACCAGACCCTGGTCCTTCTTCACCGTGTCGCCGACGGCGACCAACACTTCGATCACCGGCACATCGCTGTAATCGCCGATGTCGGGAACCTTGACTTCAATCGTGGCCATGGTGGGTTTTCCTCGTGCCCGCCCGGCATGGCCGGTGGGCTGTCACTGCATCTGTTCACGCGGCCGCGCCAGGGGCTGCGGCCGCACGGTGGGGGCGAAGCGGTGCCTTACAGCAGCACGCGGCGCATGTCGGCCAGTACCTGGGACAGGTACGTGGTGAAGCGTGCAGCCAGGGCGCCGTCGATGACGCGGTGGTCGTAGCTCAGCGACAGCGGCAGCATCAGCTTCGGAGCGAATTCCTTGCCGTTCCAGACCGGCTGGATGGAGGACTTGGAGACGCCGAGGATGGCCACTTCCGGTGCATTGACGATCGGGGTGAACGCGGTGCCACCGATGCCGCCCAGCGAGCTGATCGAGAAGCAGCCGCCGCTCATGTCGGCCGGGCCCAGCTTGCCGTCGCGCGCCTTCTTGGCCAGTTCGCCGGTTTCCTGCGCGATCTGCACCACGCCCTTCTTGTCCACGTCGCGGATCACCGGCACGACCAGGCCGTTCGGCGTGTCGGCGGCGAAGCCGATGTGGAAGTACTTCTTCAGGGTCAGGTTTTCACCGCTGGCATCGAGCGAGGCGTTGAATTCCGGGAACTTCTTCAGCGCCGCGGCGCTGGCCTTGATCAGGAAGGCGAGCATGGTCAGCTTGATGCCGGCCTTCTCGTTCTCCTTGTTCAGCGCCACGCGCAGGCTTTCCAGGTCGGTGATGTCGGCCTGCTCGAACTGGGTGACGTGCGGGATCATCGCCCAGTTGCGGGCCAGGTTCGCACCCGAGATCTTCTTGATGCGCGACAGCGGCTGCACTTCGGTCTCGCCGAACTTGCTGAAGTCGACCTTCGGCCACGGCAGCAGGTTCAGGCCACCACCGGCAGCGACAGCAGCACCGCCGGCAGCCGGCACGCCACCACTGAGCGCGGCCTTGACGAACTTCTGCACATCACCCTTGGTGATGCGGCCACCCTTCTCGGTGCCGTTGATCTGCAGCAGGTCCACGCCCAGTTCGCGCGCGAACACACGCACCGCCGGGGTGGCATACGGCACCTTGGCGGGCAGCACGCCATCGGCGTTGAACTGCACCGGCGGGCTGGACGGGGTACCGGCCGAGGCGATCTCGCGGGCCGCCAGCTTGTCCGGCTGCACCGGCACAGCGACCGGCTCGACCTTGGTGGCGGTCTCGGCGGCAGCCGGAGCGGCCGCAGCGGCCGCCTTGGCCGGCGCCGGCGCGGCAGCGCCCTCGGCCTCGATGATGGCGACCACATTGCCCTGCGACAGAGTGTCGCCGACCTTGACCTTGATCTCCTTGACCACGCCGGCCACCGACGACGGCACTTCCATGGTGGCCTTGTCGCTTTCCAGCGTGACCAGGCCCTGGTCCTTCTTGACCGTGTCGCCGACGGCGACCAGCACTTCGATGACCGGAATGCCGGCGTAGTCGCCGATATCCGGCACCAGCGCTTCAACCGCACCACCGCTGGCAGCCGGGGCGGCCGGCGCAGCTGCGGCCGGGGCCGGTGCGCTCTGGGTGGCGGCAGCCGGGGCAGCAGCCTTGGCCGGTGCCGGCGCGGCAGCCGCCGGCTTGGCGGCTTCGGCTTCGCCTGCGGCCACTTCGATCAGGGCCACGACCTTGCCTTCGGACAGGCTGTCGCCGACCTTGACCTTCAGTTCCTTGACCACACCAGCCACCGAGGACGGCACTTCCATGGTCGCCTTGTCGCTTTCCAGCGTCACCAGGCCCTGGTCCTTCTTGACCGTGTCGCCGACGGCGACAAGCACCTCGATTACCGGGATATCGCTGTAGTCACCGATATCGGGGACAAGTGCTTCCTTGATTTCGGCCATGGGGATAACTCCGGCAATCTGGTGTAGGGAAACGTCTATTGTGCGGCCAGCGGGGTCCAGCGCCAACCGTTACAGGTGTTTTCAGTACGCACGCAGCCGGGACAGGCTGTTGCCCATGGGTCGCGGCCGCGACCAGTCGGTAGCGTATTGTCCGGACGATGTCCGCTTCATGTCGCCCGCGCGTCGGCCACCGGCTGCCAGGCCTGGCGCAGGCGCGGCAACGACCACGCCGCATTGGCAGGGCTGGTCGACGGCAATGCGACCAGCTTCGGCGGGGTTTCCAGCCGTGGCAGCACCCAGCGCTGGAACGCCTGCAGCGAGGCACCACCATTGCAGCCGATCAGCTTCAGCTCAGGCAGCGTGGCGATCAGTTCCGGCAGCGCATTGGCCACTTCCGTGCCACGCACGATGTCGGCATCCAGGCTGCCGCGCCGCTCGCAGCGGCCGATCACATCCCACAGGCCGATGCCCGCGGCGTTCAACGCCTGCAGCCGTTGCACATAGGGCAGGCCCGCGTCGAAACCGCAGATATCGGCCATCAGCGGCCAGAAGCGGTTGCGCGGATGCGCGTAGTAACGCTGCTCCTGGAGGGATGCCACGCCTGGCATCGAACCCAGCAGCAGTACCCTGCAATCCACGTTCACCTGCGCTTGCAGGCCGACGCACTGCGTTGCCGCGCTCACATCTTCTCCAACTGAATGAATGCCACTGACAACCAGAAACCCCATGGATACAGGCTTTTCGCGCTGATCGCTGAACAAGGAAAACTATTTTTTAACGCGCGTCGGATTCGATTCATGTTGAGGCGACTACGGTGTGCTCGCCCCGCAACCGGGGGCCCAAAACAAGAAACATTAGGAGATACCCCCATGCGCTCCATCCGTATCCTGAGTCTCGCCCTGCTGACCTCCGCCGCCTTCGCGCCGGCCGCTTTCGCCCAGGACAGCAGCTCCACCGATACCGCTTCGGGCAAGCATTTTGCCGTGGTTGGCGGCGTCGCGCTGCTGCAGCCGAAGAATGATCCGATCGACGGCATCAAGAAGGTCGATGGTGGCCCGGCGCCGACCGTCAGCTTCAGCTACTACATCAACGACAACTGGGCCGTTGAACTGTGGGGCGCCGCCGACAAGTTCGACCAGAAGGTGAAGGGCCCGAACAATGCCCGCCTGGGCAACGTTGAGCAGCAGCCGGTCGCGCTGAGCGGCCAGTACCACTTCGGCCAGGCTGACAACGTGTTCCGTCCGTTCGTGGGCGTGGGCTACTACCAGTCCAGCTTCAGCAATGAAACGCTGGCCGACGGCAGCAGCTCCGACATCCGCCTCAAGGACGCCAAGGGCGTGATCGGCACCGTCGGCGTGGACATGAACATCAACTCCACCTGGTTCGCCCGTGCCGATGCCCGCTACATGCGTTCGCGTCCGGACGTGAAGGTCGGCGGCGAGAAGATCGGCGAAGCCAAGATGGATCCGTGGACCGTCGGCTTCGGCATCGGTGCCCGCTTCTGATCCAGGCAGCACCGGCTTCACTGATGTAACGCGACGGGCCCTGCGGGGCCCGTCGTCGTTTCCGTCACCCGCGTTCTGTAGAGTCGACTGTCAGTCGACTCTACGCACACACAGGACACGGAGACGCGATGGACGACGTCGACCTGCTGGTGATCGGTGGCGGCATCAACGGCGCCGGCATCGCCCGTGATGCGGCCGGCCGCGGCCTGCGGGTGCTGTTGTGCGAGCAGTATGACCTGGCCGCGCACACCTCCAGCGCCAGCAGCAAACTGATCCACGGCGGCCTGCGCTACCTTGAACAGGGCGAGTTCGGACTGGTGCGCAAGGCACTGGGTGAACGCGAAGTGGTGCGGCGGCAGGCCCCCCATCTGGTCCGTCCGTTGCGCTTCGTGCTGCCATGGGAACCCCACCTGCGACCGCGCTGGATGCTGCGCGCGGGCCTGTGGCTGTATGACCATCTGGGCCGGCGCAGCCCGAGTTTTCCCGCCTCGCGCGCACTGGACCTGCAACGCGACCCGCTCGGCCCCTGGCTCTCCCCGGCGCTGCGGCAGGCCTTCAGCTACGCCGATGCGCAGGTCGATGACGCGCGGCTGGTACTGCTCAATGCGCTGGACGCCGCCCGGCGTGGCGCACGGGTACATGTGCGTAGCCGCTGCATTGAACTGCGCCCTGTGCTGGGCCGTTGGCAGGCCACGCTGGAAGCCACCGACGGCCGGCAGCAAACGGTGATCGCCCAGGCCGTTGCCAATGCAGCCGGCCCTTGGGCAGGAGGCCTGCTGGAACGTATGCAGGCGCGCGATGGCGGCCCCGCCCTGCGCCTGGTACAGGGCAGCCACATCGTGCTGCGCCGGCCCTGGCCCGACGACAGCGCCTGCCTGCTTCAGCAGCCCGATGGCCGCGTGGTGTTCCTGCTGCCCTTCGCCCACGACCACCTGCTGGTCGGCACCACCGACACCGACTACCGTGGCGACCCGGCCCGGTGCAGCGTGCTGCCTTCGGAGGTGGCTTACCTGTGCGAGGCCGCCAACCACTACCTGCGCGAGCCGATCACCCCGCAGGACGTGGTCTGGCAGTTCGCAGGGGTACGCCCGCTACTTGCCGATCCAGATCCGCGTGCAGCGAAGCTGAGCCGTGACTACCGCCTGCAGTTGCAGTCCGGCCCGGCGCCCGCGCTGCATGTGCTGGGCGGCAAGCTGACCACGTACCGCGTGCTGGCCGAAGAAGCGCTGGACCTGCTGCGCCCCGCCCTGCCGCAGATGGGACCGGCATGGACGGCAACGGGCCACCCACTGCCGGGCAGCGACTGGGGCGACGCCACGCAGGCGTGCTCGCGCCTGCAGGCACTGGCACCGTGGCTGCCCGCAGAGATTGCGCGCCGCTGGGCCGGCGCCTACGGCAGCCGCAGCGCGGAGCTGCTGCAGGGCCTGCGGGGTATGAACGATCTCGGCGAGGACTTTGGCGGCGGCCTGCATGCGCGGGAAGTGGCTTTCCTGCGCGACCACGAATGGGCGCGTAGCGCCGAGGACGTGCTGTGGCGGCGGAGCAAGCTGGGGCTGCGGCTGGATGCGGCGCAGGTGGCGCGGCTGCAGGCGTGGATGGGGGGTCGGATCCCTTTCCCAGGGAAAGGGCTCTGACCCCCGTGTTGCCACGTGTGCCAACCACGGTTGGCAGCTACCAGGGTGGCCGCGCGCGACGCGATCGATGCATTAGGATTTCCCCATCGCCACCGGAGACGCTGCATGACGCCCCGCTACGTGCTGGCCATCGACCAGGGCACCACCAGTTCGCGCGCGATCCTGTTCGACCGTGCTGGCGACATCGTCGGCAGTGCGCAGCGCGAGTTCGCGCAGATCTTCCCGCAACCCGGCTGGGTCGAGCATGACCCGCGCGAGATCCTCACCAGTGTCTATGCCACGCTGACCGAACTGCTCAGCCGCGAACAGATCGACCCGCGTCATATCGCCGCGCTGGGCATCACCAACCAGCGCGAGACCACCGTGGTCTGGGACCGCGCCACCGGCCAGCCGATCCACAATGCCATCGTCTGGCAGTCGCGGCAGAGCCATGCCATCTGCGAGCGACTGAAGTGCGACGGGCATGAGGCACTGGTCCGCGAACGCACCGGCCTGCTGATCGACGCCTATTTTTCCGCCACCAAGGTGCGCTGGATCCTCGACCACGTGGAAGGTGCGCAGCAACGCGCCGAGCGTGGCGAGCTGCTGTTCGGCACCATCGACAGCTGGCTGGTATGGAACCTCAGTGGCGGCCATGCGCATGTGACCGACTACAGCAACGCCGCACGCACGCTGTTGTTCAACATCCACACCCTGGACTGGGATGACGACCTGCTGGCGCTGCTGGACATACCCCGCGCGATGCTGCCGCAGGTGCGCGATTCCAGCACGGTGTATGCGCACACCCGGCCGCAGTTCTTCTTCGACCACCCGATCCCGATCGCCGGCATCGCCGGAGACCAGCAGGCGGCGCTGTTCGGCCAGGCCTGCTTCCAGCCGGGCATGGTCAAGAACACCTATGGCACCGGCTGCTTCATGCTGATGCACACCGGCACGCAGGCGGTGCGCTCGCGCAACGGCCTGCTGACGACCATTGCCTGGGGCCTGGACGGGCGCGTGGAATATGCACTCGAAGGCTCGATCTTCATCGCCGGCTCGGTGGTGCAGTGGCTGCGTGACGGCCTGCGCATGATCGAGCGTGCCAGCGACAGCCAGGCACTGGCCGCGCAGGTGCCGGACAGCGGCGGCGCGTATCTGGTGCCGGCATTCGTCGGCCTGGGCGCGCCCTACTGGCGCAGCGATGTGCGCGGCGCGATGTTCGGCCTGACCCGTGGCACCCGCAAGGCACACTTCGTGCGTGCCGCGCTGGAGGCGATGGCCTACCAGACCCGCGACGTGCTTGATGCGATGCAGTCCGATGCGGGCATCGCGCTGACCGAACTGCGCGCCGACGGCGGTGCGATCGGCAACGATTTCCTGGCCGGCTTCCAGGCCGACATCCTTGGGGTGCCTCTGCTGCGGCCGCGGCTGACCGAGACCACCGCGCTGGGCGCGGCCTACCTGGCCGGTCTGGCCGTCGGGTTCTGGTCCAGCCGCGAGCAGATCGCCGCGCAATGGGGCCTGGACCGGCGCTTCGAGCCACAGATGGAAGTGGCGCGCCGCGAGAAACTCTATGCAGGCTGGCAGCAGGCCGTGGCGGCCACCCTCGCCTTCCACGTGGACTGAAGGTCGTGCCGGCCGCTGGCCGGCAACCCCATGATCCTTGGCGGCGTTTGCAGATTGCCGGCCAGTGGCCGGCACGACCGCATGGCCAGAACGTCCGTAGCGCCGGTCAGAACGCCGGCAGCACCGCGCCCTTGTACCTGGTCTCGATGAAAGCCTTCACCTGCGGGCTGGTCAGGGCCTTGGCCAGCTTCTGCACGCGGGCGTCGTCCTTGTTGTCCGGCCGCGCGACCAGGAAGTTCACGTACGGCGAGTCCTTGCTCTCGATCGCCAGTGCATCCTTGGTCGGGTTGAGGCCCGCATCCAGCGCGTAGTTGGTGTTGATCAGGGCCAGGTCGACCTGGTCCAGCACGCGCGGCAGCATCGCCGAGTCCAGCTCGCGGAACTTCAGGTTCTTCGGGTTGGCGGTGATGTCACGCAGGGTCGACAGCGCGTTGGCCGGATCCTTCAGCTCGATCACGCCGGCCTTGTGCAGCAGGATCAGCGCGCGGCTGTTGTTGCTCGGGTCGTTCGGGATCACCACGTCGGCACCGTCGCGCAGCTCGGCCAGCGACTTGACCTTGCGCGAATAGGCACCGAACGGCTCGATATGCACGCCGATCACCTTCACCAGATCGGTCTTGCGATCGCGGTTGTAGGCATCCAGGTACGGCTCGGTCTGGAAGTAGTTGGCGTCCACCTGCTTCTGCACCAGCTGGTCGTTGGGCTGCACGTAGTCGTTGAACACGCGCACGTCCAGGTCCACGCCTTCCTGCTTGAGGATCGGCTTGACCACCTCAAGGATCTCGGCATGCGGCACGGCCGTGGCGGCCACCACCAGCTTCTGCGAGGGCTCGCCGGACTTGCCGCAGGCGGTCAGGGCCAGCGCAGCGGCGAGCAGGGGCAGCAACAGGGTCTTCTTCATGGGGGACGGGATTCTCGGGGGGAGTGTCAGGAGGGTTCGTAGTTGCTCAGCGCCAGCTCGAGCAGCGCCTTGGCCTGCTCGCGCAGCATCACCGGCTCGACGATTTCGGCATCCGAGCCGTAGTGCAGCACGTCCATCAGCAGTTCGCGTGAGACGCTGTACGGCACCTTCAGTTCATAGCGGCCATCGGCCAGGAAGCGGCCCTGCTGCTTGGAGTGCCAATGCTCGTCGGCCACCCAGCGCGCGGCCTTGGCACTGAACAGGATGGTCGCCCAGCCCTTCGGCGCACCGGAGAAGATGCCGTAGCTGGCACCCAGCTGCTCGTCCAGCTCGCTGTCGGCGACGTCACGGGCAGTGCTGTCGACCACGCGCGCCTTGTGGATGCGGTCCACGGCGAAGCTGCGCAGGGCTTCGCGGTCATGGTCCCAGGCATCCAGGTACCAGTTGTCGCGGTAATGGGTCAGGCGCTGCGGCGAGACGGTGCGCTTGGTCGGCTCGTCGGTGGAACGGGCACGGTACTCGAACGCCAGCTGGCGGCGCTCCAGCACCGCCGAGGCCACGCTGCGGAAGCTGCCTTCATCGAACTTGCGGCCGCGGTGCGGGATTACCCGCACACGATCCACCGGCCAGTTGGAGACACCGGCCTGGGCAGCCAGCAGGCTCTCGATACGCTGCTGCAGCGGCGCCAGCACCGAGGACAGCACGCCGCCGCCGGTACGCGCCAGCAGGTGCTGCGAGGCCAGCAGGGCGTGCAGCTCCTCCGAGCTGAGCCACAGGCCAGGCAGTTCGAAGCGGTCGCTCTCGTCGGCCTGGTAGCGGAAGCCGGCCTCGCCGTCGCCCTCGATCGGTGCCATCAGCGCATCGCGCAGGAAGGCCAGGTCGCGGTAGACGGTGGCACGGGAACAACCGAGCTTGTCCTGCAGAGTCGCCACCGTCACCGGATAGCGCGCGGACTTGAGCAGACGATGCAGGGCGGTGATGCGTTCGTATCGGTCCATACCCCCGATTATGTCCGAGTCGCGGGTCTTGTGTGGGACGTTTGGGCTATCGTGGTCGCCCCCACCCCCATGGAATGCCCGATGCGCCGGTTGCCCGCCCTGTCCCTGCTGGCCTGCCTGCTGCTGGCTGCCTGCGATCGCGCACCGGCGCCGGCCAGGACCGAAGCCCCCGTGCCCGCGGCCGATCCGGCCCAGGCCGTACTGGGCGCCAGCCAACGCTTTGCGGCCCTGGGCAGTTTCCATGCCGAGCTGGAGGTGCTGGGCGCGCCGCAGCCGGTGCGCAGTGCCATGGACTTCGTCGCCCCCGACCGCTTCCGGGTGCAGACCCCGGGCGGGCCGCAGACGATCATTGGCGACACCATGTTCCTGCAGGCCGACGGTGCGATCCGCCAGGTTCCCACCCCGCCGGGCCTGCTGGAGCAGTGGCGCAATCCCTTGCCGGCCGACGCCCTGCCTGCCGAGCTGCAGGCCGAAGACCTGGGCAGCCATTCGCTGGATGGAGTCGAAACCCGTCACTACCGGCTGCGTGGCGCCCAGCCCGGCGAACGCCTGGAATACTGGGTGGACGCCCAGGGCCTGCCACGGCAGATCGTGCGCAGCGGCAGCAGCAACGGCCGCAATTTCCAGCTGCGCCTGCGCTATTCGCGCTTCAACGACCCGGCATTGCGTATCGATCTGCCCTGAATAGGTGTCCGCGGCAACGTCTGCTGAAGCGCGCCTTGGATCGATTCTGACCGCCATCACGCTTCCAGTATCATCACCGGCTGTCAACCGCTTCGGAGAAGCCCCGATGTCCCTGCGCGTGTCCCTGCTGATCCCCCTGCTGCTGTGCGCGCCGCTCGCGTATGCACAGGATGCCTCCGAACTGGCGGCGATGTCTTCGCCGTGGAGCGGCAGTGGCGGCGAGCTCGGCTTCGCCTCGGCACGCGGCAACAGCAGCACCGAGAGCTTCAACGGCCGCCTGCGCCTGCGCTACACCGACGGCGACTGGGTGCACAGCATGGACCTGGCCGGCCTGCGTTCCAGCTCCAAGGTGACCGAGACCCGCGACGACGGCACCACCACCCGCCGCAACAACACCACCGCCAACCGCTACACCGGCAGTGCCGGCAGCGCGCTGCAGCTGGGCGAGCACCGCCAGCTGACGGCCACGGTGCGTACCGAGCGCGACGACTTCGCCACCTACGACCGCCAGAGCTCGTTCGGTCTGGGTTACGGCACCCGCCTGTGGAACACCGAGCGCTTCTCGTTCGACGCGCAGATCGGCCCCGGTGTGCGCCGTACCCACAGCACCGAGGACGACCGCACCCGCACCGGCATGATCGGCCGCGGCCTGTTCGACATGAAGTACTCGCTGACCGACAACACCGACCTGGTCAACACCCTGCTGGTCGAATCCGGTTCGTACAACACCTTCGGCCAGAACGACTTCGGCGTGTCGGTGAGCATGAACGAGCACCTTGCGCTGAAGGCCGGCTGGCAGGCGCGTTACAACAGTGACGTGGCCGAGGACAAGCGCAAGACCGATACGCTGACCACGATGAACGTGGTCTACAAGTTCAAGTAAGCGGAACGGGCGCCCAGGGCGCCCGTTCTTCTTCCGGTAGTGCCGGCCGCTGGCCGGCAACCGCATTCAATCGGGATCATGAGGTTGCCGGCCAGCGGCCGGCACTACCTGATGGCTCAGACGTTCAGCAGTTCGCCGGCGCCATCGTCCAGCAGCATCTTCGCCACGCGCTGGCCCAGCGCTTCCGGATCACTGCCTGGGCCCACGGCTTCGGCGCGCACCGCACGGCCGTCGCTGGCGCTGCCAACCAGCCCCTGCAGGTGCAGATCATCGCCCTGCCACTGCGCGATGGCCGCCACCGGCACGTGGCAGCTGCCATGCAACGCACGGTTCATCGCCCGCTCGGCTTCCACGCAGGCACGCGTGGCCGCGTCATCAAGCGGGGCGAACAACGCCATCAGACGCGCATTGCCACTATCGCACTCCACCGCCACCGCGCCCTGCGCCGGGGCTGGCAGCCACTGCGGCGGTTGCAGGCGCGCGACGATGCGCTCGCCCAGACCCAGACGCTCCAGGCCGGCCACGGCCAGCACGATGGCGTCGTAGCCACCGTTATCGAGTTTGGCCAGCCGGGTGTTGACGTTACCGCGCAGGTCGAGCAGTTCCAAGTCCGGTCGCAGCGCGCGCAGCTGCGCCTGGCGACGCAGCGACGAGGTCCCGACCCGCGCACCGATCGGCAGCGCGTCCAGCGAGGCGTACAGGTTGGAGACGAAGCCATCGGCGGGATCGTGGCGGGTCAGCATTGCCGGCAACGCGAACGGCGGGTCCAGTTCCATCGGCACGTCCTTCAGCGAGTGCACCGCGCAGTCGGCGTCACCGCGCAGCATGGCCAGCTCCAGCTCCTTCATGAACAGGCCCTTGCCACCGATGGCGGCCAGCGAACGGTCGAGCACTTCGTCGCCGCGGGTGCTCATCGGCACCAGTTCCACATGCAGCCCGGGGTGGGCCTGGCGCAGGCGGTCGGCGACGTGTTCGCTCTGCCAGAGGGCGAGCGGGCTCTTGCGGGTGGCGATGCGGACGGTTTCCATCCGGTCATTATCGCGCCTCCGGCGGGGATACGGCCAACGGCGGAGCCCCTCGTGGCTGGTGGAGGGGTCATGAAAGCAACAGCCGCGCGTGGCCGGGCGGGGTGGGCCACGCAGGGGACGCTGCAAGTACGTCCGTGTAAGCTCGGTCGCCGCATCCATGCGGCTCACGCCCCTGCGCAGCCCACCCCGCCCGGCCTCTGACAGTTTCCGTGTGCGTCAGCCACGGAAGATCAAAAGAAAAAAGCAGAAGCAAAAGCAACAGCCGACGGCTTCCGGGGTCAGATCCCTTTTCCGCAGGAAAAGGGATCTGACCCCTCTTTCCCCACCCGATAACAACAATGCCTTTGCCGTCCGACGCGGGAAAAACGAGAGGGTTGGGCCGGGGTGGGGTGGCGGGACCGTTGGCGCCATGGATGGCGCCATCGAGCTACAGGGATGTACTTGCAGCGTGTCCCGCCCCCCCACCCCGGCCCGACCCAGTACGTAGCACCAACGAGCCGACCAACCGCCGTTGCAGTTGCCGTTGCAGTTGCTCCAGACGTTGCTCGTAAGCAGTCGCGGCCGCAGGCCGCGCGGGACCACTCACAGATGCCGCAGTTCCTGCTTCAGCGTCGCCACGCAGCGGCGGCTGACTTCCAGCGGCTGCTTGCCATGCCGCAGCACCGCCTGCACCTGCCCGCCCGAGCCGCGGCGCAATTCCACCAGCTCGTGGCGCGCCACCAGGCAGTTGCGATGGATGCGGATGAAGCGGCTGGCGAACTCTTCCTCCAGCGACTTCAGCGACTCCTCGATCAGGTCCTCGCCGCGCGCATGGTGCACCACCACGTACTTCTCTTCCGCCTGCAGGTAGTGGATGTCGTCCAGCGGGATCAGCCGCAGGCTGCCACGCAGGCGTGCGCACAGCATGCTGCGGGCCTGCTGCCCGCCGCTGTCCTGCGGCTGGCCGTCGCGGCCGGCCAGGAACGTGCGTGCACGTGCGATCGCTGCCGCCAGTCGCTCGGCACGCACCGGCTTCATCAGGTAATCGATGGCCGCCGCCTCGAACGCCGACAGCGCATGCGCGTCATAAGCCGTGCAGAACACCACCGCCGGGCGCGGCTCGAAGCTGGCCAGGTGGCGGGCGGCTTCCAGGCCGTCCAGCCCGGGCATGGCGATATCCAGCAGGACCAGGTCCGGCTGCAGCTCCGCGCACGCATGCAGGGCCTGCTCGCCGTTGCCGGCCTCGGCCACCACGTCCACCCCGTCCTGCGCCGCCAGCAGGCTGCGCAGGCGTTCCCGCGCCAGCGGTTCGTCATCGGCGATGACTACCCTCACGGTCGTCCCCTCACTGGATCGGCACTGTCACCTGGCAGGCATAGTAGCCCTCGCTCCAGCCAGCCGTCATCCGCGCGGCGGCGCCGAAGCGCCAGGCCAGCCGATGAGCGATGCTGTGCTGGGCATGGCCGGCACCACGCGCCAGCGCCAACCCCGGCGCCTGCGGATCGGGTGCGGGATTGCGCACGCAGATCTGCAGCTCCTTGCCCTCGCGCACCAGCTGCAATTCGATGGTGCCGCCCTCGGGCAGCCGCGAAATGCCATGCAGCACTGCGTTTTCCACCAGCGGCTGCAGTACCAGCCTCGGCAGTGGCAGGTCCCACGGCAGCGGCTCATCGCGCTGCCAGCGCACCTGCAGACGCTCGCCGAGGCGCAGCGACTCTATCGACAGATAGCGCTCGGCCAGCTCGCATTCGTCACGCAGGGTGGAGTCGCCCTCGCCCGCGCCCAGGGCAGCACGGAACAGATCGGACAGATCCAGCACCGCGCGTTCGGCCACCGCCGGATCGCGATGCAGCAGGCTGGCAATCAGGTTCATGCTGTTGAACAGGAAGTGCGGCCGGATCCGCGCCTGCAGCGCGTCGGCCTGGGCACGCGCGTTGGCCTGCACCTGCGCGGCCCAGCGATCGCTCACATAGAAGTAGCGCAGGGCAAGCGCGGCGATCAGCGCCGTGGTTGCCGCACTGCCCAGGGTGAAGCGCCAGAAGCTGATGCCGCGGGCGAAGTTGTCGCCCAGTACCGCGTACAGTGCATGCACGATGCCGGCACAGACCACCGCGATCAGGGTCGCCAGCACGATCGCCGCGACAGCGCCCAGCACCGGCGGCAGCCTCGACAGAGCCTGCCGCAGGAGGCACAGGCTGGCGGTCACCGCCAGCGCCAGCCACAGCGCGAAGCCGCTGGCCGACAGCAGCTCGCCGAAGGTCCAGTGGCGGCTGCCATCGGGCGCCAGCGCCAGCACCACCACCACCAGCTGGGCCAGGCCGAGCATCGCCGCCAGCCGCGGCAGGCGGCACAGTTCCGGCATCCACGGCGATGTGCTGGCCGGGGGCATGGCTCAGGCAGCGCCCAACCGTTCCTGCAGCCAGTCACCCAGCGCCTGGATCTCTTCGGCGCAGACCTGGTGGGCCATCGGATAGCTGTGCCACTCCACCTCCAGGCCCAGCGCCTGCAGGGCCTGCGCGCTGTGTACGGCCACCGCCTGCGGAATCACCGGGTCGCTGCTGCCATGGGCCATGAACACCGGCACCTGCACCGCACCGTCAACGCGCCTGGCGCTCTCGGCTTCCGGCAGGTAAGTGGACAGTGCGATCAGGCCGGCCAGTGGCGCGGTGCGCGACAGTGCAGCGGTGAGGATGATCGCCCCGCCCTGCGAGAAGCCGGCCAGGAAGATCTTCTCCGCCGCGACGCCGCGCTCGATCTCACGTGCGATCAGCGCATCCAGCTGCAGCACCGATTCCTGCACGCCGGCCATGTCGGCACGCGAGCGGAAGTCCATCCCGACGATGTCGTACCAGCCGCGCATCGGCACGCCGTTGTTGATCGTGATCGGCCGCACCGATGCGTGCGGGAACACGAAGCGCAGCGCCGGCCAGTGCGGACGCACCAGTTCCGGCACGATCGGCGCGAAGTCGTGGCCGTCGGCGCCAAGCCCGTGCAGCCAGATCACCGACCACTGTGGCGAGGCGCCGGTTTCCTGTTCCACCGTTTGCAGCATGATGCGGCTCCTTCAAGTTCGAGCCGCATTATGCCGCTGGTGCAGGGCCATCAGTACAGCGGCGGTTGCTCGGCGGCTTCCCGGCGCAGCTGCGCGGCGCGCACCAGCACCGGTGGCGGAATGTTCTCTTCGGGGATGTCGAGCAGGCCGAGGCGATGCAGGAAGGCACCCGGGCCGCGCGAGGAGGTCAGCGCCACCACCGGAACGGCCAGCACCATGCCGATCACCACCGGCGCCATCCAGGCTGCCAGCGACGGCGACACCGCCCACGCCAGCACCCCCATGAACGCACCAAACACACCCAGCCCGCCGTAGCCACGGATCAAGGCCATCCACGAGATGCCACCATCGTCACGCTGCTGTGCGTCCCAGCCGGAATCGCGGCCGGACAGCACTTCGGCCACGCCGCGCGACTGCACGTACATCACCACCGGTGCCATCAGTGCGGCCAGCACGGTCTCCACCAGCATCGACACGAACGCACGGATCGCACCGCCGCAACCGCGGCGGTCGACAGGGTCCAGCAGCATCGCCAGATAGCCCAGCACCTTGGGCAGCAGCAGCACCGCCATGGTGGCGGCGAACAGGCGCACCACCTGCTCCTCGTCCTGGGCCCGCCAGTACACGCTGGGTGACAGGTGCAGCAGGGCATTGAAATCGATGCCTTCCTGGAACAGCGGGATCGCAATGCCGATCAGCATCAGCATCGCCCACATCGGCGCGGTGAAGTAATGGCCGATGCCGATCAGCATGTGGGTGCGGCTGATCCAGTGCAGGCCACGGCTGCCGACCACCTTGCCGTGCTGCAGGTTGCCCTGGCACCAGCGACGGTCGCGCACCAGCAGGTCGGTCAGGGTCGGCGGGCCTTCTTCGTAGCTGCCCCCCATGTACGGCACCATGTGCGCGGCCCAGCCGCCACGGCGCATCAGCGCCGCTTCGACGAAATCGTGGCTGAGCACGTGGCCGCCGAACGGCTTGCGCCCCGGCAGCGCTGGCAAGCCGGCGTGGTCGGCGAAGGCACGGGTGCGGATGATGGCGTTGTGGCCCCAGTAGTTGCTCTCGGCGCCATGCCACCAGGCCACGCCACGGGCGATCACCGGGCCGTACACGCGACCGCCGAACTGCTGCATGCGTGCGAACAGGGTGCGGCCACCGATCACCGAGGGCAGGGTCTGGATCAAGCCGACATCGGCGTTGTGTTCCATGCCGGCCACCAGGCGCACGATGCTGTCGCCGGTCATCAGGCTGTCGGCGTCCAGGATCAGCATCTGCGGGTAAGCGCCACCGAAGCGGCGCACCCAGTCGGCGATGTTGCCGGCCTTGCGCCCGCTGTTGTCGCCACGGCGGCGGTAGAACAGCCGCGTCTGGCCGTCCGGCACGCGCTCGCGCAGTTCGGCGAATACCTGCTCCTCGGCGCGTGCGATGTCCTCGCGCCGGGTATCGCTGAGCACGAAGAAGTCGAAGCGTTCGAGCTGGCCGGTGGCGGCCACCGACTCGTAGATCGCCTGCAGGCCCGCCAGCAGTCGGCGCGGATCCTCGTTGTAGGTCGGCATCAGCAGCGCGGTGCGGCTGTGCACGGTCGGCAGCGGCTTGTCCGGGTCGATGCCAAGGCGATAGCCACGGTCGAACACGGCGGTCAGGAAGCCGGCCACGGCGCTGGCGAAGGACAGCGCGATCCAGGCGAACAGGCCGACGAACAGCACCAGCAGGCAGGCTTCCAGCACGCTGATGCCATTGGCCGACAGCACCCGCCACATCATGCGGGTGGCGATGGCGGTCATGGCCAGGGTGCCGCCGAAGATGTAGAACCGGCGCAGGCCGATCAGGCGTGGCGAGGTACGGTGCCGACGGACCTTCAGCTTGCCTTCGCGCAGGGTCTGTTCGGGCATCGGCAGCGGAGATTCGGCCGGCAGCAGCGCCCAGCCGGCGTCGAGCCGGGGCGCATCCGCTTCCGCGTGGATGGTTTGACCCCCCATCACCGCTTACTCCCCACGATCGGCATGGCCGGCCGTCCCGGCCGGGCTGCATGCGCGAAGGTTCCCGGCGCGCCTTCCCGGCGCCCGCACTTGTCCTGGCTGTACCGGCCCTTGGCCGCACAGTCGCTGTCTGTCACTACCGGAACCCACACGATCTCCAACGGGGCGGAATCGAAAATGCGGCCCAGTCTAGGGCGCCGGATGTAAGCCGAGTGCGAAGGTCTACGCCGGGATTTATCCCCATTCAGCAAACAGCAGGCGATGGCGGACCGCGCAGCGGAATGTCGCTTCGTGACACCGGGTACTGGATCGTAACAAACGCGAACGGTTATCATTTCATTAACCAGGCAGGTCGCCGTCTTCCGTACGGCCGAGACCCACCCAGCTGCGCCGGCCCGAACCGTGCGCCCTACGACCCATGGAAGGGGGCCTGCCTGCTTGTCTGCGTGTGCCCGCTGCTTCCATCCGGTCCCCCCTCATTCGATGGAAGCCGTCATGTCCAAGCCGTTCCGCTCCCGTTCCGCGCGCCTGCCGCGCACCCGCCTGGCCAGTGCCCTGGCCACCGCCTGCCTGCTGGCCCTGCCCGGCGTGGCCGCTGCAGAGGCCAGCGCCGATGCCTCCACCAAGGACCTGGATACCGTGGTGGTCACCGCCTCGGGCAACCAGCAATGGATCAAGGATGCGCCGGCCAGCATCAGCGTGATCAGCCGCGAGGACATCGAGCGCCAGCCGGTGCACGACCTGGCCACCCTGCTCAGCCGCGTACCCGGCGTGACCGGCGGCCTCAGTGCGGTCGGCGAGCAGTCCAAGATCAAGCTGCGCGGCATGCCGTCCAACTACACGCTGGTGCTGGTGGACGGCAAGCGCATGGGCAGCTCGGCCTCGACCAACTACCGCCCCGATCTCGGCCGCCAGGATCTGAACTGGATCTCGCCCGACCAGATCGAACGCATCGAGGTGGTGCGCGGACCGATGTCGTCGCTGTACGGCTCCGACGCCATGGGCGGCGTGATCAACATCATCACCAAGCGCATCGGTGATGACTGGAACGGCAGCGCCACCCACAGCTATACCCGCGCGGGCGATGGCAAGCGCGGCGACACCCAGCAGATCGGTGCGACGTTCTCCGGCCCGCTCGGCGAGCGCTTCGGCCTGCGCATCGGTGCCAACAGCATGCGCCGCGATTCGGATCGCTCCAATGGCGGTGTCTACGGCAACGCGTATGCAGGCGAGAAGGACCGCAATGTCGATGCGCTGCTGCAGTGGAAACTGAGCGACGCGCAGGAACTGTCGCTGGAAGCCGGCCATGGCGTGCAGCAGGCCTTCATCGATGCTTCGCTGGAAAAGCAGGACGAAGGCGCCTGGGGTGCCAGTGAACTCAAGCGCAGCTCGCTGGCGCTCAACCACGATGGCAAGTGGAGCTTCGGCAATTCGAAGATCAGTGCGTACTGGACCGAGTACAGGAACGACATCGGTGCTACCGGCCGTTCCGAAGCCACCGATACGATCATCGAGGGCAGCCTGACCACGCCGTTCACCCTCGGCGTTGAACACCAGTTCGCCGTGGGCGGCCAGTGGAAGCGCCAGGAGCTGACCAACACCGACACCATCGGCCGCGCGCCGATCGACTATACCGGCAATGCCGTCAGCGGCTCCGATCTGGAAGTGGATACCTGGGCCCTGTTCGTCGAAGACGAACTGAAGCTGCACCGCACCCTGGCACTGACCCTGGGCGCGCGCCTGGATCACCATGAGACGTTCGGTGGCCACGTCAGCCCGCGCGCCTACCTGGTCTGGCATCCGGCCGAGCAATGGACCATCCGCGGTGGCGTCTCCAAGGGCTTCCGCGCCCCCAGCCTGACCGAGAACTCCGCCAGCGCCGCCACCCAGTCCGGTGGCCGTGGCTGCACCTCGCTGATTCCGCTGGGCTATACCCGCGGCGGCTGCTACATGGCCGGCAATCCGGACCTGGACCCGGAAACCAGCACCAACCGCGAAATCGGCATCAGCTTCGACAACGACCTGGTCGATGCCGGCCTGACCTACTTCCACACCGACTTCAGGAACAAGATCGAGTACGCACCGCTGGGCAGGTTCAACGGCATCTGGTGGACGCGTATGAGCAACGTGCAGCGCGCGCGCACCAGCGGCATGGAAGGCAACCTCAACTTCCGCTTCGGCGAACACTGGCGCTGGCGCACCTCGGCGACATGGATGAAGGAAGCCAGGAACCTGACCACCGGCCGCAACCTGATCGATACCCCCGAATTCTCGGGCTATTCGTCGCTGGACTGGACGCCCGACGCGGTGTTTTCCAGCAGCCTGTCGGCGCAGTACACCGGCAGGCAGGCCGGCACGGCGACGACCTTCCTCAAGGCCTACACGCTGTATGACCTGACCGCGGCCTGGAACGTCAACGAGGTACTGACCCTGCGCGGCGGCGTCAGCAACCTGGCCGACAAGAAGCTGTATGCGGAAGGCTCCACCGATTACTTCGTGGCCGGGCGCAGCTACTTCCTCAGCATGACCGCGCGGTTCTGACCAAGAGCGTCCGCCGCGATCGCGCTGGCGACGGGCCAGCGCGATCGGCGGTGTTGCGGATTACTCGCTTTCCAACGCGGCGGCGGGCGCCGCGCTCTGCGTAGCCGCCGTGCGTGCACGGTCCATCGCCACCGCCAGTTGCTGGCGTGCGAGCAGCTGTTGTGCCTGCACCACTTCAGGTGTCGGCAGGAGCACCGGTCCCGGTGCGTTTTCCGGTGTAGCAGGTGTGGTCATGCAACCTCCATGGACATCCCGCCGCCGCACGGATTCAGCTGGTGCGGCAGCGGAATTGCGCACCCTATCCTAAAAACAAGGCGGGCGGGTGACGGTGCGCGCCCCTGCCGCAGCAGCCGGAACAAGGCAGGCGTCACATTTTTGACGGTGACGCTTGGATCCTGAATAGGACTTGTCCTATCATGAAAACGTTTTCTCACAGGGATGTCTCCCCCAATGAATACCACTGACCTGTCCCAGTTCAGCCCGAAGTGGCAGTTCCGCTTCAACTTCTTCCGCCAGCACGGCGCCCCCAAGAACCCCGGCTTCAAGCAGGCCTGGAAGGCGCTGTCCTTTGGTGACCGCCTGAAGATCAACCTGAACTTCTTCGCGTTGTTCTTCGGTGCCATCTACCTGCTGATTCTTGGCATGTGGCGCAAGGCACTGGTGGTGATCGGCATCAACATCGTGCTGGCCATCGTCTCCATGTTCCTTCCGGACGTCGTCGGGCGCATGCTGTTCATCGCCATGAACCTGCTGGTCGCCTCCAGCACCAACTACAGCTACTACCTGGAGAAGGTGGAAGGACGTACCAGCTGGAACCCGTTTGAAGGAATGTTCTGAGCCATCAGACCTGCGCAGGATGCGCGGCAAGGATGCAACCGACGCCCGGCCCCCGCCGGGCGTCTTCGTTTCCGGGATCAGGCCGCGCGGCGGGCCATGGCCTCCGGTTCGGCCCGCAGGCGGAAGCGCGAGACCGCCACGGCCAGCTGCTCGGCCTGCTCCTCCATCGCCCGCGCCGCGGCGCTGGCTTCCTCCACCAGTGCGGCGTTCTGCTGGGTGGTCTCATCCATCTGCACCACGGTCTGGTTGACCTGCTCGATGCCGGCGGACTGTTCGCGCGACGCAGCCGAGATCTCGGCCATGATCTCGTTGACGCGCCCCACCTGGCCGACGATGGCCTGCATGGTACGGCCCGCACCGTGCACCAGCTGCGCACCGGCACCGACCTGCGCCACGGATGCGTCGATCAGTTCCTTGATCTCCTTCGCTGCGCCCGCCGAGCGTTGCGCCAGCGCGCGCACTTCGCTGGCGACCACCGCGAAGCCGCGGCCCTGCTCACCGGCCCGCGCCGCTTCCACCGCCGCATTCAACGCCAGGATGTTGGTCTGGAAGGCGATGCCGTCGATCACCGAAATGATCTCGGCGATGCGCTGCGAGGAGGCCTCGATCTGCTCCATGGTCTGCACCACCTGGTTGACCACTTCCCCGCCCTCGCTGGCAACGTCAGCGGCGGATCCTGCCAGGGTATTGGCCTGCAGCGCGTGGTCGGCGTTCTGGCGCACGGTGGAGGTCAGCTCCTCCATCGAGGCGGCGGTTTCTTCCAGGTTGGCGGCCTGCTGCTCGGTACGACGCGAGAGATCGCTGTTGCCCGCAGCGATCTCACCCGCCGCCAGGCGGATGCTGGCGGCCGACTGCTGGATCTGGCCGACGATCTGGGTCAACTGCTGCACGGTGCTGTTGGCATCGTCGCGCATCACCGCGAACACGCCATGGAAATCGCCGCGCATGCGTGCGCTGAGGTCGCCGGCGGCAATCGCGCGAAGCAGCGTCGAAAGCTCAGCCAGGTTGTGATCGCTGACCTGCATCATGATGTTGAGGGTCTCCACCATGCGGCGGAAATCGTGGTCGAAGCGCTGGGCATCACCGCGTACAGCGAAGTCGCCGGCCGCCGCGGCGGCGGCCAGCTGCTGGATCTGCTCGTTGATCGCGGCCAGGTTGCTCTTGGTGGTGGCCATCGCTGCGGTGAACACCGCCTTCTCGCCCGGCAGCGCTTCCATGTCCACGCTGAGGTCACCCACCGCGTAACGCTGCATCACCTCGACCAGGCGCTGGGTGACCGCATTGCTGGAAGCCACCAGCTGGTTGCTGTCGGCCACCATGCGGCCGTACTCGCCGGGGAAGGCAGTGGCGTCCATGCGGTAGCTCAGCTCGCCAGCATCGTGGCGGCGCGCCATTTCCGCCTGCGCCGCCATCACCGCCTGCAGCTGCCCGCGCATGCCCTGCATCGCGTCCAGCAGGCGGCCCACTTCATCGTTGCTGCGCGCAGGCAAGGTGCTGTCGAGCTTGCCGGCGGCGACGTCACCCGCCACCCGCACCGCTTCGGCCAACGGGCGGATCGCCAGGCGGCGCAGCAGCACATAGACGCCGGCACTCAGCGTCAGCGCGGCCACCACGCCCACCAGCAGCGTCAACCACAGCAGCTGGCGCGCCTCGGCCACGATCACCGCGTGCGGCATCACCACGCCCAGCGCGAAGCGCTGCGGGGCATTGCCCACGCGTAGCGGCACGTAGACGCGCACGTTGCCGGCTGCATCGGGCGTGAAGGCTTCGAACCGGCGGTCGGCGGCGATGTCGGCCAGCATGCTGCGGGTCAATGCGTCGGTGCGCGGCTTGCCGATCTCGGCGGCATTCGCCGAGGCCAGCACCACGCCGTTGGGCGAAAGCAGCTCGACGCGGCCTGCGCCCATCGGCGTCAGCGTCGCCAGGTGCTTCTGCAGCGCCGCCAGCGAGAAGTCGACGGTGAACACGCCGAGGAAGGTACCGTTTTCGACGATCGGCGAGCTCAACGTGCTCATCAGCACCTGCTGGCCGGCGATGTCGTAGGCATAGGGCTCGCTGACCTTGGGCAGCTTGTCGCGGCGGGGTACCACGTACCAGTCGGCCGAGCCGTCGGCGGCTTCGGTGTAGTCGGTCATGGTCGACTGCTGCGGCTTGCCGTCATGCCAGGCCCAGTAGCTCATGTAGCGGCCGCTGGCATCGTGCATCGCGGTATTGGCGAACTCGGCATCCTTGCCATCGAAGGCATCGGCCTCCCACATGGTGCTCTTGCCCAGCCACTCCGGGTGGGTGCGCAGCTGCTCGCCCAGCACGGCAGCCAGGCTGGCGCGATCGGGCACGTCGCCCCGCGCACGCTGGGCGAGCACGGCTTCGACCATGGCATCGTTGCTGGCAAACGCCGTGCCCAGGTCGGCGGCGACCTGGCGCGCTTCGGCGTTGGCCTCGCTGGTCATGGTCTGGCGCGAGGCATCGATCAGGCTGGCACTGGCCTGGCGATAGATCAGGAACGCCGTCAGGCCGAAGCACAGCAGCGCGATGACGGCGGTGCCCAGCATCAGCTTGTGGGCGATGCTGCCCGGGCGGCGGGCAGCGGCGGAACGGGAAGAAGGCATGGAGGGGTCCGCAAGGCAGTTCAGGACGACCGGCGCCGGGAGGGCACCGCGCAGGCGCGCGATCCGTCGCGCAGGCCACCGGCCGCCGGGACCCGCCCGGCGCAGGAAGCGCACCGGGTTAGCGGCCGCCTGCCAACGAGGTTGAGGCGACCGGCCTACACATTCCTGAATCCACTCAGGGACGGGACAGGGATCCGTCCCCGCTTCCCCTATTCGGCCACCCGATCCTTGATCCACTCCGCGCGTGGCAACACCTCGATGCTGCCTGCGGCGTACTGCTGCAGCACGGCGTCCGGCCCGAAACGCGGCTGCCACCCCAGCTCCCTACGGATGCGGGCGCTGTCGTAGACGCGGTCGACGCTCAGCGGCAACGGCCAGCCGCGGCGCTCGAACTCGGCCAGCAGCTGCGGTACGCGCCGGGCCAGTACATTGCGCGGCTGGGTGGCCAGTTCCAGGCAATCCTCGCGCCGAAACGGGGTTGCGGCGCAGGCGATGTAGCGGGCGAAGGCCGGCCCCTCATCCAGCAGCAGCGCGGCATGGGCACTGGCCACGTCACGGGCGTCGATCCCACGATGCAACCGGAACATCGCCATCCGTTCCGGCGGTTCCGGGAAGCAGCGCCCCATCCGCAGCACGCGCACCCCGAAGTCCGGTGCGGCGGCAGCTTCAGCCAGGGCCTCGGCCTGCAGCTTGCTGCGGTGGTAGATCGTTCGCGGCAGCGGCTCGGTATCCTCATCGAGCCAGCGGCATCCCCCTGCCACCACCGCGTGGCCGTACAGCGCGGTGGTACTGGTCAACACGAACCGCCGTGCGCCTGCCTCGCGCGCCGCCTGCAGCAGGTGCGCAGTCGCGTCCACGTTGATCTGCTGGAACACCGCGTCCGGTACCAGGCCGACGTGCGGCGCATGCAGGGCCGCGGTATGGATGACCGCGTCGACGCCCTGCACCGCGCGCACGACGGCTTGATGATCGGTGACATCGGCAATGATGCGCGTGGTGGCAAACGGACTGCGGTCCAGACCCACCACTTCATGGGCAGCCGCCAGCGCGCCGAAGATCGCGCGCCCGATCCGCCCGGAACTGCCGGTCAACAGAATCTTCATTGAGTCCATTCACTCGAAGCGCCCGGGAACTACCGGGATGCTTCGATTCTAGGCATGCAACGGGACATCTGCGATAGGACGACCGCGCAACTGTGCGTTCATCCTGACGACTTCGGCGGAGCCAGCAGTTGACGCGCGATGGAGAGTGGATCGTCGCCGCCTGCCGCGTGGGGCGCGACACCGGTCCGTTCGCCGTTGCCACCGGTGCGCAGTTTGATCGGTTGCCGGTCCGGAACGTTTATCTGATAGCCATCGGGCAGCAGCACAGGATCATCGAACATATGTGCGGCACCGCCACTGCGGCCGCCGGCCTTGCCGCGCATCCGAGGGCCGGCAGTGAATACGCGACGGATGCGGCCGCCGGGCCGGCTGCGTGATCATCCCCGTGCGCAGGGCGCGTGAAAACCGGGGCGAAGATGGCGACCTGGACTTAGCGTGCGATGGCCAAGCATGGACGCCGTCGCCCACGAAGGCGGCGTCCACACTGCAGGAGATTTCACATGACTGATCAGAACCCGCGCAGCTCCAACCGGGGCTTCGCCTCGATGGACCAGGACAAACAGCGCGCGATCGCCGCCAAGGGCGGGCGCGCGGCACATGCCTCCGGCAATGCGCACGAATTCAGTCCGGCCGAAGCACGTGTCGCAGGCCGCAAGGGCGGCGAAGCGATCAGCCGCGACCGCCAGCACATGGCCACGATCGGACGCGAAGGTGGACACGCACGCCACGCCAACGCGCGCCAGCAGCAACAACAGCCTCAGGCGATCGAACGCACGGCAGAGGACCCGCAACGCCAGCAGGGCTGAATGCTGCGCGTCAAGCCGATGCACGCTGCCGATGCAGCCCAAGCGCCGCAAGCAGGGCCAGCGCACCCGCCACCGCCATCGCCCAACCGAACCCGCTGGCCATCGCACTGCGGTACCAGGTCAGCACCTGCGGCGTGGCGTGCATCGAGCCCGGGTGCAGGATCAGTTCACGCGCCTGCGCAACAAGCCGCTGCTGCCCTGCGACCTGTGCGCAGGCGGTGAACTGCTGTACGGCACGCTGGCCCATCAGGCTGCCCATCAGCGCGATGCCCAGGCTCATGCCTGCCTGGCGCAGCGCGTTCATCGTGGCTGACGCGATACCTGCGCGTTCGGCCGGTGCGTTGGCCATGATCGCCATGCCGGTCGCCGGCACCGCCAGCCCCATTCCAATGCCAAGCAGCATCAGCACGGCAGTGGCATGAGCGCGCGAAGTAGCCGGTTCGAACGTGGCCATTGCGCACATCGCCACACCGGCCAGGACGTAGCCCAGCACCAGCGCGGCATGCAGCCCGAGGCGGGCAACCAGACGCCCGAACAACAGCGAGACAACACCCATCAACAGGAACTGGGGAGCCAGCTGCGAGCCCGCCAGCGCGGCGCTGTGCCCCTGTGCCTGCTGGAAGAAAAGCGACAGGAAGAACAGGCTCGCATAGGCGGTGAAGCCCAGCACGAACGAGGCCAGGTTGAGCATACGGAAGCGACCATCGGCGAACAGGTCCAGCGGCAGCAGTGGGCGTGCCACCCGCCGCTCGACGATGCCGAACAGGATCAGCCCCGCAGTTGCGGCGCCCAGCGCCAGAAGCGTCACCGGCGCCAGCAGGCCCTGCTCGCCGATCGCGATCAGGCCATAGCACAGCGCGCCCAGCGCGCCGATGCTGAGCAGCTGCCCGGCCGGATCCAGCGCGGCGTGCTGCGGGTGCCGTCGCTCGGCGATGCCCCAGGCGCCAAGCACAAACGCCAGCAGCCCCAAAGGCAGGTTGATCAGGAAGATGCTGGGCCAGCCAGCCCGCTGCACCAGCGCACCGCCCAGCAACGGGCCAAGCACCAGGGCAAGCGCGCTGAAGGCGGACCAGCCACCGATCACGCGTGCACGCTGGCCCGGATCGGGAAATGCGTGACTCAGGATCGGCATCGCACTGGGAATCAACAGCGCACCTGCCACGCCCTGCACCGCGCGCCCGGCGACCAGGGTCGAAAGGTCCTTGGCGCAGGCGCACAGCAGCGAGCCCATGGTGAAGGTGGCGACGCTCAGCAGCCACATCCGCCGATGACCGTAGCGATCCCCCAACGGACCGGCCGACAGCATCAGCGCCGACAGTGCGATCGCGTAGGCGTTGATCACCCATTGCAGGCCCGCCATGTCGGTCTGCAGCGCCTGCTGCAGGGTTGGCAGGGCCACGTTGACGATGCTGATGTCCAGCGAAGCGAGGAATGTACCGAGGTAGGCCGCCAGCACCAGGGCGGGCCGTTGGAGGCGTCTCATGCGTGGATCCCGGGGGGAGGATGTGCGCGCATCCTATCGACTGACTGACCGTCGGTCAATGACCGGCGGTCAGTCAGTGCGAAGGGGCAGCTAGAATGGCGTCCGTCACACCCGGATACCGCCCACCATGCAGACCCCAGCTGTCGCCAGGCCTCGCACCAAGCCCGCCGAAACCCGCCAGGAGGAACTGATGGACGCCGCGCAGGCGTTGTTCCTTTCGCAGGGTGTGGACGCCACCACCATCAGCGACATCGTCGCCGCGGCCGACGTGGCCAAGGGCACTTTCTATACCTATTTCGCCTCCCGCACCGAGATCCTGCAGGCGCTGGCGCAGCGCTACACGCGGCAGTTCATGGACGAGGTCGAGCAGGCAGTGCAGCAACACCCTGCCAGTGATGGCGCAGCGCGCCTGCGCGCCTGGATCCGCGCCAACATCGAGATCTACGCGCGCACCCACGCGTTGCATGACGTGGTGTACGCCAACCATCACCACCACCAGCGGGGCAATGCCGAGCGCAATGCGATCCAGCAGCAGCTGCTGGGCATCCTCGAAGCGGGCAACGCAGCCGGACTGTGGCAGCTGCCTGCTCCACAGGTCACCGCCTCGTTGATCTATGCCGGCGTGCACGGGGCCACCGACGACCTGATCGCCACACCCGCACAGGATGCCGATGCCTTCATCGCCGCTGTGGAAGCGGATTGCCTGCGCATGGTCGGCGTTCCGGCAGCGCCGACGCGCAGCGGCAGACGCCGCTGAAGGAACGCTTCCCGCTCAGGTGTGGGCGAGAATGTTCAACAGCCGCCCGAACGGGTCGCGGACGAAGAAACGACGCACTCCCCAAGGCTCGTCGGCAGGGCCATACTCCAGCGGGATGCCGGCCGCGTGCATGCGCTCCAGCACCTGCTGCAGGTCGTCCACTTCGATCGACAGATCGGGCACCGCGGTGCCGGAACCCCCTTCGCTGGCAAAGCTCACCTGCGCCAGCGCACTGCCCTGCCCGCCATGGGTGACGATCCAGCCATGATCCATCACCACCGGCATGCCCAGCAGCCCGCCATAGAACGCTGCGGCACGCGCCGGGTCGGGCGTGGCGATGTTGGCGACAATGCGTTTGACGGCCATGTGCAGCGGCTCCGGTGCGATTTCCCATCCTCGCCGCTGCGTGCATGGCCCGCAAGCGGGCTCGGGCCAGATGACCGCATCGCCATCTGAGGCGATCGCTGGAACAGAAGAGCCCCGTCGA
Organism: Stenotrophomonas sp. PE591; assembly: GCF_018320795.1. NCBI lineage: Bacteria > Pseudomonadati > Pseudomonadota > Gammaproteobacteria > Lysobacterales > Lysobacteraceae > Stenotrophomonas > Stenotrophomonas sp. PE591. Next base: position 206,471 of record NZ_JAAOKO010000009.1, read on the forward strand.
TGACGGGGCTCCGCGTACGGCTCAAACGGCGCGACTCACACGCCCATGCACAGATCGACCACGCAGGTGTTGTACGCCTGCTGGCATTCACCGGCATCGGTGCCACTGGCCAGGCACATCTGATAGGCCCGCCAGCACGGCTGGTCGCAGGGCTCGACCGGCCCTGCCACTGCCACCGAACCGGTACACGCCAACGCGAATACCGCCACTGCGATCACCTTCCTGACAACACGCATCGCCATCACTCCTTGATAAGCCTGGTGAGCCCAGGCCGGCCCACGTTAGCGAGGACACGGGGAGACGAAGTGAAGCCCACTGTCACGCACACTTAACCTGTTCACAATTTTCCTTTCACATGCATGGGGGATGTCGCCACAGATTGGCGTTAACGGCCTTGTTGCCCGTCCACCAAGGAAGTTGCCCGATGAATCACCCGCTGCACGGCCGTTCGTCCCACTCCCGCTCCCCGCTGCACAGCCGCCTCGCGCTGGCCGTGCCCAGCTCTCTGTTGCTTGCCGCTGCCGCGCCCGCCATGGCCGGCGAGGCGCTCGACGCATGGCAGCAACAGCGCCAGCTGCAGGCGGCTTGGGCACAGCCCGCCGTCAGCGCGCCTGCAGCATCGACGGCCGCCACGCCTGCGGCAACCGGCACCGCCCTGCTCGGCAATCCGGGCGATGCCGCCAGCTGGCGCAGCGATGAATTCAACGCCGACTGGGGCCTGGGTGCGATGGGGGCCGACTACGCGTATGCCCGCGGCCTGACCGGCAAGGGCGTGCGCCTGGCGCTGTTCGACACCGGATCGGCACTGGCTCACCCCGAATTCGCCGGCCGCAACACCTCCAGCATCACCATCGGCCCGAACTGTGCGTCACCGGGAACCGTCGGCGGTACCGGCGCGTGCAGCCAGACACAGGGTGATCAACCGGGTATCAACTACTACACGCTCGGCGCGGGCGTGCCTGCTTCCCTGCAGGCCAACATCATTGCCGCAGGCCGTGAATGGGGTTTCCGCTATGCCGATCACGGCACGCATGTCCTCGGAACCATTGGCGCCAACCGCAATGGCACGGGGATGCACGGCGTCGCCTTCGGTGCCGATCTGACGACCGCCCGTGTATTTGGTGACACTTACTACGAATGGAGGCGCCAGGCGAGCGGAGGCTACCTGCCTGAAGCCGTGGAACGGACGGATCCCGATGGTGCCGCAAGGCTGGACATGTACGCGCAGCTGCAGGCACAAGGCGTGCGTGCCATCAATCACAGCTGGGGCATCTCCACCCGGAACATGACCGTGGCCGCACTGGATGCCCAGTACGCACGCATCGGTGCCGGCTACGACGTATACGGAAGCATCTACAAGGACAGTGCAAACGCCCCCGCTTCGCAGTTGATCCAGGTCTGGTCGGCCGGCAATGGCAGCGGCGCCGTCGCCGGTATCACCGCGGCCCTGCCGCGCTGGAAGCCGGAGATCGAGCCCTACTGGCTGGCCGTCGCCAACGTTCGCCAGCCCAATACAGCCAATGGTGAAACCGACTACGTGATCAACGCAGGCTCGAGCATCTGTGGCGCTGCCGCCAACTGGTGCATTTCCGCACCCGGCACGGCAATCCTCAGCACCATCGTTTCCGGTGACATCCAGGGACGGCTGGAGAAGACCGCAGACTACGTCCGTCTTCTCATCGACAGCCAGAATCCCACGTACGACTACGGCCTGAAGACCGGCACGTCCATGGCCGCCCCCCATATCACCGGCGCACTCGGCTTGTTGATGGAGCGCTTCCCCTACCTGGACAACGCCCAGGTGCGCGACGTCCTGCTGACCACCGCGCGCGATCTCGGTGCGGCAGGCGTCGACCCGATCTACGGCTGGGGCATGGTTGACCTGCGCAGGGCCATCGAGGGCTATGGCTCGCTGCGCGTGGATACCAACGTGGTGATGAACCAGAGGGCCGGCGGCCTGAAGGTGTGGGAAGGCGATGCCTGGGACGACTGGACCAATGACATCGGCGGCCCCGGCACGCTGACCAAATCCGGCATCGGTTGGCTGCGCCTGAGCGGCGACAACAGCTTCAACGGCGCGGTGCTGCGCGAGGGCACGCTGGAGTTGAACGGCAGCAACACCCTCACCTCGGCGGTCGATGTGCAAGGCGGCCGGTTCCTGCTCAACGGCAGCCTGGTCTCCACCGCACTCACCACCACCGGTGGCGTCAGCACGGTCAGCGCCAGCGGCGTTCTGAAGGACGGGAACCTGACCGTCAATGGCGGCGTGGTGTCCTTCAATGGCATGCAGACCGGCGGCACCACCACGGTCGGTAGCAACGGCCTGCTGAAGGGTATCGGCACGTTGGGCAGCACCCGAGTGGACGGCACCATCGCGCCCGGCAATTCGATCGGCACGCTGACCATCAACGGCGACTACGTGCAGGGCGCGACCGGCGTCTACGCCGCCGAACTCGCGCCTGGCGGGCGCAGCGACCAGTTGCACGTGACCGGTACCGCCACCCTCGGCGGCACGCTGGTCGCGTTGCCGGAACCAGGCATCTACTATCTCGGCGAGCAGTTCAACTTCATCCGCGCCGACGGTGGCATCAACGGCCAGTTCGCGAAAACCGACTTCAGCGCGTTCTCGCCGTTCCTGCAGTTCAGCCTCGCCTACGGGGCCAATGGCACCCGCATCGACGTGGCACGCGGTGCCTCGCTGGCCAGCGCCGCCACCACCCCGAACCAGCGCGCGGTGGCCGCCGCGGCGGACCTGCTGGCAATCAACCAGGGCCTGCCCAAGCCGCTGACCCAGCTGTTCCCGCAGCAGATCGGCGGCGTGCTCGACGGCCTCAGCGGCGAACTGCACGCAGCCACGCCGCTCGCACTGGTGGAAGGCAGCCGCTACGTTCGCGATGCTGCGCTGTCCCGCCGTGCAGGTGCAGTCGCGCCAGGCGCCGATGCGGGCGACGCCACCGGCGCCTGGGTGCAGGCTCTGGGCGGCAACAGCAGGCTGGACGGCAACAGCAATACCGCCCGCACCGAAGCCAACAGCAACGGCCTGCTGGCCGGTATCGACCACGAGTTCTCTGGCTGGCAGGTCGGCGTGCTGGCTGGCACCGGCCGCACCGACGTCAAGCAGCAGGCGCTTCGTGCCAAGTCGAAGATCGACAACACCCACTTCGGTGCATATGCCAGTCACAACTGGGGCGGCCTCGGCCTGCGTGGCGGCGTCGCCTGGAGCAAGCACAAGGTGAAGAGCACCCGCGATGTCGACTTCGCAGGGTTCAGCGACAGCCTGAGCGCCCGCTACAACGCGCATACCCGCCAGGCCTTCATCGAAGCCGGCTACCGCTTTGGTGGCCCGGAGGCCGGGCTGGAACCCTACCTGCAGGTCGCGCGCGTGGAGGTGGACCTGAAGCCGATCAACGAGCGCGGTGGTGCAGCCGCCCTGTACGGCAAGGTGGACGACACCGGCACCACGATCGCCACCGCGGGCCTGCGCTTCGACAAGGGCCTGAAGGCATCGTTCCAGCAGGACAGCTGGCTGCACCTGCGTGGGGGCGTGGGCTACCGCCGTGCCTCGGGTGACCGCAGCCAGCTGGCCGACCTCGCATTCGCCAACAGCACCACCACCTTCGCGGTCGAAGGCGCCCCGATTGCCGACAGCGCCGTGGTGGCCGAGCTGGGGCTGTCGGCGTGGCTGACCCCGCGCCAGCAGCTGGAGCTGGGTTACAGCGGCCAGTACGGCAGTGAAAGCCGCGACCACAGCGCCAACATGCGCTGGTCGGTTCGTTTCTAGACGCGTGTTCTCCTGACGGTTTGGGGCGGCCTCAGGGCCGCCCCCTTTTTATCCACGCCCCAGGGCTGTGCGCGATACCCCAGGATCATCGCGTCCTGGATCCATCCGTGGAGCGTTACGCGTGGATGAAGATCGACTGGAGCCGGGTCGCCCAGCCATTGCACCCGGTGGAGTTGAACGCCTCGAGCCGGACATTCTTCCCCGATGTCAGCGCTGCCAACGCCGCCGCGTAGGCTTCCTTGGCTCCCGGCCGGGACATGTCGATTGCAAAGGTATCGGTATTGCAGAAAGCCGTACTCGAAACATGCACGTACACAATTCCCGCCGGGCCGTCCATGTACGGCCGCAGCGACAGAATCGTCATCTGATCGCTGGTTGGCTCCGCCTTCAGTGGTGCAGACAGGCACAAGGCCAACGTCAAGGCCAACCCCGCTCCCAACCTCCTGCGGAAGCCCGGCGTCGCGTCACTCATCATCATGTAGTTCCCCTGTGGATTCAGACATCAGGCCTCAGGCATCGTCACGGCCCTCAGCTGCATTACCCCGGAGGTGCAGCCGTCGACACGCAATCCGACACGCAGCTTGTTCTGCCAGGCGATGAGCAGCATCGAGACCATCTCCCTCTGCATCGGATGATCATTGAGGAGAATGAAGCGATTGCCACCCCCACAATCCGAGCCCGCTGGAAGCACACCTTGCGTCACCAGGTAGAACCCTTCCCCGCCCCAGCCAGTTGCGACGGATACGATCCGATGGCCTTCCAGATTGTAAGGCTCAGCATTTGCCGTTGAGGCCAGGCCAGTTCCCAGCACTGCCACCACCGCCAGCAGGACCTTGCCGCCGATGGCGCCACGCGGGCACGACACAGCACGTACTCCAGCCATGTTCTTCCTTCCCCTGTCATGAATAACCGGTTGACGGTGCACTGCGGCCGGTGCAGCCCGCTACGCTCAGCCCAGCAGCAGCTGGTACAGCAGGGGCACGATGTCACCCTGCGGACGCTGGACATGCGAGACATCGGACACCGGCGTGCAGCTCCCCGTGGCGCCACAGGCAAGCACGCGATACGCATAGCTGGTGGCAGGGCGTGCGGCCGACGTCCAGTTCGCGGCGTTGCCTTCGTAGACCGTGGTCCAGGTCACCCCGTCCACGCTTTCCTCGACGACGTAGCGGACGGCAGAGGCCACAGGCGACCACCCAACGAAGTCCTTCGCGGCCGGCGAACGACGCATCGGCACCGCTGCCTTGGCGACCAGGCTTCCGCCCAGCGTGATGTAATCGGTCCGTTTGTCCTCGCGCTCGCTCGCCTGGTAGCGGAGGACGCCGGCGTGGTCGTACATCGAGGTGATCCGTCCGAACGATGAATCTGTCTGTGTGCGGCGACCGTCAGCGTCGTAACGGTAGCTCTCGGAACCTGCCGCCGCACGCAGCCGGTTGCCGAAGTCGAAGGCGAACGGCTGTCCGTTCTTCGCCCGCAGATTGCCCTGCGCATCGTAGGCCAGGCCGACCACGGTTGACCCTCCGCACCCGTTGATCTTCACGTTGGTCAAGCGCCAGGCGTTGTCATAGCAGTAGTGATGGTCACGGCCGAGAATCGTCACCCGCGTGAGGTTGTCCAACGCGTCATAGCTGTAGCTCGCCGAGCCGAACATGGGCGAGGAAGCCGAAACGAGCCGATCCAGCGCGTCATAGCCCAGATTGCGGTTGCCACGCTGGTTGCGGCCCGTGGCACCGTCAGTGATTGCCATCACATTGCCGACCGCATCGTAGTCGTAGCCGTCGCTGAGGATCCGGGTTGCGCCAAGGGTGTCCTGGCTTTCATCCGGCAACTGGCGCGCGTTCTGCACCATCGAGTGGACAATGCCGTTGCCATAGGTGAACTGACGAATCGCCCCATTGGGGTAATAGACCACGCCAGCGGCGTAGGAGCCCGCCTGCCCGGCCTGTCCCAGCGCGTTGGGCGCATACGCGACCACGTTGCCGGAGGGATAGCGATGCGCGGACAGGTTGCCCAGTGCGTCGTAGGCATACCCCATCGCCAGCGCTTCGCCATCGGTGGGGCTCTGCACCTCACCGATGAGCAGCCCGCGACGGTTGTACGCATAGCTGTTGTGCGTCTCCACCCCGGCGTTCAACGTGGTGACCTGCTTGACCAGGCCATCGGGCCAGTAGCTCCAGCGCTGGTTGCCATTGCCGTCGGGGAACTGCAGTGATGCGAGCCGGTTGCGTGCGTCATAGGAACGCACCACCCGGCGCCCGCTCGCCGCAGCAATGTCCTGGTTGCAGTTGCCTGCATCGGACAGGTCCAACCCCTGCGCGCTTCCAACCGGGTTCGATGCGGCGTCGTAGTCAAATACGGTGACGCCGGTTTCCGGTTCGATCGTCTTGCACAACCGCTGCGCCGCATCGTAGACATAGCGCCGGGTCGACGTCACCGAGCCATTGCTGGCCCTGCGGGTGATCGACGTCGGCTTGCCGAAGACGTCCCGCGGGATATCCAGCACGGCTCCCTCGGCCAGTTCGATACGTACCGGCCAGTCAAGCTTCGCGGCATCTGCACCGGTGTAGGTCACGACGGTCGGGATACCCCTGGCATTGGTCGTGCGCACGCGCCGCCCCGGCAGGTACTCGGTTGTGCTGACCAACGCGCCAATCTCGGAATCCTGGCTGACCTGGACCACCCGCCCAAGTGCGTCGTACGTCGTACGGACGCCAGTTCCGGCGTCCTGGACCGTACCGACCCCCGCGACAGGATAGGACTGGAAGGTGACCCGCCCCTCCGTGTCATAGGCGGTCACAGAGGCCCGCTGCGTGCCGGCTTCATTGCCCGCGTCGTACTCGCGCACCAGCAATGGGCGCCACAGCGCATCGTAGTAGGTGACCTTGCGCGCATTGCCGGTGCTGACCGTCTGCCGCCAATGACCGGCAGGAATGCCGTACTCGGCGCCGCCCACCTGGGCAAACTGTGTCGTGGTGGACGCCCAGTCCACCGTATCGCCGTCGGGGTAGTCGACCAGCGACATGCGCCCCATCGCGTCGTAGTCGTAACGCGTGGTGTTGCCCCGGCCATCGGTGATCCAGCGTATCCAGCCATTGTCATCCACGCCGGCAGACTGGGTCGAACCATCCGCATACTGGATGTTCCCGGGGATGCCGCGCTTCCAGCCGGACAGGCTCACCGTATTGCCACGCCCATCCACCACGGCGCGAACGGTACCGTCGCTGTTGTAGTGAATGGTCTGCTGGAGCTGGCCGAAGGCATGGATCCGCTGGGGCTTCGCGGTGGCCGGGTCATAATCCACCTGGGACTCGGTCCGGCCCGTGTCCTGGTTGACCGACGTCCGGACCTGGCCAAGCACCCACTTCGACAGATCATCGTGATAGGTGATGACGTTGGTCTTGCTGTAGGACTGCGCCCCCGCACTTCCCACAACCGTGCCCAGCAACATCATCGCGGAAAGTGCATTGACTCGACGCATCGTCAGTGGGCCTGTTCGCAATGGATGGCGATGGGACAACCAGGACCAGGCAACGGAAAGACCGGCGAAGCGCACATCACAGCAAACCGCGCACACGCACAAAACCGGACGCGGCTGCATCCGGTTGGCGATTGACGTTGATGCTGGACGAAGCCCCCTTCGTCATGCCGCGCCTGTTCCCTGGACTCGGCCAAGTATAACCATGGAAACGGGGCCGGACGCCCGGTCCTTCGCAGCCCTGCCGGGCTGCGAAGGTTCCCGGGCCATGACGCGCCTCCGGGGCTCGACGGCCGCGATCGGCCGCCCGGCGCGGGACGTCAGGCGGCCTTCATGGCGTGCTTGCGTGCCCGCATGACGTTGTGGCACTCCTGCACATCCGGCAGCAGCTGGGTCACTTCCTGGCGCACCGCCGGCGGCAGATCGTTGTCCTGCAGCACATCCTTGAACGCGCCCAGCAGGCGGTCTTCGGATTCTTCCAGTTCGGCCACGTAGCCGTAGTTGGTATCACCAAACGCGGCGCGCACCTTGCCGTAGAACTGCTGCATCGAACCGACCATGGTGCCGTGCTCGGCCGGCTTGCCGCCGCTGGCGGCAACCGAACCACTCAGCGCCGCGACGATCCGCGCCTTGACCCCGGCGATACGGGTGAACAGTGCCGACAGTTCGGCATCCTTTACCTTCGTTGCGGCTTCCTCATAGAAGGACTTGCCATCACGGGCGATCTCGATCAGGTCGTTGAGGCGATGTTCGATGGTGGACTGGGTGCTCATGGCGTCGCTCCTGTGTGCTCGAAAGTCAGTGGAGAATGGCAGCGCGTCGGCACTGCCTTCGACCTCACTATCATCGTCCTCGTGTGCCGGCCAGGTGAGTACGAATTGATGTACACATCACCATGCGGAACACGTGCTGACTTCTTCATTGCCGGCATCATTGAATGTTCACGGAAAACAAGCATGCGATGCCTGCCTCACCATGGCGCGATGACGATGATCACACTGATCAGCAGCGCAATCGCCAGAATCACCAGCAGCACATGCCATTGCTTCCAGCTGGGTTTCGGCTTGCCAGGCGTATTCATCGGCGGCCTCCTGTGTATGCCGGGAAAGGAGCTGCCAGACTGAAGCGAAACGACATTGCACAACGTCGACGCGACGTGCACTCCCCGTGCAGGACAGCGGCCAAGGGCGCGCGAGATAACGCGTCCATAACGCAGTTCAAATGTGAGCGGGATGTTAGGTTCCTCTCGATTCCGGGTAACGGAATGCAGACCGGTCGTAGCGCCGCGCGCATTGCGACCACACAACGGATTTGGAGAGAGAAACAATGCACTACAAATACACTCTGCTTTCGGCAGGGATCGGCGCCGTGTTGGCCGCCGTTTTCTCGCCGGCTGCCAATGCACAGGACGACGCTGCGAAGTCTCCGAAGAACCTGGACCGCATCCAGGTGACGGGATCGGCGATACGCAGCGTGGATGTGGAAACCCAGCAGCCGGTGCTTGCCATCTCGCGCAAGATGATCGAGCAGCAGGGCTTCACCACCATCGCCGACGTCCTGCAGAACCTCACGTCGGCCGGCGCACCAGCGCTCTCGCGTTCGCGCACGCTGTCGTCCGGCGAAGACGTCGGCGGCAGCTACGCAAACATCCGCAACCTCGGCGCCACCCGCACCCTGGTGCTGGTGAACGGCAAGCGCCTGGGCGCCAGCACCAGCGGCCTGCAGGACCTGAGCCAGATTCCGATGAGCGCGGTCGAGCGCATCGACGTGCTCAAGGATGGCGCCTCGGTGCTCTACGGATCCGACGCCATCGCCGGCGTCATCAACATCATTACCCGCAAGAGCGTCGAGGGGCTGGAGCTTTCGGCGCAGCATGGCCAGTTCAGCCAGGGCGACGGCAAGGACAGCACGTTCTCGCTCGTTACCGGCGCGCGCGGCGAGCGAGGTGGCTACACCTTGGCCCTGGAATACCAGAAGGCCGACCCGGTGTTCGCCCGCGACCGCTGGTTCTCCAAGCATGGTGGTTCGGGGCCGGGTTATCCGCGCGCGGGCTGGAGCGACCTCAGCCAGAACGGCTCCTGGTGTGACCCGGCGCTTTACGACTGTGCCACCGGAAATTCCGTGTTCAAGACACTCAATCGTGGTGGCGACCCGAAGAACCCGAACGACTACCATCCGATCACGCCGGCCGAGTATTCCAACGGCAACGAGCAGATGCATGTACAGACCGGCATCGAGCGCCGGTCGCTGTTCCTCAGCTCCGACTATGCACTGAGTGACCAGATCACCTTCACCACCGATATCGGCTACAACGAGCGCATCTCGGACCAGCAGATTGCCGGCTACCCCTACGAATCGACCAAGTTCGGGACGCCGCTGGCCGGCAACAGTGCGTTCAACCCGGTCGGCCATGACATCGCCTTCAACCGCCGCCTGTGGGAGCTTCCGCGCACGACCGAAAGCAAGCTGAAGTCGCTGCGCGTGGCACCGACGCTGTCGGGCTACTTCGAACTGGCCAGCAGAACGTTCGACTGGGAGGTGGGCGCGCTGTTCAACCGCAACGAGGTGACCAAGACCGGCCGTGGTGACATGAGCCTGATCGCCTCGCGCCAAGCGCTGGGACAGTCCTTTGTTGATGGCAACGGTGTAGCACGCTGTGGCAGCGCAGGTGCACCGATCGCCGGCTGCCTGGCCTGGAATCCGCTGCTGCCGTACGGCGTTGCTGGCGCCGGCTCGCTTGCCGACCCGGAACTGCAGCGCTTCCTGTTTCCCACGTTCACCGATACCGGCATCACCAAGACCCGAAGCTACTTCGCCAACATCTCCGGGCCGGTGCTGGAACTGCCGGCGGGCGAGCTCTCGGTGGCGATGGGCTACCAGTACCGCAAGGAAGAGGGACGCTACGTTCCCGACGCCTTTGCCCAGTCGCGCCAGAGCACTGCACTGGGGGCACAGACCACTGCAGGCGGTTACAGCCTCAATGAAGTCTTCGCCGAAGTGAATGTGCCGGTGCTGCGTGACCTTCCGTTCGCCAAGGAGCTGACCGTCAACGTTGCGGCACGCTATTCCGACTACAGCAACTTCGGCAGCACCACCAACACCAAGGCCAGCTTCGCCTGGCGCCCGGTCGAGGAGCTGATGGTGCGCGGCACCTTCGCCGAGGGCTTCCGTGCTCCCAGCATCTCCGACCTGTATGGCGGCCTGGGCACCAGCTTCGAAACCTACGTGGACCCCTGCGGCATCGGCGCCACCAACAGCGTCAACGGCAACGCGGCCTGCAACGCCGCCGGTGTTCCGCGTGGCTACGAGCAGCTGGCCCAGGGCCTGAAGCCCTGCACCAGCTACCCGTGCGCGACCCCGAACGAGTTCACCACGGGCTCGAACCCGAACCTGCGCCCGGAAGAGTCCAAGAGCAAGACCGTCGGTGTGGTCTGGAGCCCGCGCTGGGTCAACGGTCTGGACATCAACCTGGACTGGTACAGCTACAAGATCACCAACATGATCATCGAGGACAACGTCGATCGCATCCTCCGTGACTGCTACGTGCTGGGCAATGCCTCGCGCTGCGGCAGCGTCAAGCGTGCCGCTGATGGCCACATCACCAGCATGTTCTACGGCCTGACCAACCTCGGCGCGATGAAGACCGAGGGCTGGGACCTGGGCATCCGTTACCGCCTGCCGGAGTATGCGTTCGGTCGCTTCACCCTTGACCTGCAGAACAGCTACGTCTCCAAGTACGACGAGGAGAAGCAGAACTCGGCCGGTGACACCATCATGGACGGTCGTATTGGACGCCCGGGGGTGTTCCGCCTGCGGTCCAATCTCGGCGTCAACTGGCAGCTGGGCAACCTCTCGGCCCAGTACACGGTGCGCTACTACTCCGGGATGATGGAAGGCTGCATGCCAAACCGGCCCTGCACCGCGCCCGAACGCATCGCCAACGGCGAACCGGATGCCGTGCGCAGGGTCGGCTCGAATGCGTTCCACGACATCCAGATCAGCTACAGGCTGCCCTGGGATGGCACCGTGGCAGTGGGCTCGAACAATGTGTTCGACCATCGCGGCCCGATCATGTTCTCCAAGCCGGAGAGTTCCTTCCCCTACTACGGCGGCTTCGATATCGGCCGCACGGTGTACGTGAAGTACTCGCAGCGCTTCTGATCGTAGCGTCCGTGCACGTGGCCGGTGGAAGGGGAGTTCCGCCGGCCACGCCGCACACAACCTCCACCCAATCTCCACGCTACTTCGACCCAATCTCCAACATCCCCGGCAACACTGGCGCAACGGCAGCAGATGGAGCAGGCAAGCGAGGATCGCCCGCGTGGCATCCACCTCGCCCGACCTCTCCGGATTCACCACTGAATGCGATGGACCACCCCCTCCCCGCTGCGGGGATGAGGCTGGTCCAAGGGAAGCAAGCGATGACAACGGCAGTACACAGTGGCTTGACCGATCTGGTCATGGATGCGCAGCGCTACCTGCGCCGGATCCTGCCCGGCCTGGCCTCGGTGGTCGGCCCCGTGGCTGCGGCACGCTTCATCCCGCAGACCATGGCCTCGCGCTATCACATCGCCGAGCTGACCCTCTATGGTGAAACGCCGGCGATGCTGGCAGTTCCACGCGTCCCGGGCGAATCCAGCAGCCGCGTCATCCAGGATGTGAAAGTGCTGCGCTCAGCGGCAAAGGCCATGGTGCTGTATGTCTCGCCGTACCTCACCCCCACCCAGCGCAGGTTCCTGGTCGAGAACCATATCGACTTCGTGGTACCGCACAACCAGCTGTACGCCCCCAGCCTGGCGATCGAGTTCCGCGATGCGCCCGACCACGAGAAGAAGGCGATTTCGCTGCTGCCTTCGGCGCAGGCCGTGCTCATCCACGTACTCCTGTCCGGCCAGGCACGCTGGTGGTCGCCGCGTGAGGTCAGCCGTGCTGCCGGATACACCTCGATGACCGCGTCGAGGCTCTCCGCTGAACTGGTCGGTCGCGGACTGGCCGAACGCTCCACCGGCGGACGCGAACGCTTCCTGAGACTCGCCGGCAGCCGCGGCGAAGTCTGGGCGAGAGCGCAGCCGTTCCTGCGCTCCCCCGTGCTGAAGGAAGTGGAGGTCTGCTGGGAACAGGTCGCCGACGTTCTGGCCCGACATGCTCAATCCGCCCCCCAGGCAGGGACGGAAGCAATGCTTGCGGTGCCGTCGAAAGACCACGGCATCACACGCGCCCTGTACATCGATGCCTGGCGGAAGCTGGGGGCACTGCCTGCAGCCGGCCCCGACTGCACGCGCAGCGGAACGTTGCAGATATGGTCGTATCCGCCTGCCTTCACCGGTAGCGGTGACCGCGTGGACCCGCTGTCGCTGTACCTGAGCCTGCAGGGCAAGCGCGGCTACGACGCCGACGCGCTGGAGCAGGAGGTGGAGCAGGCGCTGTGCGGGACGACACGCCACGGCTGAGGTCCGCGCGGGTCCGGCCCGACCGCGTCAGGACGCTTCGCCCCCACTCGCCATCGTCGCGCGCTTCGCTGCGTACTCGGCGAAGACCACACCGGATACCGCCAGCACGCCCCCTGCCAGTACCCAGCCACTGAGCGATTCACCCAGCAGCAGCACGGCCAGTGCGGCGGTCACGATCGGCACCAGGTTGAAGAAGCCGGAGACACGCGCTGCGCCCAACCGTGACAATCCGGTCATCCAGGTCAGTGGGGCCAGGATCGACGCGCATACTGCCGCAAACCCGATGCAACCGACCGCAGTGAGATTGTTCACCCCGGTACCGACCAGCAGCTGCGCCGGCAACAGGATCAGCGACGCGGCGGTGGCCTGCAGGAACAACGATTCCAGCACCGTCAGCGGGATCTTCCAGCGCTGCATCAGCACGTTGTAGGCGGCAAAGGCCAACGCACCGATCAGCATGATCGCATCACCGCGGTTCACGCCCTGAGCGGCCAATCGTGCCAGGTCGCCCTGCGAGACCACCGCCGCCACCCCGACAGTGGAAATCACCGCACCGGCAATGGAGGTACCGCGCACCGGATGGCCCATGAACACGCGTGACAACGCCAATGCGAGCAGTGGAATCAATGCCTGGATCACGCCCATGTTGGTGGCCGAGGTGAAGTGCGCCGCATAGTACGCAAGGCACTGGTACATCACCCCGCCCAGGCACCCCAGCAGCAGGAAGCGGCCAAGGTTGGCACGCACGGTCTGCAGGTTGTTGCGCAGCCGCGGCAGCGCGAAGGGCAACAGGACAATGGCCGCCACCAGCCAGCGGAAGAAACCAATATCGATGGGACCGACCGCGCCCGAGGCCAGCTTGGTCACGATGGTATTCGCGCCCCACAGCAGGCAGGCAAGGATTGGGAAGAGGTAGTTCAAGAGCGTGGGTGTACGTGGGGGAATGGCCAGCGTACGCTTGGCGCATATCGAGGACATCCTGAAAATGCGTCACTCCGACCCTGGGTTGCGGCAACCGATGGAGCCCATCCCCACCTTCCGCCAGCTGCCCGGTCCGGTCTACTTCCGGCAGGGTGCGATGGAGCCCACCGACTGGGGCACGCACAGCCATCCTTGGGGCCAGTTCAACTTCGTCGCACAAGGGGTGATGGAGATGAAGATCGACGGCGAGTGGATGGTGTCCCCGCCCCATTACGCGATCTGGATCCCACCGGGAATGCCCCACTATTCGCGCAACCGGTCGCGGTTGGCCTATCGCTCGGCCTACCTGTCGCCGGCGTTGTCACGCCGCCTGCCCGAGCGCTGCAGTGCGCTGGAAGTCAGCCCATTGCTGCGCGAGCTGCTGCACGAGCTGGCGCGACAGGGCGTGACCGATCCGCGGACGCCGGCCCTGCGGCGCATGGCCGCCGTGGTGATCGACCAGATCCTCAATGCCGCAGTGCTGCCCAGCTTCCTGCCGATCGCCAGCAGCGATGCCCTGAAACAGGTGATGGCGTACATCGAGAAGCACCTGTCGGCAGCCGAGTCGATCGCCGATATCGCGCAGCGGCACCACATGAGCGTACGCAAGCTGGAACGCATGGCACGCAGCGAGCTGGGCATGTCACTCGGTGACTGGCGCGGTCGGGTGAAGTTCGTGCGCGCCACCGAAGCGCTGTGCACACGCCGGCCGATCAGCCGGATTGCCGAGGAGCTGGGCTACTCCGGCGTCAGTGCTTTCGCCGAGATGTTCAAGCGGCACGCGCAGTGCACACCGGATCAGTACCGGAAGCTGCATCGGGCGGGGTGAAGAGCGCATCGAGGGATGTCGATTTCCGCCCTCGTCGTTCGTCGGAACAGAAGAGCCAGGCCTTCCCGCCTGCAGGAGCGCCGCGATGTCCCCCATCCTCACCGCCTTTGCCCCCCCCCCCCGACCGCGGCCAGGGCCTGGCCCGTGACATGCGCGTGCGCTGGGCGCTGGAGGAACTGGGCGTGCCCTATGACGTGCAGCTGCTGACCTTCGCCGAAATGAAGCAACCTGCCCACCTGGCGCGGAATCCCTTCGGACAGATTCCCACCTGGCAGGAGGGCGACCAGGTCCTGTTCGAATCCGGCGCGATCGTCCTGCACCTGGCCGAACAGCATGCCGGCCTGCTGCCCGTCGGTCCGGATGCACGCATGCGCGCAGTCATGTGGGTGTTCGCCGCGTTGAATACGGTGGAGCCACCCATCGTCGAGCGCTCGATGGCCTGGGTGCTGGAGCGCGAACAGCCCTGGTATGCACGGCGGTTGGTGATGCTGGACGAGCGCGTGCGGATGCGTCTCTCACAACTGTCCGCGTGGTTGGGCGCGGCGGCGTGGCTGGAAGGCGGGTTCAGCGTGGGCGACCTGATGATGGTCTCGGTGCTGCTGCGCCTGAAGAGCAGTGGCCTGCTCGACGAGTACCCGCTGCTGGTGGCCTATGTGGCACGGGCGACGCAGCGTCCCGCCTATCAGCGCGCGTTCGCTGCACAGTTGGCGGTATTCCAGAACGGGTAGTTCCACGCCATGGGTGGAAACACTCAGCGCAAGCTGCGCCGGCAGGCGGCCTGCACCAGCATCAGCTGCGCTACCAGGATCAGCATCGCGCCGCCTGAAAGCAGCCACGGGTCGATGTACCACTGCGCGTTGAAACTGAAATCACCGGCGGAAATGCGCTTCCAGCCGTTGAAGTGCTGCATCGCTGCAACCACGAACGCGAAGCCGCCCGCTGTGTACGACAACCAGGGCACGATGAGGCTCCCCGGCCGCGCGAACAATGTCAGCACGCCCAGCACACCGATGACAGTGCGTTGTACGCGGCAGTATGGGCAGACATAGGCCATCCCGCTCCACTCCACCGCCCAGGCCAACAGGCTGACCAGCACGGCCACGCCTGCGGCTGTGTACAGGACTTTCGGCGTGATCGTCATGCCACCCTCGTGTGCCATCCGGTGCTCCTTGGTTGAAAGACCCGGGCAGGGTAGCAGTGCTGCAGCCTCATCCCTTCTTGATGACAGTCCGCTTGCCGATGGTGCTGGTCTTGCCAGCGGTCGGCCTGGCCAAGCCAGGAATCAGGAAATCGGTGGCCTTGTGGCCCATCGACACCTTGGACGCCAACCAGCGCGGCATGCGCCCGCGACCGGTCCAGGTCAGGCGCTTGTATTCCGGGTCGCGATACTTGGGCGCGACTTTGCCGGATTTACGGCGGGTGGGTTTGCGGGCGGGCGCAGGTGTTTCCGAAGCTTCGCCACCGAAGAGTTCTTCGAGGGTGTAGCCGGCTTCGGCCGCAGCAGCCTTCAACATCCGCCGCACCGCGCTGGCCGGACGGCGGCTGGAAATGAGCTGTTTCCGCTGTTCAGCGGCAACCACCAAGGCGCCCAGCTCCCGAAGGCTGAGCGATTCAATATCGATCGTCATGATGGAAAGGTGTCCTGCGGCCGGCCAGCTGTCAAGCCGCCTTGCCCGGTACGTAGACACGGGCTTCACTGCCGGTGGGCTCCGATCACCTTCGGCAGCCATCTCCGAGGACTTCGACGTGAGCAACTCATCGCATTCGCTCGCCTACCTGCTTGCGCGCATCCTGCTGATGGCACTGTTCCTGGTGTCCGGCATCGGCAAGCTCGGCGACCTCAACGGTACCCAGGGCTACATGGAAGCGATGGGGGTACCCGGCATCCTGCTGTGGCCTACCATCGCCTTTGAGATCGGCAGCGGCCTGTGCATCCTGCTGGGCTTCCAGACCCGGCTGGTATCGATCGTGCTGGCAGGCTTCAGCCTGGTCACCGCCTTCATCTTCCACCACAACGTTGGCGACCCCACCCAGCAGATCATGTTCCTGAAGAACCTGGGGCTGGCCGGTGGCTTCCTGCTGCTGGCCTGCACCGGGGCGGGGCGCTACAGCATCGATGGGCGTGGGCGGCGCGGATGATGGCGGCATGCCGCCATCATCCCTGGCCCACGGGCTGGACGCGCTGCAGACGCAGGTTGCGCCATGTCGGCTGGGAGCTGCGGAAATCCACCGCTTCGCCATCGCTGGTGAACAGCAGGCCTGGCTCCACTTCAGTGACCAGGCGGATGCCATCGATGTACAGCCAGCCCTGTCGCTGCTCCAGCACAACGGACATCGACGGTTTTCCCCATTGGTCGATGCGATAGCGCCCCAGCCAGGGTTGCCAATGGGGCGCGTGCGGCCCGGTGGACCCATCGATGGGATCGTTCTGGTCCAGGCTATCCTCGCCGTTCGTACATTCCAGGTGCGCCGGCAGCATCTCCGTCGCCGCATGGTGACGGTACGTCGCAACCTCTCCATCGGTGTCCGCGGTGAACAGCTGGTCGCCGTCGATGGCCGCAAACCGTCTGCCCACAGCTTGCGCCCCACGATGCAGTTGCAGTTCACCGCTTCCGGCAACCACGATCTTCGCCTTGCCGCTGCGCCCTATCCAGTCTCCCGCCATCCGCTGGATCTGGTCCTGGTTCAACCTGATCGGCGCCAGGGACGATAGGGGCACACGCGGCTGGCGGGGCCCGAAACGCGCCGACAGCAGCTGATCGATCAGACGCTCGCCGATGCCGTACCCCGCGGACGTCGCGCGGTTGAACATCGCGGCAAATCCAGCGTTGGCCTGCCTGCAGTAGGTGAACACGCACCCGAATCCGAATCCTCCGCCGCGATGGTGCAGCAGCCGCACCGGTGTACTACCGTAGAGGCGTTCGCTGCGCATTACACCGAGCCCGTAGTCACCGCCCAGGCCGAAACCATGCATCTCGTCCCAGAGACGGGGCTCAAGCAGTTGCTGCGCACCGGATCGGCCGCCACCGAGCAGGAAGCCAAGATACTTCGCCATGTCGACGGCACTGGTCCAGACGCCTCCCGACACCACCAGCGGTGTCACTGGCGGCACCTGCGCATAGCCCTCCTGGGTTCCCAGTGCCCGCCCCCTGCTTGCCAGGTAGACCGACGCATCGGCTGTACTGTCGTGCATTCCCAGTGGCTCGAAGATCCGGCGCTGCAGCCAGGCCGGATAGCCGATGCCCGCAACCTGCTCAAGGACATGACCGGCAAGGTCGAAGCCCAGGTTGGAATAGCGATAGCGCGTACCCACCGGAAAGCGCAGCCATGTCTGCGAGATGCTGCGGACGTGCGCATCAAAGCCCGGTGACGCCGGTTCGTAATTGTTGCCCAACGGCGCCTCGTGCGTGAATCCCGCGCGGTTGGCAAGCAGCAGGCGCAGGGTGATGCGCTCCTGCGGGGAATGCTCGAAGCGACTGCGCACGGTGAACGACGGCAGATAGCGGGTAATGGGCGCATCCAGATCAAGGATGCCGTCCTGCACGGCCAACAGCACCGCCACCGCCGCGAAATTCTTCGAGGTGGACTGGATGCTGAACATCGTACTGGCGTCTACTGCTGCACTACCGTGACCCGACGCGTACCCGAAGCCCTCGAGCCAGCGCACCTGCCCGCCTTCGACCAGGCAGACGGCAGCGGCACCGATGCCGCTGCCTTGCATGGCGGAGCGGATCACGCTGCGCTCCGCTTCGATCAGGTTCCCGGTGGTGACGGTGGGCTGCGCCGCCGTGGCAACACCGGTGGGCATGAGCGTGGCCGCCGGAACAGCCGCGACATTGGCCAGGAAGGCGCGACGACTGAGCGTACCAGGCATCAGATCACTCCACTTCGGGATGCCGCCATCTTCCCGCCAGCAGAAATGGCGGGGCATGTGTCATTCGGCACAGAGTGCGGTGATCGACGGTGCTGCGCCTTCGCCGGCCGAGCAGGCCTCAGCCCGGAGGGTCCGGCAAGCGGATTCCCTGCGCCGAAACAAAGGCGCGGGACTCGCTCCAATAGGCCTCTGGCGGTTCCTGCAACTCTGGTCGCGCCCAGTAATCGTTGCCATGCAATACGCTCATCACATGACGCCAGCCATCACGCGGATCATGAACCTGAAATCGACCGCGATGATGGCGCGGATGATACGCGTAGTGGCCAAGCGCCTCCTGGCGCGCTTCATCCGGCGAACGACCTGTCTGATGGACCAGCGTCCATGCACGCATGTGGCGCGCATGCGCGAGCGCGCCAAGGTACTCGTCCTCATCCAGCAGTGGGACCCGCTCACCGCGGGCCAGGCACAGTGCGTCCGATTCGGCTTCATAGTCCAGCGATGGCTGCGCCAGTTCCGGGCGCCGGTGCCAATAACCTTCCCCTTCCACCTGCAGCATCGCCCAATGCCAGGGCTCGTCGTGGAAGATCAGCGCGTGTTCGTATTCGCGGCCGGGGCTCTGGTCGGGATAGCGTTGGCGTGCCTGTTCAAGTGCCAGCGCCTCGGGCACCTGTCCATAGTGGACCAGGCACCAGGCAAACAGGTGCCGGCTGTCTTCGATTTCGTTGGTGAAGTCTTCCACCGGCGTATCGGTGCTGGCCATGGTCGATCCCTGTGTGCGGATCAGATGGTACCGACGCTGCAGTTCGCGTTGGGGAGCGATGAGACCTGCATGTGGGCGTGACCACAAGTTGGCCACCCATCTACAGCACAAATTGGCCGCACCCTACAAAACTACCATCCACGGCCCATAAGTAGCTGAATTTCCTAAGGCGGCAAGCTGCCAAAGGCCTTAAACCCGCCAACTTGTGCCTTACGCTCCAGTACAAGTTGGCCGCAGGACTAAAGCATAAGTTGGGCGAAACAATCCTGGACTCCGCCGCCCGTAAGCCATTGAAAGATATAGACCACGGTCCCGCCACCCCTTGTGACTGGGGCCAATGCCTCAAGATCAAGTGATCGCGGCCCGCCCCTTCATAGCGGACGTCTGATCTGGCCCCCTGAAAACGGACGCCATGAAGCCGTTTCAGGCGGCAGCCCGGAGCTGCCGGGCGTAGTTGTTAGGCGAGTGGTAGCCCAGCGCCGAGTGTAGCCGGGCTGGATTGTAGAAGCCGTGGATGTAAGCAGCGATGGACTGGCTGGCTTGTTCCCTACTGGCGTAAGGCTCGGCAGCCTCTTCTGTCTTGAGCGTCGCAAAGAAGCTCTCGGCCACCGCGTTGTCCCAGCAATTGCCAGGCCGGCTCATGCTTTGGACCACGTCATGGGACTGCAGCAGCTGGCGAAA